>NZ_JAVREZ010000003.1:0-742243 GCF_031845645.1 Streptomyces doebereineriae
GGCCCGCCCGATCGACCAGCCCCCTCGCTCACCGCAACGGCCTCCCAGGCAGCGGCCGGGCGGCCGACGGTCGTCCTCCGGAGACGAGGGCCGTCAGTCGCCGCCACCACCGCCTCCCCCGCCACCGCCGCCGCCACCGGGCAAGCCGAAAGGGCGGCGCTGATACGGCGCCTGCCGCAGGAGCCTGGTCGGAGGCAGGGCCAGGTCGCTTCTGCCTTCGCGGAGCCGTAGGACATGGCCGTCGTCTGTTCCCTTGGCGTCGTCGGCTCCGGGCGGAACGCTGCCGACCGCCGACCCGGCCCCCTCCCCCCTACGACCGCCTCCCACGGCAGCCCACCCCGGTCCCTCCAGCCCGCCGCAGCGAAGACGTGTCCCGTATGTAAGGATCTCGCCACCTGCTCGACACCGAGTGTTCCGTGTCCGTCAGACGGACCTCGGGAGCAGAAGGCACTGGGTGCCGGATACGGTGGGAGCACCATGAGCGCTTCGCAGACCTCGTCCTCCGACGTCCCCACCCTTCTCGTCAAGATCTTCGGGAAGGACAGGCCGGGCATCACGGCCGGCCTCTTCGACACCCTCGCCGCGTACTCGGTCGACGTGGTCGACATCGAGCAGGTCGTCACGCGTGGCCGAATGGTGCTGTGCGCGCTCGTGACCGCGCCGCCCCGCGCACTGGAGGGCGACCTGCGGGCGACCGTCCACAGCTGGGCCGAGTCGATCAAGATGCAGGCGGAGATCATCTCCGGTCTCGGCGACAACCGGCCGCGAGGGCTCGGGCGTTCCCTGGTCACCGTGCTCGGTCACCCGCTCACCGCGGAGGCCACCGCCGCGATCGCCGCCAAGATCGCCAAGGCGGGCGGCAACATCGACCGTATCTTCCGGCTGGCCAAGTACCCGGTCACGGCCGTCGAGTTCGCGGTCTCCGGCGTGGCGACCGAAGCGCTGCGTACCGCGCTCGTCACGGACGCCGCCAAGCTCGGCGTCGACGTGGCCGTCGTCGCCGCCGGTCTGCACCGCCGGGCCCAGCGGCTCGTCGTCATGGACGTGGACTCCACGCTCATCCAGGACGAGGTGATCGAGCTCTTCGCCGCGCACGCCGGCTGCGAGGACCAGGTCGCCGAGGTGACCGCGGCCGCGATGCGCGGCGAGCTGGACTTCGAGCAGTCGCTGCACGCGCGCGTGGCGCTGTTGGAGGGGTTGGACGCCTCCGTCGTCGACAAGGTGCGCTCCGAAGTACGGCTGACGCCGGGTGCCCGCACCCTCATCCGTACTCTGAAGCGGCTCGGCTTCCAAGTAGGGGTCGTCTCGGGCGGATTCACCCAGGTCACCGATGATCTGAAGGACCGGCTGGGGCTGGACTTCGCCCAGGCCAACACGTTGGAGATCGTCGACGGCAAGCTGACGGGCAGGGTCACCGGGGAGATCGTGGACCGCGCGGGCAAGGCGCGGCTGCTGCGCCGGTTCGCCGCCGAGGCGGGAGTGCCGCTGTCCCAGACGGTGGCGATCGGCGACGGCGCCAATGACCTGGACATGCTCAACGCGGCCGGACTCGGGGTCGCCTTCAACGCCAAGCCGGTGGTGCGGGAGGCCGCGCACACCGCGGTGAACGTTCCCTTCCTGGACACGGTGCTGTACCTGCTGGGCGTCACCCGCGAAGAGGTCGAGGCGGCGGACGCGCACGAGGAGGACTGACCGGCACATCGGCAGGGGCCCGGCACCATGGTGGTGCCGGGCCCCTGCTGTGTCACGCACCGGTGGGGATCACCGTCAGTCGGACGGTGCCCAGTAGTCGGCGAGGGTGGCCACGCCCGGCTCCAGGGACTTCCAGGGGCCGCTGAACGTCAGGACGGCGAAGGCGGCGGCCGGGAAGCCGCGCGCGCTCATCCGCTGGCGGGCGTCACCCTCAGCGGCGCCGGCGAGGACGTCGGCGAGACCCTGCACACCCGGGTTGTGGCCGATCAGGACGGCGTTCTGCACGTCGTCCGGGGTCTCGTTCAGCACGGCGATCAGCTCGCCGGGAGAGGCCTCGTAGATCCGCTCCTCGTAGACCGTTTTCGGCCGGTGCGGGAACTCCTGCACGGCGAGCTTCCAGGTCTCACGGGTCCGGGTCGCGGTGGAGCAGAGGGCCAGGTCGAAGGGGATGCCGGAGTCGACCAGTCGTCGTCCGGCCTCCGCTGATTCTTTGCGGCCACGGTCGGCGAGCGGCCGCTCATGATCGGTCACTTGCGGCCAGTCGGCTTTCGCATGCCGGAAAAGGACAATCCTGCGGGGTTCTGCGACGCTCATGGGATCCAGCTTCGCATGAAACAGGCCACGGGGCGCGGGTAGTTGACGGGCGGCTTTATGGGTGCTCAGCGCGCTGTCAGTTGCTGTACGCGCTCCAGGAACTGGGTGACGGCCGGGTCACCGGACGCGGCGTGCGCGTCGGCGGGGTTGAGGATGAGGGCCAGGAGCACCACGAAGGCGAGCGTCGGCAGGGCGAGGGCCCACCAGGGCAGCCGGATGTCGACGCCGCCCCGGGACGCCGGGTGGGGCGGGGTGTGCGTAGGGGCCGACATGAGTGCCTCCGCTGTCTTCGAGTGGCCTGTGGGCGGTGACCGGTGTGGCGCGGTCACATCTCGAAGTTACGGAACCGGGGGCCCTCAACCCATCCGGAGATCCACCCAGTTGACCCTGACACTCACCCCCTAGGGGACAGGGGGTTAACCCCACCGTCGGACCGGGGAACAGGTGCCCGGATCAGGGCGAGGCGATCGTCGCGATGATCGCGATGACGATGAAGATGGCGAAGAACGAGCCGAAGACCAGCAGCATCTTCTTCTGGCCGTTCTGGGGATTCGGATCGAGCACTGGCATACGGCCAGTCTCGCACCCCGGCCTCTTACCAAGGCTGCCGGGGTGACCTCAGCGGGCAGCCTCGTCCTCCACCGTACGGTCGCGGCCCGCGAGCACCCCGACCGCCATCTGCGGGATCATCAGGCCGACCATGAGCGCGATCGGCAGGCCCCAGCCGCCGCTGTGCTGGTACAGCACGCCCACCAGGAGCGGTCCGGGGATGGAGATCAGATAGCCGGTACTCTGCGCGAAGGCGGACAGCTGGGCCACACCCGCGCCGGTCCTGGCCCGCATCCCGACCATGGTGAGGGCCAGCGGGAAGGCGCAGTTGGAGACGCCGAGCAGGACGGCCCAGGCCCAGGCGCCGGCTGCCGGGGCGAGGTACAGGCCCGCATATCCGGCGAGACCGCAGGCGCCGAGCGCGATCACGATCGGGCCCTGGTGCGGCAGCCGCGTGGCCACGCGCGGGATGACGAAGGCCAGCGGGACACCCATCACCATGGTGACCGCCAGCAGCAGTCCTGCCGTGCCGGCGGACACGCCCGCGTCCCGGAAGATCTGCGCCATCCAGCCCATGGTGATGTAGGCGGCGGTGGCCTGGAGCCCGAAGAACACGGCGAGCGCCCAGGCGGTCCGGCTCCGGGTGATCCGCAACGTGGGCGGCTCCACGCGCGCGTGCACCTGCCGGACCGGACCGGCCCCGTCCACGCGCGCGTGGACATGCCCGGAGACCCCTTGCACGGCCTGCCTCTCGGCCGGGGCGGCTCCCCGGTCCCGTGCGAGCGCGATCCACGGCAGTACGGCCGCCGCGGCCAGCCCCGCCCACACCGTGAGCCCGGACTGCCAGCTCCCGCCCAGCGCCTCGGTCACCGGCACGGTCACGGCGGCCGCGGCCGCGGTGCCGAGGGCCAGGGCCATCGAGTACAGACCGGTCATGGAACCGACCCGGTCGGGGAACCAGCGCTTGACGATGACCGGCATCAGGACGTTGCTGACGGCGATGCCCATGAGGGCGAGGGCGCTGGCGGCCAGGAAGCCCGCCGTGGAGCCCGTGTACGGCCGTATGAGCAGACCTGCCGTGATGGCGACCATGCCCGCGCACACCACCGCGCCCGCGCCGAAACGGCGGGCCAGACGCGGGGCCATGACGCCGAAGACGGCGAAGCACAGCGGGGGCACCGAGGTGAGCAGGCCGGCCACGCTGCCGCTCATACCGAGTCCGTCGCGCACCTCTTCGAGGAGGGCGCCGAGGCTGGTGATGGCGGGGCGGAGGTTGAGAGCGGACAGCACGATGCCGACGACGACCAGGCGCACCGCCCACGCGCGCGTGGCGGGCACTGCGGCTCCCTCCTCCGGCGCGGCAACGGAATCGCGCGTGATCGCGGAACCGCGTGCGGTCGCAGAGCCGGGTGGGGTCGTGGACTTCAGTGTCCGGGTTTCCTCGCTAGCCATGCCACCCATCATAGAATCATGGGATGATTGGTTGTCCATCCCCGGGGCGTCCTCGTTCGTCCCGCCCGTGCGAAGGTGTGCCATGCCCCTGAGCCATCCCCGCCGCTCGGCGCTGTCCGAGCAGGTCATCGCCGCGCTGCGCAACCAGATCACCTCGGGCGAGTGGCCGGTCGGCTCCCGGATCCCGACGGAGCCCGAATTGGTCGAGCAGCTGGGGGTCGCCCGCAACACCGTCCGTGAGGCGGTCCGCGCGCTCGCGCACAACGGTCTGCTGGACATCCGTCAGGGCTCGGGGACGTACGTCGTGGCGACCAGTGAGCTGGCCGGCGTGATGCACCGCCGGTTCGCCGACGCGGACCCCCGGCACATCGCCGAGCTGCGTTCCACCCTGGAGTCGTCCGCGGCGCGGCTGGCCGCCGAGCGGCGCACCGAGAAGGATCTCAAGCAGCTCGACGCGCTTCTCGTCCGGCGCGACCAGGCCTGGGAGTCGGGCGACGCGGAGGCCTTCGTGACCGCGGACGCCACCTTTCACCTGGCTGTGGTGGCCGCCTCCCACAACGACGTGATGACCGAGATGTACGCGGACCTCGGCGAGGTGCTGCGGGACTGGCTGCGTGAGGACGTCGGCGAGGAGCTGACGCCGGAGACGTACATGGACCACGCCGGGCTCGTCGACGCGATCCGCGCGGGCGACGTGGCGGCGGCTGCCGAGGAGGCGGCCGGTTACCCCTTCCTGTGCCGTCCGGGCCGGTTCAGCGCGCCAGCTTCCGGTGGCTGACCCACACCGAGCGGACCTCTTTCCAGCACCGGCCGGTCAGCCGCACGGTCTGCGCGGGCCCGGCCTGGACCTCGGCGCCGTCGCTGTCGAGGTCCCACCAGCGGTCGCACTCGATGTGCAGTCGGACGCCGTCGGTGCGCGGATAGGGGTTGTGGCAGTAGGTGGTCACACGGGAGCCGGTGATCCTGCTGCGGCAGGAGGCGCCGAACAGCTCCGAAGCCGCGGCTCCGGGCGCTTCCACGCGTGCGTGCGGCATCGCTTCGTACGACAGGGAGATCACGAGGCAGACGGCTGCGGTCGCTGAGGCCAGACTGCGGGACAGGCGCACAAGGGGACCTCCTCGGCCGTGCTGGGGAGGGAATCGCGAGGTGAACGCGTATTCCAGGGTGCCCAGTTGCCGGCCGTGCGCGCCCGGCCTGGTAGGCCGAACGGGGGACGCCCCGCTCCCTGGGGGAACGGGGCGTCGACGACGTATGGGAGATCAGGCTCCGATGGCGTGCAGGCCGCCGTCCACGTGGATGATCTCGCCCGTGGTCTTCGGGAACCAGTCGCTCAGCAGGGCGACGATGCCCTTGCCGGCCGGCTCCGGGTCCTTGAGGTCCCACTCCAGCGGGGAGCGGTTGTCCCACACGGCGGCCAGGTCGCTGAATCCCGGGATGGACTTGGCGGCCATCGAGGCGAGCGGGCCCGCGGAGATGAGGTTGCAGCGGATGTTCTGCTTGCCCAGGTCGCGCGCGACGTAGCGGCTGGTGGCCTCCAGGGCGGCCTTGGCCGGGCCCATCCAGTCGTACTGCGGCCAGGCGTACTGCGCGTCGAAGGTGAGGCCGACGACCGAGCCGCCGTTCTGCATCAGCGGCAGGCAGGCCATGGTGAGCGACTTCAGGGAGTACGCCGAGACGTGCATGGCCGTGGCGACCGACTCGAACGGCGTGTTGAGGAAGTTGCCGCCGAGCGCGTCCTGCGGCGCGAAGCCGATGGAGTGCACGACGCCGTCGAGGCCGCCGAGCTCCTCGCCGACGATGTCGGCCAGCCGCCCGAGGTGCTCGTCGTTCGTCACATCGAGTTCGATGACCTTGGTCGGCTTCGGCAGCTTCCTGGCGATGCGCTCGGTCAGCGTGGGCCGCGGGAACGCGGTCAGGATGATCTCGGCACCCTGCTCCTGGGCCAGCTTGGCGGCGTGGAAGGCGATGGAGGACTCCATCAGCACACCGGTGATCAGGACGCGCTTGCCCTCGAGAATTCCGCTCATGGTGTTCAGTGACCCATTCCCAGTCCGCCGTCAACGGGGATGACGGCTCCAGTGATGTACGAGGCGTCGTCCGAGGCCAGGAACCGCACCGTCGCGGCGACCTCCTCGGGCTGCGCGTACCGACCGAGCGGCACCTGCTTCACGATGCCCTCACGCTGCTCGTCGGTGAGCACCTTGGTCATGTCGGTGTCGACGAAGCCGGGCGCGACGACGTTGAAGGTGATGTTGCGCGAGCCCAGCTCACGGGCGAGGGAGCGCGCGAAGCCGACCAGGGCGGCCTTGGAGGCGGCGTAGTTGGCCTGGCCGGGGCCGCCGTAGAGACCGACGACAGAGGAGATCAGTACGACCCGGCCCTTCTTGGCGCGCAGCATGCCGCGGTTGGCGCGCTTGACCACCCGGAAGGTGCCGGTGAGGTTGGTGTCGATGACCGAGGTGAAGTCCTCCTCGGACATACGCATCAGGAGCTGGTCCTTGGTGATGCCGGCGTTGGCGATCAGAACCTCGACCGGGCCGTGCTCGGCCTCGATCTCCTTGTAGGCCTGCTCCACCTGCTCGGAGTCGGTGATGTCGCACTTGACCGCCAGGAAGCCGGCCGGCGGCTCACCCGAGCGGTACGTGATCGCGACCTTGTCGCCGGCGTCGGCGAATGCGCGGGCGATGGCGAGGCCGATGCCCCGGTTGCCTCCGGTGACGAGAACCGAGCGGCTCAACGGATCACCCTTTCCATAGGGGTCTGACACATCCGCCCGAGCACGTGGATGACAGGCGGCTTCCCCGAAAACCTATCGGGCCGGTCGCGGTCACGGACATTCGGGCACCGACAGTGGCTTACGGGACTCGCTGTCGGGTCCCTACAGAAAGTTGCCGGCAGCGGTCACAAACGTGTGGTCCACGCACCGGTAGCCGCGACATGATCGGTGCAGCCTCTCGCCCACCTCATGCCGACAGGAAGAGACCCAGGTGCCTCATACCATCGACGAAGCCTTCACTGCGCTTCCCCTACGTGCCCTCGCCGACGCCGCGCTGGCACGCGCGCGTGCGCTCGGCGCCGAGCACGCGGACTTCCGGTTCGAGCGGGTGCGCAGCGCGTCCTGGCGGCTCAGGGACGCCAAGCCCTCCGGGTCCTCGGACACCACCGACCTCGGGTACGCGGTGCGGGTCGTCCACGGCGGCACCTGGGGCTTCGCGTCCGGCGTGGATTTGACGCTGGACGCTGCCGCCAAGGTCGCCTCACAGGCCGTGGCCATGGCGAAGCTCTCCGCCCAGGTGATCCGCGCGGCCGGGTCCGACGAGCGCGTGGAGCTCGCCGGTGAGCCCGTGCACACCGACCGTACGTGGATCTCGTCGTACGAGATCGATCCGTTCTCCGTGCCCGACGAGGAGAAGGCGGCGCTGCTCGCGGACTGGAGCGCGCGGCTGCTGGCTGCGGACGGGGTCAACCACGTCGACGCCTCACTGCTCACCGTGCACGAGAACAAGTTCTACGCCGACACCGCCGGCACGGTGACCACGCAGCAGCGGGTCCGGCTGCACCCGCAGCTGACCGCGGTGTCGGTCGACGAGTCCAGTGGCGAGTTCGACTCGATGCGGACCATCGCGCCGCCGGTCGGCCGCGGCTGGGAGTACCTCACGGGCACCGGCTGGGACTGGGAGAGCGAGCTGGAGCAGATCCCGGAGCTGCTCGCCGAGAAGATGCGGGCGCCCAGTGTCGAGGCGGGCCTGTACGACCTCGTCGTCGACCCGTCCAACCTGTGGCTGACCATCCACGAGTCCATCGGCCACGCCACCGAGCTGGACCGCGCGCTCGGCTATGAGGCGGCCTACGCCGGCACCTCCTTCGCCACCTTCGACCAGCTCGGCAAGCTCAGGTACGGCTCCGAGCTGATGAACGTCACCGGTGACCGCACCGCCGAGCACGGTCTCGCGACCATCGGCTACGACGACGAGGGCGTCGAGGGACAGTCCTGGGACCTGGTGAAGGACGGCACCCTCGTCGGCTACCAGCTGGACCGGCGGATCGCGAAGCTGACCGGGTTCGAGCGCTCCAACGGGTGCGCCTACGCCGACTCCCCCGGGCACGTCCCGGTGCAGCGCATGGCCAACGTGTCGCTCCAGCCCGACCCCGCCGGGATGTCGACCGAGGACCTCATCGGGAGCGTGGACCGCGGCATCTACGTCGTCGGGGACCGGTCCTGGTCGATCGACATGCAGCGCTACAACTTCCAGTTCACCGGTCAGCGGTTCTTCAGGATCGAGAACGGGCGGATCACCGGGCAGCTGCGGGACGTCGCCTACCAGGCGACCACCACCGACTTCTGGGGCTCGATGGCCGCGGTCGGCGGCCCGCAGACCTATGTCCTCGGCGGTGCCTTCAACTGCGGCAAGGCCCAGCCCGGCCAGGTCGCGGCCGTTTCGCACGGCTGCCCGTCGGCCCTCTTCAAGGGCGTCAACATTCTGAACACCACGCAGGAGGCCGGTCGATGAGCGCCCGCACCAACAAGCCGCACGAAATCGTCGAGCGGGCCCTCGCGCTGTCCCAGGCCGACGGCTGTGTCGTGATCGCCGACGAGCAGTCGACCGCCAACCTGCGCTGGGCGGGCAACGCGCTCACCACGAACGGCGTCACGCGCGGGCGCACGCTCACGGTCGTCGCGACCGTCGACGGCAAGGAAGGCACCGCCTCCGGTGTGGTCTCCCGGTCCGCGGTGACCGCGGACGAGCTGGAGCCGCTGGTGCGGGCCGCGGAGGCCGCCGCGCGCGGTGCCGGGCCCGCCGAGGACGCCCAGCCGCTGGTCACGGGCGTACCGGAGTCCCCGGACTTCACGGACGCGCCCGCCGAGACCTCCTCGGCCGTCTTCGCCGACTTCGCGCCGGCGCTCGGCGAGTCCTTCGCACGCGCGCGTGCGGGCGGCCGCGAGCTCTACGGCTTCGCCAACCACGAACTCGTGTCGACGTATGTGGGCACGTCCACGGGGCTGCGGCTGCGCCACGACCAGCCCAACGGCACGCTGGAGCTCAACGCCAAGTCGCCGGACCGGACCCGCTCGGCCTGGGCCGGACGCTCCACCCGGGACTTCAAGGACGTCGACCCGGCGGCCCTGGACGCCGAGCTCGCCGTACGTCTGGGATGGGCCGAGCGGCGCCACCAGCTGCCCGCCGGGCGGTACGAGACGCTGCTGCCGCCGACCGCGGTCGCCGACCTGCTGATCTACCAGCTGTGGTCGGCGTCGGGCCGGGACGCGGCCGAGGGGCGGACGGTGTTCTCCAAGCCGGGCGGCGGCACCCGGGTCGGCGAGCGGCTGACCGAGCTGCCGCTGACCCTGCGCAGCGACCCGAACGAGCCGGGCCTGGAATCCGCGCCCTTCGTGGTCGCGCACTCCTCCGGGGGCGATCAGTCGGTGTTCGACAACGGTCTGCCGGTCGCCGCCACCGACTGGGTCCGGCGGGGCGAGCTGGCGCATCTGATGACGACCCGGCACAGCGCGGGCCTGACCGGGCTGCCCGTCGCCCCGGCGGCCGGCAGCCTCGTCCTCGACGGAGGATCGGACCTCTCGCTGGAGGAGATGGTCGCGAACACCACGCGAGGACTGCTGCTGACCTGCCTCTGGTACATCCGCGAGGTCGACCCGGCCACCCTGCTGCTCACCGGGCTGACCCGGGACGGCGTGTACCTCGTCGAGAACGGCGAGGTGACCGGCGAGGTCAACAACTTCCGGTTCAACGAGTCGCCGGTCGGCCTGCTGGGGCGGGCGACGGAGGCGGGGCGGACGGAGAAGACGCTGCCGAGGGAGTGGAGCGACTACTTCACCAGGGCCGCGATGCCGGCGCTGCGGGTGCCGGATTTCAATATGAGTTCTGTCAGTCAGGGCGTATAACCTCGTAGCCGGTAGTCACTCGACTGCCCGAGGACCTTTCGAGGAGATACGAGAACCGTGACGGACATCGTCGACGAGCTGAAGTGGCGTGGCCTGTGGGCCCTGTCCACTGACGAGGACGCTTTGCGCAAGGCGCTCGCGGACGGTCCCGTCACGTTCTATTGCGGTTTCGACCCCACGGCGGCCAGCCTGCACGTCGGTCACCTGGTGCAGGTCCTCACCATGCGCCGGCTCCAGCAGGCGGGCCTGCGCCCGCTGGCGCTGGTGGGCGGGGCGACCGGTCAGATCGGCGACCCCCGCCCCACGGCCGAGCGCACGCTGAACGACCCGGAGACGGTCGCGAACTGGGTGTCCCGGCTGCGCGCGCAGATCGAGCCGTTCCTGTCCTTCGAGGGCGAGAACGCCGCGGTCATGGTGAACAACCTGGACTGGACGGCCGGGATGTCGGCCATCGAGTTCCTGCGGGACATCGGCAAGCACTTCCGTGTCAACAAGATGCTCACCAAGGACTCGGTCGCGCGCCGGCTGGAGTCCCAGGAGGGCATCAGTTACACGGAGTTCAGCTACCAGCTGCTCCAGGGCATGGACTTCCTGGAGCTGTACCGGCGGTACGGCTGCACGCTGCAGCAGGGCGGCAGCGACCAGTGGGGCAACCTCACGGCGGGGCTCGACCTGATCCACAAGCTGGAGCCCGAGGCCGAGGCGCACTGTCTCGCCACGCCGCTGATGGTCAAGGCGGACGGCACCAAGTTCGGCAAGACCGAGGGCGGCGCCGTCTGGCTCGACCCGGAGATGACGACGCCGTACGCGTTCTACCAGTTCTGGCTGAACGTGGACGACCGGGACATCTCGACGTACCTGCGCATCCTGTCCTTCAGGTCCCGTGAGGAGCTCGAGGAGCTGGAGAAGCAGACCGAGGAGCGTCCGCAGGCCCGGGCCGCGCAGCGGGCGCTGGCGGAGGAGCTGACGACGCTGGTGCACGGCGCCGACCAGACGGCCGCTGTCATCGCCGCGAGCCGTGCCCTCTTCGGGCAGGGCGAACTGGCGGAGCTGGACGAGAAGACGCTGACCGCGGCGCTCTCGGAGGTGCCCCACGTCCGGGTCGCCGAGCTCGGTGCCGTCGTGGATCTGTTCGCCGAGGTGGGACTCGTGGCCAGCAAGTCGGCCGCGCGGCGGACGGTGAAGGAGGGCGGGGCCTACGTGAACAACGTCAAGGTCTCGGCCGAGGACGCGGTGGCCGCCAAGGAGGACCTGCTCCACGGTCGCTGGCTGGTGCTGCGCCGGGGCAAGAAGAACCTGGCCGCGGTCGAGGTCACCTCGGCCTAGGTCCTGAGCACGGCAGAAGGGGGCGCCTCTCCCGTTGGAGGGCGCCCCCTTCGTCGTACGGCTCTCAGGTCCGGTGTTTCCTCTTGCCCAGCGTCGCCATGTAGAGCATGTCGCCGAAGCCGACGATGATGATCGCGGCGATGAGCTGGAAGACGTGGCGGCTCCAGTCGATGCCGGGGGTCTCGTCCACGCCGAACCCGCGTGCCATGGCGTTGCCGGCGACGGCGCCGAGCATGCCGAAGATGGTGGTCAGCCAGAGGGGACTGTGCTGTTTCCCGGGGATGATGGCCTTGGCGATCAGGCCCAGCACGAATCCCACGATGATCGCCCACAACCAGCCCATGGCTGCCTCCTCGTACGGCTCGACGTGAGCACTACGGTCAGTGTCGGTCCGTCCGCGCTACGCCGCATGCCGGGTGCGGCCGTACGTGCCGGGAGCGAGCCCGTTCGCCCAGGCGGGAGGTGCCCCGGTCTCGTAGGCGGCGCAGACGCGGCGTAACGTGGGAGTTGTCCGGGCCCGGTACCTCCACCGGGTACGGAGCGGATGCGGGGAACGGGGAGAGTCCGATGCGGGCGGATGGTGGAATGTGATGCGGAAGCAGCATGGCGGCGGCAGCGCCCAGGTGTTCCGGATCACCGGAGCCAGGACGAGCCTTCAGGAGGACGTGCGCGGACGTCAGCGCCGGTACGTCATCTCGATGACGGTCCGTACGATTTCCGTGGTGCTCGCGGCCACGCTCTGGAACGTCGAACGGCACGTCGCGATCGTCGCGCTGGTGCTCGGGGCGGTTCTGCCCTATATCGCCGTCGTCATCGCCAACGCGGGGCGGGAGAACGCGCCCTCGCTGCCGTCGACCTTCGTGACCGCTCCCACCCCGCCGATGATCATGCCGCCGCGGGCCGAGGACGACTTCGCGGAACCCGTGCCGGAAGGCGGTGCGGGCGGAGCGGCGTCGGGTGCGCGGGGCGAACCGCGCGAGCGGACCTGAAGTACCAAGCTCAAGGAAAGCTCAGATCAATCATGTTGTTCCAGTGCCGTACGACGGGTTACCCGTGACATACTTCGTACGCGCTCCGCATCCCCCGTCGGAGCGACAGACCGACGCCGGGCAGCTCCCCCCGTGGCTGCTCGGCGTCGCCTTTTCCCCACTTGTTTTCCCTGCTCGTTTTCCCGCTTGTGAGACGAAATCCGTGAGTGACGAGACCCCGATCTGCTCCGCGAAGGGCTGCCGCGCCGACGCCGTGTGGGTGCTCGCGTGGAACAACCCGAAGATCCACACGCCGGAGCGGCGCAAGACGTGGCTGGCCTGTGAGGAGCACCGGGAACATCTGTCGCAGTTCCTCGGGGTGCGGGGCTTCCTCAAGGATGTCGTGAAGTTCGAGGACTGGCAGGCGCCCGAAGGGGCCTAGCCCCCGATCGCCGACATCGGCCGGTCCGGCTGGACGAACGTCGGGTCGTCCAGGCCCGCGCCCGCCTTCTTGCCCCACATCGCCTCGCGCCAGATGCGGGCGACCTCCTCGTCGGGGGCGTCGGAGCGCAGTGCTGCTCGGAGGTCTGTCTCCTCGCGGGCGAAGAGGCAGTTGCGTATCTGACCGTCGGCCGTGAGGCGGGTGCGGTCGCAGGCCGCGCAGAACGGTCGGGTGACCGAGGCGATGACGCCCACTACGTGTGGACCGCCGTTCACGATCCAGCGTTCCGCGGGGGCCGAGCCGCGCTTCTCCGAGCCCTCCTCGGTGAGGTCGAAGCGGGTGCGCAGGGAGGTCAGAATGTCCCCGGCGGTGATCATGCCGTCGCGCTTCCAGCCGTGCTGGGCGTCCAGGGGCATCTGCTCGATGAAGCGCAGTTCGTAGTCGTGCTCCACCGCCCAGGCGAGGAGGTCGGGGGCCTCGTCGTCGTTCAGTCCGGGCATCAGGACGGAGTTCACCTTGACCGGGGTCAGGCCCGCCTCGCGGGCCGCGTCCAGGCCCTCCAGGACGTCCTGGTGGCGGTTGCGGCGGGTGAGGGTCTTGAAGACGTCCGGACGCAGGGTGTCGAGGGAGACGTTGACCCGGTCCAGGCCGGCGGCCTTGAGGGCGGTGGCCGTGCGCTTGAGGCCGATGCCGTTGGTGGTGAGGGACATCTGGGGGCGCGGCTCCAGGGCCGCGACGCGCTCGACGATGCCGACCAGGCCGGGGCGCAGCAGGGGCTCACCGCCGGTGAAGCGGACCTCCTCGATACCGAGGGAGGTGACGGCGATGTCGATGAGGCGGACGATCTCGTCGTCGGTGAGCAGATCGGGCTTGGCCAGCCACTGCAGGCCCTCTTCCGGCATGCAGTACGTGCACCGCAGATTGCAGCGGTCGGTCAGCGAGACTCTCAGGTCGGTGGCCACCCGGCCGTAGGTGTCGATGAGCACGTGGGCCCCCTCCCTCGTCGCGGATCAGTGTCGACTCCATCGGTTTCCGTCACTTGCGAGCCTACGTGACGTCGCTGACAACGACAGTGCCCGATCCCACGACGTACGAAGCGGCCGTGTCGTAGAGATCTACGACACGGCCGCTTCAAGGGGCGTGTCAGTGGGCGCCGGTACCGGTCAGCGACCGGACCTCCAGCTCCGCGTACTTGCCCTTGTCCGGCTCCTCCTTGGAGAGGTAGGTGCCGATGACGCCGAGCAGGAAGCCGACCGGGATCGAGATGAGACCCGGGTTCTCCAGCGGGAACCAGTGGAAGTCGACGTCCGGGAACATCGAGGTGGGCTTGCCGGAGACGACCGGCGAGAACAGCACCAGGCCGACCGCCGTGACGAGTCCGCCGTAGATCGACCACAGGGCGCCGGAGGTGGTGAACCGCTTCCAGAAGAGGCTGTAGATGATCGTCGGCAGGTTTGCCGAGGCGGCGACCGCGAAGGCCAGCGCGACGAGGCCTGCGACGTTGAGGTCGCGGGCGAGGGCGCCCAGCAGGATGGAGACCGCGCCGATCCCGACGGTCGCCCAGCGGGCCGCACTCATCTCCTGCTTCTCGGTGGCCTGACCGCGCTTGATGACGTTCGCGTAGATGTCGTGCGCGAAGGACGACGACGAGGCCAGGGTGAGGCCGGCGACGACCGCGAGGATCGTGGCGAAGGCGACCGCCGAGATGGTGGCCAGCAGGATCGCGCCCCAGTTGGAGTCGACGCCGCCCAGATGCAGTGCCAGCAGTGGCGCCGCCGTGTTGCCCGCCTTGTTGGAGGCGATGATCTCGTCCGGCTTGATCAGGGCCGCGGCGCCGAAGCCGAGGGCGAGGGTCATCAGGTAGAAGGCGCCGATGAGGCCGATGGCCCAGATGACCGACTTACGGGCGGCCTTGGCGGTGGGCACCGTGTAGAAGCGGATCAGGATGTGCGGCAGACCGGCGGTGCCGAGGACCAGGGCGATGCCGAGCGAGATGAAGTCCAGCTTGGTGGTGCTGGTCGCGCCGTACTTCAGACCGGGCTCCAGGAAGGCCGAGCCCTTGGCGCTGTTGTCGGCGGCCGAGCCCAGCAGGTCGGAGATGTTGAAGTCGAACTTCAGCAGGACCAGGAAGGTCAGCAGCAGGGCGCCGGCAATCAGCAGGACCGCCTTGACCATCTGGACCCAGGTGGTGCCCTTCATGCCGCCGATGGTGACGTACACGATCATCAGGACGCCGACCAGGGCGACGATGCCGATCTTGCCGCCGTCGCTGGTGATACCGAGCAGCAGGGAGACCAGGACGCCCGCGCCCGCCATCTGGGCCAGCAGGTAGAAGATCGAGACCACGATGGTGGAGGTGCCTGCCGCCGTGCGGACCGGGCGCTGGCGCATCCGGTACGCGAGGACGTCGCCCATCGTGTAGCGGCCCGAGTTGCGCAGCGGTTCGGCGACCAGGAGCAGGGCGACGAGCCAGGCGACCAGGAAGCCGATGGAGTACAGGAAGCCGTCGTAGCCGAAGAGGGCGATGGCGCCCGCGATGCCGAGGAAGGACGCGGCGGACATGTAGTCGCCCGAGACGGCGAGGCCGTTCTGGAAGCCGGTGAACTGGCGGCCACCCGCGTAGAAGTCGGAGGCGTCCTTGGTCTGGCGTCCGGCCCAGACCGTGATGACGAGGGTCGCGAGGACGAAGACCGCGAACAGGCTGATGATCAGCCCGCGGTGCTCGCTGGCCTCGCCGGCCGCCAGGGTGATCGCGGGGCTCATGCGCCGCCCTCCATCCGGGACTTGATCGCCTCGGCCTTGGGGTCGAAGCGGGCGGCAGCGGTGCGCGCGTACCACCAGGCGATGAGGAACGTGGTGAGGAACTGGGCGAGGCCCAGGACCAGGGCGATGTTGATGTTGCCGACGACCTTGGTGCCCATGAAGTCGCCCGCGTAGTTGGACAGCAGGACGTACAGCAGGTACCAGGCGATGAAGCCGACGGTCAGCGGAAAGGCGAAGGAGCGGTAGGAGCGGCGCAGTTCACCGAACTCCGCGCTCTCCTGCACCTCGGTGAACTCCTCGGTGGTGGGGAGTTTATGGGTCTCTTTCGAGGGTGGCGGTGCGTCGGTGGCCACGGAGACTCCTCGCGTTGCGGATGCGGTTGTGACGGGGATCGGGCGCGAGTGTCCTCGCGTTCCCTGCCCAAGGTCACGGCGGCACGCTCGGACCGGTTCAACTCGCTTTGCTTCTTTCCGAACTCACCTTGGGGAAGTCATTGCTGGCCAGCGACTTCGGAAGATAGCTTCGGCCTGCACTACCCGTCATGTACCTGCCCGAGCGACACCTGTGTCTCGGGCCGGTTTCGTTTCCGGATGATGTGGAGACCCCATGTCCCAGCCGCGTTCCAGACGTTCGAGACGTTCGATACGTTCAAGAGACCGTCTCGCGCTCGCCGTGCCCGTCGTGCTGTCCCTCACGGCCTCGCTCGGCTTTCTGCCCTCGGCGGCCTCGGCCGCCCCTGTCACGGAGTCCGTGGCACAGGCAGCGGACGCGACGAACCTGTCGTACGTCGTCAACACCAAGGTGGACCACCGCACGATCGCGTCGGTGAAGAAGGCGATACCGGCGGCCGGCGGCACCGTAGTGATCGCGTACGAGAAGATCGGCGTGATCGTCGTCCACTCCTCCGCGCCGGACTTCGCCCAGAAGATCCGCAAGGTGCGCGGGGTGCAGTCGGCCGGCGCCACCCGCACCTCGCCGCTGACCCCGGCGGGCACGACGGACGAGGGCGCGGTCCAGGTGCTGTCGGACGCGCAGGCCGCGAAGGTCGCGAAGACCTCGGCCGCCACGCCGGACAGCGAGCCCCTCGAGGCCGATCAGTGGGACCTGCGCGCGATAGGCGCCGACAAGGCCGCCAAGATCAACCCGGGCAGCCGCAAGGTGACCGTCGCCGTGATCGACACCGGCGTCGACGACACCCACCCCGACATCGCACCGAACTTCTCCGCCGCGCAGTCGGCCAACTGCGACGGCGGTGTCCCGGACACCACCGCGGGCGCCTGGCGGCCGTACACCGCGGACGACTACCACGGCACGCACGTGGCCGGGGAGATCGCCGCGGCCCGCAACGGTGTCGGCGTGGCCGGAGTCGCGCCCGGCGTGAAGGTGTCGGCCATCAACGTGACCGACCGGAGCAACGGCCTCTTCTACCCGGAGAGCGTCGTGTGCGCGTTCGTGTTCGCCGCCGACCACGGCGTCGAGATCACGAACAACAGCTACTACGTTGATCCCTGGCTGTACAACTGCATGGACGACCCCGATCAGCGGGCCATTGTTGATTCGGTCAACAGGGCGCAGCTGTACGCGCAGCACAAGGGCACGCTCAGCCTGGCGTCGGCGGGCAACTCCAACGACGACCTGGACTCCGACGCGCTCGTCGACGCCTCCAGTCCCGACGACTCCACTCCGGTGGAGCGCACCGTCGATCCGCACGAGTGCTTCGACGTGCCGACGCAGCTGCCCGGTGTCGTCACGGTCAGCGCGACGGGCGTCAAGAACCTCAAGTCGTACTACTCCTCGTACGGCAAGGGCGTCATCGACGTCGCGGCACCCGGTGGCGACCGGCTCTACCAGATCCCGGACACGCCGTCGCAGAACGGCCGCATCCTGTCCACCCTGCCGAACGGCGGGTACGGCTTCCTGCAGGGCACCTCGATGGCCTCGCCGCACGCCGCGGGCGTCGCCGCGCTGCTGAAGTCGACGCATCCCAAGGCGAGCCCGGCCCAACTGCAGGCGCTGCTCAAGGCGCAGGCGGACGCCACGAGCTGCCCGGCCTCCTACGACCAGGACGGCGACGGCACGCAGGACGCGGTGTGCGAGGGCGGCACCCGGGCCAACGGGTTCTACGGCTTCGGCATCGTCAACGCGCTGCGCGCGGTCAAGTGACCCGCGCGCCCCGCTTGTCCCGCATACGAACTGGAGAGACTCTCATCATGACTGGGCCCCACTCGCGCCATCGGCGCGCGCTCGCGATCCCGCTCGGTATGGCGATGGCGACGGCCATGGCGTTCCTGCCGGGCGCCTCGGCGTCCGCGGCCGGTCTGCCCGGCACCGCGGCCGGTGTCACCGGTGCCGTCAGCGACGTCCTCGCCTCCGCCGACGAGGGCGGGACGGCGCTCAGCTACGTCGTCAACGTCCGTCCCGGGCACGGCCCTTCCGCCCAGGTGAAGAAGGCCATCGCCGAGGCCGGCGGCACGATCGTGACGTCGTACGACCAGATCGGCGTGATCGTCGTCCACTCGTCGAACGCCGACTTCGCCAAGACGATCCGCAAGGTCCGCGGGGTCGAGTCGGCCGGCAACACGCGCAACGCGCCGCTGCCCGCGCAGTCGACGACGGACGAGGGGACGCCGAAGGCGCTCAACTCGGCGCAGCTGGCCGCCGCGCAGGCCGCCGCCGACGCCGGCCAGGACCCGCTGGAGTCGTTGCAGTGGGACCTGCCCGCCATCAAGGCGGACAAGGCGCACGAGAAGTCGCTCGGCAGCAGCAAGGTGACCGTCGCCGTGATCGACACCGGCGTGGACGACACCCACCCGGACCTCGCGCCGAACTTCGACCGGGACGCGTCGGTCAACTGCGTGACGGGCAAGCCGGACACCACCGACGGGGCGTGGCGGCCGAGCGCCGCGGAGAGCCCGCACGGCACGCACGTGGCAGGTGAGATCGCGGCCGCCAAGAACGGCGTCGGTATGACGGGGGTCGCGCCCGGCGTGAAGGTGGCGGGCATCAAGGTGGCGACCACCGCCGGTTACTTCTACACGGAGGCCGTGGTCTGCGGCTTCGTGTGGGCGGCCACGCATGGGGTCGATGTCACCAACAACAGCTATTACACCGACCCGTGGTACTTCAACTGCACTGACGACCCGGACCAGAAGGCCCTCGTGGACGCCATCACCCGGGCCTCGAGGTACGCGGAGAAGAAGGGCGTGGTCAACTTCGCCGCGGCCGGCAATGAGAACTACGACCTCGCGGCCGACGAGATCACCGACCCGGCCTCGCCGAACGACGGCACGCCCTCGGACCGGGTGATCGACCCGTCGAAGTGCTTCGACATACCGACCCAGCTGCCGGGTGTCGTGACGGTCGCGTCGACCGGCGCCAAGGGCATCAAGTCGTCCTTCTCCAACCACGGCCTGGGTGTCATCGACGTCGCCGCGCCCGGCGGTGACTCGACGGCCTACCAGACGCCCCAGCCGCCCGCGACCAGCGGGCTCATCCTGGGCACGCTGCCCGGCGGCAAGTGGGGCTACATGGCCGGTACGTCGATGGCCTCGCCGCACGCCGCGGCCGTGGCCGCCCTGATCAAGTCGACGCACCCGTACGCCCCGCCGGCCCTGGTGAAGGCGCTGCTGTACGCCGAGGCCGACGCCACGCCGTGCACGGATCCCTACGACATCAACGGCGACGGCAAGGTCGACGCGGTGTGCGAGGGGTCCAAGAACCGCAACGGTTTCTACGGCTGGGGCACGGTGGACGCACTGGACGCGGTGACGAAGTAGGTCCCTCCATATATTGATTGCGTCAATACTGCATAGTGCAGTCATGACCGGAATCAAGTATGTGGTGCGGGAGGGCGCTCTTCAGGGGCGCCTTCCCGCACAGCAGCTGGCGCGGACCTGTGTGGGCGAGTGCGCACTGGCCGCCGCCGAACTGGGGGCGCGGCGGGCCGGGCTCGCCGCGGTGCCGACAGTGCGGGTGGACGACGGGGCGGTCGCCACCGCTTTCCTGAGCGAGCGTCATCTGTTGATCAATGGGCGCGCGCCGGTCAACTTCGCGCCGCTGTCCCGGTTCTGGCAGACCGCGGACGGGTGGGTCCGCACGCACGCGAACTATCCGCACCACCGGGCGCGGCTGCTCCAGGCACTGGGAGTGCCGGAGGACCCGGCGGCCGTGGAGGCGGCGCTGGCCGAGCGGTCCGCCCTGGACGTCGAGGATGCCGTGCACGAGGCAGGGGGTCTCGCCGTCGCCCTGCGCTCTCCCGAGGAGTGGGCCGTGCACCCGCAGGCGGCCGAGGTGGCGAAACGGCCGCTGGTGGAGCGGGGGCGGCTGGACACGGCACGCGTGCGTGCGTTCGCGCCGGTCGACACCTCTCCCCTGCTGCCGGCCGCCGGCGTGCGCGTCCTGGACCTGACGCGGGTCCTCGCGGGACCGGTCGCCACCCGCACCCTCGCCCTGCTCGGCGCGGACGTCCTGCGCCTGGACGCGCCCTGGCTGCCCGAACTGCCGGACCAGCACGCCGACACGGGCTTCGGGAAACGGTCGGCGACGCTCGACCTGGCCGCCGACCGGCAGACGTTCGAGGAACTGCTCGCGGCGGCGGACGTGGTCGTCACCGGATACCGGCCGGGAGCACTGGACCGGTTCGGACTGTCACCCGAAGCGCTCGCGGAGCGGCGGCCCGGGGTGGTCGTGGCGCGGTTGTCGGCGTGGGGCGAATACGGGCCATGGCGTGAACGACGAGGCTTCGACAGCCTCGTGCAGGCGGCCACCGGGATCGCGGTGCTGGAGGGTTCACCGGATCGGCCGGGCGCGCTGCCCGCGCAGGCCCTCGACCACGGGACGGGTTATCTGCTGGCGGCAGCCGTGCTGCGGGCGCTGACCGAGCAGTCGTACGGGGGCGGGAGCCGGTTCGTGCGGCTGGCGCTGGCACGGACGGCCCAGTGGCTGATCGACGGCATGGACGGCACCGCGGCGGGCGACGCCATGAGCGAGCCGTACGACGGCCCTGAGCCCTGGTTGGCGGAGACGGACAGCGCGCTCGGGCGGCTGCGATACGCCCTGTCGCCGGTCTCCTTCGAGGGCGGTCCGGCGGACTGGGCGCGGCCGCCGGTGCCGTGGGGAACGGATGCCGCGCGCCTGTGCTGAGCGGGCCGGAACCGACCGCGGCACCGGAGGCGTACCTATGGGTGGAATGCCTCACCACTACTTGTTTCACTGCAGTTGCCCGGTTCTGTCCGTTGTGGTCAAGATCGTGGGGTGACCTTGATAAGACCCACCTCCGAGGCGACCGACGCGGGCGGCCCCACCCGCCGTCCCGGCACGGGCCGGGCGGTCGCCGTCCTCGTCCTGGCGGTACTGGCCGCAGCGATACCGCTGTTCGGGCCGTCCGCCGCACTGCATGGCACCGGGGAGGCCGCTGCGCCCGGGGCCGGCGGGGTGGCCCTGTTGAGGGCGGTGCTGTTCGCGGCGCTGTGTGTGCCGCTGGGCGAACTGTTCGTGGGCCTGTTGGTCCGCTCGGTGCCCGATGCCCCGCCGGACGTGCCGCGCTCCTGGGCCCCTTGGGCGGCCGCCGCCGGTTTCCTCGCCGCGCTGGGTCTGGCGTCGGTCGTGGCGACCGGCAATCTGGTGCCGCACAGCCTTTCCGAGATCAATGTCGGCGGTCTGTACGAGTCGCGGGACGGCAAGTTGGCGCTCCTGGAGGTCAACGCGTTCCTGCTGGCCGGCCTGTGCGCCCGTTCGGCCCGCCCGGCCGCCCAGGTGTGGCCCCTGGCGGCCGTGGTGGTGGCGGAGGCCCTGCGCGCCCATCCCCCGACCCAACACAGTCCGCTGACCGGCTCCGGTCTGACGCTGGTTCATCTGACGTGCGCGGCGCTGTGGGCGGGCGGACTGCTGCGGGTGCTGCGGACGCTGCGCCGCTGGGGCCCCGCGGAGCCGGGCGCGGCGCTGCTCGGGCTCTACGCGCGCGTGGCGGCCGTTCTGCTCGCCGCCATCACCGCGACCGGTGTGTGGAGTTCGCTGCGCCGGATGCCGCCCGGCACGATTCTGGAGCAGCTGACGGACACGGCCTACGGGCGCACGCTGCTCGCCAAGGTGCTCCTCGTGGCGGTCGTCGCCGCTCTCGCCCTGTGGGCGCGGATCCGGCTGCACCGCGCCCCCGCATCGCTGACCGCCTGTGCCCCGGCACGGGCGGAGGTCCTCGCCCTGGGACTCGTGGTCGTGGTGTCGGGGCTGCTGACGGCGCTGCCGCTGCCGATCCGCTGGTGAAAGCTGCTCCGTGAGCGCTAGTTGGTGACGAGGACTTTGAGGGCGGTGCGCTCGTCCATCGCCTTGTAGCCGGCGGGGACGCCCTCCAGGTCGACGGTCATGTCGAAGACGGGTGACGCGTCGACGGTGCCGTCCAGGACGTCGGGGAGCAGCTCGGGGATGTAGGCACGGACCGGCGCGACCCCGCCGCGCAGGGCGATGTTCCGGTCGAACATGACACCGAGGTCGACGCCGGTGCCGCTGCCGTGCGGCACACCGACGAAGCCGATGGCACCGCCGTCGCGGGTGATGGCGACAGCCGTACGCATGGACTGTTCGGTGCCGACGGCCTCGACGACGGCGTGCGCGCCCTGGCCGCGGGTGAGTTCGCGGACGGCCTCGAGGGCCGCGTCCCCGCGCTCGGCGACCACGTCGGTGGCACCGAAGCGGCGCGCGATGTCGGTGCGGACCTGGTGACGCCCCAGGGCGATGATCCGTTCGGCGCCGAGCCGCTTGGCCGCGAGCACCGCGCACAGGCCGACGGCCCCGTCGCCGACGACGGCGACCGTGGCGCCCGGGCGGGCCCCGGCACCGAGGGCAGCGTGGTGACCGGTGCCCAGGACGTCGGAGAGAGTCAGCAGGGAGGACAGCAGGCGGTCGTCGGAAGCCGCCTCCTTGGGCAGCCGTACGAGGGTGCCGTCGGCGAAGGGGACACGCACGGCCTCGCCCTGGCCGCCGTCATAGCCGACGGAACCCCAGAATCCGCCGTGCTCGCAGGAGGTCGTCAGGCCCTCGCGGCAGTAGTCGCAGACGCCGTCGGACCACATGAAGGGCGCGACGACGAGGTCACCGCGGCTGACGGTGCCGACCTCGGAGCCGGTCTCCTCCACGATGCCGAGGAACTCGTGGCCGATCCGCTGCCCCGGCTGCCGGGCCGACTCTCCGCGGTAGGCCCACAGGTCGCTGCCGCAGATGCACGCGCGCAGCACCCGGAGCACGGCGTCGGTGGGCAGCTGCACCACGGGCTCGGGCACGTCCTCCACGCGCATGTCGTACGGGGCGTGGATGGTGGTGGCGCGCATGGCGAGGATCCTTCTCGTGCGAGGTCGTGAGGGCGCTCAGGGGGTGGTCGAGCGCATCTCACCGTACGTCGCCAGCGGTCCCGGGCGCGCTTCGAGGGCTCGTAGTGTGCCACTGGCCAGCAGGAACTGCGCGGCACTGTACGTGAGCATGATCCAGAAATCGGGCCGTGGGAGCTGGGGCCAGTCGGCGACGCCGGTCGCGATGAGGGTGTCCGAGAGGAGGAAGAGCGCGCCGCCGAGTCCGGTGAGCGCCCCGAACCGCACGGCCGACGCGCACGCCATGGCCGTGAGCAGCACGCTGTAGCCGGCGACGGGCACGCGCAGTCCGGCGGGCAGGTCCGGCCACAGGGCCACGACGGTGACGACGAGCGCGGTGGCGTAGGCGGGTGCGAGGAGGCCGACACGCGCGCGTGGGCTGCCGTACGCCTGGAAGAGCGCGAGATAGCAGACGTGGCCCGCCGCGAAGGAGGCCATGCCGGCGAGGAAGGCGGGGTCGGCGTCGGACAGCAGCAGGACGTCGCCGCCCCAGCCGCACAGAAGGGCGGCGACCAGGAGCCGGGGCGCCGCGGACGCGACGGAGTACGCGGCCAGAAGGGGCATCAGAAGGGGCTTGGCGACGGCGTGTCCGGGAGCGAAGCCGGTGGCCAGGGAGGTGAGGTCGACGGCGGCGGCGAGGGCGAAGACCGCGAGGAGTGCGCGGCGGGTGCGGTGGGTTCCGTGGGCGCTCGGGACCCTTCTCACGCGGGCACGGTCTCCTCGGCCGTCTCCGGTATGGGTGCCGGTGCCCAGCCCGGCCCCCTGAAGACGCGTCCCGCCCGCTCGCGCCAACTCCGTGCTTTCTTGACGTCCTTGATGATCGCTGCGTACTCGTGTGTGGCCACCTTGATCGGGTTGAACGTGTTGATGTTCTTGGTCAACCCGTAGACGGGTCGTTCGGTCTCGGCAACGAACGAGCCGAAGAGCCGGTCCCAGACGATGAGGATCCCGCCGAAGTTGCGGTCCAGGTAGCCGCCCTGGGAGGCGTGGTGGACGCGGTGGTGGGACGGGGTGTTGAAGACGAACTCGAACCAGCGGGGCATCTTGTCGATGCGTTCGGTGTGGATCCAGAACTGGTAGACGAGGTTCGCGGAGGAGCAGAAGGCGAGCGCGGCCGGGTGGACGCCGGCGGCGACGAGGGGGACGTAGAACGGCCAGACCGTCAGGGTCGTCCAGGGCTGGCGCAGCGCGGTGGTGAGGTTGAACTTCCGGCTGGAGTGGTGGACGACGTGGCAGGCCCACAGGATGCGGATGACGTGGTGGCCGCGGTGGGACCAGTAGTACAAGAAGTCCTGCCCGAGCAGCATCAGGGGGACCGTCCACCACAGGACGGGGACGCGAAGCGGGGTGAGCTCGTACAGGGCCGTGTAGAGGGCCACGATCGGGATCTTCCACAGGAAATCGAAGAAGAGGCTGCCCAGTCCCATGCCGATGCTGGTGGCGGCGTCCTTCGTCTCGTAGCCGGCGGCATCCTCGTCGGGATGGACGCGGACGCTGATCATCTCGATGACGGTGAGCAGTACGAAGGCGGGTATGGACCAGACCACGACGTCGGGGAGGTTCGGCATGCGTGCACCGTAGAACCGCCGGTCGGGCGCGGCTAGACGTTGTTACCCACAAGTATTACCGGTGGTACGCGCTTGCTTCTTGGCGATCTCCACCAAGGGGTGTCAGTAGGCGGTTGTTCCCGACCGCCTCCACGTCAACTGACCCCCGCCGCCCCCAACAACACCCCCACCCCGTAAGTGACCCCCATCGCCAACACCCCACCCCCCACGTTCCGCACCACCGCCCGCCCCGCGGCCGCCGCCCCCAACCGTGCGCTGCACCAGCCGGTCAGCACCAGCGCCGCGACCACCGACACCACCGTCACCGGTACCCGCCACCCCGACGGTGGCAGCACGATGGCGAGCAGGGGCAGCAACGCCCCCGCCGTGAACGCCAGGAAGCTCGCCCAGGCCGCATGCCAGGGGTTCGTCAGGTGGTCCGGGTCGATGCCGAGCTCCACGCGCGCGTGAGCCCGCAGTGCGTCACGTTCCGTCAGTTGTTCCGCCGCCTCACGGGCCACGTCGCGCGACAGCCCCCGTTCCTCCAGAAGGTCCGTCAACTCCTCCAGCTCCGCCTCCGGCTGTTCCCTCAACTCCCTCTTCTCCACGGCCAGCGCGGCCATCTCGGAGTCACGCTGAGTCGACACGGACACGTACTCCCCGGCCGCCATCGACATCGAGCCGGCCAGCAGGCCCGCCAGACCCGCCGTCAGCAACGCCGCGCGGTCGCTCGTCGCGCCGGCCACACCGACGACCAGTCCCGCCGTGGAGACGATGCCGTCGTTGGCGCCGAGGACGGCCGCGCGCAGCCAGTTGAGGCGGGCGCCGAGCGCGCCGCCGTGAGCCTCGTCGTGCGTCGGTTGGGTCATCTCCGGAGGATGGCACCCCGGTCGTCGCGAGCCGGGCAGCGACGCCACCGTGAGGGACTGTCAGTCGCGGCCCGTATCCTCATTGACCATGCTCGAAGACCAGACGACCGCAGCGTCCTCCCCCACAACGTGGCCGGCCGTGTATCCGCAGGGATACGCGGTCGTCGACGTGGAGACCACCGGCCTGGCCCGGGAGGACCGGATAATCTCCGCCGCCGTCTACCGGCTGGACGCGCGCGGCGAGGTCGAGGACCACTGGTACACGCTGGTCAACCCGGAGCGCGATCCCGGCCCGGTGTGGATCCACGGGCTGACGAGCGAGACACTCGAAGGCGCGCCTCTCTTCCACGACATCGCCGACGAGTTCTCGGCCCGTCTCGACGGTCGCGTGCTCGTCGCACACAACGCCGTCTTCGACTGGCAGATGATCGCCCGCGAGTACGCACGCGCGGGACGGGTGCCGCCGGTGAGTCAGCGGCTGTGCACCATCGTCCTGTCGAAGGAGCTGGGGCTGCCGCTGCCCAACCACAAGCTGGAGTCGCTGGCGGCGCACTTCGGCGTCGTACAGCAGCGGGCGCACCATGCCCTCGACGACGCGCGCGTGCTCGCGGAGGCGTTCCGGCCGAGTCTGCGGGCGGCGGCCGCACGAAGCGTGCGGCTGCCCCTGCACGAGTGCCGGCCGCTGACCGAGTGGACGGACCGGGCGGTGCCCAGGCAGTCGGCCGGCTACGGCAGTTACCGGCCGACGAGTTGGCGGCCCGCCCGCAAGCGGCCCGCGTGCCCCTACCCCAACCCGGGGCGCTACGAGGACGGCAAGCCGCTCAGGCAGGGCATGCGGATCGCGTTCTCCGGGGACACCTCGATCGAGCGCGACCTCCTTGAGGACCGGGCGGTCGAGGCCGGGCTGCATGTCGCCACCAGCATCTCCCGGCTGACCAGTCTGCTCGTCACGAACGACCCGGACTCGGGCACGTCCAAGGTGGTCAAGGCCCGGCAGTTCGGCACACCGGTCGTCGACGAGGCGGCCTTCGGGCAGCTTCTCAGGGATGTGGAGCCGGCGTCGGAGGGATGACCGTACGGAAGGCCGGGACCGTACGGACGGGTGATTGCCGTACGACTCACCCCGCGCCGACTCGCCCGCGGGGCGACGACGGCCCACCCTGTGGCGCATGGCGACTTGCGAAGTTTGCGGCAATAACTACGGCATGACCTTCGAGGTGCACGCACAGGGCGCGGTGCACGTCTTCGACTGCTTCTCCTGTGCGATCCATCGGATGGCACCGATCTGCGAGCACTGTCGTGTGCAGATCATCGGGCAGGGTGTGGAGGTCGAGGGGCACTGGTTCTGCGGTGCGCACTGCGCCCGCGCGGAGGGAAGGGTGGGCATCGTCGACCGGGTCTGACCACACCCCTGTGCGAACACCCCGCGGTCCGAGTTGTACGGTCGTGGGGTGTACCGCTTCCTGTTGTCCCGGCAGTGGGTGATCCTCACGCTGGTCGCCCTGCTCCTCATCCCCACGATGATCAGGCTGGGCATCTGGCAGATGCACCGCTACGAGGAGCGCACCGCCCGCAACCAGCTGGTCACCGACGCGATGTCCGCGAAGCCGGTGCCCGTGGAGCGGATGACCTCGCCCGGACACACCGTCACCACCCACGACCGGTATCGCAGGGTGACCGCGAAGGGTCGGTTCGACACCGACGACGAGGTCGTGGTCCGGCGCCGCACCAACTCCGACGACGAGGTCGGGTACCACGTCCTGACCCCCTTCGTCCTGGACGACGGCAAGGTGCTGCTGGTGAACCGGGGGTGGATTCCCTCGGACGGGCCGAGCCAGACCGCGTTCCCGAAGATCCCCGCTCCCCCCAAGGGTGAGATCACCGTCACGGGACGGCTGATGCCCGACGAGACGACCGCGGCCAGCGGCATCAAGAACCTCAAAGGGCTGCCCGACCGGCAGGTCATGCTGATCAACAGCGAGCAGGAGGCCGAGCGGCTGGGCGCCACGGTGCTCGGCGGCTACATCGCCCAGACGGCACCCGAGCCGAAGGGCGACGTCCCGGAACTGATCGGCGGCGACCCCGGCAAGGAGGACGCCGCGCTGAACTACGCCTACGCCATCCAGTGGTGGCTGTTCTCCCTCGGCGTTCCGATCGGCTGGGTGGTCCTGGTGCGGCGGGAACTCCGCGACCGCCGGGAGAAGGCGGAGCAGGACAGCACGACGAAGGCGGAGCCGGCCGCGGTGTGACACCGGCCGGCCCGACACCCAGCGCCGACCACGGCGTGACCAGTCAGCCGCCCTCAGTACACCGGCCAGGTGAGCCCCCTCGCCCCGAGCCCGACACCGGCCGCAGTCTCCGCCTCACCGACCCGGACGGCCCCCCTCCCGGTCCCGCCAATAGAGAAACGTGCGCTCCGGCTCGGGGAGCAGCGCCCATGGATGCGGGGTCATACGGCGGCCGATCCGCCGGAACACGGGTGCCGTGTCGGACGGGCGGTGCGCGCGGACGAGGGCGAAGGCCAGGATGTTGAGGTCGGCGACGGCCTCGGCGTGCGGTGCGGCGGCGGTGTGGAACCAGTCGGTCAGGGCCGACTCGATCTCGGCGCCGGCCAGGGGTTCGTTCCAGTGGCTGTCGGCCCCGAGAGACGTCTGCCGCTGCCGGTGGGCGACGAGTTCGACGCGGGCCGCCACGGGGAGCAGGGCGAGGGGCGAGCCGTGCGGGGCGCGGGCGGCACCTTGCCGGGCGAAGTCCATCATGTCGGCGACCGAGCCGTGTCCGCGTGGGGACAGATAACTCAGCAGCCGGTGGTAGGCGCCCCGGTGCCACGGGGCACGGGTGACGGCCTCGGTCCAGACGGGCACGGCGTCCCGGGGCGGCACCGCCAGGGAGTGCATCAGGCCGAGGAGGGCCAGCCAGGGCGTCGGATCCTCGGGGCAGACCTCGGCGGCACGCAGACACGCCCGCTCGGCGTCCCGGACCGCGGTCCACCCGTCGGCCGCGGCCCGCCGTACACACCGGACACAGGACCACAACGCCAGCGCGTCCCCGTCGTCGGGGCGTTCGCCGATCCACCGCTCGCACACCGCAGGCGGCAAGTGGTTCGCCAGTACGGACATCCGGTGCCACCGGCGATCCCAGTCCCTGCCCGTGTCCCGCAGCAGGTCGGCGACCGGCTGCCAGAGCGGACGGCTGGAACCCGCACCGAGGCCGTGCAGCTGCGGGGTGGGCCGCAGTTCGGTCAGTGTCGCGTGCAGCGCGTCGTCGTCGAGGGCGGGGTGGACCAGCAGGGCGGTGCGGCGTCTGAACATCTCGGTCCCGAAAGTGAGTGGGTGTACGGGGCGGGCGGTGTGCCCGCCCCGTGGTCCACGACGGCGGCGTCAGCAGCACCGCCCCTGCGGATGAGCCTCCCGGTGCCGGCTGCGCAGCACCTCGTACTCCCGCCGGGTCGGTACCGGCGCGAGCGGATGGTGGCGCAGATGCCGCTCGCGGTAGCGGTCGTACTCCGCCTCCCCGGTCAGCTCCCGCAGGTACCACCGGACGGCCCGCGCCCACCGCCGCACCCTCACGGTCACCGTCACGAGCGCACTCCCACGAGCTCCTCACCGGCCTGCTCGGGCACATCGATCCGCGACTCGACATACGGCGCCTCGGTGGTCGGCGACGCCCCCGGCGCCCGGACGGCCCGTGCGCACACCACCGCCGCGTTGACGAGCACGACCGCGACCAGCAGCAGGAACAAGGCGATCAGCACGCCGTCGACCGTGGAGTTGGTGACCACCGTGTGCATGTCGTCGAGCGTCTTGGCGGGCGCGAGGACCTGGCCGGCGTCGATGCCGTCCGCGTACTTGGCCCGCTGGGCGAAGAACCCGACCCGCGGGTCGTCGGAGAAGATCTTCTGCCAGCCCGCGGTGAACGTGATCGCCACCACCCAGGCCAGCGGGACCCCGGTGACCCAGGCCCAGCGCAGCTTCCCGGACTTGACGAGGACGGTGGTGCACACGGCCAGCGCGATCGCGGCCAGCAACTGGTTGGCGATGCCGAAGAGCGGGAAGAGCTGGTTGATTCCGCCCAGGGGGTCGGTGGCGCCGGTGTAGAGGAAGTAGCCCCAGGCCGCCACCACCAGAGCACTGCACAGCCAGATGCCCGGCTTCCAGTTGACCCGGCCGACCGGCTTCCACACGTTGCCGAGCATGTCCTGGAGCATGAAGCGGCCGACGCGCGTACCCGCGTCCACCGTGGTCAGGATGAACAGCGCCTCGAACATGATCGCGAAGTGGTACCAGAAGGCCTTCATGGCGGTACCGCCGAACACCCCGGAGAAGATCTCCGACATGCCGACCGCGAGGGTCGGGGCGCCTCCGGACCGGGCGATCAGCGACTGTTCCTCGACCGCCTTGGCCGCCTGGGTCAGCTGGTCGGGCGTGATGGTGAAGCCGAGGCCCGCCACCGCGTGCGCGGCCGACTCGGCTGTCGTGCCCAGCAGTCCCGCCGGGGCGTTCATCGCGTAGTACAGGCCGGGCTCCAGGGTCGCCGCCGCGATCAGCGCCATGATCGCCACGAACGACTCCATCAGCATGGCGCCGTAACCGATGAGACGAACCTGCGACTCCTTCTCGATCAGCTTCGGCGTCGTACCGGAGGAGACCAGCGCGTGGAAGCCGGACAACGCGCCACACGCGATGGTGATGAACAGGAAGGGGAACAGTGAGCCCGCGAACACCGGCCCCGCCCCCGATGTGGCGAAGTCGCTCACCGCGTCCGCGCGCAGCACCGGGGCGGCGACCACGACACCCACGGCCAGCAGCGCGATCGTGCCGATCTTCATGAAGGTGGAGAGGTAGTCGCGGGGGGCCAGGAGCATCCAGACCGGGAGGACCGACGCCACGAAGCCGTAGCCGACCAGGCAGAAGACCAGGGTCGTCGGGCTCAGGGTGAAGGTGGAGGCCAGCGAGGAGTTCTGGACCCAGCTGCCGCCGGCGATCGCGAGCAGCAGCAGCGCGACGCCGATGAAGCTGGTCTCCACGACCCGGCCGGGGCGGATGCGGTGCATCCAGAAGCCCATGAACAGGGCGATCGGGATGGTCATGGCGACGGAGAAGGTGCCCCACGGGGAGTGCGCGAGGGCGTTGACCACGACCAGCGCCAGCACGCCCAGCAGGATGATCATGATGGCGAAGACCGCGATCAACGCGGCCGCGCCGCCCGCCCGGCCGATCTCGTCCCGGGCCATCTGCCCGAGCGACTTGCCGTCCCGCCGCATGGACAGGAACAGCACGACCATGTCCTGTACGGCCCCCGCGAAGATCACTCCGGCGACGATCCACAGCGTGCCCGGCAGATATCCCATCTGGGCCGCCAGCACCGGGCCGACCAGCGGTCCGGCGCCCGCGATGGCCGCGAAGTGGTGGCCGAGGAGCACCCGCTTGTCGGTGGGGTGGAAGTCGACCCCGTCCTCCAGGCGTTCGGCCGGAGTGGCGCGACGGTCGTCCGGTGCCAGGACGCGGCGGGCGATGAAACGGGAGTAGAAGCGGTAGGCGATCGCGTACGAGCCGAGCGCGGCGACGACCAGCCAGACCGCGGAGATCTTCTCGCCCCGGGCCAGCGCGAGCACGCCCCAGGCGACCGCGCCGAGCAGCGCGACGACGGCCCACAGCAGGATCGACCGAGGTGACATACGTGATTTTTCAGGCGCCTTGAGGGCAGGCTGAAGGACGGTCTCGGGCATGGCGGCTCCTCACCGGAAACGGTGGAACGGGAAAGGCACAGAGAGACTCAGCGGCGATGTCGGTCCGTCAGCGCATACGCGGCGAGCAGGCACAGTCCGCACCCCGGCACCCAGGCGAGCTGGTACCAGTAGAAGAACGGCGTGCCCGCCAGGCGCGGCTCCGCACCGGCGTACATCGGGACCCACAGCAGTCCCGCGGTGGGTGCGAGAAGCAGTACGGCGATCGCGACGCGCCGTAGCCGGTGATGACCGGTCCGTGCCATGACCTGTGCTCCTCTCCCCATCGCTGTGGGTCTGTGCAAGAGTTGCCCACCCGTCGCGGACGGTTGACAGCGAATGTCCAGAAGATTTCCCGCCGGTTCCCTGTCCTCCGAACCGGCCGCCCGCGCAACTCTTGCGCGAGGGTCAAGCCATACCTGCGGGCACACCAAGGACGGTGACCATGGCCGACAGCGCCATGACCGCGACGTTCCTCGCCGTGATCGGCGGAGCGTCGCTGCTCGCCGTGACCGCGCGCCGCCTGCACCCCAGCGACCGGCTGCCGTCCCTGGAGGGCTGGGCGCTGGCCGACCGCAGTCTCGGCCCGGTGTGGACCTGGCTGCTGCTCGGCGGCACGATCTTCACCGCGTACACCTTCACCGCCGTACCGGGACTGGCGTACGGCAACGGCGCGGCCGCCTTCTTCGCGGTGCCGTACACGGTGATCGTGTGCCCGATCGCCTTCGTGCTGCTCAGCCGCCTGGGCGAGGTGGCCCGCCGGCACGGCTACATCACCGCCGCCGACTTCGTGCGCGGCCGCTACGGTTCGCCGCCGCTGGCCCTGGTGGTCGCGCTGACCGGCATCCTCGCGACGATGCCGTACCTGGCGCTGCAACTGCTCGGGATACGGGCGGTGCTGACCGCGGGGGGCGTGTATCCGCGGGGCGCGACCGGTGACCTGGTGATGGTGGCGCTGTTCGCGGGCCTCGCGGTGGCCACCTACCGCCACGGGCTGCGGGCGCCGACCGTGATCTCCGCGCTCAAGGCGGTCGCCGTCTTCGTCTCGCTCACCGCCGTCACCTGGCTGGTCCTGGAACGGCTCGGCGGACCGGGCGCGGTGTTCGACGGGGCCGCCGAGCGCCTGGGCGGACCGGCACTGCTTCTCTCTCCCGAACAGCAGCCCGCCTACGCCACCCTCGCTCTCGGCTCCGCCCTCGCCCTGCTGATGTACCCGCACGTCCTGACCGCGGGTTTCGCCGCCGACAGCCCGCGCACCCTGCGCAAGGTCGTCGTGGCCCTGCCCGCCTGGACCGGGCTGCTCGCGCTCTTCGGGTTCCTGGGCATCGCGGCACTCGCGGCCGGGGTGCGGGCACCGGAGGGCGGCGCCGAGACGGCCGTACCGATGCTGGTGGACCGGTTGATGCCGGGGCCGCTGGCCGGGCTGGTGTTCGGCGCGATCACCGTGGGGGCGCTGGTCCCGGCCGCGGTCATGTCGATCGCGGCGGCCACCAGTTTCGTGCGCAACGTCTACGTCGAGTACGTGCACCCGACGGCCACGCCCAAACGGCAGGTGCGGATCGCCAAGGCGGTGTCGCTGACGGCGAAGGTGGGCGCGGTGGCGTTCGTGTTCGGGCTGCGCGACCAGGACGCCGTCAACCTCCAACTCCTCGGCGGGGTCTGGATCCTGCAGATCTTCCCGGCCGTCGCCGTGGGCCTGTTCACCGGGCGGCTGCATCCGCGGGCGCTGCTCGCCGGGTGGGGCGCGGGCATGCTGGCCGGCACCTTCCTCGTCGTCCGCGAGGGCTTCTCGTCGCTCGGCAGCGGGCCCTTCCAGATCTACGCCGGTCTCGTCGCCCTCCTGCTCAACCTGACCGTCGCCCTGGCCGGAACCGCGGCCCTCGAACGGCTCGGCGTCCCGCGCGGCGCCGACCTGACCGACCTACCGTCGCGCCTGACCGTCAGGCGGCGCCCCGAGACGGGAGCGAACAACCCGTGAGACAGCATCTGAGACACGGCACCCCCGGGCCCCTCCCGCTCGCCCCCGCGGCGGCCGACCCGGCCGAGCTGGAGCGCGAGGCCGGTGTGGCCCGCCTTTTCGAGCTGCACTACGCCTCGATGCTCCGCCTCGCCGTGCTGCTCGGCGCCGACGACCCGGAGAACGTGGTCGCCGAGGCCTACTACCAGATCTACCGGAAGTGGCGGCGGCTGAGGGACACCGAGGCCGCGGAGGCCTATCTGCGCTCCACGGTCTGCAATCTGACGCGGATGCGGATACGGCACCTCCAGGTCGCCCGCAGGCACGTCGAGGCCCCGTCCACGGAACTCGTGGCCTCCGCCGAGAGCACCGCGCTCCTCCACGACGACCAGCGCGTCCTCATCGACGCGCTCCAGCAACTGCCCGCCCGGCAGCGCGAGGCGCTGGTGCTCAGGCACTGGCTCGGGCTGAAGGAGAGCGAGATCGCCTCGGCGATGGGCATCTCCAGCGGCTCCGTCAAGACCCACACGGCACGCGGCCTGGCCGCCCTGACCCAGGCGATGGAGGCCCGGCGATGACACATCGAGACACGACCGAGTCACGTGGCACCGGTCCGGACCGCAGCACCGAGCGCGAGCTGCAGGAGGCCCTGGCCGCGCTGGCCGGCGGGGTGCACGCGGCACCCGACGCCTACCGCACGGCACGCGGCGAGTGGCTGCGCCGCGAGCGCCGCCGCCGGCTCGTCCTCGCCGTCCTCATCGCGGTCGTGTTCGCGCTGGCGACGCTGATCGGTCTGTGGGTGCTGAACCAGACTCCGGCCCACCCGGGGGTGATCTTCTCCGGCACGACGGCGTCACTCCCCCGGCCCCACCCCTGATTGCCGCCTCGACCAGCCGGGAACCCGCACTCCGTGCACCCCCGTATCGAGGACTACGCCCTCATCGGCGACGAACAGACCGCCGCCCTGGTCGGCACGGACGGCTCGGTGGACTGGCTGTGCCTGCCCCGCTTCGACTCGGGGGCCTGCTTCGCGAGGCTGCTCGGCGACGAGGAGAACGGGCACTGGCGGATCGCCCCGGAGAACGCCGACCGGTGCACGAGGCGCTCCTACCGCCCCGGCACCCTCGTCCTGGACACCGAGTGGGAGACCGACGAGGGCGCGGTGCGCGTCACCGACCTGATGCCGCAGCGCGACCTGGCCCCCGACGTCGTACGCGTGGTGGAGGGGCTCCGCGGCCGGGTCACCGTGCGCAGCACGCTCCGGCTGCGCTTCGAGTACGGCTCGATCGTGCCGTGGATGCGCAGGTCGGACGGGCACCGGGTGGCCGTCGCGGGACCCGACGCGACCTGGCTGCGCAGCGAGCCCCCGGTACGCACCTGGGGCGAACACTTCGGGACGCACTCGGAGTTCACCGTCGAGGAGGGAGAGAAGGTCGCCTTCGTCCTCACCTGGCACCCCTCGCACGAGCCGCGCCCCCCGCTGGTCGACCCGTTCGAAGCGCTGGAGAGCAGCGTGGCCGACTGGCAGGCGTGGGCGGCGCGCTGCCGCTACCACGGTCCGCACCGGGACGCCGTGGTCCGTTCCCTGATCACTCTGAAGGCGCTCACCTACCGGCCGACCGGCGGCATCGTGGCCGCGGCCACGACCTCGCTGCCGGAGGAGACGGGCGGGGTGCGCAACTGGGACTACCGCTACTGCTGGCTGCGCGACTCCACCCTCACCCTGGGCGCCCTGGTGCAGTGCGGTTACCTGGAGGAGGCCGAGGCCTGGCGGAACTGGCTGCTGCGCGCGGTGGCCGGCGACCCGGCGGACCTCCAGATCATGTACGGCGTCGCGGGAGAACGGCGGCTGCCGGAGTTCGAGCTGCCGTGGCTGGCCGGTTTCGGCGGCTCCCGGCCGGTACGCATCGGCAACGCGGCCGTCAAACAGCTCCAGCTGGACGTGTACGGGGAGGTCATGGACTCGCTGTCGCTGGCCCGGCGGGCGGGCCTGCCCGCCAAACCGCACATGTGGTCCCTGCAGAGCGTCCTGCTGGACTTTCTCCGGTCCTCCTGGCGGCAGCCGGACGAGGGGCTGTGGGAGGTGCGCGGCGGTCGCCGCGACTTCGTCCACTCGAAGGTCATGGTGTGGGTCGCCGCCGACCGCGCCGTGCGCGCCCTGGAGGCCTTCCCGGATCTGAGCGGCGACCTGGACGGCTGGCGCGCGCTGCGCGACGAGGTGCACCGCGAGGTATGCGAGAAGGGCTTCGACGCCGCACGCAACACCTTCACTCAGTCCTACGGCTCGCGCGCACTCGACGCGTCCCTGCTGCTGATCCCGCGTGTCGGCTTTCTGCCGCCCGACGACCCCCGTGTCGTCGGCACCGTCGACGCGGTCCGCACAGAGCTGGACGACGGCGGATTCGTACGGCGGTACAGCGCCGAGGAGACGACGGTGGACGGACTGCCGGGCGGCGAGGGCATCTTCCTGGTGTGTTCGTTCTGGCTCGCCGACGCGCTCCACATGACGGGCCGTACGAAGGAGGCGCGGGAGCTCTTCGAACGGCTGCTGGGGCTGGCCAACGACGTGGGGCTGCTGTCCGAGGAGTACGACCCCGTGGCCGGCGCCCAGCTCGGCAACTTCCCGCAGGCGTTCAGCCATATCGGACTGGTGAACACCGCCCTCACTCTGTACGGGAACGAGGAGGCAGGATAGGGACCATGGATCTTGGACTGAAGGACCGTGTGTACGTCGTCACCGGAGCGACCCGGGGGCTCGGCAACGCGGCCGCGCGCGAGCTGGTCGCCGACGGGGCGAAGGTCGTCGTGACCGGGCGGGACGAGACGCGTGTGCTCGCCGCGGCGGCGGAGTTGGGGCCGAACGCGTTCGGGGTGGCCGTCGACAACGCCGATCCGTCGGCGGCCGAGCGGCTGATCGCCGCCGCGCGGGAGAACTTCGGCGGCTTCGACGGGGTGCTGATCAGCGTGGGCGGGCCCGCGCCGGGATTTGTCGCCGACAACACGGACGAGCAGTGGCAGTCCGCGTTCGAGTCGGTGTTTCTGGGAGCGGTTCGGCTGGCCCGGGCGGCTGCGGCCGAGCTGGAAGCCGGGGGTGTCATCGGTTTCGTGCTCTCCGCGTCCGTGCACGAACCGATTCCGGGGCTGACGATCTCGAACGGGCTGCGGCCCGGTCTCGCCGGGTTCGCGAAGTCGCTCTCGGACGAACTGGGGCCGCGGGGGATTCGGGTCGTCGGGCTCCTGCCGTCCCGTATCGACACGGATCGCGTGCGCGAGCTGGACGCGTTGTCGGCGGATCCGGAGGCCACCCGGGCCGCGAACGAGTCCCGGATTCCCTTGCGGCGGTACGGGACGCCGGAGGAGTTCGGGCGGGCTGCCGCGTTTTTGCTGTCGCCGGCCGCGTCTTATCTGACGGGCGTCATGCTGCCTGTCGACGGGGGCATGAGGCACGGTTTCTGAAGGCTCTCAACTGACCCTTTCCGCTTTGTGCTTGACGCCGGTCATGCGGACCTCGGCCGGGAGGGTCTCGAGCCCTGCCGAATTGCGGGCGTGGGTCAGGGCCTGTTCCGTCAGGACGTGCAGGGCCGTTCCCGGGTCCACGTGGGGTTCCAGCAGGAGCCGTACGCGGGTCCGGGGGGCGTCCGGACGGCCGGTCAGGTGGGCGTGCGCCCGGTGGACGCCGTCCAACTCGGCTGCCTCGCCTTCGAGTACGCCCTCCAGGGCCCGGCCCCGCAGGAGCGCGCCCTCGCCGTCGCCCGTGTTGACGCGTACCTCCGTGAGCCGGCGCCTGCGGAGGACCGCGGTCAGCCACCACAGGGTCAGGAGCACCACGAGTGCCAGTGCGGCGATGACCGTCGGCCACCACCAGCCCTCGCCGTCCCAGCGGGTGCGCTCCGCGTCACTCAGCAGGACGTCCTTCTTGCCGTCGTGGATCCACCAGGAGGGCGGGTCGAGGCCGAGGCCCACGGCGAGTACCGAGCCGCCGACGACGAGCAGTACCAGCCCCACCAGGCCGATCAGTACGCGGTTGACGGTCCTGAGCATCGGCCTCAGCCCTTCTTCCTGGTCGTCCTCGCCACGTGCACCGACAGCGCCGGGGGCCGGGCCAGGCCCAGTGCCGTGATCGCCTCGGTGAGGGTCACGTCCAAGTCGGCGCGTACGTCGTCCAGTTCGCGGAAGTGGGAGACCGCGCGGACATCGGCCTTCTTACGCCTCACCCGTACGCGTGCGGACTGGACGCCGGCCACCTCCATGGCCCGGTCCCGCAGGACCATCGCGGCCGCGTCCCGGTGGAGGCCCGCCCGGACGTCCGGATGGGTGCGGCTCATCGGGAGGACGCCGCGCAGACCCGGTGTGGCGGCCAGGACGATCAGCCACAGGCCCAGGGCCGCGGCGACGCCCGCGCCCACCAGGACCCAGGTGTCGTCCAGGGGACGTTCGGCGAGCTGCCGGGCGAGTTCGCGGCGCCAGTGCATGGCCGGCCGGTCGGCCCGGACGGCTGCGACGTCGTACAGGAAGATCCCCGCGACGAGCAGGAGCAGCAGGGCCACGATGCCCGCCGGGACCCTGCGCGCCGACCAGAAACGGCGTTTTCCGCCGCCCGCCCCGTCCTCCGGGACGGGTGGTGGTCCGTACGCGGCCGCCGACGCGGCCTGGTCCCGCTGGTCCGGTGCCTTCTCGAGGACCGGCAGTCGTTGTGTGGTGCCCTCGGAGCCCTGGGGCTCGCTCATCGCGTCCTCCCCTGTGCCACGCCGTGTGCCTGTGCCGGATACAGCCGCTCCACCTGGACGGCGACCTCCGACACCTCCATGCCCACCAACGCGACTACCCGCTCGACCACGTGCTGACGCACCTCTCGGCAACGCGCGCCGATGTCGCAGGGGTAGTCGAGTTCGAGGTGCATACGGATCCGGGCGACCTCGCGGTGGACGGCGACGGTGGCGTACGGGGGCTGGGCCTCGGCGGGGAGTCGTCCGAGCGCCTCGCGGGCCGCCTGTCCCGCGACCTTCGCGACCACCCGGTCGGCGATCCTCGTCGCCCCTCGGTCACCCGGGGGAACGGCGGTCGCTGTCAGGGGTCTGCGGAGCTCGTCCGCCGCGCCTGCCTCACTGCTCACGGACGTCATCGCCGCCGGTCACGCCGCTCGTCACGAGTACGGAAGAGGTCGCCGATCTCCAGGTCCCCCTCCAGGAACCGGCCGACGACGAAGCCGATGGCGCCCAGCGCCGCCACCAGCAGGAAGGCGCCGAATCCGCCGAAATACCCTGCGAAGCCCAGCGCCATGCCGGCGATCATGCCGACCACGGCCATGCTCATCGTGCGCTCCCTAAGGTCCCTGAAGGTGTGGTCCGGCTACTGGAGCCGGGTCTCCGGCTCCTCGTCCTCTTCGTCGGGCAGCTTCACGTCGCTCACCGCGATGTTGACCTCGACGACCTCCAGGCCGGTCATTCGCTCCACCGCGGATACGACGTTCTCCCGCACGGCCCTGGCCACGTCGGAGATCGAGACGCCGTAGTCGACGACGATCTCCAGGTCGAGCGCGGTCTGCACCTCGCCGACCTCCACCTTGACCCCGCGGGTGGCGGACTTCGAACCGCCGGGCACCCGGTCCCGTACCGCCCCGAAGGTGCGGCTCAGCCCGCTGCCCATGGCGTGGACGCCGAGGACGTCGCGTGCCGCGAGTCCGGCGATCTTCTCCACGACACCGTCGGCGATGGTGGTCCGCCCGCGTGTCGCCGCGTCGCCGCCGCCACGCTTGGTGGTCTTCCGCGGCTGCACCGACGACTCCACCTCGGTGTTCTGCGTCATGTCGGTCATCGCCATCACCCCTTTCGGTCGTCCTCCTTCGACCACCGTATGCGCGGTTGCGCGATCGCGCGCCGGAGATGCGGCAGGCTGGAGTAATGACGGCGGAGCAGTGGGCACGGACGGTGCGGCATCAGCTGGGGCTGGGGCGGCTGCTGCCCCTGGGAGGACCGCGCGACGGAGCGTGGATCTCCGAGGATGCGGCCCAGGGGGTGCTGCGAGCCGCCGTGCGGGAGCTACCGGATGTACGGCTCGGCGGCGTGCGCATCGGGCTCGCCGATCCGGAGGACACGCACGAGCCCGCCGTACCGCCGCCTCCGAGCGCGCTGCCGCCCGGCCCGCTGCGGGTCACGGCGGAGTTCGAGGCCACCCCCGCACGGCCGCTGCCGGTGACGGCGGAGCGGCTGCGCACGGCACTCGCCGGGGCGGCGGAGCGGCTGCTGGGGCTGGAGCTCGGCGAGGTGGACCTGCGGGTGACGGCCCTGGTGGACGAGGACGCGGAGCGGTCTCCCGTACGACAGCCCGAGCCGCCGCGTGCCGTGGAGGCGGGGCCGGGCGACGAGGCTCTCGCGGCCGGGGCCGCTCTGTCGGTGTCCGGTGTGGACCGGCTGACCGGTCTGCTCGGGCGGCCGGTGCACATCGCGGACCGGGAGACCGGGGACGGCTCGCTTCCGCGCCGCCATGTCCGCGTCGAACTTTCGGTGGGCGCGGACCGCCGGGCCCTGGACGTGGCCCGGGAGGTCCGCGCCGCCGTGGGAGAGGTGCTGTCGGACCGTCCGACGGTGGCCGTGCTGGTGACGGGCGTGGCGGACTAGTCACCGGCTCCGGCGAGGTCACGCAGCCGTCGGGTCTGGGCCGCCCGTTCGGCGCCGCGCTGCTCGTCGTAGGTGCGGTCCTGGGCACCCCGCAGCAGCGCCTTGGTCTCGATGACCGCGTCGCGGGGGGCGGACAGGAGTGCGGCCGCCAGGTCCTGCACGGCGCCGTCGAGCTGGTCGAGCGGTACGGCGAGGTTGGCGAGGCCGGTGTTCACCGCCTCCTCGGCCGTGACGAAGCGCCCGGTGGCGCAGATCTCCAGCGCCCGGGCGTATCCGACGAGGCCCACCAGGGGGTGGGTGCCGGTGAGGTCGGGGACCAGGCCCAGGCTGGTCTCGCGCATGGCGAACTGCACGTCGTCGGCGACGACGCGCAGGTCACAGGCGAGGGCCAGCTGGAAGCCCGCCCCGATGGCATGCCCCTGCACGGCGGCGATGGACACGACGTCACTGCGCCGCCACCAGGTGAAGCCCTCCTGGAACTGAGCGATGGCGGCGTCGAGTTCGGCGTCACCACTGCGGGCGAGGTCGATGAACGACGGCTCGCCCTCGATCCCCTCGGGCGTGAACATCTGCCGGTCGAGCCCGGCGGAGAAGGACTTGCCTTCGCCACGCAGCACCACGACCCGGACGGAGCCCGGCACCAGCCGGCCCGCCTCGGCGAGCGCCCGCCACAGAGCGGGGCTCTGGGCGTTGCGCTTTTCCGGGTTGGTCAGCGTCACCGTGGCGAGGGTGTCCTCGACGGTGAGCCGTACGCCGTCCTTGTCGAGCAGGGGAACGAGTTCCTGGCCATCCTGGCTGGACGTCGCCATGGGGTGCCTCCGATGAGTGCGGTCATCCTCCGTGCCGCAGGACGGCACAGCTAAGTGACTGCACAGTAACCACCCGGTCAGTCAGCCGACCGACCGGGTGGTCACCATCGAAGCCGATGGGCCGCCCGGTTCAGGACGATGCGGCCTTCTTGCCCCGCGTCGCTCCGCCACGCCCACGAAGCGTGACGCCCGATTCGCTGAGCATCCGGTGCACGAAGCCATACGAGCGGCCGGTTTCCTCGGCCAGTGCCCGAATGCTCGCACCGGAGTCGTACTTCTTCTTCAGGTCTGCCGCGAGCTTGTCGCGCGCGGCGCCGGTTACCCGGCTGCCCTTCTTCAGAGTCTCGGCCACCCGTGCCTCCTCATGGGAAGTGCGCTCTGGTCCCCTCATGATCACCCCTCCGGGGCGCGATGGCCACCCATTCGGCAAGGTCCGTAAGACAGGGTTTTGACGACAGGAGCGCATCCCCACAAGCGGAATCTGTAATTCCACCCAGAGCTGTTCGTACCGCCGAACGGGTTCCTTTGTGAAATGCCAGGTCAGCGACGTACGACGGCCGAGCCCCTGTCGATAAAGGGCTCGGCCGTGAAATCGATGTAGGACACACCTCGGTACGAGGAGATCTCACACAGATGATGGATCACCGGTGGGCCGAATGATCCATACGCCGTGGATCACGCCGTGGATCACGCTTTCGATCAAGCGGCGCTTACTCAGGCGAGGGCGACGAGATCCGCGTAGTCGGCGCCCCACAGGTCCTCGACGCCGTCCGGCAGCAGGATGATCCGCTCCGGCTGGAGCGCCTCGACGGCGCCCTCGTCGTGGGTCACCAGGACGACCGCGCCCTTGTAGGTGCGCAGCGCGCCGAGGATCTCCTCGCGGCTGGCCGGGTCGAGGTTGTTGGTGGGCTCGTCGAGGAGGAGGACGTTCGCCGAGGAGACGACCAGGGTGGCGAGCGCGAGGCGGGTCTTCTCTCCGCCGGAGAGGACGCCGGCCGGCTTGTCGACGTCGTCGCCGGAGAAGAGGAACGAACCGAGCGTCTTGCGCACCTCGACGAGGTCGAGGTCGGGGGCCGCCGAGCGCATGTTCTCCAGGACCGTGCGCTCGGGGTCGAGGGTCTCGTGCTCCTGGGCGTAATAGCCGAGCTTGAGGCCGTGGCCGGGCACGACCGCGCCCGTGTCCGGCTGCTCGGTCCCGGCCAGCAGGCGCAGCAGGGTGGTCTTGCCCGCGCCGTTCAGGCCCAGGATGACCACGCGTGAGCCCTTGTCGATGGCCAGGTCGACGTCGGTGAAGATCTCCAGCGAGCCGTACGACTTCGACAGGCCCTCCGCCATCAGCGGGGTCTTGCCGCAGGGCGCGGGCTCGGGGAAGCGCAGCTTGGCGACCTTGTCCTGCTGGCGCACCGCGTCGAGGCCGGCGAGCAGCCGGTCGGCACGCTTGGCCATGTTCTGCGCGGCGACCGTCTTGGTGGCCTTGGCGCGCATCTTGTCGGCCTGCGAGTGCAGGGCCGCGGCCTTCTTCTCGGCGTTCTGCCGCTCGCGCTTGCGGCGCTTCTCGTCGGCCTCGCGCTGCTGCTGGTAAAGCTTCCAGCCCATGTTGTAGACGTCGATCTGGGCGCGGTTGGCGTCCAGGTAGAACACCTTGTTGACGACCGTCTCGACCAGGTCGACATCGTGGGAGATCACGATGAAGCCGCCGCGGTAGCTCTTGAGGTAGTCGCGCAGCCAGATGATCGAGTCGGCGTCGAGGTGGTTGGTCGGCTCGTCGAGGAGCAGTGTGTCGGCGTCGGAGAAGAGAATCCGGGCCAGTTCGATACGGCGGCGCTGACCACCGGAGAGGGTGTGCAGCGGCTGGCCCAGCACCCGGTCGGGGAGGTTCAGCGCGGCGGCGATGGTGGCGGCCTCGGCCTCGGCGGAATACCCGCCCTTGGTGAGGAACTCCGTCTCCTGGCGCTCGTACTGCCTGAGCGCCTTCTCCCGGGTGGCGCCCTGGCCGTTGGCGATGCGCTGTTCGTTGTCGCGCATCTTCTTCAGCAGTACGTCGAGGCCGCGCGCGGAGAGGATGCGGTCGCGGGCGAACACGTCGAGGTCGCCGGTGCGGGGGTCCTGGGGGAGGTAGCCGACCTCGCCGGAGCGGGTGATCTGACCCGCGGCGGGGATGCCCTCGCCGGCCAGGCACTTGGTGAGGGTGGTCTTCCCCGCGCCGTTGCGGCCGACCAGGCCGATGCGATCGCCCTTGGCGACACGGAAGGTGGCGGACTCGATGAGGACTCGGGCGCCGGCGCGCAGCTCGATACCGGAGGCGGAGATCACGGACAGACTCCAGGGCGGATTCGGGATTGACGGGTGGGCGGCTGAGGACGTTCCCGCCGTCTAATGCGCGAGGAGAATGGCCATGGGCCAAGTCTAACGGGGGCGTGCAAGCACTTTTCCTTGCTTCGGTGTTGGGTTGGTCTCGCTACGGGGCGGTTCGTGGTTGCCGTCGGGCCGTTGTCAGTGGTCGCTGCGAGACTGGTCGGCAGAGGCAATTCCCGGCATGCGCCCGGCTTCCGATCCGGCGTTTGATCACAAGGGAGTGATCGGCATGGCAGGTACGAGCGGTGGGCGTCCGAGCATCTACCCGACGCTGCTGTACACCGACGCGAAGGCGGCGATCAAGCAGCTGACGGAGGCCTTCGGCTTCATCGAGCTGTCGGTGTACGAGGGCGAGGACGGCTCGGTACTGCACGCCGAACTGGTGCAGGGCAACGGCGCGGTGATGCTCGGCTCGAAAGGCCGCGGCGGTGTCTTCGACGCGGCGATGAAGGACACGGGCACGACCGGGGTGTACGTCGTCGTGGACGACGTCGACGCACACCACCGCCGCGCCGTGGAGCACGGCGCGGAGATCCTGATGCCCCCGACGGACCAGGAGTACGGCTCCCGGGACTACATGGCCAGGGACACCGAGGGCAATGTGTGGAGCTTCGGGACGTACGCCCCGGAGATCCACGCCTGACTCATCCTCCCGTGTGCACCTGGAACGCGGCGCGGCGTACGGCCTTGGCGAGGGCCGGGTCGGGGTGGGCGGCGGCGAGGGCGACCAGGACCTGCACGGTGCGCGGGTGACCGACGGCCCGGACCTCGTCGAGCAGTCGGGGGACGGTCGGCTGGAGGGCGGACTCCAGGTGCCGCACCAGCATCGGGGCCTCGCCGTGGTCGGCGACGGCGGCCGCGGTGTCGACCCACAGCCAGGTGGCCTCTTCCCGGGTGAGCACCTCGTGGGCGTCCTCCGGGTCGATCCCGTCGTGCTCGGCCAGCCACAGCAGGGCGTACGGCCGCAGGGTGGGCTCGTCGGCCACGGAGCGGACGTCGGGCTCGGCCGGGGCGCCGACGACGCGCAGGGCCTCGAAGGCGAGTCCACGCAGCAGGGCGTCGTCGCCGCGGGCGGCACCGAGCAGCTCGGTGACGGCGCTGCCGACGGGACGGGCCGCGAGCCAGGCGCGGTACTCGGCGCGGGCCGCGTTGGGGCGCAGCTGTGCGCAGCCGCGCAGCATCTCCTCGGCGGCGACCTCGATGTTGCCGGCCGGGCTCTGCGCGGCGACGCAGATCTGCTCCAGCTTGACCCACACCGCCCAGCTGCCGAGCGCGGTGAGGGTGGCCTGGCCGCCGCCGTAGGTCAGGGCGCCGACGGAGGCGAGGGCGCGCAGGGCCCAGTCGAGGAGGGGAGCGAGGGGGGCGTCGGCCGTCTCGGGCTCCTCCACGGGCTCCGGCTGGGGACCGTAGGGGATCTCGCAGCGCTCGGTGCGCAGTTCGGTGACGCGCTGCTCCAGGAGGTCCAGGAGCTGCTCCACCGGGACGGGGCCGGCCGACAATTGGAGGAAGGAGAGCACCTGGGGCATGGCCGAGACGACCTCGGCGACGGCGGCGGGCTCGCGGTCGGTGGGTTCCGGGGAGGCGAGGGACCAGGCGTCGAAGAGGGCGACCCAGCCGCGCAGTACGGCGCTGTCGTCACGGTTCCAGGCGCGCAGCCGCCAGCCCGGGCGGGCGCTGTCGCCATGCACCTCGATCAGACCGGCGAGGCGGGCGGTGTCCCAGGCGGCGCGGACCTGAGCCGCGGTCAGGCCGAGATCCTCGGCCGCGCGCCCGGCTGTCTCGTCGGAGAGGGCGCCCTTGCCGTCGGAGCCCGCGCCGTCCCTGCCGGGGCCCAGGGCGCCGTCGGCCCAGCGCGCGACGCGGGCCGCGTCGGCCAGACCGGAGCGCGCCATTCTGGCCAGTTCCGCGGGGGCCGGTGTGCCCTCCGGCGGGCGGGGCGCGGGGCGGCGTGGGCGCCGTTGGTTCACGGCTGAGGGGGCGGCGGCCAGGGGTCGCGGGCGGACGAGTCGAAGCCTGGAGTCGCGCGGGATACGGGACGTCACGGGTGCAGTCTTCCGGTTGACGGTCCGAAAACCCAAACGGAATGCCACCGCGCGCGACGGGGCGGGTCGACGCCGGGGCCGCGCGGAGGGGCATACGCCGAGATCAGGCCAGTAGTACGGGCTTAAACGGAACCTGTGGGACCGGGGCGCCCGCAGGTCACATCAGGGGGGTGAGGAAACGGCGCAGTGCCTCTTCGTAGCCGCTCGGGTCGGCGTTCCACATCGCCGCGTGGGGGGCCTGGCGGACCGTGTGGAGGGCGATCCGGTCGGGGTGGGTGCCGGCGAGACGGCGGGAGAGGTCCCAGGGGGCGATCGTGTCGTCCGGGCCGTGGAAGATCAGGGTCGGCGGCGGGGGCCGGTCGGGGCCCATGTCGTCGGCCCGGGCCTCGCGGCCGGCGTAGGGGACGGTGCGGTCCGCGTACAGGCCGAAGTGGTCGCTGGGCAGTCCGGTGCGGCCCTGTGCCGCGCGCACCGCGAGCGGCAGGAGGACGCCGGGGGTGTGGCGGGCCGCGGCGAGGGCACGCAGGGTCCGCTCCCAGCTGAGGACCGGGGAGTCCAGGACCAGCCCCCGCACGCGGTCGCGCAGGCCCGAGTGCGCGGCGGCGCGCAGGGCCATCGTGGCGCCGGTGGACCAGCCGTGCAGGACGAGTTGGCGGGCGCCGTGGCTGACGGCGAAGCGCATGGCCGCGTCCAGGTCGCGCCACTCGGTGTCGCCGAAGTGGTTCAGGCCGTCGGGCGGGCGGGGGGCGCCCGCATCGCCGCGGTAAGCGGGAGCGAGGACCGGGAAGTGGAGGCCGTGCAGGAACTCCATGAGGTTCATGGCCTGTTCGCGGGTCGTGCCGAGGCCGTGGACCGCGATGACCCAGGTGTCGCGCATGCCGGGGACGAACCAGGCGGGCAGGGTGCCGAGTTCGCCCGGGATCTCGACGTCGGTGTGGTCCAGGCCGAGGACCGACTTCGGGTTGCCGACGTACGTGTTCGGGGTGAGCCAGACCTTGTCGCCGGGTTCCAGGCTGCCGTGGGTGACGCGTTCCAGGCGGCGGACGACGGTGTCGGCGGAGTGCGGTTCCGCGGTGAGGACGGGGCCCACGACGGCGTGGGAGGCGTCGCCTGCGAGACCGTAGGTGCCGGGGCGGAGGGCGGCGAGGTCGCGGGTGAGGGTGATACGGCCGGCGGCGATGGAGTGAACGGTGAGCTGGGGTTCGCCGGGCAGCGGGCGGCCCGGTGACGCCTTCAGTCCGGCGTCGCTGGCGATCCTCCCGGCGACGATTCCGGCCGTGCCGGCCGCCAGGGCTGCGGTGACGGCAGCGGCCGTCGCTTTGACAGTACGCACACCTTCAGTGTCCTGTCGGACCCGGCCGACGGCCAGTGGGCGTGCCTCCGGCGGTTGGGCGGGGGTGCCTGCGGGGGCCTGCGCGGGTGCGGCCCCGGTGGGGGCTTGTGTAGCGCGTGGGGTTCGGTTGGTGGGTCGGGGCCGGGGTGGGGGGTGTCCGTCCCCTGCGCTCCGTACGCGGCCAACGGCCCGTCGTGGCGCACGGTGCGGCGAGCGGTTCGTCGTGGGGCCGGTGACTGCAACTCCCCAGGGGCGCGGGGAACTGCGCGACCAGCCCCCACCCGCCCGCAGCCGCCCGACAACCCGACCCGGCACCCCCATAGGCGCCCCGTTCAAGCCCCGCGCTGCCCGTACCCCCGCAACCGCTCCCCCGCTTCCGCCACCTGTTCCTCCGTCAGCAGGTTCGGGGTCAGGCCCGGTACCGCGCGGGCCGTCAGCCACAGGTGGCACATCCATTCCAGTTGGGCTGTGCGGTCGTAGGCCTGGGCGAGGGTGCTGCCGTAGGTGATCGTGCCGTGGTTCTGGAGGAGGCAGGCGGAGCGGTCGGCGAGGGCGTGGAGCATGTTCTCGGCCAACTCGTCGGTGCCGTAGGTGGCATAGGGGGCGACCCGGACGGCGCCGCCGAGCGCGCCGGTCATGTAGTGGATCGCGGGGAGCTCGGACACCAGCGTGGAGACGGCGGTGGCGTGCACCGCGTGGGTGTGGACGACCGCGCGGGCGTCGGTGCTGCGGTAGACGGCGAGATGCATGGGGAGTTCGCTCGTCGGGACCAGGCTGCCGAGGACCTGTCGGCCGTCGAGGTCGACGCCTGTCACGTCGTCCGGCGTGAGGCGGTCGTAGGGGACGCCCGAGGGCGTGACCAGGACCGTGTCCGCGACGCGCACCGAGACGTTCCCGGAGGTTCCGACGACCAGTCCGTCGGACACCGTCCGGCGGGCGGCGTCGACCAACTCCTCCCAGGCGTCCGCCTCCTCGGCACCGACACCCCGTACGTCCCGTGGATCCCGCCGTTCCTCAGCCATGCCGCGATCCTGCCAGCCGTGGCGCCGGATCGCCTCGGGCCGGGGCACTGTAGGGCGCACACCCGAGCTCCGAAAGGGCGCATTTCCGTATACGCGCCCCTCTCTCATGGCTTGGCCGGAGATCGCCCGCAATTCGATTATCTTCCAGTAATCTCTGGGCTTTGTTGTGCACGACGCCATTCCGGGGGGACACATGGCCCGTGATCGCAAGCCTGCCCGTCACCGAACCCGCGCCCTGGCCGTGTCCGTGGCCACGCTCACCGTGGGAGGCACGGCGCTAGTCGGGACACCCGCCTCGGCGGCGAGCCCGCCCAAGGGGCACGACGTCTCTTCGCACCAGAAGAACGTCGACTGGCAGAAGGCCAGGGCCAAGGGCGCCAAGTTCGTCTACGTCAAGGCGACCGAGTCCACGAACTACCGCAATCCACACTTCGGTCAGCAGTACAACGGCGCGCGCGACGCGGGCATCATCCGCGGGGCGTACCACTTCGCACTGCCGGACAAGTCGTCGGGCAGGACGCAGGCCGCGTACTTCGTACGCAACGGCGGCGCCTGGTCCGCGGACGGCTGGACCCTGCCGCCCGCGCTCGACATCGAGTACAACCCGTACGACAAGAAGCACAAGTGCTACCGCATGACCAAGGCGCAGTTGGTCGGCTGGATCAAGTCCTTCAGCAACGAGGTGAAGCGGCTCACCGGCCGCCGCCCGGTGCTCTACACGACCGCCCACTGGTGGAACACGTGTACGGGTGGCAGCGGCGCCTTCGCCTTCGACCACGCGCTGTGGGTGGCCCGCTACAACTCGGCGGACGTGGGAACGCTGCCCGCCGGGTGGTCGTACTGGACGATCTGGCAGTACGAGAACAGCGGCAGTCTGCCGGGTGACCAGAATCTCTTCAACGGGTCGGCGAATCAGCTGAGGAGGTTCGCCACGGGGGCATAGCCGTGGGGCGTACGGGTCGCGCGGGGGCCACGAGGTCCGGCACCGCCGTAGCGGAAGAATCCGGTCACCGCACGGCCCGCCTCAGTTCACCTTCCGTTCATCCAGGTTACCTACGTTCAATGCGCCAATGACCTCGAACGATTGCCTGGGTAAATGGAAAACTTCTCGCTGATCCTCGCGATTGTGGTGGTAACCGCACTCGCGTTCGATTTCACGAACGGTTTTCACGACACCGCCAACGCGATGGCCACCACCATCTCGACCGGTGCACTCAAGCCCAAGGTCGCGGTGGCCATGTCCGCCGTGCTCAACCTTGTGGGCGCTTTCCTCTCGGTGGAGGTCGCCAACACGATCTCCAAGGGTCTCGTCGACGAGACCGGCATCCGTCCCGAGGTCATCTTCGCCGCCCTGGTCGGCGCGATCCTCTGGAACCTGCTGACCTGGCTGGTGGGCCTGCCCTCCAGTTCCTCGCACGCCCTCATGGGCGGTCTGATCGGCGCCACCATCGCCTCGGCGGGCATGGGCGCGGTCCACGGCGACGCGCTCGTCACCAAGGTCCTGATCCCGGCGATCGCGGCACCGATCGTCGCGGGCGTCGCCGCCATGCTGGCCACCCGCCTCTCCTACACCCTGGGCAAGAAGGCCGACGGCAAGGCCGCCGCGAAGGGCTATCGCACCGGCCAGATCGCCTCGGCCGGCCTGGTCTCGCTGGCCCACGGCACCAACGACGCGCAGAAGACGATGGGCATCATCACCCTCGCCCTGGTCGCCGGCGGTGTCGTCGCGCCCGACTCCGACCCGCCCACCTGGGTCATCCTCTCGGCGGGTCTCGCCATCGCGCTCGGCACCTACCTCGGCGGCTGGCGCATCATCCGCACCATGGGCAAGGGCCTGACCGACCTCCAGCCGCAGCAGGGCTTCGCCGCCCAGACCAGCGCGGCCACGGTCATCCTGGCCTCGTCCCACCTCGGCTTCTCCCTCTCCACCACGCACTCCGTCTCCGGTTCGGTGATGGGTGCCGGCCTCGGCCGCAAGGGCGGCGTCGTCCGCTGGTCCACGGCCACCCGCATGTTCGTCGCCTGGGGCCTGACGCTCCCGGCGGCGGCCCTGGTGGGCGCCCTGGCCGAGTCGGTCACGGACCTCGGCGACTGGGGTACGGCGGTCGTGGCGGTCTTCCTCGTCGTCTCCAGCGCGGCGATCTGGAAGATCTCGCGCCGCGAGGTCGTGGACGCGTCCAACGTCAACCACACCGACGAGCCGGCCGGCGTGGTGACCACGGCGATCGCCGCCGTGACCCCGCCTCCCGCGGGCACGGTGACCGAGACCCTCACCGCCACGATCCCGGCCCCGCCCGGCCGTCTTCCATGAACCGGCGATGTGGGGTTCTGCACACTCCCCCGCCGCAGGTCAGAAGCAAGTTGACGGTTCTCGAAGGGCCGTGGTGGACTGCCGGAGCCATATACGGCGGCAGAAGAGGAAGCCGGTGCGAATCCGGCGCGGTCCCGCCACTGTCACCGGGGTAGGTAGCCCCGGGAGCCAGGAACTCTCGCCGCCGGACTCGTCGAACCAGGGCGTGGACACCCTGAGTGAGGACATGACGCGATGCTCGCCTGCCGATCCACCTGCAGTTCCAGGCACTTGAACGACCCCGCGATCGGCTGAGCCGGTGCGTGCCGATCGCGTCTTCGCGTACGGCGCCGCCGCCGGTCTGATCGGTGACCTTCTGCTCGGTGACCCCCGTCGTGGGCATCCGGTCGCCGCGTTCGGACGGACCGCGGGCGCCGTGGAGCGGATGTTGTGGCGGGACCACCGGGGCTGGGGTGCGCTGCACACCGCCGTGTGTGTGGGTGGTGCGGTGGGGCTCGGTGCCGTGGCGGAGAACGTCGTACGTCCGTCCCGTACCGCTTCCGTCGCCCTCACCGCCGCCGCCACCTGGGCCGTCGTGGGCGGGACTTCACTCGTGCGGGAGGCCCGGGTCATCGGGCGGGCGCTGGAGGCCGGAGACGTCGAGGCGGCCCGGGACCGGCTGCCGCATCTGTGTGGGCGCGATCCTCAGGCTCTCGACGCCGACGGGATCGCGCGGGCCGTCGTGGAGTCCGTCGCCGAGAACACCTCCGACGCCGTCGTGGGGGCGCTCGTGTGGGGGGCCGTCGCCGGGGTGCCGGGGCTGCTCGGGTTCCGGGCCGTGAACACGCTCGACGCCATGGTGGGGCACAGGTCGGTCATCTACCGCCGCTTCGGGTGGGCTTCGGCCCGGCTCGACGACCTCGCCGGGTGGCCGGGGGCGCGGCTGACCGCGGTACTCGCCGCCCTGGCCGGTGACAGTCCGCGCGGTGCCGTGCGGGCCTGGCGGGAGGACGCACCGAAGCATCCGAGCCCCAACGCCGGGCCCGTCGAGGCCTCGTTCGCGGGGGCGCTGGGTGTCCGGCTGGGAGGGACCCTCTCGTACGCGGGGCGGGTCGAGCATCGGCCGGTGCTGAATCAACGAGGGCGCGCCGTCGCCACGTACGACATCGAGCGCGCCGTACGGCTGTCACGGCGCGTAGGGCTGCTCGCGCTCGGCGTCGGGGTCGCCGCGCGGGCCTTCGTGAAGGGGCGTACGGCATGAGTGGCGGGGGTCTTCTCGTCGCCGGAACCACCTCGGACGCCGGCAAGAGTGTCGTCACCGCCGGGATCTGCCGTTGGCTGGTGCGGCAGGGGGTGAAGGTCGCGCCGTTCAAGGCGCAGAACATGTCCCTCAACTCCTTCGTCACCCGCGAGGGCGCCGAGATCGGGCGGGCCCAGGCCATGCAGGCGCAGGCCTGCCGGGTCGAGCCCACCGCGCTGATGAATCCCGTGCTGCTCAAGCCCGGTGGTGAGCAGAGCAGTCAGGTCGTGCTGCTCGGGAAGCCGGTCGGGGAGTTGAGCGCCCGCGGTTATCACGGCGGGCGGCAGCAGAAGCTTCTCGGGACCGTGCTCGACTGTCTCGGCGAGTTGCGGGGCACGTATGACGCGGTGATCTGTGAGGGGGCCGGCAGTCCGGCCGAGATCAACCTGCGGCGTACCGACATCGTCAACATGGGGATCGCCCGGAACGCCGGGCTGCCCGTGCTGGTCGTGGGCGACATCGACCGCGGGGGTGTCTTCGCCTCCTTCTTCGGGACCGTCGCGCTGCTGTCCCCCGAGGACCAGTCGCTCGTCGCAGGGTTCCTCGTCAACAAGTTCCGGGGGGATGTCTCGCTGCTGGAGCCGGGGCTGGACATGCTCCACGGCCTCACCGGGCGCCGCACGTACGGCGTTCTGCCCTTCCGGCACGGGCTCGGGATCGACGAGGAGGACGGGCTGCGGGTGTCCCTGCGGGGGACGGTCCGGGAGTCCTCGGTGAGCCCTCCGGTGGGCGAGGACGTGCTGCGGGTCGCCGTCTGTGCGATTCCGCTGATGTCCAACTTCACCGACGTGGACGCCCTGGCCGCCGAACCCGGTGTGGTGGTGCGGTTCGTGGACCGGGCGGAGGAACTGGCGGACGCCGACCTCGTCGTGATTCCGGGAACCCGTGGGACCGTACGTGCGCTTGAGTGGCTGCGGGAGCGCGGGCTGGCCGACGCCCTCGTCACCAGGGCCGCGCAGGGACGCCCGGTGCTCGGCATCTGCGGTGGCTTCCAGATCCTCGGCGAGCACATCGAGGACGAGATCGAGAGCCGGCAGGGGCACGTCGAGGGGCTCGGAGTCCTTCCCGTCAGGGTGCGGTTCGCGCGGGAGAAGACCCTGACCCGGCCGGAGGGCGAAGCCCTCGGCGAGCACGTCACGGGATACGAGATCCATCACGGGGTCGCCGACATCCACGGGGGCCAAGCGTTCATCTCTGATGACAAAGGACACAGCCTGGACGGCTGCCGCGTCGGCCAGACCTGGGGGACCCACTGGCACGGCTCGCTGGAGTCGGACGGGTTCCGGCGGGCCTTCCTGCGGGAGGTGGCGGCCGCCGCGGGCCGCCGGTTCGTGCCGGACCCCCACACCTCGTTCGCCGCGCTGCGCGAGGAGCAGCTCGACCGGCTCGGCGACCTGATCGAACAGCACGCGGACACGGACGCGCTGTGGCGGCTCATCGAGTCCGGTGCGCCGCAAGGACTGCCTTTCATTCCACCGGGAGCGCCCGCATGAGCACAGTGTTGTTGTTGTCCACCGCAGACACGGATCTGCTGGCGGCCCGGGCCGCCTCCGGTGCCGAGTACCGGATCGGCAACCCGACCCGCATCGACGTCACGGACGAGCTGCCCGCGCTCCTGGACGGCGCGGACATCGCCGTCGTACGGCTGCTCGGCGGCAAGCGGGCCTGGGAGGACGGGCTCGCCGCGCTGAAGGCTTCCGGCGTCCCGACCGTCCTGCTCGGCGGAGAGACGGTGCCGGACGCCGAGTTGATGGCCGAGTCGTCCGTACCGGCCGGTGTCGTGGCCGAGGCGCTCAGGTACCTCGTCGAGGGCGGTCCCGCGAACCTGGAGGAACTCGCCCGGTTCCTGTCCGACACCGTGCTGCTGACCGGCGAGGGGTTCGCCGAGCCGCAGAAGATGCCGGAGTACGGCGTCCATGGCCCGCTTGCGCCGGACAACGGCCGCCCGACGGTCGGTGTGCTCTTCTACCGGGCGCATGAACTCAGCGGCAACACCGCCTTCGTGGACACCCTGTGCGACGCGATCGAGGCGCGGGGCGCCAACGCCCTTCCCGTGTACTGCGGTTCACTGCGCGGTGCCGACGCCGGGCTCTACGAGCTCCTCGCCCGGGCCGACTCCCTCGTCGCCACCGTCCTCGCCGCCGGCGGCACCCACGCCTCGCAGGCCTCGGCAGGCGGTGACGAGGAAGCGTGGGACATCGGGGCGCTGGCCGACCTCGACGTGCCGGTGCTGCAAGGGCTCTGCCTCACGTCGTCCAGGGCCGCGTGGGAGGAGTCGGACGCCGCCCTCTCCCCCATGGACGCGGCCATGCAGGTCGCGATCCCGGAGTTCGACGGACGGCTGATCACCGTGCCGTTCTCCTTCAAGGAGCAGGGGCCCGACGACGTCCCGGTGTACGTGGCGGACCCCGAGCGGGCCGCGCGGGTCGCCGGGATCGCCGTACGGCACGCGGAGTTGAGGCACAAGCCGAACGCCGAGAAGAAGCTCGCGCTGGTCTTCACCGCGTATCCGACCAAGCACTCGCGGGTCGGCAACGCGGTGGGCCTCGACACGCCCGCTTCGGCGGTGCGGGTGCTGGACTCACTCAGGGACGCCGGGTACGTCGCCGAGGGGTACCCCGACAACGGCGACGAGCTCATCCACCGGCTGATCGAGGCCGGCGGACACGACGTCGAGTGGCTGACCGAGGACCAACTGGCGTCGGCTCCCGCGCGGGTGCCGCTCGCCGACTACCGGGCCTGGTTCGACAAGCTGGAGCCGGGGCTTCGTCAGGCCATGGTGGACGCGTGGGGTGAGCCGCCGGGCTCGCTGTACGTCGACGGGGACGACATCGTGCTGGCCTCACTCCAGTTCGGGAACGTCGTCGTGATGATCCAGCCGCCGCGCGGCTTCGGGGAGAACCCGATCGCGATCTACCACGACCCGGACATGCCGCCGTCCCACCACTACATGGCCGCGTACCGGTGGCTCGAGAACTCTTTCGGTGCCGACGCGATCGTCCACATGGGCAAGCACGGCACGATGGAGTGGCTGCCGGGCAAGGGCCTCGGTCTCAGCGGGGGTTGTGCGCCGGATGCCGTGCTCGGTGAACTGCCGCTGATCTATCCCTTCATCGTCAACGACCCCGGCGAGGGCACCCAGGCCAAGCGGCGCGGTCACGCCACCGTGGTCGACCACCTCGTGCCGCCGATGGCGCGGGCCGACACCTACGGCGACCTCGCCAAGCTGGAGCAGCTCCTCGACGAGTACGCGCTCGTCTCCGACCTGGACCCGGCCAAGGCCCCGGCCGTGCGCGCCCAGATCTGGACGCTGGTCAAGGCGGCCGAGCTCCACCACGACCTGCATGTGGACGAGCAGCCGGACGACGCGGCGTTCGACGAGTTCGTCATGCACATCGACGGCTATCTGTGCGAGATCAAGGACGTGCAGATCCGGGACGGGCTGCACATCCTCGGCGGCGGTCCGGTCGACGAGGCCCGGGTCAACCTCGTGCTCGCCGTGCTGCGCGCCTCGCAGGTGTGGGGCGGACAGGCGAACGCCCTGCCGGGGCTGCGGGCTTCGCTGGCGGAGCATTTCGGCCTGGTCGAGAAGGAGTTGCTGGCCGAGCCCGGTGCACCGGTGAAGGTTCCGGTCGAGCTCTCCGACCTCGTCGACGGTCCTTCGCGCAGCGCCGCCGACGCGATCGATCTGCTGGAGCAGCTGTGCCGTCGGGTCGCGGAGGGCATGGAGGCCGTCTCCTGGGACGTGACGGCCGTCCCGGGTCTGGTGCGTGACGTCCTCGGCACCGAACTCCCCGAGGCCGTCGCCGTGCTGGAGTTCGCCTGCACCGAGGTCGTGCCCCGGCTGGCCCGTACGACGGACGAGATCGAGCACATCCTCAAGGCCCTGGACGGCGGTTACGTCCCGGCCGGGCCTTCCGGCTCGCCGACCCGCGGTCTCGTCAACGTCCTGCCGACCGGCCGGAACTTCTACTCCGTCGACCCCAAGGCCATTCCGTCCAGGCTGAGCTGGGAGGTCGGGCAGTCGCTCGCCGACTCGCTCGTGCAGCGGTACCTGGCCGACACCGGGGAGTACCCGAAATCCGTGGGGCTCACGGTCTGGGGTACGTCCGCGATGCGTACGCAGGGCGACGACATCGCCGAGATCCTCGCGCTGCTGGGCTGCCGTCCGGTGTGGGACGAGGCCTCGCGGCGGGTCACCGGCTTCGAGGTCGTTCCCCTGAGCGAGCTCGGCCGTCCGCGTATCGACGTCACGGTCCGTATCTCCGGCTTCTTCCGGGACGCGTTCCCGCACGTCGTCGGCCTGATCGACGACGCCGTCCGCAAGGTCGCCGAGCTGGACGAGCCGGCCGACCAGAACTTCGTGAAGGCGCACGCCGACGAGGACACCGTCGAGCACGGTGACCGGCGGCGGGCGACGGCCCGGATCTTCGGGTCCAAGCCGGGGGCGTACGGTGCCGGTCTGCTGCCGCTGATCGACGCCCGCAACTGGCGCTCGGACGCCGACCTCGCCGAGGTGTACGCGGTGTGGGGCGGCTACGCCTACGGGCGTGGGCTGGACGGGCGGGCGGCGCGCGGGGACATGGAGATGGCGTTCAAGCGGATCAACGTCGCCGCGAAGAACGTCGACACCCGCGAGCACGACCTGGTCGACGCCGACGACTACTTCCAGTACCACGGCGGCATGGTCGCCATGGTGCGCCACCTCACGGGCGCCAACCCCGAGGCGTACGTGGGTGACTCGGCCACGCCCGACCAGGTGAAGACGCGGACGCTCGGCGAGGAGACGCACCGGGTCTTCCGGGCCCGGGTCGTCAACCCGCGCTGGATGGCGGCCATGCGCCGGCACGGCTACAAGGGCGCCTTCGAGATGGCGGCGACCGTCGACTACCTCTTCGGCTACGACGCCACGGCGGGCGTGGTCGACGACTGGATGTACGAGAAGCTCAGCGCGGAGTACGTCTTCGACCCGGAGAACCGGGACTTCATGAAGAAGTCCAACCCCTGGGCGCTGCGGGGCATCACGGAGCGGCTCCTGGAGGCCGCCGACCGTGGACTGTGGGCCGAGCCGGACGCGGACACGCTGGAGCGGCTGCGGGCCATGTACCTGGAGCTCGAGGGCGACTTGGAGGGTGACGAGAAGTGAGTACCCCGTTTCCGTTCACGGCCGTCGTCGGCCAGGAGGACCTGCGGCTCGCGCTGCTGCTGAACGCCGTGTCACCGGCGGTCGGCGGTGTGCTGGTGCGCGGCGAGAAGGGCACCGCCAAGTCGACGGCGGTCCGCGCGCTCTCGGCGCTGCTGCCCGAGGTCGCCGTCGTCCCCGGCTGCCGTTTCTCCTGTGACCCCGCCGCGCCGGACCCGTCCTGCCCGGACGGTCCGCACGAGACGGGCAACGGCGGCATGCGCCCCTCCCGCATGGTCGAACTCCCCGTCGGCGCCTCCGAGGACCGGCTCGTCGGCGCCCTCGACATCGAGCGGGCGCTCGCGGAGGGCGTGAAGGCCTTCGAGCCGGGACTCCTCGCCGACGCGCACCGCGGGATCCTCTACGTCGACGAGGTCAACCTCCTCCACGACCACCTGGTCGACCTGCTCCTCGACGCCGCCGCGATGGGGGCGTCGTATGTCGAGCGGGAGGGCGTCTCGGTGCGGCACGCCTCGAAGTTCCTGCTCGTCGGCACCATGAACCCCGAAGAGGGCGAGCTGCGGCCGCAGTTGCTCGACCGGTTCGGGCTGACCGTCGAGGTCGCGGCCTCGCGGGAGGTGGACCAGCGGGTGGAGGTCGTGCGGCGGCGGCTCGCGTACGACGACGATCCGGCGGGGTTCGCGGCGCGTTGGGCGGACGAGGAGCGTGCCGTACGGCAACGGATCGTCGCCGCGCGGGAGTTGCTGCCTTCGGTGCGGCTTGGCGACGGGGCGCTCCGGCAGATCGCGGCGACCTGTGCCGCGTTCGAGGTGGACGGCATGCGGGCCGACATCGTGATGGCGCGCACGGCGACCGCGCTGGCGGCGTGGGCCGGGCGGACCGATGTGCTCGCGGAGGACGTGCGGCAGGCCGCGCTCCTCGCGCTGCCGCACCGCCGCCGCCGTAATCCTTTCGACGCGCCGGGACTCGACGAGGACAAGCTCGACGAGACGCTGGAGGAGTTCAGCGGCGAGGGCGACGAGGATCCCGACCCGGACGGGCCCGGTGGGGGCGGCGGGCAGCCGCCGTCGTCCGACGGGCCGCAGGCCGATGGGGGTTCCGGTGCCCAGCCGGAGGCGGGGGACGGCGGCGAGCCGCAGGCGTCCGGTGCCGGTTCCGGGGAGCAGTCCGCCGCACGGGCTTCCGAGCCCTTTCGTACCAAGGTGCTCAGCGTGCCCGGGCTCGGCGACGGCGCTGCCGGGCGGCGGTCCCGTGCGCGGACCGAGCACGGGCGGACGACCGGTGCCCGGCGACCCCGAGGGGCCCTGACCAAGCTGCACTTGGCGGCCACCGTGCAGGCGGCCGCCCCGCATCAGCGGGCACGGGGGCGGACGGGGCGTGGGCTCGTCGTCCGGCGTGACGATCTGCGGCAGGCGACGCGGGAGGGGCGCGAGGGGAATCTCGTGCTGTTCGTCGTCGACGCCTCGGGGTCGATGGCGGCGCGGCAGCGGATGAGTGCGGTGAAGGGGGCCGTGCTGTCGCTGCTCCTCGACGCGTATCAGCGGCGGGACAAGGTGGGGCTTGTGACGTTCCGGGGTTCGGCGGCGGAGGTCGCCCTGCCGCCCACGTCGTCGGTGGACGCCGCGGCAGCCCGGCTTGAGACCTTGCCGACCGGTGGGCGTACTCCGCTCGCGGCCGGGCTGCTGCGGGCGCACGAGGTGCTGCGGGTGGAGCGGCTGCGGGATCCCGCGCGGCGGGCGCTGGTCGTCGTGGTGACGGACGGGCGGGCCACCGGTGGGCCCGAGCCGGTCGCGCTCGCGGGGCGGGCGGCTCGGCTGTTCGCCGCGGACGGCGTCGCCTCCGTCGTCGTCGACTGTGAGTCCGGGCCGGTGCGGCTGGGGCTCGCCGGGCAGCTCGCGGGTGAACTGGACGGTACGGCGGTGACGTTGGACGAGTTGCGGGCCGACTCGATCGCCGGACTGGTGAAGGACGTACAGAGGAGGGCCGCGTAATGCCTCAGGGACAGCCGAGTGTGGTGCCGGAGGATGGACTGACGACTCGTCAGCGTCGTAATCGGCCGTTGGTGGTGGTGCACACGGGCATCGGCAAGGGGAAGTCGACCGCCGCTTTCGGGCTTGCCCTGCGGGCCTGGAATCAGGGGTGGCCCATCGGAGTGTTCCAGTTCGTCAAGTCGGCCAAATGGAAGGTCGGCGAGGAGAACGCGCTGCGGGTGCTGGGGGCGTCCGGGGAAGGCGGGTCGGTCGACTGGCACAAGATGGGTGAGGGCTGGTCCTGGGTGCAGCGCGACGCCCAGATGGACAATGAGGAGAAGGCCCGGGAGGGCTGGGAGCAGGTCAAGCGGGACCTCGCCGCCGAGACGTACAAGCTGTATGTGCTCGATGAGTTCGCCTACCCGATGCACTGGGGGTGGGTGGACACGGATGAGGTTCTTGATGTGCTCAGGAATCGACCCGGGACCCAGCACGTGGTCATCACCGGCCGCAACGCGCCCGAGAAGCTGGTCGACTTCGCCGATCTCGTGACCGACATGTCCAAGGTGAAGCACCCCATGGACGCCGGGCAGAAGGGGCAGAGGGGCATCGAGTGGTGACTGCTTCCGTCCCCCGGCTGGTCATCGCCGCGCCGTCCTCCGGCAGCGGCAAGACCACCGTTGCCACGGGGTTGATGGCCGCGTTCGCCGCGCGGGGGCTCGCCGTGTCTCCGCACAAGGTGGGGCCGGACTACATCGATCCCGGGTATCACGCGCTCGCGAGCGGGCGGGTGGGGCGGAATCTCGACGCGTATCTGTGTGGGCCGGAGCTGGTGGCTCCGCTCTTCCTGCACGGGGCGCGCCGGTGTGACATCGCCGTCGTGGAGGGGGTGATGGGGATGTTCGACGGGGCCGCGGGGGAAGGGGAGCTGGCGTCCACGGCTCATGTGGCGAAGCTGTTGCGGGCGCCCGTGGTGCTGGTCGTCGATGCCTCGTCGCAGTCCCGGTCCGTTGCCGCGCTGGTGCACGGGTTCGCGTCGTGGGACCCGGAGGTGCGGGTGGGGGGCGTGATCCTCAACAAGGTCGCGTCCGATCGGCATGAGGCGTTGCTGCGGGAGGCTTTGGAGTCGGCCGGGGTGCCGGTGTTCGGGGTGCTGCGGCGGGTGGCCCAGGTGGACACGCCTTCTCGGCATCTGGGGTTGGTGCCGGTCGCCGAGCGGCGGGGGGCGGCGGTGGACGCCGTCGCGGCGATGGCTGCGCAGGTCGAGCGGGGATGTGACCTCGAGGGGCTGGTTTCGCTGGCGCGGGGTGCGGGGGCGTTGTCGTGTGCGGCTTGGGATGCGGCTGAGGTGTTGGCTCAAACGCCGGAGGGGCTGGATTGTGCGAACGCCGGAGGAGGAGCCGAGACACCTAGGGGCGCGGGGAACTGCGCGACCAGCCCCCACCGACCCGCACCCGGCCACGAACCGCCGCATGGGCAGGTGATCGCCATAGCCGGTGGTCCCGCGTTCACCTTCTCGTATGCCGAGCACGCCGAGCTGCTCACCGCCGCAGGAGCCGAAGTCGTTCCCTTCGATCCGCTGAGGGACGAGCAACTGCCCGACGGGACCGCCGGCCTGGTCATCGGGGGCGGTTTCCCCGAGGTCTACGCCGCCGAGCTGTCCGCCAACGAACCGCTGCGGAAAGCCGTCGCCGCGCTCGCGGAGACCGGCGCTCCCGTCGCCGCCGAGTGTGCCGGCCTGCTCTATCTGTGCCGTGAGCTCGACGGGCAGCCCATGTGCGGGGTGCTCGATGCCTCGGCCCGGATGGAGGACCGGCTCACCCTCGGGTATCGGGACGCCGTCGCCGTCAGCGACAGTTCGCTGGCCGTCGCCGGGACGCGGATGCGCGGGCACGAGTTCCACCGGACCGTGGTGGAGCCGGAGGCGGGGGACGCCGCGGCCTGGGGTGTGCGGGTGCCCCGGCGGCGGCTCGAGGGTTTTGTACAGCGTGGTGTGCACGCGAGTTATCTGCACACGCACTGGGCCTCGGTGCCCGGTGTCGCCCGTCGGTTCGTGGAGAGGTGCCGGACGTCATGAGCAGCAGCAGGTTGATCGGGGTCGGGGTCGGGCCCGGGGATCCGGAGCTGGTGACCGTCAAGGGTGTCAACGCCCTGCGCGCCGCCGACGTGGTCGTCGTGCCCGTCATGGACACGGGTGAGAAGGGGCGGGCCGAGGCCACCGTTCTGCACTACGTGCCCCAGGAGAGGATCGTCCGGGTCGTCTTCGCTCTCAACGAGCGCAGTGATCACGCCCGGCGCGAGGCCGCCTGGGACGCGGCCGGGGAGCGGGTCGCCGAGTTGCTCGCCGCCCACTCGTGCGTCGCCTTCGCCACCATCGGCGACCCCAACGTCTACTCCACCTTCACCTATCTCGCCCAGACCATCGGCGAGCTCGTGCCCGACGCCGTCGTCGAGACCGTGCCCGGCATCACCGCCATGCAGGATCTCGCGGCGCGTTCCGGGGCCGTACTGACCGAGGGCACCGAGCCGCTCACGCTGGTGCCCGTCACCGCCGGTTCCGCCGTCCTCAAGGACGCGCTCAACGGGCCCGGGACCGTCGTCGCGTACAAGTTCGGCCGGCTGGCCGGTGAGGTGGCCGAGGCGCTCAGGGAGACCGGGCGGATCGAGGACGCCGTATGGGGATCGGCGCTCGGCATGGAGGCCGAGTCCATCCGGCCCGCCGGTGAGCTCGACGGGGCTCCCCTGCCGTACCTCTCCACCCTCATCGCGCCCGCGCGGCGGGACGGCACCCGGGGTGGCAAGTTGTGACACCCTCCGCGAGCCCCTTCAGAGCCGCCGGTTCAGCCGGCCAGGCCCACCACCAGCCAGATGAAACCCACGCCCGCGACGGTGCACAGCAGGGTCGAGCGGGCGGGGTGTTCGTGGTGGGCCTCGGGGAGGATCTCGGCCGCCGCGAGATAGAGCAGCGCGCCGCCGAAGAGACCGAGATAGCCGCCGAGCAGACCCTCCGGGATGGTCACGAACGACGTCGAGGCGGCGCCCACCACCGGGGCCGCCGCGTCGGCGAACAGCATCCCCAGCGCTCTGCGGCGGGCGTTTCCGTACAGGCTCGTGATCGTGTACGTGTTGAAGCCGTCCGCGAAGTCGTGGGCCACGACGGCGAGCGCGACGGCTGTACCCATGCCGCCGCCCACCTGGAAGGCCGCGCCGATCGCCACGCCGTCCATGGCGCTGTGGCCGACCATCGCGGCGGCTGCCGTGAGGCCCACCTCGGGCGCCCGGCCGTCCTTCTCCTCGCCGCCGTGCGCCGCCTGACGGGCGGCCAGCAGACGTTCCACCAGATGGGCCAGCAGGAAGCCGGCCACGAAGAGGAGCAGGGCCGCGGGGACGCCGAAGACCTCGTCGCCGGCCGCGTGCAGCGCTTCCGGCAGCAGGTCCAGGCCGACCACGCCGAGCATCAGGCCGCCGGCCAGTCCGAGGACCAGATGACGGCGGTCGGTCACCCGCTGTGCCGTCCAGCCGCCGGCCAGCGTCATCAGGAACGCGCCGAGCGCGACGAAGACCGCCATAGGGCCTTGGTATCCGATCAACCCCCGTTCGCGCACATCCGGCCACCGCACCGGCGACACCCTTGACACCTTTTGCAACGAGAGGACCGATTCCCATGGCCGATGCCCCCACCGGCAAGGTGACCTTCGTCGGTGCCGGCCCCGGCGCCGCCGATCTGCTGACGTTCCGGGCCGCGCGCGCCATCGCCGAGGCCGACGTCGTGATCTGGGCCGCGAGCCTGGTGCAGGCGGAGGTCCTCGAGCACGCGCACGAGGACGCGGAGATCCTCGACTCGGCGACCATGTCGCTCGAGGACGTCGTCGCGGTGTATGAACGGGCGCGCGACGAGGGCTTGAAAGTCGCCCGGATCCACTCCGGCGACCCCGCCCTGTGGGGCGGCACGCAGGAGCAGCTCGACCGCTGTGCGCGGATCGGCATCGAGACCGAGATCGTGCCCGGTGTCTCGGCGTTCTCCGCGGTCGCCGCGCTCGCGCAGCGCGAGCTGACCATCCCCGAGGTCGCGCAGTCCGTCGTGCTGACCCGGCTCGGCGGTGGCAAGACGCCCATGCCGCCCGGCGAGGAGGTGCGGGAGTTCGCCAAGCACGGCACCACCATGGCGATCTTCCTGTCGGCGGCGCGCAGCGGGCAGCTGGTGCGGGAGCTGCTCGAGGGCGGTTATCCGACCTCCACGCCGGTCGTCGTCGCCTACCAGGCGACCTGGCCGGAGGAGCTGGTCGTGCGGTGCACGATCGAGACGCTGGAGGCGACCGTCAAGGAGCACAAGCTCTGGAAGCACACGCTCTTCCTGGTCGGCCCGGCCTTGGACTCCGAGGGCACGCGGTCGCACCTCTACCACCCCGGTCACTTCCACGGGTACCGCAAGGCCGACCCAGAGGCCCGGCGGGCCCTGCGCGCGGCGCGGGGTGCCGGCACATGATCACGGTCGTGGGTACGGGGACGGGGGCGCCGCCCCAGGAGTGCCTGGCCGGCGCCGAGCTGGTGGTCGGCGGGCGGCGGCACCTGGATGCCGTACGGCTGCCGGAGGCCGCGGAGCGGATCGTGCTCGGGCCGCTGGCTCCCGCCCTCGACACCGTGGCGGAGTACCTGGAGAAGGAACGGCGGGTGGTCGTGCTGGCCTCCGGCGACCCCGGGTTCTTCGGGATCGTGCGGGTGCTGGCCGAGCGGTTCGGGCCCGCCGCGCTGGACGTGCGGCCCGGGGTCTCCTCCGTCGCCGCCGCCTTCGCGCGGGTCGGACTGCCGTGGGACGACGCGGTGGTGGTCAGCGCGCACGGGCGTGATCTCCGTACGGCGGTGAACGTGTGCCGCGCGCGACCGAAGGTGGCGGTGCTGACGGGGCCGGGGGCGGGTCCCGCCGAGCTGGGAGCCGCGCTCAGGTCCCACACCCGCGTTCTCGTCGTCGCCTCCGCCCTGGGCACCGACGACGAACGCGTCGAGCGTGTCACCCCCGCCGAGGCCGCCGCCCGGGACTGGGGTACGGCGGTGAGTGTCGTGCTGTGTCTCGACGAGTCGCGGGCGCTCGGTGCCGTGCGCACGGTAGCCGGGCCCGCGGCCCCGCCCGCCCGATGGGCCCTGGAGGAGGGCGAGTTCACCCACCGGGACTCGATGATCACCAAGTTCGAGGTGCGGGCGCTGGCGCTGGCGCGGCTCGGGCCGCGGCTCGGGGATCTGGTGTGGGACGTCGGCGCTGGCTCCGGTTCCGTGGCCGTGGAGTGCGCGCGGCTCGGCGCCGCCGTCGTCGCGGTCGAGAAGGCGCCCGACGGCGTCGAGCGGATCCGCGCCAACGCGGCCGCCCACGAGGTCGGCGTACGGATCGTGCACGGGTCCGCGCCGGACGCGCTCGCGGAACTCGACGACCCGGACGCCGTGTTCGTCGGCGGTGGTGGACGCGAACTGCCCGACATCGTCGCCGTGTGCGCGCGACGGGCCCGGCGGAGCGTCGTCGTCGCCATGGCCGCGCTCGACCGGGTGCCCGCCGTACGCGCGGCACTCACCGAAGCGGGGTTCGACTGCGACGGCGTACTGCTCCAGTCGTCCCGCCTCGCACCGCTGCCCGGGGACGTGACCCGGCTCGCGGCGACCAATCCGGTCTTTCTGCTGTGGGGTGCCAGAAACCCCGTCTCTCGTGAAGGAGTTGCTCAGTGATCGGCCTCATTTCCGCCACCGCGGCGGGGGCGGCGGCACGCGACCGGCTGGCCGCGGCATGGCCGGACCGTACGCGCGTGTACGACGGGCCCGTGGGCGACGCCGTACGGCGGGCGTTCGCGGAGTGCGAGCAGCTCGTGTGTTTCCTGGCCACGGGGGCGGTCGTACGGCTGATCGCGCCGTTGCTCGGCGACAAGGCCCGCGACCCGGGTGTGGTGTGTGTCGACGAGGGCGGGCGGTTCGCCGTGTCCCTGGTCGGCGGGCACGGCGGCGGTGCCAATGAACTCGCCCGGGAGGCCGGGGAGTTGCTGGGTGCCGAGCCCGTGGTGACGACGGCGACCGACGCGGTGGGGGTGCCCGGGCTCGACACGCTCGGGCTGCCGGTGGAGGGCGCGGTGGCCGCCGTCTCACGGGCGCTGCTGGACGGGGAACCCGTCGCCCTGCACAACGAGTCGCTCTGGCCGCTGCCGCCGCTGCCGGTCGCCGGGGAAGGGGCGTACGGCATCCGGGTCACGGACCGGCTCGTCGAGCTCTCCGAGCGGGAGGTCGTGCTGCGTCCGCCCACCCTCGTGGTCGGCGTGGGTGCCTCCAGGGGCGCGCCCAGCGAGGAGATCGTGGAGCTGGTCGAGGGTTCGTTGCGACAGGCAGGGCTGTCCGCCCGCAGCGTCGCCGAACTCGCCACCGTGGACGCCAAGGCTCAGGAGCCGGGGATCGTGGCGGCGGCCGAGCGGCTCGGCGTGCCCCTGGTCACCTACTCCGCCGAGGAGTTGGCCGCCGTCGAGGTGCCCAACCCGTCGGACGCGCCCCTCGCCGCCGTGGGCACCCCGTCCGTCGCCGAGGCCGCCGCGCTGATCGGCGGCGGTGAACTCCTCGTCGCCAAGCGGAAATCGGCCGCGCGGCCCGCCATGGCGACCTGTGCTGTCGTACGGCGTCCCGCGCGCGGCCGGCTCGCGGTCGTCGGGCTCGGTCCCGGCGCCCGGGACCTGCTCACGCCCCGCGCGAAGGCGGAGTTGCGGCGCGCTTCGGTGCTGGTCGGGCTCGACCAGTACGTCGACCAGATCCGTGATCTGCTGCGGCCCGGCACCCGGATCCTGGAGTCGGGGCTCGGGGCCGAGGAGGAGCGGGCGCGGACCGCCGTGGCCGAGGCGCGCAAGGGCCAGGCGGTCGCGCTCATCGGCAGCGGGGACGCCGGCGTGTACGCCATGGCCTCCCCCGCGCTCGCCGAGGCCTCCGACGACATCGACGTGATCGGGGTGCCGGGGGTCACGGCCGCGCTCGCGGCGGCCGCGCTCCTCGGTGCTCCGCTGGGCCACGACCACGTGTCCATCAGCCTGTCCGACCTGCACACGCCGTGGGAGGTCATCGAGCGGCGGGTGCGGGCCGCGGCCGAGGCGGACATCGTGGTCACCTTCTACAACCCGCGTTCCCGGGGCCGGGACTGGCAGCTGCCCAAGGCGCTGGCGATCCTCGCCGAGCACCGGGAGCCGGCGACGCCGGTCGGTGTCGTACGGAACGCGTCGCGGCCGGACGAGTCCGCCCGGCTGACGACACTGGCCGCTCTCGACCCGGCCACGGTCGACATGATGACGGTCGTGACCGTGGGCAACACGGCGACCCGCGACATCGCGGGGCGCATGGTGACGCCGCGCGGCTACCGCTGGCAGGAGGGCGCCAAGTGAACCGTGTCGTCCACCCGATCGAGGTGGAGTCCTACCGGCGGCTGCGCGCCCGCCTGGACACCTCGCACTTCCCGCCGCTGACCCGGGCCGTGGTGGAGAGAGTCATCCACTCCGCGGCCGATCTGGAGTACGCCACCGATCTCGTCATGGACGAGGGCGAACTGGAGAAGGCGCACACCGCGCTGCACTCCGGCGCGCCCGTGGTCACGGACGTGGAGATGGTCGCGGCCGGCATCACCGGGCGGGAGACCGTCTGCCGGCTGAGGGACGCCGAGTCGGGGCCCGGGCTGACCCGTTCGGCCCACGCCATCCGCCTCGCCCACGAGCAGGTCGGCCCGGGGGCGATCTGGGTGATCGGCAACGCGCCCACCGCGCTGGAGGAGTTGCTGACCCTGGACGCGGCACCGGCGCTCGTCATCGGGCTGCCCGTCGGCTTCGTCGGCGCGGTCGAGTCCAAGGCCGCGTTGCGCGAGAGCGGGCTGCCCGCCGTGAGCAACGTGTCCGAGAAGGGCGGTTCGGCGGTCGCCTCCGCGGCGCTCAACGCCCTGCTGTACCACCCCACCCACCCTTCCGAGGAGACATCGTGACCACCCCGCCGCCCGCCCTGCTCATCGCCGGTCATGGCACCCGGGACGAGGCCGGAGCCGAGGCGTTCCGTGACTTCGTCCGGGAGCTGGGGGCCCGCCACCCCGAACTGCCCGTCGCGGGCGGCTTCATCGAGCTCTCCCCGCCGCCGCTGGGCGACGCGGTGGCCGAGCTGGTGGAGCGCGGTGTCCGCCGGTTCGCCGCCGTACCGCTGATGCTGGTGTCCGCCGGACACGCCAAGGGCGACATCCCGGCGGCGCTGTCACGCGAGCAGGAGCGGCACCCCGGGATCTCGTACACCTACGGGCGTCCGCTGGGCCCGCACCCTGCGCTGCTGAACGTCCTGGAGCGGCGTCTCGACGAGGCGCTGGGCGCCACCGGCGGGCGCACCCCGATGGACCGGGCGGACGTGACCGTGCTGCTCGTCGGGCGGGGTTCCACCGATCCCGACGCCAACGCCGAGGTGTACAAGGCGGCCCGGCTGCTGTGGGAGGGACGCGGATACGCGGGCGTGGAGACCGCGTTCGTGTCGCTGGCCGCGCCGGACGTGCCGAGCGGGCTCGACCGGTGTGTGGCCCTGGGGGCGCGCAGGATCGTCGTGCTGCCCTACTTCCTGTTCACCGGGATCCTGCCGGACCGGGTGAAGCAGCAGACCGAGGGCTGGGCAGCCGCCCATCCGGAGGTCGAGGTGCGCTCGGCGGAGGTCATCGGTCCGGAGCCGGAGCTGCTCGACCTGGTGATGGAGCGGTACGAGGAGGCCGTCAAGGGCGATCTGCGGATGAACTGCGACTCGTGCGTGTACCGCATCGCGCTGCCGGGCTTCGAGGACAAGGTGGGTCTGCCGCAGCAGCCGCACTTCCATCCGGACGACGACGGCCACCATCACCACCACGGCCACCACCACGGCGCCCACACCCATGCGCACTGACCGAACCGGCGGCCACGACCTGCGGCACCACGGCGACGCCGAGGTGCGGGACGACGGGGCGCGGCTCACCGACCTCGCCGTGAACGTCCGCGCGGACACTCCCCCGGTCTGGCTGCGGGAACGGATCGCCGGATCGCTGGCCGGGCTCGCCGCCTATCCCGACGGGCGTGCGGCGCGGGCAGCCGTGGCGGTCCGGCACGAGGTGCCCGTGGAACGCGTGCTGCTGACGGCGGGGGCCGCCGAGGCGTTCGTGCTGCTCGCCCGTGGCCTGACGATTCGTCATCCGGTGGTGGTGCACCCGCAGTTCACGGAGCCGGAGGCCGCGCTACGGGATGCCGGGCACACCGTCGACCGGGTGCTGCTGCGGGAGGAGGACGGCTTCCGGCTCGACCCGGCGGCGGTCCCCGAGGACGCCGACCTGGTGGTCGTCGGCAATCCGACCAACCCCACGTCGGTCCTGCATCCGGCCGCCACGATCGCCGAACTGGCCCGCCCCGGGCGGACGTTGGTGGTGGACGAGGCGTTCCTGGACGCGGTGCCGGGCGAGCGCGAGGCCCTGGCCGGGCGGACGGACGTGCCCGGACTCGTCGTCCTGCGCAGCCTGACGAAGACCTGGGGTCTGGCCGGGCTCCGGATCGGCTACGTCCTCGCCGCCCCGGAGACGATCACCGCCCTGGAGCGGGCCCAGCCGCTGTGGCCGGTCTCCACACCGGCCCTCGCGGCGGCCCTGGCCTGCATGGAGCCACGCGCCGTGGCGGAGGCCGCCCACGCGGCCCACCGCGTGGCCACCGACCGGGCCCATCTCGTCGCCGGGCTGCGGGAGTTCGCCTCGGACGGGCTCCGGGTGGTCGAGCCGGCACAGGGCCCCTTCGTCCTCGTACGACTGCCGAAGGCGGCTGTCGTACGACGGCATCTGCGCGATCTCGGTTTCGCGGTGCGGCGCGGGGACACGTTCCCGGGGCTCGGCGAGGAGTGGCTGCGGCTCGCGGTGCGGGACCGGACGACGGTCAACTCCTTTCTGCAGGCCCTGGATCAGTCGGTGACGCTGGCAAGGGTTTGATGACCGGGCACCCTCTCCCCCTTCCGCGGAGTCCCACCATGCATCTCCCGCCCCACCGCCCCCGGTACGCCGCCGTGCTGGTCGCCGCCGCGCTGGCCCTGACCGGCTGTTCGGCCGGCCACGGCACCGACCGCGCTCATTCGTCCGCGTCTTCGGGGACGACCCCCACCGCGGACGCCTCTCCGAGCGCGGCCGCCGCTGCCGTCGGCCCACAGCCCCGCCCGACGGGCATCGACAACTGGCCGACGTACCCGGCTGCCAAGCAGGACGTGCCCACGGACGTGAAGTCCGCGGTGATGGCGAAGGGCTACACCGGGCAGAGCTTCCTCAAGGGACTCGCGGCCGACTGGCACATCACGCTCAGGAAGCGGCAGAAGCTCACCTTCAGCGAGCCGGCCTGGCAGGTCGGCGGAGAGGCACACCCGACCAAGAACAGCGAATTTCAAGTGGCTGCCATCTGGGACCTCTCCGGCGACCTCAGGCAGTTCTACTGCTCGGCGACCGCGAACGCCCCCCCGGTACGAGGAGTTCCTGCGCGCCTGCGTCGGTCTCGACCACCCGGGCTCCGACGCGAAGGCCGCCGCAGCCTGGCTGGACGGGGTGAAACCCCAGGTGGACAAGGCGTTCGCCAAAGAGAAGGTGCCCATCACCAGCCCTCTTCTGCGTTCGGGCAACACGGCCACCTATCTACGGAAGGGCGCCTACTCCCCGTCGGGCACCTGCCAATTGGAGATCTTCGGCACCTCCGACGCCAAGAACTGACCCCACCCCTACGCCTCCACCCGTGCCTGCACGCCGTCCGGAAACCGCACCTCCACACCCCCCTCGGCATCGACCCGCGCGCTCGCCCCGGTGTGCGGGCCGGTGCCGAGCATCACGAGGGTGACCAGAAGCGGGCCGGTGCCTTCGAGGACGGGGGTCGCGGAGTACCGCCCGTACGCGTTGGTGTCCTCGGCCGCCACGACCGTCCCGGCGCCCTCGCCCCAGCCGTACAGCCCTACGACGGCGCTGGTCAGCCCGTCGGCGCGGCGGGCCAGTGCCCAGCCTGTCCCGGACTCGACGACGGGCGGCGCGGTGTCGTCGGCGAGGGCCCAACCGCCCTCCCGTACCGGGGCGGCGGCCGCCGGGTCGATGCGGTGCACGCGGATCTCCCACGGCCCGTGCACCACGCTCACCGTCTCGACACGATGCCCGAGTGCGAGATGCCAGGAGGCTGCCCTGCCGCCTTCGCAGTGCAGCGGGTGGATACGGCCGCGACGGGACGGGGTGCCGTCGGGGGCGAGCAGGGCGAGGTGGTTGTCGGGGCCGAGGGGGGTCTCGGGGGCGGTGGCGGAGGAGTAGGCGAGCTTGGAGTAGTGCGGGCTGTCGTCGTCGGCCGCGGGCGGGGGCGGAAGGCGGTCGGTGCCGTGGTTGACGAGGCGGACGATGCCGTCGGAAGCGGTCGAGTGGATCAGCCACCCGGGGGCGGGCAGGGCGAGGACGGTGTCGGTGGTGTCGACGGGGCCGGGCTCCTCGGGGGCCGTCCACACCGGGTGGTCCGCGGGCAGCAGCAGGCCGAGGAACGCCTTGCTCGCCCAGTACGGGGAGGCGGGTCCCGAGTAGCGCTGGAGCACTCCCCCGAACGGCCGGTACCAGCCGAGGGTGAGCAGGCCGCGCTCGTCGGGGGCGCCCCGCTCGGTGAAGTGCTTCAGGGTGCCGGAGGCCAGGCGGCGGGTGACGCCGGGCGGCAGCGGGGTGGCGTCGGCGAGGGCTCCCGCCCAGAGCGGGGCGGCGGCCGCGAACCGGTAGGTGAGGGAGCGGCCCTGGTGGACGGGGGCGCCGTCGGAGCCGAAGAAGTACCGGTGGACGCCGAGGAACTCCCGCAGCCGGTCGCGGTGGCGGGACACGGTCCCCGGGTCGGCGCGCGGTCCCGCGATCCGGGCCCACAGCACCGGGTACAGGTGCAGCGCCCAGGCGTTGTAGTAGTCGAACTTCTTCCCGTCCCCGTCGGTGTACCAGCCGCCGCCCCGGTACCAGTCGTCCAGCCGGGCGAGGCCGGCGTCGATCTCCTCCCGGCTGTGCGGGGCGCCGACGGAGGCCAGGAACTCCTCCGTGATCACCTGGAAGAGCCGCCAGTTGGAGTCGTTGGCGGTCGCCCCGACGAACCGGCCGAGCCACTCGGCCACTCGGCCCCGCACACTGTCGTCGAGCCGATCCCACAGCCAGGGCCGGGACTCGTGCAGCGCGAGGGCGATCGAGGCCGCCTCCACCATCGGCTGGGCACGGTCGGCGATCGCCGGCCAGTGCTCGGGGTGGTGCGGATCGGTGCCGGCGGCGAGTCCGGCGGCGTACCGCTCGACGAGCGCGGGGCCGACCCGCCCCGCCGACCCGGCGATCCGGAAGGCGGCGAGCAGGAAGGACCGCGCGAACCCCTCAAGGCCGTCGGACCAGGCCCCGGAGTGACTGGGCGGCCCGGGCAGCCGGTACTGGGCGAAGCCCGGGGTGGCGTAGGGCAGGAGCCCGTCGAGCAGCCGGTCGGCGACGGCCTCCCAGTGGGCACGGGTCCAGCCGGTGAGGGGGGACAGCAGGGAGTCGGTGGGAGGCAGTCCGGCAAGGTGCGGCGGGTCGTCGGGGAGCGACACATGCAGCGCGGTCATACGGGGGTGAGTCCTCCGTCGGTCGGTGGTGGGGCGACGCTTTTGCGCACGACGATGTGGGTGCCCAGCAGATGACGGCTCCCGGCGGCGTGTTCGGGGTCGCGCAGGGCGATGCGTACGGCGGCGCGGCCGAGTTCCTCGGCGGGTGTCCGGACCGTCGTCAAGGGTGGGTTGAAGTCCTCGGCGAGCGGGATGTCGTTGTAGCCGACGACGGAGATGTCCGCCGGCACCCCGAGCCCGGCGTCGGCGATGGCACGCAACGCCCCCGCCGCGACCATGTCGTCCCCGGCGACCACCGCCGTGAACTCCCTGGTCTCCTTGAGCAGTTCGGCCATCGCCCGCAACCCCGCCGCCCGCCCGAGGCCGCAGTCGACGACCCGCGCGGCCGCCGGGGGCAGCCCGTGCTCGGCGAGCGCGGCCCGGTATCCCGCGACGCGCGCGTCGAGGGCGGTGTTCCCGGGCAGCCCCCCGAGAAAGACGATCCGCCGATGACCGGCGGACAGCAGGTGCCCGGTGATCGCCCGGGCCCCCGCCTCGTTGTCGAACTCGACGACCAGCGCGGGGATGTCGGGGTCAGGGGCGGGACGGCCGCACAGCACCAGCCGCGCCCCGGAGGAGTCGAGGGCCTGCGCGTAGTGGGCCACACGCGAGCGATACGCCTCGTCCTCGACGACCCCGCCGACGAGGATCACCAGCCGGGCCCCCTCCTCCCGCATCAGTTGCACGAACTCCATCTCCCGCTGCGGATCCCCGGCGGTCGCCCCGACCACGCACAGCCACCCGCGGTCGGCGGCCTCGGCCTCCACTCCCTCGGCGACCTGGGCGTAGAAGGGGCTGGTGACCTGCCGGACGACGACGGCGGCCATCTTGCGGCCCCCGCCGACCAGGGCCCGGGCATGCGCGTTGGCGACGTAGTCGAGATCGCGGGCGGCACGCAGGACACGGGCCCGGGTCGCGGCCGGCACCGGATGATTGCCGCTGAGCGCGCGTGAGGCGGTCGCCATCGACACTCCCGCGCGCTCGGCGACGTCACGGATCGTGACCCGCCGTCTGGACCCCGTGTCCGTCATGTCGTTCTCCATCCCCCGCGTCTCCTGTTCCTCCGGCGGCGCCTCACGTATTGGCCGCGTAGTCCTTCGCGAACTCCCCGGCCATTCTGTCGCCGCCCTGGGCACGCCACTTCTTGACCACCGCGTCCCACTCCGACAGCGGCAGCCGCCCGGCCACGATCCCGGTGACCGCGTCGTCGAGCAGCGCCTTGAGCGTGGTGCCCTGGGCGTTCTTGGTGCGGGACTGCAGGCCGTTGGAGGCGTTGCGGATGGCGTACGGCACGACCTTCTGCTGCCAGGAGTGCAGGGCCCGTACGGCATCCGGCATGCCCGGCACGAACAGCACCTGCGGGCCTTCGGCGAGGTACTTCAGCGGCAGGTTGGTGTTGTTCTCGACCTCGCCGAGCTTGGTGGGCTCGGGGGAGCCGTCCCTGCCGCGGGTGAAGTGGGTGCCCTCGACGCCGTAGTGGACGAGCTCCCACTCCTGACTGCCGAAGGGGGCGGCGAGGTAGTCGAGGATGCGCAGAAGGAGCTCGACGCGCTCCTTCTTGGCCTTCTTCAGGACGGTGTAGCCGAAGGAGCGGCGGGCGGCGACGACTCCGCCGGGCTTGCCGTCCACGCTGTACGGGAGGGCCGCAGCCGGGGTCAGCTTGCCCTGGGACTCACGGTACTTGGGGAGGTAGGCGCCGAAGCCGTCCTGCATGGAGCCGACGGTGCCGTTGTAGTAGAGGGTGGTGAGGTCGATCTGGGAGACGGACGTCGAGTCCGGGTAGTAGGAGCCGCCCTTGCGGAGCCGGGCCTGGTAGGCGATGGCCGCCTTGTAGCGTTCGTCCGCGGCACAGTGCTGGAAGGTGCCGTCCTTGGTGACGGCCCACTCGTTGGGCGCGTTGTGGGCGGCGGCGTGCACGGCGTTGCCGAACAGGGAGCCGTTGGCGGCCCCGAGCGCATAGGTGCGGCCGCTGGTGGCCCGCTGGGCGACGGCGGCGAAGTCCTCGGAGGTCCAGCCCTCCTTCATGCCGGCGTCGGTGAACATGCCCTGGTTGAGCCAGAGGGTGGAGCCGGGCAGCGGGCGTTCGAGGGGGATGCCGTAGATGCGGCCGCCGACGCGGCCCATGTCCTGCCAGGCGTGGGTGGGGATCCCGGCCAGGTTCGGGTACTCGCTGATCGCCTCGCCGGAGAGGTACGGCGTGAGGTCCTCGGCCCGTCGCTGCACGAACTCCGCCTCGCGGGGCAGGACGAAGCCGGAGAACAGGTTGATGATGTCGGGCAGGGTGTCGGGGTCGCCCGCCATGACCGTGGCCATCTTCTTCTGGTAGTCGGCCTGGGAGACGATCGTGTACTCGATCTTCACGCCCAGCGCCTTCTCGACGGCCGCCCAGAACCGGTTCGCCGAGGCCGGCTTGGGCGGGGTGCCGAAGGACACCGACATGACCTTGACGGTCGATCCGTCGCCGGGCGTACGGGAGACGGACTTGACGAGGTCGGCGGGGTAGGCGGTATATCCGGCCTGGACGCCCGCCTCGGTCGGGGCGAGGTCCGGCTTGGGTCCGCTCGCGGCCTTGTACGCGGGCCAGGGGGCCAGCTTCTTCCCCGCGTTGGAGACGTCGCTGTCGCCGGAGCCGGTGGAGCAGGCGGTCAGCGCACCGGAGACGGAGGCCGCCGCCGCGGACAGCAGCAGGGTGCGTCGGGACATGCTGGGCATGGGTGAATCACCTCGTGTCGGCTTGGGTCGGTCAGCTCTTGATGGCGCCGGTGAGCACGCCCTTGGTGAAGTACTTCTGGAGGAAGGGGTAGATCAGCAGGATCGGCACGGTGGCGATCACGAGGACCGCCATCTGCACGGTCTGCGGGGCGGTGACGGTGCCCTCGCCGGTGGTGGCGTCGGTGAGCCCGGAACCGGCCACCACGTAGGTGCGCAGCACCTGTTGGAGGGGCCAGTGGTCGCTCTCCAGGTAGAGGGAGGCGTAGAACCAGGAGTTCCAGTAGGCCACCGCGTAGAAGAGTCCCACGACGGCCAACGCGGCCTTGGACAGCGGCAGTACGACGGAGACCAGCACGCGCCAGTCCCCCGCCCCGTCGAGGCGCGCGGCCTCGTAGAGCTCGTCGGGGATGCCCTGGAAGAAGCCGCGCAGGACGACCAGGTTGAAGACGTTGACCAGGACGGGCAGGACCAGCGAGGCGTAACTGTCCAGCAGTCCGAGCTCCTTGACCAGCAGGAAGCTCGGGATCATGCCGGGCGGGAAGAGGAAGGTGAACAGGACCAGGAGGAGCACCGGCCGGCCGCCGAAGACTCCGGGGCGGGCCAGGGCGTAGGCGAGGGTGACCGTGCACAGGAGGCTCAGCAGGGTTCCCACGACCGTGACGCCGACGCTGACGCCCAGTGCGTGGGTGACGATGCCGCCGTCGAGGATGTCGCGATAGGCCTTGAGCGAGGGTTCGGTGGGCCACAGCACCCAGCCCCCGTTGTCGACGACCTCCTCGGTGGAGGCGAGCGAGGTCGACACGATGACGAGGAACGGCACACAGACCAGCAGCACGACGACGGCGAGGGCCACCGCCTTCGCGGCCTGCGTCACCGGCTTCGGTTTCTCCATCCATCCCGGACGGGCCTGGGCACTCACTTGTAGACCCCCTGTTCGCCGAGGCGGTGGGCGACCTTGTTGGCGGCGTAGACGAGAAGGGCGCCGACGACGCCCTTGAACAGGCCCGCGGCGGCGGCGAATCCGTAGTCGCCGCCGACGATGCCCTGGTAGTAGACGAAGGTGTCGATGATCTCGGAGGCCTCGGGGCCCACCGCGTCGCGCTGGAGCAGCATCTGCTCGAAGCCGACCGAGAGGATGTCGCCGAGCCGCATGATGAGCAGCAGCACGATCACCGGGCGGATGGCGGGCAGGGTGACGTGCCAGAAGCGCCGCCAGGGGCCCGCTCCGTCGATCGCGGCGGCCTCGTACTGCTGCTCGTCGACCTGGGCGAGGGCGGCGAGGAAGATGATCGTGCCCCAGCCGGCGTCCTTCCAGATGACCTGGGCGACGACGAGCGGCTTGAAGGCGTCGGGGTTGCCGATGATGTCGACGGTGTGCAGCCCCATGCCGTCCAGGCCGGAGTTGAGCAGTCCGGTGTCGCCGAGCAGCTGCTGGAAGAGGGCGACGACGATCACCCATGAGATGAAGTGCGGGAGATAGGCGACCGACTGCACGAACCGGCGGATGCTGCTCCGGGTGAGGCTGTGCAGCAGCAGGGCGAGGCCGAGCGGCACCGGGAAGTAGAAGACGAGCTGGAGGACGGCGATCCAGACGGTGTTGAGCACCGCGTCCCAGAACGCGGTGTCCTCGAACATCCGCCGGAAGTTGCCGAGTCCGGTCCAGGGGCTGCCCCACAGGCCGTCGAAGGGGACGTACTCCTTGAACGCGATGACGTTGCCGACCAGCGCGCCGTAGTGGAAGAGCAGGAAGTAGGCGAGGCCGGGCAGCATCAGCAGGAAGAGAGCTCTGCTCTGAAAGCGTTTTCGTCGGACGACTGCCAAGGCTCTCCCTCTTCCTGGTGGCTCAGATCGAAGAGGAAGTTAAAGCGCTTTCATACTCGGGTCAACAGTTCTGACAAAGCTGGTGAGTTGACGCAGGTCAGAGAGGCGCACCGAAGCGTGACTGCGAGTGAAAACGCTCTCAGTCAGCGGTGGGGCGGCGGGCCAGGAGGACGCTCACGACGGCCACCCACACGCCCGCGAGGACGAAGGCGAAGAACCCGACCCAGGGGATGAACACCAGCACCCCGACGACCACGGCCGCCCAGGCCAGCCAGCGGGGCAGGGGCGAGTCCGGGGCACGCACCGTGGCCAGGCCGGTGGCCAGCAGCATCAGGCCCATGCCGCCCACGAACGGGATGAAGAAGTCCTCGTTGACGGCATTGAGCGCCTGCAGCGCCTCAGGGGTCGCCGAGGACTTGTCCGAGAGGTCCAGCAGGGCCAGGGTGAGGGACGCGCCCACCAGGAAGCCCACGGCGACGAGGACGCCGCCCGAGAAGACGACGTGGTGCAGCCAGCCGTCACCGGGCGCGATGTCCCGGACCAGACGGGCGAGATGGGCGGCGAAGAAGACGAAGAGCACCGAGGCGACAACCAGGAAGTACAGGCCCACGCCGAGCTGTCCCTTGTGGTCGGAGTAGTAGAACCTCACCTGGCGGCCCGGGGCGTCGTACGCCGGGGTGTCGCCGAACAGCAGAAAGCCGATGACCGTGAACACCACGGCCACCAGACCGGTCAGGGGTGCAACGCGCATGCGGACCTCCTACACCCCCCGGCGGGGCCCACCCCCTCGTCCTCCACGGTGACAGGGATACGGGCGCTGTGCCATCCGGGAGAAGGCCGCGCGGCGGCCCGGGGCCCCTACTGCACCACCCGGCCGTTCAGCACGACCCGGAGCGGGTTCGCCAGTACGCGTACGTCCGTGCGCGGGTCCTGTTCGTACACCACCAGGTCCGCGGCGGCGCCCTCTTCAAGGCCGGGGCGTCCCAGCCACTTCCGGGCACCCCATGTGGTCGCCGACAGGGCCTCCAGCGGGGGGATGCCGGCCGTCACCAGTTCCGCGACCTCCGCCGCGACCAGACCGTGCGGGAGGGTGCCGCCCGCGTCCGTGCCCACGTAGACCGGGATGCCGGCGTCGTAGGCGTTCCGTACGGTGTCGTAGCGGCGTTCGTGGAGCCGGCGCATATGGGCGGACCAGCGGGGGAACTTGGATTCGCCGCCGTCCGCGAGCTTCGGGAAGGTCGCGATGTTGACCAGGGTCGGCACGATCGCGACGCCCCGGGAGACGAACAGCGGGATCAGGTCCTCCGTGAGGCCCGTCGCGTGTTCGACGCAGTCGATGCCCGACTCGACCAGGTCCGTCAGGGAGTTCTCGGCGAAGCAGTGCGCGGTGACCCGGGCGCCCAGGCGGTGGGCCTCCGCGATCGCCGCCTCGACGGCGTCCCGGGGCCAGCTGGGGGCCAGGTCGCCCACCTCGCGGTCGATCCAGTCGCCGACCAACTTGACCCAGCCGTCACCCCGCCGGGCCTCCTGGGCGACGTACGCGACGAGGTCCTCGGGCTCGATCTCCCAGGCGTAGTTGCGGATGTAGCGGCGGGTGCGGGCGATGTGCCGACCGGCCCTGATGATCTTCGGCAGGTCCTCGCGGTCGTCCACCCAGCGGGTGTCGGAGGGTGACCCGGCGTCGCGGATCAGCAGGGTGCCGGCCTCCCGGTCGGCCAGGGCCTGCTTCTCGGCCACGTCCTGGTCGACCGGGCCGTGCGCGCCCAGGCCCACATGGCAGTGCGCGTCCACCAGACCGGGCAGCGCCCAGCCCGACACCGTACGGATGTCACGGGCCGCGACGGGGCGGTCGTAGGAGATCCGCCCGTCGACCACCCACAGCTCGTCCCGGACGTCCTCGGGGCCGACCAGGATCCGGCCCTTCACGTGCAGCACCGTGCGATCGTTCATGGACCGCACACTAGCCAGCGGGAGGCCACTGCTCCCAGGTGGTCCCTCGAAGGGGGCCCTTGGTGTGCTCGGCGTGCGCGGCCAGGGGAACGTACGTCCCCTTCACGCGCCGTCCTCCTCCACGTCGGCCATCGCGGGGTCGAGGAGCCGGGAGAGGAAGTGGCGGGTGCGTTCATGGCGCGGGGCGCCGATCACCTGGGCCGGGGTGCCGTCCTCGACGATGGTGCCGTCGTCCATGAAGACGACCCGGTCGGCGACCTCGCGGGCGAAGGTCATCTCGTGGGTGACGACCATCATCGTCATGCCCTCCCGGGCGAGCATCCGCATGACCGCGAGGACGTCGCCCACCAGCTCCGGGTCGAGGGCCGAGGTCGGCTCGTCGAAGAGCATCACCTCGGGGCCCATGGACAGCGAGCGGGCGATCGCGACCCGCTGCTGCTGTCCGCCGGAGAGGGAGGCGGGGTAGGCGTCCGCCTTCTCCGCCAGGCCCACACGCTCCAGGTTCTCGGCGGCCACCTCGGCCGCCCGCGCCTTGCCCCGCCTCAGGACCCTGCGCTGCGGCAGCGTGAGGTTCTCGGTCACCGTGAGGTGCGGGAACAGGTTGAACTGCTGGAAGACCATGCCGATACGGCGGCGGACGGCGTCGATGTCTACGTCGGGGTCGGTGAGTTCGGTGCCGCCGACGAAGACCTGGCCCTTCGTCGGTTCCTCCAGGAGGTTCACGCACCGCAGCAGCGTCGACTTGCCCGAGCCGGAGGGCCCGATCACACAGACGACCTCGCCCTGGCCGATCTCCAGGTCGATGCCCTTGAGGACCTCATTGGTGCCGAACGACTTGTGCAGGCCGCGTACTTCGATCTCCGGCCGGCTCGTCTCAACGGTCATTTCACGGCCTCCTGGGCCTTGGCCTCCATACGGCGGACCACGAACCCGAGCGGGATCGTCACCAGCAGATAGCACAGCCCCGCGACGAGGATCGGCGTGGAGTTGGCGGTCGTACTGGCCAGGTCGCGGCCGTACTTGGACAGTTCGCGCTCCTCCAGGGTGACGCCGAGGAACAGCACGAGGGAGGAGTCCTTGAACAGGAGCACCAACTCGTTGGTCAGCGGCGGGAGGATGATCCGGAACGCCTGCGGGATGATGATCGACACCATCGCGCGGGCCGGTGAGAAGCCCAGCGAACGGGCCGCCTCCATCTGCCCCTTGGGCACCGCCTGGATGCCCGCGCGGATCGTCTCCGCCATGTACGCCGCCGCGACCAGACCGAGCGCGAGGGCGACCTTGCCGTACGTCCCGCCGATGATCTCCGTACCGGGAAACGCGAGCGGTACGGCCACGCCGATGAAGATGAAGATCAGCAGCGCGGGCAGACCGCGGAAGATCTCGATGTAGACGCCGGCGAACCAGCGGTAGGGGCCCACCGACGACAGCCGCATCAGCGCGATGACCATGCCGAGGACGAGTCCGACGACGAAGCCGGACAGCGTGTAGAGCACGGTGTTCTTCAGCGCCAGGGTGATGACGTCGGGGAACATCTGGTCGGCGATGTCCGCCTGCGCGAACTGGTTCTTCAGCCGCCCCCAGTCCGCCGACACCGCGAAGGCCACCACGACGCCGACGAAGACGACGTACTGGACGCCACGGGACAGGCTGCGCTTCTGACGTCGGGTCAGGCCCTTTTTGCGAGGCTGGAGTTGTGCGTCCGTCGCGGTCATGAGGCGGACGGAGACGCGACCGACTCGTCGTACGGACCGATCCACTTCTCGTAGAGCTTCTTGTACGTGCCGTCGGCCTTGGCGTCCGCGAGCGCCTTGTTGACGGCGGCCAGCAGCTTGGTGTTGCCCTTCTTCACCGTGAAGCCGTACTGCTCACCGGTGTTGATGTTGTCGGCGACCTGGAAGGCGTCGGCGTTGGCCTTGTTCTTGAGCCAGCCCTGGACGACCGGGTAGTCGATGACGACGGCCTTGACCTGGCCGGAGCGCAGGCCGCTCAGGACGGCGTCGGAGGACTCGAAGGAGACCGGGTCGAAGCCCTGGCTCTTGACGTAGTCCTCGCCGGTGGTCTGCGCCTGGGCGCCGAGCTGCACCTTCTTCGCCTTGGCGTCGGCGAGCGAGGAGATCCCGCTGCCCTTGGCGACCAGGAGCGCCTGGGTGGCGTCGAAGTAGGGGTCCGAGAAGTCGACGTTCTTCTTGCGCTCCTCGGTGATGGTCATGCCGGCCGCGGCCAGGTCGCACGAGCCGGAGTTGAGGAAGGCGCCGGTCTTGAAGTTCTCGAAGGGGGTGTCGAGGATCTCCTGCTTCACGCCCAGGTCCTTGGCGACCAGGTCGACGAGCGAGACGTCGAAGCCCTGGACCTTGCCGTCGATCTCCGACTGGAAGGGCGGGTACGGCAGGTGGGTGCAGGTGGTGAGCTGTCCGCCCTTGACCAGTTCGACCCCGCCCGCGGCGGTCTTCGAACCGCTGCCGCCGTCGTCGCTGGAGGTACAGGCAGCGACGAGCAGGAGCCCGGCCGTCGCGGTGGTGGCGGCCAGGACGCGGGTCCGGCGCCCGGAAAGGGTGTTCACGGGAGGCCTCCTGTGGGGGAACTGTGGGTTCCGATTATAAGGAGAAGTTTGAGTCTCTCAAACCAAACCGATGGTTGCGAGGCCGTTCAGCCTAGGAACTCGCCGGTCGTCGGGGGTGGAGGGGGAACGGTTACGCTCGTCACGTCTACCCCAGTGAGCGAAGAGAGCACCGTCGTGACGCACCCCTTCCTGGATCTGGCCCCGCTCGGCGCGGCACAGTTCGCCTCGATCGAGGACCGCGTGGCGCGGCTGCTGCGCACCGAGCAGGACGTCGTGATCATGCAGGGCGAGGCGCTGCTGCCGCTGGAGGGGGCGATCCGCTCCACCGCCGGTCCGGGTACGACCGCGCTGAACGTCATCACCGGTCCGTACGGGCAGACCTTCGGGAACTGGCTGCGGGACTGCGGTGCGACGGTGATCGACCTCGCGGTGCCGTTCCACACGGCGGTGACGGCCGAGCAGATCTCGGCGGCCTTCGAGGAGCACCCGTCGATCGACTTCGTGTCGCTGGTGCACGCGGAGGCGGCGACCGGCAACACCAATCCGGTCGCGGAGATCGGTGAGGTCGTACGGCGGCAGGGGGCGCTGTTCTATCTGGACGCGGTCGCCTCCGTCGGGGCGGAGCCGGTGCTGCCGGACGCGTGGGGCGTGGACCTGTGTGTGATCGGTGCGCAGAAGGCGATGGGCGGGCCGGCCGGCGTGTCGGCGGTGTCGGTGAGCGAGCGGGCATGGGCCCGGATGGCCGCGAATCCGGCGGCGCCGCGGCGGTCGTATCTCTCGCTGCTCGACTGGAAGGAGCGCTGGATCGACGGCGGCCGGAAGGTCCTGCTGCACGCTCCGGCCCAGCTGGAGATGCTGGCACTGGAGGCGTGCGTCGAGCGGATCGAGGCGGACGGGCTGGATGCGGTGATGGGCCGGCACCGGGCCGCCGCAGCGGCGACCCGTGCGGGGGCGCGGGTGCTGGGCGCCGGCCTGGAGCCCTATGTGTACGAGGACCGCGAGGCCGCGCCCGTCGCCACGACGCTGCGCTCCCCCTCCGGCCTGGTGGCATCGGAACTCGTCGCCCGGGCACTGGCGTCCGACCCCGCGCTGCCGCTGGCCGCGGGTGGGGGCGCGCTGGCCAAGGAGATGATCCGGGTCAACCACTACGGGGTGGACGCAACGCGGGGCGCCGTGCGGGCGAGTCTGGCGGCACTGGGCGCGGCACTGCGGGAGAAGGGACTCGCGGTGGACGTGGAAGGCGCGCTGCGCGCCGCGGAGGATGCGTGGCGGTAGTCCCCGGCCGGCCTTTTCATTAACCGGGGCATAATTGTCAGGGTAATTCCGGGGTTTATCAGAGAACAGCTTCCCGTATTCTTCTGCCCGCTTTCCCTGGACCTAAACGCAAAGATTCTGCGAACGCGAAGCGGCTGAATTCGGGGAGATCTCGTGGGGGTTACATGCCTGTGACGCGTTACACATCGTGATCCATTTGCCCCTTATTTGCTGGGCGTAACCGTACATAACGGTCACTTCTTGCGCGTCGGCGCGCGCCCGCGTGATAACACATGGACCGCCCGCACGTAACCCCATCCGGCGATGCAATTTTGAATTTCCCTCGGTAAATTCAATTCGCATGACTGCCGCACAAGCAGACCTGCAAATCGACCGGCCGACGGTCGCGGACGGAGCCGCACTGTGGCGGATCGCCCGCGACTCCGAGGTCCTCGACCTGAACTCGTCGTACAGCTATCTGCTGTGGTGCCGCGACTTCGCCGCCACGTCGGCCGTCGCACGGAACGACAGCGGGGAGCCGATCGGCTTCGTCACCGGGTACGTCCGCCCGGACCGTCCCGGCACCCTGCTCGTCTGGCAGGTGGCGGTGGACTCGGCGTACCGCGGCCGCGGACTCGCCGCCGCCCTGCTCGACGGACTGACCGCGCGACTCGTCGCCGAGCGCGGGCTGACCACTGTCGAGACCACCATCACGCCGGGCAACACCGCCTCCGAGCGGCTGTTCACGGCGTTCGCCGAACGCCGTGGCGCCGGCCTGGAGCGCGAGGTGCTGTTCGACGCGAGCCTGTTCCCCGACGGGCAGCACGACCCCGAGGTCCTCTACCGCATCGGACCCCTCTTCCCCGCCTCCGCCACTCCCTCCGCCTGACCCCCCACGCACCCGAGGAGCGATTCGTCGTGACCATCACCCAGCCCGACCTCAGCGTCTTCGAGACCCTCGAGTCCGAGGTGCGCAGCTACTGCCGCGGCTGGCCCACCGTCTTCGACCGCGCGCAGGGCAGCCGCATGTACGACGAGGACGGCCACGCGTACCTGGACTTCTTCGCCGGCGCCGGTTCACTGAACTACGGCCACAACAACCCCGTGCTGAAACGGGCGTTGATCGACTACCTGGAGCGCGACGGCGTCACGCACGGGCTCGACATGTCGACCACCGCCAAGCGCGCCTTCCTCCAGACCTTCCAGGACCTGGTGCTGCGGCCGCGCGACCTGCCGTACAAGGTCATGTTCCCGGGGCCGACGGGGACCAACGCCGTGGAGTCGGCGCTCAAGCTCGCCCGGAAGGTCAAGGGGCGCGAGGCCATCGTGTCCTTCACCAACGCCTTCCACGGGATGTCGCTGGGCTCCCTGGCCGTCACCGGCAACGCCTTCAAGCGGGCCGGCGCCGGTATCCCGCTGGTGCACGGCACGCCGATGCCGTTCGACAACTACTTCGACGGCACCGTCGAGGACTTCCTGTGGTTCGAGCGGCTCCTGGAGGACCAGGGCTCGGGCCTCAACAAGCCGGCCGCCGTGATCGTCGAGACCGTGCAGGGCGAGGGCGGCATCAACGTCGCCCGGCGCGAGTGGCTGCAGGCGCTCGCCGCGCTGTGCGAGCGGCAGGACATGCTGCTCATCGTCGACGACATCCAGATGGGCTGCGGGCGTACCGGTGCCTTCTTCTCCTTCGAGGAGGCGGGCATCACGCCGGACATCGTCACCGTGTCCAAGTCCATCAGCGGCTACGGCCTTCCGATGTCGCTCTGCCTGTTCAAGCCGGAGCTGGACATCTGGGAGCCGGGCGAGCACAACGGCACCTTCCGCGGCAACAACCCCGCCTTCGTCACCGCCACCGCCACCCTGGAGCAGTACTGGGCGGACGGGTCCGCGATGGAGAAGCAGACCCGCAAGCGTGGCGAGCAGGTCGAGCAGGGGCTCATCTCCATCACCGAGGAGAACCTGGCCGACGTGAAGGAGTACCGCGGGCGCGGGCTCGTGTGGGGCATGGAGTTCCACGACAAGGAGCGCGCCGGCCGCGTGGCGCACCGCGCCTTCGAACTCGGGCTGCTCATCGAGACGTCGGGCCCCGAGAGCGAGGTCGTGAAGCTGCTTCCGGCACTCACGATCACCCCCGAGGAACTGGACGAGGGACTCAGCATCCTCGCCCGTTCCGTACGCGAAACCGTCTGAATCACCGTCTACGTAGGAGGCATCGCAGCACCGTGATCGTCCGTTCTTTCAAGGACATCGAAGGCACCGACCGGCATGTGAGGGCAGCGTCCGGCACCTGGGAGAGCAAACGCATCGTGCTCGCCAAGGAGCGGGTCGGCTTCTCGCTGCACGAGACGATCCTGTACGCGGGTACGGAGACGTCGATGTGGTACGCGAACCACATCGAGGCCGTCGTCTGCGTCGAGGGCGAGGCCGAGCTGACCGACCACGAGAGCGGGCAGACGCACTCGATCACGCCCGGGACCATGTACCTGCTGGACGGTCACGAGCGGCACACGCTGCGGATCAAGGAGGACTTCCGCTGCATCTGTGTGTTCAACCCGCCCGTGACCGGCCGGGAGGACCACGACGAGAACGGCGTCTACCCGCTGCTCACCGAACCCGAATCCGAGGAGGTGTGACCGCACCCATGACCACCACCGTCACCGATCTCTATCCCAGCCGCGGCGCCACCGAGGTGTCGACGCCCCGCAAGGACCCTGTCGTCTGGTCGGCCCCCGGCGCGCCGGGACCGATCGCCACGGGCGAGCTGGAGGCGTTCGAGCGCGACGGCTTCCTCGCCGTCGACCAGATCATCGGCCCCGACGAAGTCCCCGTCTACCAGCGTGAGTTGGAGCGGCTCGTCACCGACCCGGACATCCGCGCGGACGAACGCTCGATCATCGAGCCGCAGTCCAAGGAGATCCGCTCGGTCTTCGAGGTGCACAAGATCAGCGAGGTGTTCGCGAGTCTGGTGCGCGACGAGCGGGTCGTGGGCCGGGCCCGGCAGATCCTCGGCTCGGACGTCTACGTCCACCAGTCGCGGATCAACGTCAAGCCCGGTTTCGGGGCCAGCGGCTTCTACTGGCACTCCGACTTCGAGACCTGGCACGCCGAGGACGGCCTGCCGAACATGCGGACGGTGTCCGTCTCGATCGCGCTGACCGAGAACTACGACACCAACGGCGGCCTCATGATCATGCCGGGGTCCCACCGCACCTTCCTCGGGTGCGCGGGGGCCACCCCGAAGGACAACTACAAGCAGTCGCTGCAGATGCAGGACGCGGGCACGCCGTCGGACGAGGCGCTGACGGCGATGGCCTCGGAGTACGGCATCAAGCTGTTCACGGGCAAGGCCGGTTCGGCGACCTGGTTCGACTGCAACTGCATGCACGGCTCCGGCGACAACATCACGCCGTTCCCGCGCAGCAACGTGTTCATCGTGTTCAACAGCGTGGAGAACCAGGCCGTGGACCCGTTCGCGGCGCCCATCCGGCGGCCGGAGTTCATCGGAGCGAGGGACTTCACGCCGGTGAAGTGACCCCGCCTCACAGCCACGACAGCGACGCGGCCCGCTCCAGTACGTTCCGTACGGCGGCCGCGTCGCCCGTGGTGTCCCGGGGAACCGTGTCCGGCGCGTGCCGCCCGCCGATCAGCAGACAGAAGTCCACGGCATCCAGGGTGAGTTCGGCGGCCACGGGATCGCTCTGCGAACCCAGGACCCACTCCTCGCCGCCCCTGACCGCGAACAGCACCGGCGGCGCCCCGGCGCCGAGGACGGTGCCGAGAACGCGGACGGCCAGCCTGACCAGCTGCCCCAGGTGCTCCTCGGGCGGCGGCGGCACGGCCAGGCCCAGGGCGCGGCCGATGTCGTCGGTGTGGATCCACGCCTCGAAGGCCCGCGCCAGGAAGTGCTCGGTGACGGGCAGCCTCAGGCCCATCAACAGGGTTGTTCCGGCGGCGAGTTCGGGATCGCGGGCATGCGGGGTGCCGAGGAGCGCGGCCGCCTGCGCGGACCAGTCGGCGACGGTCTCCTCGGGCGTACGGCCGTACTCATGGCCGATCACCTCGGCGGTACGCCTCTCCCAGGCCTCCGCCCAGTCCGCGTCCTCGTCGATCCGCGCACCCGGCACCCGGGCGTCGATCCCGAGCCGCAGGGCCAGATGTTCGTCGGCGGCCAGCAGATGGGCGACCGTGGCGTGCACGTCCCAGTCGTGCACGACCGGCGTCGACCAGCGTCCCGCCAGCTCGGGCAGCAGCGCCTCGAGCCCGGCGACGGCGGCCGCGTAGGGGGCGGCGTGCCGGGCCACGCGGGGTGGCGCGGGGCGGGCACGGAGGGCGCCGGTGAGAAGGGTGTCGAGGGGGGACGGCGGCTCGTCGAGCGGCGGGCCGGCCAGCAGCCGTACGGTCGCGCTCAGCCGTTCCGCCTCCGCCGCACAGCTCTCGCACTCGGCCAGATGCGGTGGGACCAGCCGCTCCTCGGCCGGTTCCAGGGCGCCGAAGGCCCAGGCGGCCAGCAGGTCGCGCACGTCGTCGTGATCGGTCACCGCTCGCCCCCTTCCCTGTGTTCCCCTGCCGCCATCATGCGCCCTCTTCCCACGCCGGGTCGGGTGGGTCGGCCAAAGTCTCCGCGAGGGCGCGCAGAGCGGTGCGCAGCCGGGTCTTCGCGGTGCCCTCGGGGATGCCGAGCTCGACGGCGGCCTGCCGGTAGGTGCGGCCCGCGAAGTAGGCGAGGTGCACCACCTCCCGTTGCGGCTGCGGGAGCTCGGCGAGAGCGGTGTGCAGCAGGAGGGACCGCTCCCGGTCGACGACCGCCTCGGCGGGGCCGGGAGCGGCGTCCGGGATGCCGTGCAGGGCCAGGTCGTCGGCGCGGGCGTCCTTGCGGTGCCGGGCCTCGCTGCGCACCCAGTCCACGGCCCGCCGGTGCGCCAGCACCGACAGCCAGGTCCGCAGACTGCCCCGGCGCGCGTCGAAGGCGTACGGCCTGCTCCACAGCTGCGCGAAGACCTCCTGCGCCACGTCCTCGGCCGCGGCCCCGCTGCGGGTCACGCGCACCGCGACCGCCCGCACCAGCCCGCCGTACGCCCCGTACGCCTCGGCCAGCGCGGACTCGTCGCCGTACACCAGCCGCCGGTGCAGCTCCGCGTCTGCGGGTTGCTGTACGGACGTCGTCCCGTCCGTGGACTCCACGGCACCACCACCCCTTGGTGCCCTTCCTAGCGTCCCGGGCGGCGCGGCGCCAGCGGTTCAGGCAGACAGGGCATCCAGGAGCCGGTCGACATCGGCGGCGGTGTTGTAGAGGTGGAAGGAGGCGCGCAGGTTGCCCGCGCGGTCGGAGACCTCGATGCCGGCGGCGCTCAACTCGCGCTGCCGGTGGCCGAGTCCGGGCACGGACACGATCGGCGAGCCGGGGGCCGGGAGCGGTGCGTGGCCGAGGGCGGCGAGTCCCGTACGGAAGCGGTCCGCGAGGGCGAGGTCGTGGGCGCGCACGGCGTCCACGCCGAGCTCCTCCAGGAGTTCGAGGGAGCGGCGGGTGCCCGCGTAGGTGAACAGGGCCGGGCTGACGTCGAACCGCCGGGCGGAGTGGGCCAGTTCGGCGACCGGGCCGTAGCAGCTGTCCCACGGGACCTCCCCCGCGACCCAGCCGGCCAGCACCGGCCTCAGGTCGCCGAAGTCCTCCGGCACGGCGAGGAAGGCCGCGCCGTGCGGGCCGAGCAGCCACTTGAAGGTGGTGGAGACGGTGTAGTCGTACGACCGCGCGTCCACCGGGAGCCAGCCCGTGGCCTGCGAGAAGTCGACGTAGGTGCGGGCTCCGTGGGCCCTGGCCGCTTCCCGCAGGGCGGGCAGGTCGGCGATCCGGCCGTCGGCGGACTGGGCGGCGCTGACCGCGACGAGGGCGGTGCCGGGGCGGACGGAGTCGGCGAGCCGTTCCAGCGGCACGATCCGCACCTTCAGGTCGCCGCGGGTGTGGAAGGGGTTCACGACGGAGGTGAAGTCGTCCTCGGCGGTGAGGACCTCGGCACCCGGCGGCAGCGAGGCGGCGACCAGGCCCGAGTGGGTGGAGACGGACGGTCCCGCCGCGACCCGGGCGACCGGGACGCCGGCGAGCCTGGCGAACGCGGCGCGGGACATCTCCACGTCCTGGAACAGCGGGTCCAGCGGCCTGCCCTCGGCGCGGATCAGCGCGGCCTCCTGGAGGGCGGTCACGGTGCGTGCGGGGAGCAGGCCACTGCTCGCGGTGTTGAGGAAGGTGTTCTTCGGGGCGAACTCGGCGCGGACGAGGCTCTCGAAGGTCTCCATGGCTCCACTGTGGGGCCGGAAGACCTCTCGGTCCATTGCGAATCTCTACGTGGTTTCGCCAAGGAACGCTTATACGTCCGCGCCGACCTGCGTGTTCTGTCAGCCCTGCTGGGGTACGGCGCACCCGTCGGGGCCGCAGGCCTCGGCGGAGGTGTCGCCCTGGTCGATCAGCTTCAGCGGGGAGCGGTTGCCCCAGGCCTGGGTCAGGGCCTGGGTGAAGACCTCGGCGGGCTGGGCTCCGGAGACGCCGTACGTGCGGTCCAGGACGAAGAAGGGGACGCCATTGGCACCGAGCTCGGCGGCCTCACGCTCGTCGGCGCGGACGTCGTCGGCGTAGGCGGTGGGGTCGGCGAGGACCTTGCGGACCTCGTCGGCGTCCAGGCCGGCCTCCACGGCGAGCTCCACGAGGCGCTCGTCGCCCTCGGTGTACAGGGACCTCTCCTCGGCGAAGTTGGCCCGGTAGAAGATCTGGACGAGCTCGTCCTGCCTGCCCTGTTCCTTGGCGAGGTGGAGGAGCCGGTGCAGGTCGAAGGTGTTGCCGTGGTCGCGGTCCCGGGTCCGGTAGGCGAGCCCCTCGGCGGCGGCCTGGGCGCCGAGGTTCTCCTCGCCTGCCTGGGCCTGGGCCTCGCTCATGCCGTACTTCTTGCTGAGCATCGCGAGGACGGGCTGCACGTCGCTCTTGTCCCGCCCGGGATCCAGCTCGAACGACCGGTGGACGACCTCGACGCCGTCGCGGTGCGGGAAGGCCTCCAGCGCCTTCTCGAAGCGGGCCTTGCCCACGTAGCACCAGGGGCAGGCGATGTCGCTCCAGATCTCGACGCGCATGTCTACGGCTCTCTCCAGGTCGGACGGCTGCGGAGACTCCCTCCGCTGGTTGGATGAACGTTCAAGCAGCGGGTTCCATTCCCAGGGGGCTCAGCTGCCGTCCCGCAGGTCGGCCGGCCACTCGGGCCTGAACTCGATGTGGTCGTACGTCACCACACAGCCCTCCCCCATCGGCGACTGGGCCATGAAGCCGATCAGGGCCGCGTCGGTCTCCTTCTCGTCGCCCAGGGTGAAGAGGCGGACGAAGGTCCAGTGCTTGCCGTCGCGGGAGGCGTGGAAGGCGAAGGCGCGGCCGGTGCGGCTGACCCGCAGCCACACCGAACTGCCGTCCACGGTGAAGGAGTTGCAGTCGTCGGAGTGCCCCCGGGTGACGACCGTGCAGACCGTGGGCACATCCGGGGAGTTCTCCAGGCAGAGTTTGGCCCAGGCCCGCTCGCCGACATGGACGTAGAGCACGCCCGCGTCGAACGATCCGTTGAAGCCCACCGTGACGCGGGCTATCAGCTGGAAGTCCCCCTCGGGGGCACCGAGCAGCCGCGGCGCGTCGGCGGCGGGGTCCAGGGACTCCCCGGTGGGCGGCACGAACCGGTCCTGCCGGGGGCCGGCCCACCCGGAGAGAATGCCGTCCTCGTGGGCCCAGTGCCCGTCGGGGCCGTAGGTGCGGAGAGAGAAAGGGAGTTCGGGAAGTTCGACGTCCATCCTCAGAGTTTTCCAGCTCCCTCTCCGCGCGCGGCTCTCGGGTGTTTCTAGCGCTCCAGCTGGTTGTTGAAGCGGCGGGGCAGGCCCAGCGGGTTGTCGTCCCTCAGTTCCGGCGGGAGCAGGGCCTCCGGCGCGTTCTGGTACGCCACCGGGCGCAGCCAGCGCTCGATCGCCGTACCGCCCACCGACGTCGACGTGGACGTCGTCGCCGGGTACGGGCCGCCGTGCTGCTGGGCCGGGGCCACGGCCACGCCCGTCGGCCAGCCGTTCACCAGGACCCGGCCGGCCAGCGGCGTCAGCTCCGCCAGGATCTCGGCACCACGCCCCTCGCCCGCGGCCTCCTGCGCCGACAGGTGCACCGTCGCGGTGAGGTTGCCGGGGAGCCGGGACAGCACGGCCCGCGCCTCGTCGTCGTCCTCGTAGCGGGCCACCACGGTGACCGGGCCGAAGCACTCCTCCAGGAGCAGGTCGTACGCCCCCTCGTGGGTCAGCTTGTCCGCCGCGACCGTGAGGAAGCCCGCGCTCACCGTGTGCTCGCCGCCCGCTCCGGGCGTCACCGGCGACTCGACCTCGGGAAGCTCCACGCGCTCGGCGACCCCGGCGACGAAGTTGTCCCGCATGCGGTGGTCGAGAAGGACACCCGCGTCGGTGTCGCTGACGGCGTCGGTCAGGGACTTCAGCAGGCCGTCGCCCGCCGCGCCGGACGGCACGAGGACCAGGCCCGGCTTCACACAGAACTGGCCGACACCGAGGGTCATGGAGCCCGCGAGCCCGGCGCCGATGGCCTCCGCGCGCTCGGCGGCCGCCTCCTCGGTGATCACAACGGGGTTCAGGGACCCCAGCTCGCCGTGGAACGGGATCGGCACCGGCCGCGCGGCCGCCGCGTCGAACAGGGCACGGCCGCCCTTCACGGAACCGGTGAAGCCCGCGGCCGCGACCAGCGGGTGCTTGATCAGTTCGATGCCGGCCTCGAAGCCGTGGACGAGACCGACCACGCCCGCGGGGATGCCGTGCTCGGCGGCGGCCCGGCGCAGCACGGACGCGACCAGCTCGGACAGGGCCGGGTGGTCGGGGTGGGCCTTGACGACGACGGGATTGCCGGCCGCGAGCGCGCTCGCGGTGTCACCGCCGGCGACCGAGAAGGCGAAGGGGAAGTTCGAGGCCGAGTAGACGGCGACGACGCCGAGGGGGACCTTGTAGCGGCGCAGGTCCGGGATCGGCGGGGTGGCGGTGTCGTCGGGGTGGTTGATCACCACGCCGAGGAACTCGCCCTCGTCGACGATGTCGGCGAAGGCCCGCAGCTGGTAGCTGGTGCGGGCGAGCTCGCCGGTCAGCCGGACCGGGCCGAGCGCGGTCTCGGCGTCGGCGGCTTCGACGAGGTGGTCCTTGGAGTCCTGGAGCCGGTCCGCGGCGGTGCGCAGGAAGGCCGCCCGGACGGTGCGGTCGGCGAGGGACGCGCGCGCGTCGTGCGCGGCGCGGACGGCGGCGTCCACCTCCTGGGCTGTGGCCTCGACCGCAACCTGCTCGCGCTGCTTCCCGGTTCGGGGGTCGACACTCCAGACTGGTGCTGCTGCCACCGCGGGTCCCTCCACGTGTATCTGGGTCAGCCACCAGGACCGTTCGATATGCTGAACGCTGTCCCTGATGGTGAATATGCTGTTGGAGACTATTTCCCGTCGAACGAAGGGGTCAAGGGCGATGTCGGCTGGCGAGACGGGCGGCGGGTCACAGGTCAAGTCCGCGGTACGGACGGTTGAACTGCTCGAATACTTCGCCGGACGTCCCGGCATGCACTCCCTCGCGGCGGTCCAGGAGGCCGTCGGGTACCCCAAGTCAAGTCTCTACATGTTGCTGCGCACGCTTGTCGAGCTGGGCTGGGTGGAGACCGACGCGACGGGCACGCGGTACGGCATCGGGGTGCGGGCGCTGCTCGTCGGCACCTCCTACATCGACGGCGACGAGGTGGTCGCGGCGGCCCGGCCGACGCTGGACCGGCTCTCCGACGACACCACCGAGACCATCCACCTCGCGCGTCTGGACGGCACGAACGTCGTCTACCTCGCCACCCGGCAGTCGCAGCACTACCTGCGGCCCTTCACGAGAGTGGGCCGCCGGCTCCCGGCGCACTCCACCTCCCTCGGCAAGGCGCTGCTGAGCACGTACTCCGACGAGCAGGTCCGCAAGATGCTGCCGGAGACCCTGCCCGCGCTCACCGAGCACACGATCACCGACCGCGAGAAGCTCATCGAGGAGCTGCACCAGATCCGGGAGCAGGGCTTTTCCGTGGACCGCGAGGAGAACACGCTGGGGCTGCGCTGCTTCGGCGTCGCGATCCCGTACCGCACGCCCGCGCGTGACGCGATCAGCTGCTCGGTGCCGGTGGCGCGGCTGACCCCGGCCCACGAGCAGCTGGTGAAGGACGCGTTGTTCGACGCGCGGGACCGGCTGACACTGGCCACCCGTAGGCTCTGAGGCATGCAGATCGTTCTCCGCGAGGTTCATGACAGCGATCTGCCGGTGTTCTTCCGGCAGATGAACGACCCAGAGGCCCTGCACATGGCCGCCTTCACGCCGAAGGACCCGGCCGACCGGGACGCCTTCGACGCCCACTGGAAACGGATCCGGGCCTCCGCGGACGTGCAGCGCACGATCCTGGCCGACGGGGACGTGGTGGGCAGCGCGGCCGTGTACGGCGAACCGGGCGAGCGCGAGGTGACGTACTGGATCGACCGCGCCTACTGGGGGCGCGGCATCGCCACGGCGGCGCTGCGGGAGCTGGTCGTCCAGGTGCCCGAGCGGCCCCTGTACGCCCGCGCGGCCACCGACAACACCGGCTCGCTGCGCGTCCTGGAGAAGTGCGGATTCCGGGTGACCGCCCAGGCGTCGGGGTACGCCCAGGCGCGCGGGGCGGAGATCGACGAGTTCGTGCTCACGCTGGACGCGTGAGACCGCCGTAGAAGAAGCCGTACAACAAGCCTCAAATGAACGTCCGATGAGAAAAGCGGACGCGTGGGAACGATCCGCTTCCGCCTGATCGTCTTGTCAGTGGGATGAACAAGACGATCAGGCGCGCATCGGTCTTCGCGCTGCTCCTGGTGTTCGCTCTGCTGATCCGAGCGACCTGGGTGCAGCTCTACGAGGGCCAGGCACTCGCGGACGACAACGACAACCGGCGGAACGCGATCGAGACGTACTCCTCGCCGCTCGGGAACATCATCGTGGCCGGAAAAGCGGTCACGGGTTCCGAGAAGGTGACGGACAGCGACCTCGCGTACAAGCGGACGTACACGAACGGCAAGCTGTACGCGGCGGTGACGGGCTACGCCTCGCAGGCCTACGCCCCGACCCAGCTCGAGGGCATCTACGCCGACCTCCTCAACGGCACCGACAGCCGGCTGAAGACCGTCATGGACACGGTCACCAATCAGCGGGCCGAGCCCGGTGATGTGATCACCACGATCGACCCCGCCGTGCAGAAGGCGGCCTATGACGCGCTCGGCGACAAGAAGGGCGCCGCCGTCGCGATCGACCCGACGACCGGCAAGATCCTGGCGGTCGTGTCGACGCCGTCGTACGACCCGTCCTCGCTGACGGACGCCAACACCGCGGGCAGTGCCTGGAAGCAGCTCAACGCGGACTCCGACAAGCCGCTCACCAACCGCGCGCTGCGCCAGCCGCTGCCACCGGGCTCGACGTTCAAGCTGGTCGTGGCCTCGGCCGCGCTGGAGGACGGCCTCTACTCCTCGGTGGACGAGAAGACCCAGAGCCCGGACCCGTACACCCTGCCGGGCACCACCACGGAACTCGCGAACGAGAACACCTCCGCGCCCTGCGAGAACGCCACGATCCGCACCGCGCTGCAGTACTCCTGCAACAACGTCTTCGCGAAGATGGCCGTCGACCTCGGCCAGGACAAGGTGAAGGCGATGGCCGAGAAGTTCGGCTTCAACGACGCCGCACAGGACGTCCCGGTGCGGGCCTACGAGAGCGTCTACCCGTCGGGCATGGACAAGTCCTCGACGGCTCTGACCGGTATCGGCCAGTACGACGTCACGGCCACCCCGCTCCAGATGGCCATGGTCTCCGCGGCCATAGCCAACGGCGGCAAGCTGGTGACGCCCCACATGGTGTCGACGATCACCGACAACGGCGGTGACGTCCTGAAGAACTACGACGACGAGGCGAGCACCGAGCAGATCGTCGGCTCCGACACGGCGGAACAACTCCAGTCGGCGATGCAGACGGTGGTGGAGAAGGGCACCGGCACCAACGCCCTGATCGACGGCGTCACGGTGGGCGGCAAGACGGGCACGGCCCAGCACGGCGAGAACAACAGCCAGACGCCGTACGCCTGGTTCACGTCCTACGGAAAGGCCGACGGGAAGGAGGTCGCCGTGGCGGTGGTCGTGGAGCAGTCGAACGCGGCCCGCTCGGAGGTGAGCGGCAACGGACTGGCCGCCCCCGTGGCCAAGGCCATGATGGAGGCGGCCCTCAAGAACTGAGGCGTCCCGGTGGCTACTTGGCGCCGAGGATCTGCTCGATCGGGTCGATCGCGAAGTACACGAGGAACAGCGCCGAGGTCGCCCACAACAGCCAGTGGATCTCCTTGGCCTTCCCCAGCACCGCCTTGATCACGACGTACGCCAGGAAGCCGGCCCCGATTCCGTTCGTGATCGAGTAGGTGAACGGCATCACGGCGATGGTCAGGAACGCCGGGATCGCGATGTCGTACTTGTCCCAGTCGATGTGCTTGACCTGCGTCATCATCAGGAAGCCCACGGCGACCAGGGCGGGAGCGGCGGCCTGGAGCGGGACGATGGTCAGCAGCGGGGTCAGGAACAGCGCCAGGCCGAACAGCCCACCGGTGACCAGGTTCGAGAACCCGGTGCGCGAGCCCTCACCGACGCCCGCCGCCGACTCGATGTACGACGTGGCGGAGGACGCGGAGGCCGCACCACCGGCCACCGCCGCCGCCCCGTCGATCAGCAGCACCCGGCCGAGGTTGGGCACCTTGCCCTCCTCGTCCAGCAGTCCCGCCTCCGCGGTGATCCCGACGACCGTTCCCATCGTGTCGAAGAAGTCGGACAGGATCAGCGTGAAGATCAGCAGGACGATCGTGACGATCCCCACGCCGGGCGCGCTGAAGGAGCCGAACAGGCTGAAGTGACCGATCAGCCCGAAGTCGGGGGTGTCGACGACCTTGTCGGGCCATGCCGGTGTCGTCAGCCCCCAGGCCTTGATGTCGGCGACGGAGTTGATGATCATCGCGAGGACCGTCATGGTCACGATGCTGATCAGGATCGCGCCCTTGACCTTGCGCGCGAGCAGCCCGATCGTCAGCAGCACTCCGAGGCAGAAGACGAGGATCGGCCACCCGGTGAGGGCGCCGGTGCCCCCGAGCTGCACCGGCACGGTGGTGTTCGCGGCGTCGGGGATACGGCTCACGAACCCGGCGTCCACGAAGCCGATGAACGCGATGAACAGCCCGATCCCGACGCTGATCGCCTGCTTGAGCGGTTGCGGAATGGCGTGCATGACGGCTTCCCGCAGTCCGGTGACCACCAGCACACAGATGAGCAGGCCTTCCAGGACGACAAGGCCCATCGCGTCGTCCCAGCTCATCAGCGGGGCGATCTGGAAGGCGACGACCGCGTTCAGTCCGAGCCCGGCGGCGAGCGCGAGCGGCAGGTTGCCGCCCACACCCATGATGATCGTCATCACCGCAGCCACCAGAGCCGTCGCGGTGGTCAACTGCACCGCATCCAACTGGTGTCCGAACTTGTCCTTCGCGCTGCCGAGAATGATGGGATTCAGGACAAGGATGTAGGCCATCGTGAAGAACGTGGCGAAGCCGCCGCGTATCTCACGGGCGAAGGTGGATCCCCTCTCGGAGATCCTGAAGTACTGGTCGACGGACATGCTCGATGCTCCTTGGTGCCTGAATGATCGGTGTGCGGATGCTGGCTGGATTGTTCCTGCGTTGAACGCGCTTCAGGTTTTCTTCGTGTTACGGATTCGGGGGCCGCCCCGTCATACACCGTTCGAAGGACCGTACGAAAGCACGTACTCGATCACTGCTACGCTTCCGGATCTCCGCCCGGCCACCCCCGGACGATCACATGTCATTCACATGACACGCAAAGGAGAGGGAGCCCGTGGGCACAGTCGTCGACGACGCCGCCTCCGTGGAGTTCCACGCCTTCTTCGAACGCCACTATGCCGAACTCTCCCGCCTCGCCCATCTGTTGACCGGCGAGTCGGACGCCGCCGACGATCTGGCGGCGGACGCCCTGCTGGCGCTGTGGCACCGCTGGGACCGGGTGCGCGCGGCCGACCACCCGGCGGCGTACGCGCGCGGAGTGGTCGCCAATCTGGCCCGCACCCGCATCCGCAGCGCGGTCCGTGAGCGCCGGCGCATCGCCCTGTTCTGGTCCCAGCGCGAGGAGAAGGTCGAGAACCCCGACGTGGCGGGCGTGGTCGACGTCCAGGAGGCGCTGCGCAGGCTGCCGTTCCGCAAGCGGGCGTGTGTCGTGCTGCGGCACGCGTTCGATCTCTCGGAGAAGGACACCGCGCTGGCCCTGGGTGTGTCGGTCGGTACGGTTAAGAGCCAGACCTCGAAGGGGATGGCCGAGTTGCAGCGGCTGCTCGGCCCTCAGAACGCTCCGCTGAGGATGCACGCCGCGATGGCGCGCACCGGTGACGCCGGAGGAAGGGACCGATGACCATGCGGCGGGACGTGCACGGCGAACTGCGCGCCCGGCTGCAGGACGCGGCCGAGGCGCACGAGCCGAACCGCGAGCAGATCCTCGCCCGGATCGAGCGCGGCATGTCGGAGCAGACCCGCCCCGACCACCGGGCGACCCGGCCACCGGTCTACGGCTGGGTGCGGGTGGTGAGCGCCACGGCCGCGGTCGCCTGTGTGCTGGGCCTCGGCGGTTACGCGGTGGCGTCCGCGGTCAAGGACGAGACACCCGCGCAGACGTCGGTCGCGGCCACGGGCACGCCCACTCCGTCGCCCGACGCGACCAGCCGGCCGCCCGCCCCGCCGGCGGATCCGACGCCGAGGACCACCCCCGCACAGGAGGCCGAGAAGCCGAGCGGTACGCCCTCGCGCACGCCGAGCGCCTCCACCGAGGTGCAGGCGTCCGGCGTCGAGGACGGCCCGCTGTGGTCGGACGGCTCGGTGGACCCGCACAGCAACGAGTTCTGGGCGCAGAGCAATCTGACCTTCAAGACCTTCGAGCAACTGACCGCGCTCACGGTCGAGTTGAGGATCGAACAGACCGGCGGTGTCACGAATGCCGGCGCCTGGCGCTCACTGCCCGAGGACGACTTCACGCTGACGGTCGCCAAGAAGGACAGCTTCCTCGTCTACACCTGGGTGCTCAAGGACGGCCGTACGGTCCCCAAGGGCGAGTGGGTCTTCGCCGGGCAGTACAACCACGAGCGCGGCGGCCGGGACGCGAAGGGCGACGGCTACACGGCGACGGCGACCGCGAAGTCCGGGGACCTCGCCGTGAAGGGCGACTTCGCGGCCCAGGACGACGGCGGGGACGAAGGGGACTCCTAGGCCTCTTGCCGGAGTCTTACCAAGAACCTCCGCCGGCGCGGCAACCGTTTCCTCATCAGCGGCCACTTAATGGGTGCACGGTCCCCCTGATGACGGAGCACCTTTGAGCACGCACAAGAGACCCCTCACCCGCCGGCGGGTGCTCGGCGCCTCGGCGCTCGGCGTGGCCGCCACCGGTGCCGCCGTCGCGGGAGGCACCGGCCTCCTCTCCGCCGCCTCCGCGGCGACCTTCGGCTACTCGGACGACGGCAGGAACTACGTCGTCGACACCGGAACCTCTCTGGTCTTCAAGGTCTCGAAGACGACCGGCGACCTCACGTCCCTGGTCTACAAGGGCAAGGAGTACCAGGGGTACGGCGGCAAGAACTCGCATGTCGAGTCGGGGCTCGGGGCCTCCACGGTCACCGTCGGGAAGTCCGGACCGGTCGTCCTGATCAAGGTCGTGCACGGCGCGATCACCCAGTGGTACGCGGCCCGCAGCGGCCAGAACAACGTCTACCTCTGGACGGACAAGAAGGACGCCTCCTTCACCGCGACCCGCTACATCGTCCGCCTCAAGCCCGGGATGTTCCCCAACACGGGCCCGGACAGCTGGATCGAGACCTCGGACAAGATCATCGAGGCCGGTGACGTCTGGAGGCGTGCCGACGGCACGACCCACTCCAAGCACTACTCGGGCAAGCGGACCATCGACTACGACCACGTCGGCTTCACCACCGGCTCGGTGGGCCTCTGGCTGGTGCGCTCCAACCACGAGAAGGCTTCCGGCGGTCCCTTCTACCGCTCGCTCCTGCGGCACTCGAACGACAAGGGCGCCGGGCTCTACGAGATCCTGCACTACAACGAGGCCCAGACCGAGGCGGAACGTTTCGGCCTCCAGGGTCCGTACGTCCTCTCCTTCACCGACGGTGGCGCTCCGTCGTCCGCCCTCTCCCACGACAGGCTCGACACCGGCTGGGTCGACGGTCTCGGCATCACCGGCTGGGTCGGCGCGGCAGGCCGGGGCAGGGTGGCCGGGGTGGGCCTGAAGGGCATGGACGCCGCGTACCCGTACACGGTGGGCTTCGCCAACGCGGACGCTCAGTACTGGGCGAAGGCCGCAACCGGAACCGGCGCCTACTCCTGCACGGGGATGCTGCCGGGGACGTACACCATGACCGTCCACAAAGGCGAACTCGCCGTGCACACCACGTCGGTGAAGGTCACGGCGGGCGCTGTGACCTCCCTGCACAGCCTCACGATCTCCGGCGACCCGTCCACCGCCAAGGCCGTCTGGCGGCTAGGCGACTGGGACGGCACGCCCGGCGAGTTCAAGAACGCCAAGCTGATGACGTACGCCCACCCCTCCGACGGCCGCGCGGCCAAGTGGACCGGCAACGTCACGATCGGCGGCGGGGACGAGGCGGCGTCCTTCCCGGCGTACATGTGGAAGGACGTCAACAACGGCGTCCTGGTCTACTTCAAGCTGACCAAGGCCCAGGCGGCCGTCGCGCACACGCTGCGGGTCGGGGTGACCGACGCCTTCGCGGGCGGCCGTCCCCGCGTCAGCGTCAACGACTGGGTTTCGGCCATTCCCACGGCCCCCACGCAGCCCGGCACGCGCTCCCTCACCACGGGTTCGTACCGGGGGAACAACCATTCGTTCATCTTCAACGTCCCTAGTAGTGCGTGGAAGACGGACACCACGCAGTACAACGTCCTGAAGCTCGACATCGTGAGCGGCTCGGGCGGCAGTGCCTATCTCAGCGCGGGCACGTCGTTCGACTGCTTGGACCTGCTGGCCTGAGCCCCCCTCGGCCAGCAGCTGCCGGCTGGAGCCCCCCTCGGGCCGGCACGAGGAACGCCCCGCCTGTGACGACAGGCGGGGCGTTCCGTCGTTCCCCGCTCAGTTCATCGTGGTGCCGACGGCGATGGAGCCGGTGGTCAGGAAGGCCGTCGAGGGCAGCGAACCGCCCGGCTCGCGGGCGCCGTACGCCGTGGTGGCATCCGTCGACCCGAATGCCGGAGTCGGCACCCCGCTGTCCCAGTTGTTCGCCGCGGACACCGTGGACGAACCCCGCTTCGACAGCCCGCCCTTGTTGCTCACCGCCAGATTCCGCGCCAACCGGGCCTTGCCCGTGGCGAAGTAGAACCCGGCCTCGGCATTGGAGTACGCCGTGTTGCGGTTCAGCACGATCGCCCCGGTGTTGGAGTTCTCGGTGAACCCGTTCAGCGTGTTGTCCCAGGCAGCGTTGTTGTTGACGATGTGCGCCACCGTGACGCCCCCGCCGCCCAGCTTGAACCCGTTGCCGTTGCCCTCGAAGGCGCCGTCCCCCCACCGGTTTTTGCCGTTCCCGAAGGCCCAGCTGTGCTCGACGGTGACCGGCGAGGAGAACTGCCACAGGTCGAGCCCGTCGTCGGAGTTGTTGTAAAGGCGCGCCCCGGTGATCCGGTTGCCGGTTCCGGACCCGAACTTCACGGCGATCCCGTCGGCGTTCTGCCCGTGCCCGGCGTGGTCGTAGTTGCCGTAACTGTCCAGGTTCTGCACGAGGTTGTCGCTGGTCCCGTCTCCGCGCAGGGTGAACCCGGAGTCCCCGTTGTTCGCGGTGACGAGGTTCTTGAAGATGCCGCCGACGGAGGAGGTGACCACGAAGCCCTGGGCCGGCGAGTTCTGGAAGGTGAGGTTCTGGACGGTCCAGTAGTCGCCGTAGATCCCGGCCAGCCAGGACCCGGCGGGCAGTCTGGACCCGTCGATCCTGACCTTGTCGCTGCCGTGCGCCCGCAAGGTGATCCGTGCCGAACTCGTGCCGCTGGCCGTGGACTTGAGGGTGGCCGACGGCTTGTACGTACCGGCGCGGACCTGAATGACCGTACCGGCGGTGGCGTTCTTCACAGCCGCTTCCAGCTGAGCCGTGCCGGACACGGTGACCGTCGTCGACGCGGCCTCGGCCCCGCCGCCCGACAGGCCGAGATGGACGCCACCGGCGCACGCGGCGACGGCGACCGCCGCGGCGATGGAGAGCGTGCGGGTCCGGCGGTGGCGTCCGGTGCTGTGACGCACGGAGGCATTCCTTTCCTCGGGAATGGGGACGCCCTGAAGTCGCCGCCGTGGCCGACGAGGTTGCCGCGCCTCGACGAAAACAATCGAAACTTTCGCTGCTTCTCCTCGCGCACTCATCGATTGACGTGCTGTTTCCCACTCGTAACACTCCGAAGGCGCGCACAGCCCCCAACAGAAACCCCCACACCCCCACACTCACAGGAGCGACATGCGCCCTCGTATCCTCCTCGTCGCCTGTCTCTCGCTACTGCTGGCCCTTCTCACCGCACCGCCCGGTTCCGCCCACTCAGGAGCACCACCCGTGAACCACCCCAAGTACGCCGGCTATCTCTTCGCCTACTTCACCGGTGAGGGCACCGCCGACGGCGAGCAGATCCGCTACGCCCTCAGCCGCGGCAACGACCCCCTGCACTGGCGCGAGCTGAACCAGGGCAAGCCGGTCCTGACGTCGACGATCGGCGAGAAGGGCCTGCGCGACCCCTTCGTGATCCGCTCCCCCAAGGGCGACAAGTTCTATCTGATCGCCACCGACCTGCGCATGTACAAGAACAGCAGCGGCAGTTGGGACGACGTCCAGCGGCACGGCAGCAAGTCGATCATGATTTGGGAGTCCACCGACCTGGTCCACTGGACCGACCAGCGCCTGGTGCAGGTCGCCCCGGACAACGCGGGCAACACCTGGGCACCGGAGGCCTACTGGGACGACAGCCTCGGCGAGTACGTCGTCTTCTGGGCGTCGAAGCTGTACGCCGACGACGACCCCGGGCACACGGGATCGACGTACAACAAGATGCTGTACGCGACCACGAAGGACTTCCGCACCTTCAGCGCGCCCAAGGTCTGGGACGACCCCGGCTACTCGGTCATCGACTCGACGGTCGTGAAGTACAAGGACACCTACTACCGCTACACCAAGGACGAGCGGGACCCCACCTCCAGCTCGCCCTGCGCCAAGTTCATCACCGGCGAGAAGTCGACGAGCCTGACCTCGGTCAAGTACGACCTGGTCGCGGACTGCATCGGCAGCGGTGCGATGGACCGGGGCGAGGGCCCGACGGTGTTCAAGTCGAACACCGAGAAGAAGTGGTACCTGTTCATCGACGAGTACGGCGGTCGCGGGTACGTCCCCTTCGAGACCACCGACCTCGACTCGGGCAAGTGGACCCCGTCCACGAACTACCAACTGCCCGCGAGTCCACGGCACGGCACGGTACTCCCGGTGACGCAGAAGGAGTACGACCTGCTGCTGGCCGCGTATCCGTCGACGTCCGCCTCTGTGGTGGACGCGACGGCCAAGGGTCAGAAGGGGTACGCGATCGTCACGGAGGCCGCGTCGAAGGTCGTGCTCCCGGTGCAGACCGACACCGACCTCACGCACCTCGCTCCGAAGATCGCCGTGGGTGAGGGCGCGAGCATCGCCCCCAGGTCCGGTACCCGGCGTGACTTCCGCAGGCCACAGTCGTACACCGTGACAGCCTCCGACGGCAGCAGTCGCAGCTGGACGGTCGAGGCGGTGCGGACCGGCAGCCCCGTCCTCCCCGGCCTCAACGCCGACCCCGACGTGCACTATCTGAACGGCGAGTACTGGATCTACCCGACCACCGACGGCTTCAACGGCTGGAGCGGGACACGATTCAAGGCGTACTCGTCGAAGGACCTGGTCCACTGGAAGGACCACGGGGTCATCCTCGACCTCGGCGCAGACGTGTCGTGGGCCGACAAGTACGCGTGGGCCCCGGCCATCGCGGAGAAGAACGGCAAGTACTACTTCTACTTCTGCGCAGAGCAGCAGATCGGCGTGGCGGTGGCGGACTCCCCCGCCGGTCCCTTCAAGGACGCGCTGGGCAAGCCGCTGGTGGCGAAGGGCGGCTCGCTGCAGGGCCAGATGATCGACCCGGCCGTCTTCACGGACGACGACGGGACGTCGTACCTCTACTGGGGCAACGGGCACGGCTATGTCGTCCCGCTGAACGACGACATGACGTCCTACGACGCCGCCGCGGTGAAGGACATCACCCCGGACAACTTCCGCGAGGGTTCCTTCGTGATCAAGCGGAACGGCACGTACTACTTCATGTGGTCCGAGGACGACACCCGCAGCGAGAACTACCACGTCGCCTATGCGACGGGACCGTCCCCGCTCGGCCCGTGGACCAAGAAGGGGACGATCCTGTCCAAGCGTCCCGAGTACGGCATCCTCGCCACCGGCCACCACTCCGTGGTGAACGTCCCCGGCACCGACGACTGGTACATCGTCTATCACCGGTTCGCCCTGAACGGGCCGGGGAAGCCCGGCGGCGACGGAATGCACCGCGAAACCACCGTCGACCGGCTGGAGTTCGCGGCGGACGGCACGATCAAGCCCGTGGTGCCGACCCTCGAGGGGATCCGGCCGGTGAAGAACTAGCTCACGAAGTACGTCGGGTTCGGGAGCTTGTACGTCTTGTCGGCGTAACCGCCCTCGAGGTCGGAGTACTGGTCGCCGAAGTTGGCGATGATCTCGTACCCGAGGTCCTTCTCGATGTGCGCGCGGGTGCCGGACTTGTACTGCACGGTGGTGCAGGTCCAGGTGCCCGGCGTGGCGCAGGCGCTCAGGTAGGACGGCGGGTTCGCCTTGTCCTTGAGGAACACGTGGTCGGCGTCGAGGTTCACGTCGGCGCCGATCTTCTTCAGGTTCTCGACCGCGGCCGAGCGCTGCGCCTCGCTGAGGCCCGAGTTGTAGAAGACCTCGACGCCCTTCTTCTCGGCGTACTGCACGAGCTCGGGGCTGCCGAAGACGGCCGGGCGGTCGGCCCGGTTCACGTAGTCGGCCCACGTGGTCGCGTTGTACGTGTAGTTGTAGCGCTTCTCGTAGTCGAGGCTGAGCAGCAGCGTGTCGTCGATGTCGAAGACGACGGCGGGCTTCTCACCCTTGTGGTGCGCCTTGCGGGCGGCCTGGTCGATGTACTTCCGGGCCGCCTTGTCGAGGGACGCGAGGTCCTTGGCGTACGGGCTGGTGGGGGACGCCTGGTAGACACCGTTCGCGTCGGCCGCGGTGCCGTAGTAGGTGTCGATGTCCTTGACCAGGAGCCCGATGTTGTAGGGCTCGTGTGTGGAGTTCGCCGTGGACTGACCGGCGGTGGCCGCGCCGGCGCCGTACAGGGCGCCCGCCGCGACGGCACACGCCGCGGTGACGGCTGCGATACGCAGTGACTTATGCATGACAGACGTTCTACGCGCGTCACCATGTCGGGCGCGAGACCCGCCTGGTAAAAAACGGGTCAAGCGCCCCGGGTCGGGGTTTTCAGAGGTCAGTTCATGGTGGCGCCGATGGTGGTGCTGCCCGTCGTCAGGAACGTGGTGGCGGGCAGAGTGCCGCTGGAGCTGCGGGCGTTGTACGTCGTCGAGGCGTCCGTCGACTTGAAGGCGGGGGTGCTGATCCCGCTGTCCCAGTTGTTGCCGGACGAGGTGACCTTGGAGCCCTTGTTGACCGAGCCGCCGCCGTTGCTCACCGCGAGGTTCTTGCCGAGCTTCGCGGAGCTGGTGGCGAAGTAGTAGCCCCACTTGCTGTTGGCGTAGGCAGTGGTGCGGTTGATGACGATGGCGCCGGTGTTGGAGTTCTCGGTGAACCCGTTGCCGGCGTTGCCCCAGGCGGCGGAGTTGTTGATGACGTGCGCGACGACCTCGCCGTCGCCGCCCAGCTTGTAGCCGTTGCCGTCGCCCGCGAAGGCGGAGTCGGACCAGCGGTTGACGCCGTTGCCCATGGACCAGGTGTGCTCGATGGTGACGGGAGAGGAGAAGGACCAGAAGTCCAGACCGTCGTCCGAGTTGTTGTAGAGGCGGGCGCCGGTGATGAGGTTGCCGGAGCCGGAGCCGAACTTCACGGCGATGCCGTCGGCGTTCTCGCCGTGGTTCGCGGCGTCGTAGTGGCCGTAGGAGTCGATGTTCTTGACTGTGTTGTTGACGGTCCCGTCGCCGGTGAGCGTGAAGCCCGAGTCGCCGCCGTTGATGGTCTTGATGTTGTTCCAGACCGTCCCGGTGCAGGACTGGCAGACGACCGCGCTGTCCGGGGAGTTCTGGAAGGTGATGTTGGAGACGTTCCAGTAGTCGGCGGTCAGCTTGAAGATCCAGTCGCCGTCGGGGAGCGACGAGCCGTCGATCTTCACGGTCTCCGAGCCGTAGGCCGTGAGCGTGACCGGCGCGGAGGAGCTGCCGTTGGCCGTGGACTGGAGGGTGGCCGTCGGGTAGTAAGTGCCGCCTCGGACCTGGATGACGGTGCCGGCGGTGGCGTTCTTGATGGCGTTGGACAGGTCGGTCGAGTTGCTGACGACGACTGTCGCGGCCTGGGCCTGGGTGGGGAGAACGGCGAGGCCGGAGCCGAGGGCGAGGGCGGCCGTGGCGATGAGAGCGGTACGACGAGACATGGAGTGCGGGTCCTTTCGCCGTGCTTTTTCGGGGAGGGGGGTTACAGGACGGCGTCGAGCCAGTCGAAGACCTCGTCCTGCATGCGGTCGACGAAGACGTGGCCGAGGTCGGGCCAGGTCTTCAGGTGCAACCGCTCCTCGGCGTGGCGGGAGTGCCAGACGGCGCGCAGCTTGTCGTACGCGACCTGTACGCCGTCGGCGGGGAACAGCGGGTCGAGCCCGCCGTTGAAGAAGAGCATCGGCCTGGGGGCGGCGATGCTCGCCACGTCGGGGAAGTCGAGGAACCGGGGCAGCCCCGGGTGGAGCATGTAGTAACTGGACTGCCCGCGCAGGGTGTTGTTGCCGGGCACCATCATTTCCTTGAGGCCGGTCATCCAGCAGACGGCGGCGGTGGCCGCGACGGCGTCGGTGAGCGCGGCGGTCTGCCAGGCGCGGTAGGCGCCCATGGAGAAGCCCACGGCGGCGACCTCGCGCACCCGTCCCAGCCCCGCCAGGAACCGCGCGGCCCGGGCGTCCTCCCGGGCCATGAGTCCGGCGAGGGAGGAGCCGAGGTTGTAGAAGTTGGAGGCGAGGGCCTGCTGTTGTTCGTAGGTGATCGGCCCGCGGTCGCCCCAGCCGAGCGCGTCCGCGCACAGGACGACATAGCCGCGCCGGGCCAGCTCGTCGCCGACGAACCGGCCGCTGAAGTACTTGTCCGCCCAGGCCTGCGCGGAGGTGAGCCGGGTGTCGTCGTACCAGGGCCGGACCAGTTTCTCCTTGCCGATGTCGAACTTCGCCCCGTGATCGTGGAGAAGCAGCACGGCGGGGAAGGGGCCGGGGCCGTGCGGGGTGAGCAGGGCGGCACGGACGCGTTCGTGACGGGTGAGGGAGAGGGTGACCAACTCCCGCGTGTAGCCGTCGCCTTGTGGGCCCCGGTCGAATTCTGCGTCGTACGGCGTCCCGTCCTCGCGGTCGACGAGGAGGTGCTCCTCGACCGTGGCACGGGCCGCCCGCCGCCAGGCGCGGAAGTCACGGACCGGCGAAGTGCCCCAGGCCAGTGGGAAGTCCAGCTCGGCCTTGAGCGCCGGGTGGAAGTCGGGCAGCGGACCGTCCACGACCCCGGCTTCGGCGGGGCTCACCGCTCCCCCGGCCAGCATGGCCGCTCCGGCGCCCACCACGAACGCCCGTCGGCCCACCTCACCGGCGTTCATAGGGCCTCCAGTCCCCGAGATACGTCCGCCGGGTGTGCACGGCGGCCTCCTCTGCGGTCAGCTGGGGCCGGTTGTCGGGGACGGAAATCACCGCGCCGGGACCGGAGTTGGCGTACTCCCGAAAGCGCATGGTCTGCCAGGGATAGGCCTCGCGCATGTTGGTGTAGGGCGCGACCGGGTCGATCCCGGGCCCGATCAGGCTGTTCCGCACCACGAGGGACGGCCAGGCGGTCGTCTCGTACGACGGCACCCAGGGCCGTGCCAGCTTGTACGCCGCGTCCTCGGCCCCGGAGGTGATGCGGGAGCGGACGGCGAGGATGCCGTAGGGGTTGGCACGGGCGGTGGAGGGGGCGAAGACCATGCCCTTGGGGGTGAAGGCGACGTCCCGCTGGAGGGTGTGGAAGTGGCACTCCTCGAAGACGGCGGTGGCCCGGCCGAAGACGAAGTCGACGTCGCCCTCGATGTAGCAGCGGCGGAAGTACTGCCGGTCGAAGGCGGTGAGCGCGGTCGTCTCGACGAAGAGGGTGTCCTGGTGGGCCAGGAGGCGGACGTTCTCGAAGTGGGTGCGGTCGCCGTAGGTGTAGGCGGCGACCGCCTGGGTGCCGGTGATGTCGGGGTGGTCGGCGCGCAGCCAGTCGTTGGCGAGGGTGAGGTCGCGGACGGTGAGGCCGGGGGCCGCGGAGGTGAAGGTGGCGGAGCCCGCGGTGCCGTAGGTGCCCGAACCGTCGGGCTTCTGGGTGCCGTTGGCGTTGTCGTGGATGATGACGGCGGCGCGGGGGTCGCGGACGGCGCCGCGTACGGTCAGCTCCGTCTTGTCCGCCGGGATGCTGACGACCTCGCGATAGGTGCCCGGGTGCACGACGATCGTCCAGCCGGGGCCGGTGACCGCGTCGACGGCCGCCTGGACGGAATCGCCGGGGCGGACGTGGAAGACGCGGCGTGTCCCCGCGTGGGCCGGGGCGGCCGCCGCCACGACGAGGCCGACACCGGCGCTGATCAGTGCTCGTCGCCGCATGTCAGCACTCCCCCTGCCACGGCTTCCAGTCGCCGAGGTAGGCCTCGCGGGTGGCCGACTGGGCTTGCTCGGGGGTGAGTTGGGGCCGGTTCTCCGGGACGGTGATCCTGGCGCCGGGGCCGGTGTCGCGGTATTCGGCGAAGCGCTGGTTCTGCCAGGGGAAGGCGTCCGACATGTTGGTGTAGGGGGCGGCCGCGTCGATGCCGGGTCCCAGCCAGGTGTCCCGCACCACGAGCGCGGGCCGGGCGGTGGTGTCGGAGCTCGGCACCCACGGGCGGGCCAGCTTGTAGAAGGCGTCGGGCGCTTCGCTACTGACGCGGCTCCTGGTGACGAGGTAGCCGCGCGGGTTGGCACCCGCCGTGGAGGGCGCGAAGACGAAGCCGTACGGTGCCGCCGCCAGGTCGGTCCGGTTCAGGGTCCGGAAGTGGCAGTTCTCGTAGACGGCCGTGGCCCGCCCGAAGACGAAGTCGACGTCGCCTTCGGCATAGCAGTGCGAGAAGTACTGGCGGGCGAAGGAGGTGAGGGCGATCGAGTCGGCGTAGAGGGTGTCCTGGTGGCCGAGGAAGCGGCAGTGGTGGAAGGCGGAGCGGTCGCCCTGAACCTTGATGGCGACGGCCTGGGTGCCGGTGATGCCGGGGTGGTCGGCGCGCAGCCAGTCGTTGGCGAAGGTGATCCAGCGGGCGGTGAAGCCGTCGGCCTGCACGGTCGTGGTGGCCGACCCGGTGGTGCCGTAGGTGCCGCCGCCGGGCTTGGGGGTGCCGGCCGCGTTGTCGTACACGATCACGACGTCCCGGGGGTCCTCGGAGGCGCCGATCCAGGTGGCCTCGGTGCGGGTGACGTCGACGGCGACGGTCTCCCGGTAGATCCCGGGGGCGAGGACGAGGGTCCAGCCGCTGCCGGTGGCGGCGGTGACGGCGTCCTTGACAGTGGTGTGGTCGCCGCGGCCCTTCGGGTCGACGTAGAGCGTCTGCGGCGTGAGCCGGGCGACGGGTGATCCGAAGCGGCCGAACAGGCGCCGGGCGCCCGCGTGCGCGGGGGCCGGCGCGAGGGCGAGCGCGGCCGCCGCTCCGGTGCTCGCGAGCAGGAATCCCCTTCTGGACAGGGGCAGTCGGGTGTCGTGCGCGGGCATGCGGGTGCTCCTTGGACATGCGGCTCAGGGGTGGGGTGCCTCGCGTGGGGGGTGAGGTGGGTGGCCGGGGCGGCCGCTGGATTCCGCCCCGGCCGGTCAGGGGGGCGGTGTCAGCAGACGCGCCCGGCGCCCGCGCCGCGGTCGACGATCCCCGGCACCTTCTTGGCCGGGTCGACCTTGGTGCGCAGGGTGGGCGTCCAGCCCGCGCCGGACTCCAGGGTCTCGGCGGGGATCTCGGCGTTGTGGACGGCGATCAGATCGGTGAGCTTGCCGTTGACGTAGTTGTCGGCGGCGGTGAGCGGGGAGACGTTCCACCGCTTGAGCACCTTGGCCGCGCTGACCCCCGTCGGCAGCGTGAACGCGTTGTGCTCGGCGACGAGTTGGGACTCCTTGCCGATGCCGAAGCTGTAGGCGTAGTCGTCGTTCGCCACGAAGTGGTTGTTGTAGGAGTCGACCTGGCCGAAGCGGACGCGGGGCGCGCGCTCGACGAGGTCGGAGAACAGGTTGTGGTGGAAGGTGACCTTGAGCTTGCCGCGGTCCCCCGCCGCCGTGGACTCGCTGTCGCTGTTGCCGATCAGGATCGTCTTGTCGTGCTCGGTGAAGACGTTCCAGGAGGCGGTGACGTAGTTCGCGCCGCGCACGATGTCCAGCTCGCCGTCGTGCTGCTGGTAGAGCATGCCGAAGTAGGTCGGCGCGGCGCTGTCGGGGTGGCTGCCGTCGGTGAAGGTGTTGTGGTCCAGCCACACATGAGTGGACCCGTAGACGACGGCGGTGTCGTACTCGGAGTTCCAGTTGCCCTTGTCACCGTCGGTGGGGTCCCACTGCGGGAAGCAGTCGATCGGGCTCTCGAAGGTGAGGTTGCGGACGATGACGTTGTCGACGGCCTTGATCTGCAGGCTCGCGCCCTTGAACCCGGCGTTCTTGCCGACCCCGATGATCGTGGTGTTGGCGGGCACGTTCGCCTTGATGGTCTGGTCCTGGTTGGCGGCGGAGACGCGGCGCAGCCCCTCGGGGCTGTCGGCGGGCTCGGCGCTCAGGTCGGTGTCCAGGCCCCAGGCCTCGGGCGAGTACTTCGCCAGGTAGGCGTCGAAGTCGTACCCGGGCGCCGCGAGGGAGGCACAGCCCTCGGAGACGGCGTCGATGGTCCCCTTCACCTTGATGATCTTCGGGGCGCTGCCGCCGGCGGCGAGGGCGGCCTTGAAGCCGGCCCAGTCGGTGACGGTGTAGACGTGGGCGGCGTCGGCGGCCGCGCCTCCGGTGGTGCCGGTGCCGTCGGAGGCCCAGCCGTCGCCGGTGGCGAGGGTGTCGCGGGCGGCGTCATGGCCCTTGGCCTGGGCGGTGGGGCCGGTGACCGCGAGGACCAGGGCGGCACAACCTGCCACGGCCATCACCCTTGTAATGACATGCCCATGCCATGTCTGTGCGTTCATTGTGCGGCTCTCTTTCGGCAACGAAGAAGGAGTGGTCAGACGGTGGCCGGCGACGGCCAGGTGATCCAGGACTCCGGGATCTCGGCATCGAGCCGGCAGACGTCCCGGGGCGCCAGCACCCGCCGGTGCAGCAGCTCACCTGCGACGAGCCGGGCCACGGCGATGGCACCCGGCGGATTGAAGTGCGTGTTGTCCTGCTCGGTCGCGGTCCAGTTGAAGTACCGCTTGGTCTCCTCGACCCCGAGCTTCTGCCACAGGGCGAGCGACAGCGCCTGGATGTCGAGCAGCGCGACCCCCTCCTCGGTGGCGAGCGCCCGCATCGCCGCCGGATAGTCGCCGTGGGTCGGCACGGCGTTGCCGGAGGCGTCGAACTTCCGCCGCTCGACCGAGGTGGCCAGCACGGGCCGGGCACCGCGGGCGCGGGCACCGTCGATGTACAGGCGCAGATAGTCCTGGTACGTCGTCCAGGGCTCGGTGTACCGAGTGGGGTCGGTGGTCTTCTCGTCGTTGTGCGCGAACTGGATGAGAAGAAGGTCGCCGGGCTGAATGAGGGCGAGGATCGCGTCGAGCCGTCCCTCATCGACGAAGCTCTTGGAACTCCGCCCGTTCACCGCGTGATTGGCGACGCGCCGATCCTTGTGCAGAAAGAAGGGGAGTGCCATGCCCCACCCGGTCTCGGGCGCGGCGTCGGCGTATTTCTGGGCGGCGGTGGAGTCACCGGCGATGTAGAGGGTGCGCTGTTCTTTGGCCTGAGCAGCGCCGGTTGCGCTGAAAGCGACGGGCACGGCGGCCATCGCCGCCACGGTGACCTGTCTGCGTGTGAGTGACACCTTGGGTAGCCTCTCTTCCCTCAAGGGCGCGGGGAACTGCGCGACCAGCCACGACGAACGCGCAGCTCCCCACGACCGCATTCACCCGAGCTCTTAGCCGTTCTGTTCCTTCCACTCGGCCTGAGCCTTGTTCAGCTGGTCGGCCATGGTGTCCAGGAAGTCCTTCGCACTCATGTCACCCAGCAGCACCTTCTGGAAGTTCGGCTCGTTGTCCGCCTTGGAGATGGTGTTCCAGTCGGGCAGGTAGTACGGCAGCTGGACGATGGTCGTGGAACCGTCGGTCAGCGCGGCGGCGGCCAGCTTCGTGGGCTCGGCCTCCGAGATCCAGGCGTCCTTGGCGGCGTCGTTGTTCGACGGCACCTGCCCGGCGGCCTTGTTGAACTTCGAGTTCTCCGCGGCCGAGGTCGCGAACTCGATGAACTTCCACGCCGCGTCCTTGTTCTTCGAGCTCTTGAACACCCCCATCCCGTCGACGGGGTTGGACACCTGCACCCGCTTGCCGGAGGCGCCGATCGGCTGCGGAATGCCCCGGAACTTGTCGACCCCGAGCGCCTTCACGTGGTCCTGGTAGGAGCCCAGGTTGTGGTTCAGCATCCCGATCGTGCCGGAGTCCCACTGGGCGACCATCTTGGTGAAGTCGTTGTTGAGGTCGGCCGCCGGAGTGTCCTTCTTGAACAGCGCGGCGTACTTCTCCAGCGCGGAGACGTTCTTCGGGTCGTTGACGGTGGTCTTGTCGCCGTCCCAGAACGAGGTGATCCCGCTCTGCCCGTACATCGCGTCCAGGGCCTGGGCGATGGACCCGGCACCACCGCGGATGGTGTAACCGAACTCGTTCTTCTTGGCGTCGGTGAGCTTGTCCGCGGCCTCGTAGAACTTGTCCCAGGTGGTCGGCTCGTCGAGGCCTGCCTTCTTGAACAGGTCCGTCCGGTAGTACAGCACGCCGTTGTTGGCGGAGGTCGGGATCGAGAACAGCGTCCCGTCCCCACCCCCCGCCGCCTTCAGCACGCCGACCATGTCCTCGTTGAGCTTGCCGTTCAGGGAGGACTTGGCGAGCCGGTCGTCCAGCGGCTCCAGCGCGTTCTGCGCGGAGAAGCCGGCGAGCATGGCCGCACCGACACCGCCGACGTCCGGCAGGCCGCCGCCCTGGATGGCGGTGTCGACCTTGGACTGGTACTCGGTGGACGCGATGCCGACGTACTCGACCTTGATGTCCGGGTTCGCCTTCTGGAAGTCGGCGATGATCTCCTTCCAGATGTCGGTGCGCACACCGCCGTTGTTGTCCCAGAAGACGATCTTGCCCTTGCCGCTGCCCTCGTCGCCCTTGTCACCGCCGGACCCGCTGCCGTCGTCACCGCAGGCGGTGGCGGTCAGCGCCAGGACGGACCCGAGGGCGACGGCTATGGCAGCGCGCCTGCTTCTGCGGATACTGATCTTCATTGATCGGCTCTCTTCTTCTTCTGATTCCAGCGGAGAAATGAAGTTGTGGGGGGAAGTCGGTGGCGCCCGGAAGTCAGTGGCCGGCGTACGGCGCCCAGTCGTCCGTGCCCTTGAGGTAGTTCGCGACCGTGTAGGTCCTCGCGTCGGCTGCGCTCAGCTGTGGCCGGTCCGCGCTCGGGGCCGCACCCGGCCCGAAGGTGCGGTACTCGGCGAACCGCGCGTCCTTCCACGAGAAGCCGCTCATGTCGGTCCACGGCGAGGACTTCACGGCGGCCGGCAGCTCGGTGTCGCGGATCAACACCTGGGCCACGGCGGCGGGTTCACCGCCCGGGTGCCACGGCCGTCCCAGATGGAAGGACTGGTCCGGAGCGTCGCTCACGACCTTCGACCGGGTGATCAGGAACCCGTAGGGGTTGCCCGTCCAGGTCGAAGCGGCCGTGATGTAGCCGTTGTTGGTGTCCGAGCCCCGGCTCAGCGCCCGGATCACGGACCGTTCGATCACCGTCGTCGCCCGGCCGTAGACGAAGTCGACATCGCCCTCGATGTACGAGTCGTGGATGTAGACCCGGCTGATCACGTCCAGCTTGGGGCTGTCGGTCATCAGGGTGTCCTGGTTGCCCAGGAAGGCGGTGTCCTCGAAGACGATCCGGTCACCGGTCGTCTTCATCGCGAGGGCCTGCTCGCCCTTCAGCTCGACCGCGGCCTCGTCGAAGTCGTTGCTGAAGGTGAGGTGGCGGGCGGTGACGTCGTTCGCGGCGATCCGGACCGTCGCACTGCCCGTCGAACCGCCGTACTCGGCGGGGGTGTCGTAGACGATGACGGTGTCGGACCGGTCGTGTCCAGTCCCCTGGAGCACAATCCTGGGCTTGGTCGCCGGGATGTAGACCTTGGCACGGTAGGTGCCCGGCGCGACGGCGATCGTCACCGGCACGGCGTTGCCGTCGGGCACGGCGTCCACCGCCGCCTGCACGGTCGGGTAGTCACCGGGGACGTGCAGGGTCACCCCGATCCGCTTCTGCGGTCCGGAGAACCTCGACACCAGCGAGGGCACGGCGGCGGCCGGGTCCAGCCGGTAGTCGTAGAAGGACCGCGGATCGAATGCCGTGCCCCACGCGTCCGTTCGCCCGGTCGTGTTCTTCAGGATCGACCCGCGCTGCACCAACTCGGCGGTGGCATCGGCCTGGTAGGGATGCTGGACACCGTCGTAGTAGCTGTTCTCGATGACCATCCTGGTCCTGCCGCGCGCCCAGTTCCCGTACGTCCACACCGGGTCACCGTCGGCGACCTGCGAGGACAGGTAGTTGTTGTACAGGTGGGCGTAGGCGAGGTTGTCCGCCGAGGGGTTGCGCTGTTTCGTGCCGCGGAACCAGTTGTGGTCGATCGTCATCTCGGTGAGCACATTGGTGGTCCAGCCGATCCCGAACGCCTTGTTGTGGTTCGTGAACTGGTTGTAGGAGACGGTGATGTACCGGCTGTCCTTGCGGATGTCGAGCAGCCCGTCGCCCATGTGCTCGAAGCGGTTGTGATCGATCCAGACATGGTCGACGGTGTCCATCTGGATCGCGTCGAAGTCGGTCGTCTTGCCGTCCCAGTCGCCCTCGACGTACGAGTCACGGATCGTCAGGTTGCGGATGATCACGTTGTGCGTGCCGGGGTTGAGATGGAGCTCGCCGTGGACGATCTCGCCGGTGTCGCCGACGCCGATGATCGTCTTGTTCGAGGCCACCACGATGTCCGAGCCGAAGGGCTCGACGGCTATCGCGCCCGAGACCCGAATGACGTACGGCTCCTCGGCGGCCGCGTAAGTGGCCAGCGCGGCCTCGTCGGTGACGGTCACGACCTTGCCGCCGGCCCCTCCGGTGGTACCGCCGGCGAGTGAGGCGAAGCCGTGGGCCCGGTCGCTCCAGCGGTCGACCGGAGTCTTCTCGGCAGCCTTGGCCTGCCCGATCGCCCCAAGGCTCAGCGCGGCCACAAGGCCGAGGACAGCGGCAAGGACCGTGCCGTATCCCGGTCTCTGCAAGCGCTTGCTATTAAGGTGCTGCGTCATTGCGGCTCCCAACAGGCTTACGGGTTCGGTGCGTTACAGGGGGTCGATCCTGAAGTGCGAGAAGGTTGCCGCTCCGGCGTGTCCTCCTCCGACGGGCGCGAGGGCGAACAGTCCGAGCAGGGCTCCGACCCAGCGCCAGGGGGTGGCGGCGAAGACGGGTCCGCTGGGGCGCAGGCCGTCGCCGACGTCGGAGAAGAACCGGCAGCGCGCCCCCGCGCCGATCTCGATCCGCAACCGTGCCCGTCCCGTGGGTGACAGCCGCGGATGGTCGGCGTCCCGCTCCTGCTCGGCGACGCCCTCGGCGAACCGGTGCACGAGATGGACGCTCCCGTCGGCCCCGCGCTGGAGCCCGATCCAGCTGAAGGCATCGCCCAGGACGGCGAGTCCGGCGCGTGCCCCCGGCTCCTCGCTGTGCAGTCGCAGTTCCACCTCGACCGCCGAGGGTGTGCCGGGCAGCCGTTGGGTGAGGACGTTCGGCAGTTTGCGCAGGTCGTGCGCGTCGGCCGAACGGACGCAGGTGAGCCGTAGCCCGTCGCCCGAGTGATGGGTGGCCCAGCCGGGCTGCGGGTTCGCGGTCCACTGCCACTGGCGGCCGAAGCGTCCGCCGGGGAAGTCGTCGTCGGTGGCGGGCGCCGCGTCCGGCTGCGTCGGCAGGTCGGGCTTCTCGTGTACGGCGACGGGGGCACCGTCGTCGCCGAGTACCGGCCAGCCGCCGTCGCCCCAGCGCATCGGCTGGAGGTGGACGACCCGGCCGTAGGCGCCCTTCTGCTGGAAGTGCAGGAACCAGTCCTGGCCGGACGGGGTGCGCACCCAGCCGCCCTGGTGCGGCCCGTTGACGTCGGTGTCCTGCTGCTCCAGGACGACCTTCTCCTCGTACGGGCCGAAGAAGCCGCGCGAGCGGAAGGCACCCTGCCAGCCGGTCTCGACTCCGCCGGCCGGAGCGAGAATCCAGAACCAGCCGTCGTGCCGGTAGAGCTTGGGACCTTCGAGGGTGAACCAGCCGGGGATCCGGTCGCCGTCGACGATCACCTTGCCCTCGTCGAGGAGTTCACGGCCGTCGAGGTCCATGCGGTGGCCGGTGAGACGGTTCTTGACGCCGGAACGGGACTTGGCCCAGGCGTGCACCAGGTAGGCCTCGCCGGTCTCCTCGTCCCACAGGGGGCAGGGGTCGATCAGGCCCTTGCCCGACTTGACGAGGTGCGGACGGGTCCAAGGGCCCCTGATCTCGGGGGCGTTGATCTGGAAGATGCCCTGGTCCGGGTCCCCCCAGAAGATCCAGAACCGTTCGTCGTGGTGGCGCAGCGAGGGGGCCCAGACCCCGCAGTCGTGCCGGGGCTTGGTGAACTCGCCAGCGGGTTCCAGGCGTGGGAGGGCGTGGCCGATCAGCGTCCAGTTGACCAGGTCGCGGGAGTGCAGCAGCGGCAGACCGGGGACCCGGCCGAAGCTGGAGGCGGTGAGGTAGAAGTCGTCGCCGACGCGGAGAACGTCCGGGTCGGACCAGTCGGCGTTCAGGATCGGATTCGTGTACGTCACTGGCTGACCGCCTTCCGTACCAGGGCCGCCACTTCGAGCCGGGGCAGGCGCCCGTCGGCCACGACGGTGACGATCCGGCGTACGACGGTCTCGCCGGGCGGCACGGGAAGCCGCTCCTCGGACGCCAACGAGGAGCCCACGCCCGGGTATTCGCCGGCGCGCACGAACCACGGGTCGCGGCGGGTCCGGTCGGTGGCCCCGGCGAAGACGAGCGTCCAGGTGGCGCCGGTGAGGGCGACCCAGTCGGCGCGGGTGCCGTGGATCGCGTCCTCGCCCTCCCGGTCGACGGTGAAGACGTCCGGCGCGTCCTGTTCCTTCCGGGCCCGCCAGAAGAACCCGCCGTAGGCAGCGCCCGGGCGGCCGTTGGTGGCGGGGCTGCCGATCGACAGGGGGTCCGAGGTGACGTTGGTGAGGGAGAAGGTGAAGTCCAACGCCCAGGCGGCGCCGGTCAGTTCGGTGGCCGCGACGGTACGGCGCTCGCGCAGCAGCTCGGTTCCGGAGGCGATCCAGCGCAGCTCCTCCACGAAGCCGTCCGGATCGCGCAGCTGGAAGGAGTGGTGGCGCTGGGCGCCGTGGTTGTCGAGCTCGGTCGGGCCCTGGTCGCGGACGTAGGTGCGCCCGCCCCAGAAGTTGTGCCCCTCGACGTCGGGAACGGCTACACCGACGCCGAGGTGGTGGATGTGGTCGGCGGGGCTGAGTTCGGTGACAGCCGTGCCGGCCAGGGTGGTGACGGGGTGCAGGTAGGGGCGCGGGGAGAGGCGGGCGGGCAGCTCGGGCCGGGTGACGTAGCGGCCGACCGGGCGGCCCGCGACACGCAGGACCGCGGAATCGGGGGTCGTCATGTGCTCACCTCGTTCGCGACGTGTGGCCGGGCCCAGTCGGCGCCCAGCTCGGAGTAGAGGGCGAGGCTGTCGGCGGCGGCCGCGACGAGCCCGTCGATGCCGGGGACGACCCGGCGGTCCTCGTCGGGGAGCAGGTGCCAGGCCGTCGCCGGGAGCGGGGCCGGGTCGGGGGCCAGCCGAATGGCTTCGACGACCTTCATGAAGGCGCCGGTGGCGTCCGGGACGACCAGCAGGTCGTCGCCGTCGGTGACGTGGTCGACCAGGTTCTCCAGCAGGTCGGTGCGGCCGTACTCGTACTCCTCGGGGCCGTGGCCGGCCCGCTGGAGCAGCACGCGGTCCTGCTTGTACCAGTAGGTGATCCGGCCGCGGTCGCCGTGCACGACGACGTACGGCTCGTCGGGGTCCTCCGCGCACAGGGTCACGGCGACGGTCACGTGGAGACCGTTCGCGGTGGTGACGCGGACGCAGGAGGTGTCGTCGGACTCGATGTCGTTCGCCCGCAGCAGCTCGGTCTCGATACGGGTGACGTCCTCGGCACGGCTCGCGTCGCCCAGGGCGAGGGCGGTGGCGACGGCGTGCGCGAGCGGGTTGGTCAATGCTCCGTCGATCACGTCGACGCCGTTCATCCGCCGCTTGCCCGCCCAGGGCGCACGCCGGTAGTACGCCTCGGCACGCGCCCAGGCACCGGCCCCGCCGATCCCGGTCACCTCGCCGATCGCTCCCTCCTCGACGAGCTCGCGGATCGCGGGCACGGCGTGCGAGCCCAGCGACTGGAAGCCGATCTGGCAGGCGACACCGGCCGCGGCGACTCCGTCGGCCATGCGGCGGTACTCGGCGTACGAGGGGGCGGGGGGCTTCTCCAGGAGGATGTGCACTCCTCGGGAGGCCGCCGCGAGCGCCAGGTCCGTGTGGGTCGGGATCGGCGTGCAGATCACCGCGATCCGGGCGCCGGTCGAGTCGAGGAGCGCGCCGAAGTCGGCGGACTGCTCGGGCGTCCCCAGGCCCTCGGGGATCTCGTCGCCGGTCAGCGGGATCAGCTCGCAGATCCCCGCCAGTCGTACGATCCCCTTGTCCTGCAGCCGGCGGATGTTCTCCAGGTGCCAGCGGCCGTGGCCGCGCGCGCCCGCCAGGACGATGTCTACGGTGCTCATGGGATCCTCCCTGCGCCCGCGCCGCGGGCCACCGCTCGGTCGGCCGCCTCGGCGCTGTCGATCTTTGTGTGCAGGGTAGGCGTCCAGCCGACGTCCGCCGTGAGGTCACGCTCGCTGCCCGAGTTGTAGGCGTTGTGGATCGCGAGCAGGTCCACCGGATAGCCGTTGAAGAGGGTGCCGGTCTGGTGCAGCGCGCTGCCGTTCCAGCTCTTGACGAGGTCGGCCGCCTCGATGTGGCCGGGGGTGTGGAAGGCGTTGTTCTCGGCGTGGACGGCGGACTCGGTGGAGATGCCGAGGGAGTAGCGGTAGTCGTCGTTCTTGGCGATGTACCGGTTGTTGTAGAGGTGCACCTGTCCGAAGCGGACACGGGGCGCGCGCTGTACGACGGACTCGAACTGGTTGTGGTGCAGGGTGACCCGGAGTCTGCCGCGGTCGCCGGTGGCCGTGTCGCTGTTGCCGATGAGCATCGCCTTGTCGTGGTCGGCGAACTTGCTCCAGGAGACGGTGACCAGGTCGGAGCCGTTGGTGATGTCCAGCAGGCCGTCGTGGCGGAGGTAGTTGCGGGCGAAGTAGGTGGGCTCGTCGGCGTCGGGGTGGCCCTTGTCGCTCAGGGTCACGTGGTCGACCCACACATGCGTGGAGCCGGTCAGCCAGATGTTGTCGTACGCCGTCTTCCAGTCGCCGAGGCCGCCGGTGTTGGGCTGCCAGACGGGGAAGCAGTCGTAGGCGTCGCGGAGGTCGAGGTTGCGGATGATGACGTTGGTGGCGTTCCTGACCTGAAGGCTGCCGCCCTTCAGGACCGCTCCCTTCAGTCCGACGATCGTGGTGTTGGACCCCACGAGCAGCTCGACCCGCTCGGCCTGCTGCTTCGCGGACGCCTGGCGGGCCTCCTCCTGCGGTCCGCTCGGCTTGGCGGCGCCCCAGGTGCGGGGGTCGTAGGCGGCGAGGTACTTCTTCAGGCCGTAGCCGTCGGTGGCGTAGTCGGCGCAGTCCAGGTGGTCGCCGTCGTCGTCGGTGTTGGCGTCGACGGTCCCGGCGATCCTGATGATCTTCGGGGTGGCGCTGCCGCCGTCGAGGGCACGGACGAGTCCGGCCCGGTCGGTGACGGTGTAGACGTGTGCCCCGTCGGCGGCGGAGCCTCCGGTGGTGCCTTCTCCCCCGGAAGCCCAGCCGTCGTTCGCGGGCAGGGTGTCCCGGCTGATGTCGCGGGCGTCGGCGTGCGCGGGGAGGCAGAACATTCCCACCATGCCTGCGGCGAGCGCGATATGACGGAACCTCATGCCCTCACCCCCCTGCCAGAGCCACAGACCGACCGCTGCCCCACACCCGCGACGACCCCGGCCCGACCACGACCAACCGCCCGGCACACCCGGGCCTCACCCGCACCGTGGACGGGAGGACAGAGCCCCACCACGCCCACGCCGAACCCGATACGACGCAACCTCATGCCCTCACCCCCTGCCAGAGCCGCACACCCACGCCCGCCCCGGCCCGACCGCGGCCAACCGCCACGCCCGCTCCCTCGGACGCCCGGACGTCACCCACACCGAGGAGGGCCCGGCCGACGGCACGGCCCTCGGCCCGGACGACGACTCCCATCAGGCCAAGCACCACGCTCCCCACCGCGATCCGACGGAGTCTCATCCCTTCACCGCCCCCGCGCTGAAGCCCGTGATCAGCCACTTCTGGATGAAGGCGAACACGATCACCACGGGTACGGCCGCGATGATGCCGCCGGCGGCCAGCGCTCCGAGGTCGACGCTGTCCGCGCTCATCAGGGTGTTGAGGCCGACCGGGATCGTCTGCTTGTTCTGGTTGTTGAGGAACATCAGGGCGAACAGGAAGTGGTTCCAGGAGTGCACGAAGGCGAAGGATCCGACGGCGATCAGTCCGGGCCGGAGAAGGGGCAGGACGACGATCCGGAAGGCCGTCATCCTGTTGCAGCCGTCGACCCAGGCCGCCTCCTCGAGGGAGTACGGCACGTTCTTGATGAAGTTGCTGATCAGGATCATCGACAGCGGCAGCTGGAACACCGTCTCGGCGATGATGACACTGCCCAGCGAGTTGATCATCTTCAGCTCGGCGAAGATCTCGAACAACGGCACCAGCAGCAGCGCACCCGGCACGAACTGCGAGCACAGCAGGGCCAGCATGAACGCGTTCTTGACCTTGAAGTCGAACCGGGCGAGAGCGTATCCGCCGGCCAGGGCGACGAGTGTCGTCATGACCAGGGTGGCGAGGCCGACGTACACGCTGTTCTCGAAGTAGGTGCCGAAGGCCCGCTCCGTCCACACCTTCTTGAAGTGGTCGAAGGTGATCGGCCAGGGCACGAGCGAGGTCGAGCCGGCCGGGCGCAGCGCGAAGAGCAGGATCCAGTAGAAGGGGATGAGGGTGAAGACGAGGTAGATCGACAGCGGTGTGTAGATCTGCCAGCGCGGGACCTCGTCCCAGGAAGGGCGGTGCTTGACCGCGCGCGGCGGTTCGGGTGTCTCGCGCACGGGCGCGGGTGCGACCTCTGTGGCCTCCTTGGTGATCACTTGGAACCGCCTCCGAACTTGCTCAGCCGCAGATAGACCATCGAGCAGAAGAGCAGGATCACGAACGCGACCGTGGTCAGGGCGGACGCGTAGCCGAAGTTGTGGGCGTCGACGCTGGTGTTGGCGATGTAGAGCGGCAACGTGGTGGTCTCGCCCGCCGGGCCGCCGCCGGTCAACGTGTAGAGCAGGTCGACGTTGTTGAACTCCCACACCGCGCGCAGCAGCGTGGACAGGATGATCGCGTCCTTCAGGTGCGGCAGCGTGATGTGCCAGAACTGCTTGAAGCGGCTGGCCCCGTCGACTTCGGCGGCCTCGTACAGGTCCTTCGAGACGGACTGGAGGTCGGCGAGGATCAGGATCGCGAAGAAGGGCACACCGCGCCACAGGTCGGCGACGACCGCCGCCGAGAAGACGGTGGAGGTGTCCGACAGCCAGCTCGTGCCGTAGGAGCCGATACCCATGTCGGCGAGGTAACGGGTGATGCCCGTCTGGGAGTTGTAGAGCAGCACCCAGATCGCGGACGTCAGCACTCCGGAGACGGCCCACGGTGAGAAGACCATCGCGCGCCCCAGCCCCCGGCCCACGAAGGTCTGGTTGACGATCAGCGCGAGCGCCAGGCCGAACAGCAGCTGGAGTCCGACCTCGACGAAGACCCACTTGGCGCTGAAGGTCAGCGTGTCCCAGAAGATCGGGTCCTTGGTGAAGATCTGGACGAAGTTGTCGAAGCCCGCGTACCCGTTCCGCCAGGGCTTGGTGGGGTTGTAGTTCTGCAGGCTGTAGTAGAAGACGCTGATGACCGGGTAGGCGATGAAGCCCAGCATCAGCAGGGCCGCCGGCGCGATCAGCAGATACGGCAGTCTGCGCGGCGTGGCGGAGGCACGGCGCCGCCGGGGTGGCGCGGGCGGTTTCGCCACGGCTGCGGCTTGGGCCATGACTGTTCTCCGTTCTCAGTACGTCGACGTGCGACGTGCGTTCGTCGTGCGGGAAGCGCTTTCTCTCTGCACAGGGTTGTGCCAGGTCGTGCTGTGCGATGGTGCCGCCCGCGCAAGCGGGTCGTGGTTCAGCTCGCGTACGGGTCGGCGACCTTGCCCGGGCGGGCGAGGAACTCGAAGTCGCAGCCGGTGTCGGCCTGGGTGATCTGTTCGTTGTAGAGCGCGCCGTAGCCACGCTCGTAACGCGCGGGCGGCGGTGTCCACTCCGCCCGTCGGCGCTCCAACTCTTCGTCGTCCACGTTGAGTTGGAGGACACGCGCCTCGACGTCGAGGGTGATGTCGTCCCCCGTCCGCACGAGGGCGAGCGGTCCGCCGACGTACGACTCGGGCGCCACGTGCAGCACGCACGCGCCGTAACTCGTCCCGCTCATCCGGGCGTCGGAGATCCGGACCATGTCCCGCACGCCCTGCTTGAGCAGATGGTCCGGGATCGGCAGCATGCCGTACTCGGGCATGCCCGGGCCGCCCTTGGGACCGGCGTTGCGCAGCACCAGCACGCTGTCGGCGGTGATGTTCAGCGCCGGGTCGTTGATGGTGCGTTGCATGGACCTGTAGTCGTCGAAGACGACCGCGGTGCCGGTGTGCTTGAGCAGGTGCTGCTCGGCGGAGATGTGCTTGATGACGGCACCGTCCGGGCAGAGGTTGCCGCGCAGGACGGCCACCCCGCCCTCGCTCGCGACCGGGTTGTCCCGGGTGCGGATGACGTCGTCGTTGTGGACTTCGACGCCCTCGATCTGCTCCCCGAGGGTGCCGTTCACGGTCGGCCGGTCCAGGTGGAGCAGGTCGGTGATCCGCGAGAGGAAGGCGGGCAGACCGCCGGCGAAGTAGAAGTCCTCCATGAGGTACGTCTGTCCGCCGGGCCGGACGTTCGCCAGCACCGGCACGGTACGCGCGATGCGGTCGAAGTCGTCCAGGGTGAGCTTGATGCCCGCCCGGCCGGCCATGGCGATCAGATGGATGACCGCGTTGGTGGAGCCGCCGAGCCCGAGCACCGTGGTGACGGCGTCCTCGAAGGCCTCGCGGGTGAGGATCTCGGACGGCTTGAGGCCGGTCCAGGCGAGTTCCACGGCGCGCCGCCCGGAGGCCGCGGCCATCCTCTCGTGCGCGGAGTCGACGGCCGGGATCGAGGACGCACCCGGCAGGGTCATGCCAAGGGTTTCCGCCGCCGCGGTCATCGTGGACGCGGTCCCCATGGTCATGCAGTGGCCGGGAGAGCGCGCCAACCCGCCCTGCAGCTCCCGCAGTTCACAGTCCGTCAGGTTGCCCGCGCGGTGCTCGTCCCAGTACTTCCACATGTCGGTGCCGGACCCGAGGGTCTCGCCCCGCCAGTGCCCCGGCAGCATCGGCCCCGCGGGCACGAAGATCGAGGTGACGTCGGCCGAGGCCGCGCCCATGAGCAGCGCCGGCGTCGACTTGTCGCAACCGCCGAGCAGCACCGCCGCGTCGATCGGATACGACCGCAGCAGCTCCTCCGTCTCCATCGCGAGGAGGTTGCGGTAGAGCATCGGGGTGGGCTTCTGGTACGTCTCCGAGAGCGTGGAGACCGGGAATTCGAGCGGGAAGCCCCCGGCCTGCCACACCCCCCGCTTGACCGCCTCGGCGCGCTCGCGCAGATGGACGTGGCAGGGGTTGATGTCCGACCAGGTGTTGAGGACGGCGATCACCGGGCGGCCCCGGTACTCCTCGGCCTCGTAACCGAGCTGTCGCATACGGGCGTTGTGCGACCAGGTCCGCAGCTGGCCCTCGGTGCCGTACCACTGATGGCTTCTGAGCTCTTCGGGACGCTTCCTGTCGGTCATATCGACCACCCGGCGGCTATCGCGGCGACCTCGGCGCGCTCGGCCTCGGGCAGCTCGCGGCTCGGCGGGCGCACTTCGCGGCGGCACAGGCCGAGGGAGGCGAGGGCCTCCTTGACGACGGTGACGTTGTTGGCGGAGCCGTTCGCCGCACGGAGTTCCTCGAAGCGGCGGATCTGCTCCCAGACCTTCATGGCGGCCGGGTAGTCACCGGACCTCAGCGCCTCGATCATGTTCAGCGAGACGGCGGGGGCGACGTTCACCAGCCCCGAGGTGAAGCCGGTGGCACCCGCCGAGAAGTAGGAGGGGGCGTAGGGCTCGGCGAGCCCGGCGACCCACACGAAGCGTTCGAGTCCCGCGTCCCGTGCGAAGGCGCCGAACCTGGCCGCGTCCGGGACGGCGTACTTCACGCCGATCACGTTCGGGCAGGCGTCGGCGAGTTCGGCGAGGCGGTCGCCGCTGAGCTGGGCGTTGCGGATGTACGGAACGACTCCCAGCTCCGGGACGGCCGAGGCGATCGCGCGGTGGTAGTCGACCCAGCCACCCTGCGAGACGTAGGGGTGGACGGGCTGGTGGACCATGACCATTCCGGCGCCGAGCTCGCGGGCGTGGCGGGCGGAGGCCACGGCGGTCGGGATGTCGTGACCGACGCCGACGAGGATGTTCGCCCGGTCCCCGGCCTCCTCGACGGTCAACTCGGTGACCAGGCGGCGCTCTTCGGGGGTGAGGGCGTAGAACTCGCCGGTGTTCCCGTTGGGGGTGAGGGTGGTGATCCCTCCGTCGAGCAGCCGACGCAGCAGGGCCCGGTGGGTGTCCTGGTCGACGGTGCCGTCCTCGGCGAACGGGGTCACCGGGATCGCCACCACGTCGGCCAGGGCCGTCCGCCGGGTCTCGAACGTCTCGCTGCTCATTCCTGACCTTCCTCGTCCAGCACTCCGGGGAACGCTCGTTCCACGAAGGACGCGATGTGGGCGTGCAGGGCGCGGGCCGCTCCGTCCGCGTCGCCCTCCAGGGCGAGCCGCAGGATCTCCCGGTGCTCGCCCGCCTCCCGTTCCCAGGAGGGCGAGGCCGCCCAGGCGACGGCGGAGACGAGAGCGGCCTGGTCGCGGACCTCGTCGAGCATCCGGCCGAGCAGCGGGTTGCCGCAGGGCAGGTAGAGGGAGCGGTGGAACTCCCGGTTGGCGAGGGAGCGTTCGGCGGTGTCGGTGGCGTCGTCGGCCCGGGTCAGCGCGTCCCGTGCGGCGTCGAGGGAGGCCCCGCGTCGTACGGCCCGCTTCAGCGCCTCGGGTTCGAGGAGCAGCCGGACGTCGTAGACCTCGCGCGCCATGTCCGCGTCCACCATGCGCACCGTGACGCCCTTGTACTGGCTCATCACGACGAGCCCGGTCCCGGCCAGGGTCTTGAGCGCCTCGCGCACCGGGGTCTTGGACACCCCGAACTGTGCGGCGAGTTCGGTCTCCACCAGGGCCTGACCAGGCGTCAGGCGCCCGGTGAGGATGCGGCGTTTGATCTCCTCCAGCACGTACTGCGTGCGGGAGGGGATCGGCGTGGGCACAGAGGTCATGCGCGCCTCTCGGATCTCGCGTATCGGATCTTGCGTATCTGATCTCGCGTATCGCGTCTCATATATGACGTACGAAGTACGACGCGTTGAAGGTAGGGAGGTGCGCGATGTTTCGTCAATGCTTCCGGCAAAGGAATTTGAAGTTGCGGTGAAGACGAGGGTCAGACGAGCCGGGTGGCGCCCTCGAACGCCGTACTGGTGCGCCCGGCGAAGGCGACGGCCGCACGTGCGGTGGCCGCCTCCCTGGTGAGCGTGGGTCCGACGTGGGTGACGATCAGTTCGCGCACCCCGGCCTTGCGGGCGATGTCGCCGGCGTCCTCGGGCGTCAGGTGGACCTGTTCGCCTTCGCGATGACGGTCGATGTCCGCCTCACACAGGAACACGTCCGATTCCGCCGCGAGTTCGACGAGGGCGGCGCAGGGCCCGCTGTCCCCGGAGTACGCGAAGACGCGTCCGGCGCACTCGGCGCGCAGCCCGTACGCCTCGGCGTCGTGCGCGACGGCCCGCGCGGCGAGCCGGAGGTTCCAGTGCCGGACGGCGTGGCCGTCGTACAGGGGATGGAAGGCGAGGATGCCCTCGAGGAAGCTGATGTCGGACCGCCCGAAGAACCCGGCGAGCCGATGGGCGCAGCCGGGGGGCGCGTACACCGGGATCGGGGCGGGCGGGGTGAGCCCGCCGTATGCGAAGGCGTAGACGGCGGACAGCAGATCCGCGCTGTGGTCGGCGTGCAGGTGGGAGATCCAGATCGCCGTCAGCCGGGAGGGATCCGTGTGCCGCTGCAACTCCGCGAAGGTACCGGGCCCGGCGTCCACCCACACCTCGGCGCCCCCGCCGCGCAGCAGATAGCCGGAGCAGGGGCGGCCCGGCGCCGGGTGCGGGGAGGCGGTACCGAGGACGGTGAGGCTGAGGGGCGGCATGGTGGGGAGCGTACGGTCCGGGCCCGCCGCCCGCCGCCGGTTTCCGTTCCTCTACGGCAGGGTCGTACCGGTGTCTACGGCGTCCAGCCCGGGTTCCGCCCGCTGAGCCCGATCGCCCGGTCCAGCAGCGGCGCGTCCTGCGGTACGGGGACGATCGGGCCGAAGATGGCGTCCCGGCTCGGGTCCTCCGCGGAGGCCTGGAGGAAGTCGTACGTGGCCTGGAGCGCGGCGGGGTCCGGGTCGTACGCCTGGCCGGTGGCGCGGGCCAGGTCCCAGCCGTGGACGACCAGTTCGTCGATGACGACGGCTGCGGCGATCTCTCCGGGCAGGTCGACGCCGCCCGCGCGGGTCATGCCGGTCCAGGCGGCCGGGTCGCGCCAGGCCTCGGCGAGTTCGTCGAGGACCTTGGGGAGTTCCTCGCGCCAGCCGGGGCCGATGTCCGGGACGGAGTCGGTCGGCGGGGTGTCGGTGGTGACGCCGAGGTCCTTGCGGGCGGCGTCACGGAAGGCCGCGGAGAGGCCGAGCAGGTGGCCGAGCAGGTGGTGCACCGCGTACTTCGGACACGGCGTGCTGTTCCCCAGCTGATCATCGGTGACGCCCTCGGCCAGAAGGGCGATGACGCGTGTCTGTGGTCCGAGGTCCAGGGGCGGGACGGTCATGCGGTACTCCTCGTGTTCACGGTGTCTTACGAGGTAGACCGCCCCCGCCCCGAGAACTCATCGCTCGCACATCCAGGGATCCAGGGCATCTGCCCCATCCCGACGCCGGGGCCTTAGTCCCACGATGTCCAGGCATGACGAAGACATGGGCGGTCCTGCACGACCGCAACGCCAGGCTCTTTCTCACCGCGGTGACCGTCTCGGGCTTCGGCACCTCGGCCCTGTGGCTGGTGTCCGGCATCTGGGTCAAGGACCTCACCGGCTCGGACGGCCTGGCCGCGCTGTGCATGCTCGCCATGTGGGCACCGACACTGGCGGGCCCGCTGCTCGGCGCACTGGCCGACCGGGTCCCCCGCAAGCCCCTGCTGATCGGCGGCAGCCTCCTGCCGGCGGCCCTGCTCCCAGTCCTCTTCGCCGTCGACAGCCCCGACCGGGTGTGGCTCGTCCTCACGGTCCTTTTCGTGTACGGCGCCGCAGGCGTCGTCCATGACGCGGCGGAGTCGGCTCTGGTCGCCGGCGCGGTCGCCCCGTCCCTGCTCGGCGGCTTCAACGGGCTTCGGATGGCGGTCGCAGAGGGCATGAAGCTGGTGGCGCCGCTGGCGGGAGCAGGGCTCTACGCGCTCCAGGGCGGACCGGGCGTGGCACTCCTGGACGCGATCACGTTCTTACTGGCCGCGCTGCTGTACGCCGGGCTGCGGATCCGCCAGAGCCGACCGGATCCCGTCACGCCGCCGACGAGCACTGAGAGCGAGGGCGAGCCGTCCAGGCGCACCCCCGTCGGCGCCGGAACCCGCCACATATGGGCCCACCCCATACTCCGTCCCCTGGTCCTGGCCGGAGGCACCACCATGCTCTTCGCCGGGCTCAACGGCGCGCTGATCTACGCCGTGATCGACGGACTCGGCCACTCCCCCGCGTACGCCTCTGCGCTGTACGCCGCCCAGGGTGCCGGTTCCGTGGCGGTGGGGCTGGTCTCCGGGCCCGCTCTGCGTCGGCTGGGCGAGCGCCGGTTCGCCGCGTACGGCATCGCGCTGACCGCCGTGGCCGCCGGCCTGCGGGCGATCCCGTCCGACCCGCTGGCCCTGGCGTGCAGCGCGGCGATCGGCGCGGGTCTCCCCTGTGTGCTGATCGCCGCGCTCACCGCCGTACAGCGCGAGACCCCGGACGCGCTCCTGGGCCGTGCCGTCGCCACGGCGCACACGCTGATGTACACCCCGAACGTACTCGGCCTCGCGGCCGGCGCGGCCCTGGTCGAACTGGTCGACCAGCGGCCGCTGTCGGCCCTCCTGGGCGTGGCCTGGCTGGCCACGGCGGTGCCGTTGTTTCAGAGGCCGGCCAGTGCCGCACGGATCGCGTCCAGGTCGCCGTCCGACGCCAACCCCGCGTGATACAGCCGGATCTCGGTCGCGCCCAGCTCCCGTGCCCGCGCCACGTCCGCCGCGAGCGTGCCCGGGCTGCCGCCCATCTGCGAGACGACGGGGAAGTTGGCGGCGATCACCGCGTCCTCGCGGGCCCGGGCGAACGGCGTGAGCAGGTCCGGTCCGCCCGCGCAGGGCACGACGACACCGTCCGCGACGGACAGGATGTGCTCGGGGTCGACACCCGGGTTGGCACCGACGTGGTGCGTCACGGGGTCGGCGTGCAGCAGGATCTGGAAGCCCTCGGGAGCGGCCGCGCGGACCGCGCGGACCGCCGTCTCCTGGAGCGTACGGGCGGTCTCGTCACGCCACGCGCGCGTGGCCGCCGCCGTATCGGCGCCGAGCAGCTTCTCGACCCCGGCCCAGCCCCCGTCGTCCGGCGCGCCCTGCCACAGCGGCTCCAGGGCGGCCCGTACGGCGGCGGCCAGCGAGCCGGCGTCCAGCCCCTGTTCGCCGTACCCCTCGCGGCACGTCCCGCAGAAGCAGAGCGCCATGAGGTACATCCCGGCGTCACCGAGCGGCACCCCGCCGGTCTTGTCGTGGGCGTGCAGGTGCTGGAGGCCGTACCAGCCGAGGGACTCCAGTTCGGTGCCGGCCGCGCCCGGGCGCAGCGCCGCCTCGACGGCGAGGTCGGTCAGGTACGCGCGCGTGGCGGGCTGTGCGATGCACGGGGCCCACGGGTAGCGGTCGCCGTAGGCGTTGACGACCGAGGTGTCCGGATGTTCGGCGCCCAGGCGGGAGTTGTGCGCGAGGACGACCCAGGTGTGCACCTCGAGGCCCGCCTCGGAGAGCTGCGCGGCCGCCTCGCCGAAGGCGTCGCCCGGGGCCCAGTCGCCGGCCGCGTACGGACGCAGTCCACGCCCTTCCCAGCGTGCGTCCGTCGGGTACAGCACGGAGGCGTGCTCGGCGGTGACGATGCGGTGGCGCGGGTGGCGCGGGGTCAGGGCGCGCGTGGAGTGGTAGGCGGCGGCGAGGGTCGCCTGCTGTACGCCGAGCCCGGCGATGCGGGCCGCGGCCTCCGGGTCCCCGTTGACGTCCCAGGGGTAGACGAACGTCGACGCCTTCACTGTGCCTCCTCCAGGAGCGCGTACCCGCGCTCGATGATCTCCGCGAGCTGCTTCACATGATCCTCGCCCGGCTCGTGCAGCGGCGGGCGGACCTCCCCCACGTCGAGGCCCCGCATCCGGACCCCGGCCTTCACCAGGGAGACCGCGTATCCGCGGCCACACGCGCGTAGTTCGACGAAGGGGCGGTAGAAGGCGTCGAGGAGGCGTTCGGCGGTGGCCCGGTCGCCGTCGACGAGCGCGCGGTGGAAGGCGAGGGCGATCTCGGGGGCGAAGCAGAAGACGGCCGAGGAGTACAGGGGGACGCCGATGGCGTGGTAGGCGAGCTGCGTCTGTTCGGCGGTCGGCAGTCCGTTGAAGTAGAGGAAGTCGCCGGGTACCTCGGTGCGCACCGCACTGACGATCCGCTGCATCAGGTCGAGGTCGCCGAGGCCGTCCTTGAGGCCGATGATCCCTTCGGTGCGGGCCAGTTCGACGACGGTCTCCGGGGTGAAGACGGCGTTGTCGCGCTGGTAGACGATCACCGGGAGCGCGGTCGCGGCGGCCACCTCCCGGTAGTGCCGCAGCAGCCCCTCCTGCCCGGCGACGACGAGATAGGGCGGCATGGCGAGCAGCCCGTCGGCCCCGGCCGCCTCGGCGAGCCGCGCGTACCGTACGGCGAGCGCGGTGCCGTATCCGGCGCCCGCCACGACCGGCACCCGCCCCGCCGTCTCCTCGACGGCCGCGCGGACGCACGCCTCGAACTCCTCGGGCGTGAGCGCGTGGAACTCCCCGGTGCCACAGCACGCGAACACGGCCGCGGCCCCCGCCGCCACACCCTGGCGCACATGCGCGCGGTAGGTGTCGAGATCGACGGAGCCGTCGGCGCCGTACGCCGTGACCGGGAAGAACAGCGGCCCGCTGGGGATGCCGAGTCGGTGGACGAGGTCGGCAGACGTCACAGGCTCTCCCTAGAACGAGTGGACGAGAAGAATCGCGTGCGGGATTCTGATCGAAGTTTATATTTATGAACATGGGTCGCGCCACCCTTGACGGAGTAGCGCAATGATCCTTAGCTTGTCCACGAATGTGAATACTGTGCACTCATACGGCCGTCGCCCCAAGGAGACCCGAGGATGCCCGCTCCCCGTACCGTTCTGCTCACCGGTGCCGCCGGCGGGCTCGGCACCCTGATGCGGGATCTGCTCCCGGCCTACGGCTACGACCTGCGCCTGCTCGATCTGCGGCCCATCGAGGGCGAGCCGGACGCGGTCGTCGCCGACCTCGCCGACAAGGACGCGGTGCGGGAAGCCGTACGGGGTGTCGACGCGATCATCCACCTCGCGGGCATCTCCCTGGAAGCCCCTTTCGAGAAGATCCTCAAGGCGAACATCGAGGGCACCTACAACCTGTACGAGGCCGCTCACGCGGAGGGCGTGGGACGGATCGTCTTCGCCTCCTCCAACCACGCCGTCGGCTACACCCCCCGCCCCCAGGGCGCCGACCCGCTCATCCCGATCGACACCCCGCGCCGCCCGGACACCTTCTACGGCCTGTCCAAGTCCTTCGGTGAGGACCTCGCGCAGTTCTACTGGGACAAGCACGGCCTGGAGACCGTCTCCGTGCGCATCGGCTCCTGCTTCCCCGAGCCGACCAGCGTGCGCATGCTCTCGCTGTGGATGAGCCCGGCCGACGGCGCCCGCCTCTTGCACGCGGCCCTGACCGCCGAGCAGGTCGGCCACAGCGTGGTCTACGGCTCCTCCGCCAACACCCGCCTGTGGTGGGACCTGACCACCGCGCGGGCGCTCGGCTACGACCCGCAGGACGACTCCGAGCCGTACGCGGAGAAGCTGATCGCCGAGCAGGGCGAACTCCAGGACGGCAACGAAGGGCACGCCTACCTGGGCGGCCAGTTCGTGACGGACCCGCCGATCTGGCCGTACTAACACACCCCGGGCGGACGGGCGGGCACCGAACGGGCCCGCCCGCAGCCGTGTTCGGGCACCGGCGGTGCCCGATCCCACGCCTTTTCGGACGCCCCCGCAGGTCCGAGGCGGTCACTCCGCTCCGCAAACGGGCACACACGGGCAGCATCGGACCCGCAACAGGCCTGGTCAGTCCCCCGCACCCGCTGTAGAACTTCCCCCAAGGGCCACACCGGGCCCGAACGGGCAGAGCAGCGCGTGCGAGAGGCGGGTGTCGGCCATGGACGCGAGAACCGCGGAGGAACGCCAGCGCGAAATCGTACGGGCCGCGCGCGCCACCGGCTCGGTCGACGTCAACGCGCTCGCCGCCGCACTGGGCGTGGCCAAGGAGACCGTACGACGGGATCTGCGCGCCCTGGAGGACCACGGACTGGTGCGCCGCACGCACGGCGGGGCCTATCCCGTGGAGAGCGCCGGGTTCGAGACCACGCTCGCCTTCCGGGCCACCAGCCATGTGCCCGAGAAGCGCCGGGTCGCGGCCGCCGCGGCCGAGCTGCTCGGGGACGCCGAGACCGTCTTCGTCGACGAGGGCTTCACCCCGCAGCTCATCGCCGAGGCACTGCCCAGGGACCGGCCGCTGACCGTGGTCACCGCGTCCCTGCCGGTCGCGGGGGCGCTCGCCGAGGCCGAGAACACCTCCGTCCTGCTGCTCGGCGGCCGGGTCCGCCCCGGCACCCTGGCGACCGTCGACCACTGGACGACCAAGATGCTGGCCGGCTTCGTCCTCGACCTGGCCTTCATCGGCGCCAACGGCATCTCCCGCGAACACGGCCTCACCACCCCCGACCCCGCGGTCAGCGAGGTCAAGGCACAGGCGATCCGGGCCGCTCGCCGCACGGTGTTCGCCGGCGTGCACACCAAGTTCGGCGCGGTCAGCTTCTGCCGCTTCGCGGAGATCGGCGCGCTGGAGGCGATCGTGACGAGCACGCTGCTGCCCTCGTCCGAGGCCCATCGGTACTCACTGCTGGGACCCCAGGTCATCCGGGTCTGAAGGTCGAAGTCCGAAGGTCGAACTGACGTGATCAGCGGGTCTGCCACGCCATGAAGAGCCCTATATATCCCTCTATGTCCAGGAGCGATCCATGCGAACCCAGAGCCGACGACGGCCGCCGCGAGCCACGCTCGCCATGGCCGCCGCAGGGACGCTGCTCGCCCCGCTGCTCTCCGGCTGCTGGGTCGGAGCCGGCGGTACGGGGTCGGGCGGCGACGCCATCAACGTCCTGATGGTCAACAACCCCCAGATGACCGAGCTGCAGAAGCTGACCAAGGCCCACTTCACCAAGGAGACCGGGATCAAGGTCAACTTCACCGTCCTCCCCGAGAACGACGTCCGCGACAAGATCAGCCAGGACTTCGCCAACCAGGCCGGCCAGTACGACGTGGCGACCCTGTCCAACTACGAGATCCCGATCTACGCCCGCAACGGCTGGCTGCACGAGATGAACTCGTACGTCGCCAGGGACCCGTCGTACGACGAGAGGGACGTCCTCGCGCCGATGCGCCAGTCGCTGACCGGCGACGACGGCAAGCTCTACGGCCAGCCGTTCTACGGCGAGTCGTCCTTCCTGATGTACCGCAAGGACGTCTTCGAGCAGAAGGGCCTGACGATGCCGGCCCGTCCCACCTGGACCCAGGTGGCCGACCTGGCGGCGAAGGTGGACGGCGCCGAGTCCGGCATGAAGGGCATATGTCTGCGCGGCCTCCCGGGCTGGGGCGAGGTGATGGCCCCGCTCACCACGGTCGTGAACACCTTCGGCGGCACCTGGTTCGACAAGGGCTGGAAGGCCCGCCTCGACTCCCCCGAGTTCGAGAAGGCGGTGAAGTTCTATGTCGACCTGGTCCGCGACCACGGCGAGTCCGGCGCCGCCCAGTCCGGCTTCGCCGAGTGCCTCAACAACATGACCCAGGGCAAGGTCGCCATGTGGTACGACGCCACGTCCGCGGCCGGTTCCCTGGAGGCGAAGGGCTCCCCGGTCCAGGGCAAGGTGGGGTACGCCCCCGCCCCCGTCGAGGAGACGAAGTCCTCCGGCTGGCTCTACACCTGGGCCTGGGGCATCCAGGACGCCTCACGCAACCCCGACAAGGCCTGGAAGTTCGTCTCCTGGGCCTCCAGCAAGCAGTACGAGCAGCTGGTCGGCGACCAGATCGGCTGGTCCAACGTGCCGGCCGGCAAACGCGCGTCGACGTACACCAACCCCGCCTACGTCAAAGAGGCCGCCGCCTTCCAGGAGATGACCAAGGAGGCCATCGAGCAGGCCCGGCCGAACGACCCGGGGGTGCAGCCGCGCCCCGCGCCCGGCATCCAGTTCGTCGGCATCCCCGAGTTCACCGATCTCGGCACCAGGGTCTCCCAGGAGATCAGCGCGGCCATCGCCGGACGCCAGTCCGTCGAGTCGGCCCTGAAGAAGTCCCAGCAGCTCGCCGAGAAGATCTCCGAGGAGTACGAGGGACGATGACCGCGACAACCATGGCCCCGCCGGCCACCGAGACCGTACGCACCGCGGACCCGTCGAAGGCCCGCCTCCGCGCCTGGGCCACCCGCGCCCCGCTGCTCCCCGCCCTGATCTTCATGATCGTGGTCACCCAGCTGCCGTTCGTGGCCACGGTGGTGATCTCGTTCTTCGACTGGAACTCCCTCTATCCCAAGGCCCGTCACTTCACCGGCGTCGACAACTACAAGGACGTCCTCACCGACGCGGACCTGCGCCACTCCGTGTGGACGACGGTCCTGCTGACGGTGACGGTGGTCCTGGTCAGCCTCGTCCTCGGACTGCTCCTGGCCCTGCTCCTGGACCGTCGCTTCAAAGGCCGGGGCGTGGTCCGCACCCTGCTGATCGCGCCCTTCCTGGTGGTCCCGGTGGCAGCCGCACTGCTCTGGAAACATGTGCTCTACAACCCCGAATACGGCCTGCTCAATGGGTTGTTGCACTATGTGGGCGGCCCACAGCCGGACTGGATCTCCAACACCCCGCTGCTCGCCGTCGAGGCCTCCCTGGTCTGGCAGTGGACCCCGTTCATGATGCTCATCCTGCTGGCCGGCCTCCAGAGCCGCGACCAGCAGCAGATGGAGGCGGCGCGGGTGGACGGCGCGAGCGACTGGCAGATCTTCCGCTATCTGACCCTTCCGCATCTGCGCAGGTATCTGGAGCTGGGCGCCCTGCTGGGCTCGATCTACATCGTCCAGAACTTCGACGCGGTCTTCACGATCACCTCCGGCGGCCTCGGGACCGCCAACCTCCCCTACACCGTCTACCAGAGCTTCTACCAGGCCCACGAGAACGGCCTCGCCTCGGCCGCCGGCGTCCTGGTCGTCATCGGCTCGATCATCATCGCGACCTTCGCCCTGCGCGTGGTGTCGTCCCTGTTCCGTGAGGAGGTGGGCCGGGCATGAGCACGATCGCCGTGAAACGCAAGGGAATTGGCCTGGGTCTGGTGGCCTGGCTGCTGGGAATCGTCTTCTTCCTGCCGATCGCGTGGATGGCCCTGACGTCCTTCCACTCGGAGACGGACGCGGCCACCAACCCGCCCTCCTTCGGCGCCGCCCTCACCCTGGACGGCTACCGCGAGTTCTTCGGCACCGGCGGCGGAGCGAGCCCCTGGCCGGCGCTGATCAACTCGACGGTCGCCTCGCTGGCCTCGACGCTCTTCGTCCTGCTCCTGGCCCTGCCGGCGGCGTACGCGCTGTCGATCCGCCCGGTCAAGAAGTGGACGGACGTCCTGTTCTTCTTCCTGTCGACGAAGATGCTCCCCGTGGTGGCGGGTCTGCTCCCCATCTACCTGTTCGCGAAGAACACCGACATGCTCGACAACATCTGGCTGCTGGTCATCCTCTACACGTCGATGAACCTGCCGATCGCCGTCTGGATGAGGCAGTCCTTCCTCGCCGAGGTCCCGGTGGCCGTGATCGAGGCCGCCCGCGTGGACGGCGCCCGCCTTCCGACGATCCTCGCGCGCGTGGTGGCCCCGATCGCCCTGCCCGGCATCGCGGCGACAGCCCTGATCTGCTTCATCTTCAGCTGGAACGAACTGCTGTTCGCGAGGGTGCTCACCGGCGTGGTGGCCGAGACCGCCCCCGTCTTCCTGACCGGCTTCATCACCAGCCAGGGCCTGTTCCTGGCCAAGGTGTGCGCCGCGTCGCTCGTCATCTCCCTGCCGGTGCTCGCCGCGGGGTTCGCCGCCCAGGACAAACTGGTCCAGGGCCTGTCGCTGGGAGCCGTGAAATGAAGGCCGCCGTCATCGAGTCCGTGGGCCGTGCCGTCGTCGCCGAGGTCCCGGACCCGACGCCGGGCCCGCGCGAGGTCGTCGTCGAGGTCGCCGCGTGCGGCCTGTGCGGCACCGACCTGCACATCCTCCAGGGCGAGTTCGCCCCCAAGCTGCCGATCGTGCCCGGCCACGAGTTCGCCGGCCAGGTGGTCGGCGTCGGCACCCAGGTCACCGAGCTCGCGGTCGGCGACCGGGTCGCGGTGGACCCGTCCCTGTACTGCTACGAGTGCCGGTACTGCCGTACGGGCCACAACAACCTCTGCGAACGCTGGGCCGCGATCGGCGTCACGACGGCGGGTGGCGCGGCGCAGTACGCCGTCGCGCCGGTGGCCAATTGCGTACGGCTGCCCGAACACGTCCGTACCCAGGACGCGGCGCTGGTGGAGCCGTTGTCGTGTGCGGTCCGGGGTTACGACGTCCTGCAGTCCCGCCTGGGCGCCCATGTCCTGATCTACGGCTCGGGGACGATGGGCCTGATGATGCTGGAGCTGGCCAAGCGGACCGGCGCGGCCAGCGTGGACATGGTGGACGTGAACCCGACCCGCCTGGAGACGGCCCGCCGGCTCGGCGTCTCGGCGTCCGCCGCGAACCCGGACGAGCTGGACCGTCCGCAGGGCTGGGACCTGGTGGTCGACGCGACGGGCAACGCGGCGGCGATCCAGGACGGCCTGGAGCGGGTGGCCAAGGCGGGCACCTTCCTCCAGTTCGGGGTGGCCGACTACGCGACGCGGGTGACGATCGACCCGTACCGCATCTACAACCAGGAGATCACCATCACCGGCTCCATGGCCGTCCTGCACAGCTTCGAACGCGCGGCGGAACTCTTCGCGACCGGGGTCCTGGACCCGGAGATCTTCATCAGCGACCGGCTGCCCCTGGACCGGTATCCGGAGGCGCTGGAGCAGTTCGCGGCGGGAGTGGGTCGGAAGATCGTGGTGGTGCCGTAGCCCCGCTCGGCCATTTGGCCGTCGGGTAAGGGAACGGCAAAGTGGGTCCGATCGTTCACGGGGCATGACAGCTATGACCCCCGGCTCGAACATCCCCCTGTCCGCCGCCCGCGTGACGGTGGACGTCGCCGCGCCCGTGCGGCTCGACGTATCGGGCCTGCTGCTCACCGCCGACGGCAAGGTGCGCTCCGACGACGACTTCATCTTCTACAACCAGCCCTCCGGCCCGGGGGTGACGTACCGCTCGGGCGGCGGTACGGCCCCCGACGCGATCACCGTCGACACGTCGGCCGTACCGCCCGGCATCGAGAAGATCGTCGTCACCGCCAGCCCGGACGCCGCGGGCCAGACCTTCCAGGGCATCGAGCCGACGGCCACGATCCGCAACGCGGACGACAACAGCGTGCTGGCCACGTTCACGCCGCCGCAGCTCGGCACCGAGACAGCGCTGGTGATCGTGGAGGTCTACCTGCGCAACGGCGCCTGGAAGGCCCGGGCGGTGGGGCAGGGGTACGCCAACGGGCTGGCCGGGATCGCGACGGACTTCGGCGTGACGGTGGAAGAGCCCGCGCCGACGCCCGCCGCGGCCCCCGTCGCCCCGCCGCAGCCGGTGACGCCGCCGCCCGCGCCGACCGCGCAGACCCCGGTGGCCCCGCCGGCCCCGGCCATGGACCCGCGGCTCGCCGCGTCGGCACCCGCCGCTCCCCCGGCCCCACCCGCTCCGGGCGCCGGGAAGATCAACCTCGACAAGGGCCGGGTCAGCCTCCAGAAGAACCAGACGGTGTCCCTGGTCAAGGGCGGGCAGCCGCTTCTCTCCCAGGTCAAGATGGGTCTCGGCTGGGAGCCCGCGTACCGCGGCAAGGACATCGACCTCGACGCGTCCGTCATCGCCTACGGGCCGCAGCGCAACCACATCGACAGCTGCTACTTCGGCAAGCTGTCCATCGTCGGCGGCGCGATCAAGCACTCCGGTGACAACCTCACGGGTGAGGGCGGCGGTGACGACGAGGTGATCGTCGTCGACCTCGGCCGGCTCCCCCAGGAGGTCACCGGCCTCGTCTTCACGGTCAACTCCTTCTCCGGCCAGAAGTTCACCGAGGTCGCCAAGGCGTACTGCCGCCTCATCGACGCCGCGAGCGGAGAGGAACTGGTCCGCTTCGACCTCACGAACGCCGAGGCGCAGACGGGCGTGATGATGGCCAAGCTGATCAAGCAGTTCTCCGGCGAGTGGGAGATGACGGCGATCGGCGACTTCGTGAAGTCCCGCACGGTGAGGGGGATGGTGAAACCTTCGGCACAGGCGCTCTAGTGCCCGATGCGGTGCGTGGCCAGGCGGTGAGTGGTGGGGGCCGCGCGGATCGGCCCCCGCCGACTGCCGCGCCTCCTGGTAAATCCGTTGCCGCAGCGCCGGCATCTTCGATCGAATGCCTCCATGACTCATGACGGCCCTGTGGACCATCTGGAGCAGAACCGACGGTTTTGGGATGACGAGGCGGCCGCGTGGCACGGGCCGCTCGCCCGTGATCACTGGGCGCGGACGGAACCGTCCTGGGGACTGTGGGCCACCCCCGAGTCGCAGGCCTCCGTGCTTCCCGACGGCATCGACGGGATGCGCGCCATCGAGCTGGGCTGCGGTACCGCCTACGTTTCCGCCTGGCTCGCCAGAGCGGGCGCCCACCCGGTCGGGATCGACGTCTCGGAGAAGCAGCTCGCCACCGCTCAAGCGATGCAGGCGGAGTTCGGCATCGACTTCCCCCTTGTCCTGGGCAATGCCGAGAAGGTGCCCTACGAGGACGACACCTTCGACTTGGCGATCAGCGAGTACGGCGCCTCGTTGTGGTGCGACCCCTACCAGTGGATCCCGGAGGCGGCCCGGCTCCTCGTTCCCGGCGGCCGGCTGGTCTTCATGCGCTACTCACCACTGTTCGCGCTGTGCGTGCCGCCCGAGGGACCGCCGTCCACGACCCTGACCCGCGGGCAGTTCGGCCTGACCCGGCTGCACCGCGGATCACACGTGGAGTTCGTCCTGCCGCACGGTGAGATGATCCGTCTGCTTCGGTCCTGCGGCTTCGTCGTCGAAGACCTGATGGAGATTCAAGCGCCCCGTTCTGCCCACAGGGACTATGAGGACGTTCCCGCCGACTGGGCCCGGCAATGGCCCAGCGAGGAGATCTGGAAAGCGCGGCTGGCAGGCTGACCCACGACCGGCTACGCCCGCAGCCCCTCGGTGAGCAGTGACAGGTACCGCCGGATGGACTCGCCCCCGCCGTCCGCCAACTCCGCCGCACCGACGACCCCGTGTGCCAGCCGCAGCAACTCGATCGGCTCGACATCCGCGCGCAGCGTCCCCTCCGCCCGCGCCGCCTCCACAAGCCGCGTCGCCGCCCCCCGCACATGCGTCCCGCACACCGTGAGCACCGCATCACTCGCGTCCGCCACCGCCGACCCCAGCAGCGTCTTCAGCCCGCGCACCTGAATCGTCCCGACGCACAGCTCGTACAGCCACTCCGCCAGCGCCTCCCCCGGCGGCAACTCCTCCGCGAGCTCGTCGGCCCGGCGCGCGAACCCCTCGACGCGGTCCACGTACGCCGCCTCCAGCAGGGCCTGCCGCGTCGGGAAATGCCGGTACAGCGTCCCGGACCCCACACCGGCCCGCTTGGCGATGTCGTCCAGCGACGCACCCTCCCCATGCTCGGCGAAGGCCTCAGCCGCCACCTTCAGCAACCGCTCGTAGTTGCGCCGAGCGTCCGCGCGCATGGGTCTGACCTGCGTCATCCAGATACTCCTTGCGAACCGGAGACTCTCCCCGCATGGTACCGAACCCTGGCCTGTCCCCTCAGGTCAGTCGACCTGAGGCGTGCAGCGCGTCGAACACCATCCGGTCCACGGCCGAGACCCGCTCACGATCGCCGTAGCCGAACCAGTCCGACTCCTCGATCTCGCTCGAGGCAATCAGCGGACCGGTGTACTCGGCGGTGTAACAGATCATCCGGAACTCGGTGGGTCCGTCGTCGTCCCTTCGCGTCTCGAAGGTGCCGACGTGCACCATCGTGGCCGTGTCGACCCGGGACCGGAGTTCTTCGTCGATCTCGCGCGCCAAGGTCTCGGCATCGGACTCACCCGGCTCCCGCTTCCCGCCCGGGAAGTAGAAGACATCCAGACCGCGGCTGCGGGTCACCAGCACCCGCCCGTCACGCACTACAACCCAGGCCACCTTCTCCGGAACGCCCTCGCTCTTCCCCATGCCCGGACCCTACGCGTTTCACATCTTCGTGGCCCCCGCCGCCAGGTCCCGCAGAAAGTGCCGTGCGCCGATCAGGAAGACGACGATCAGCGGCAGGACGCTCATCAGCGCACCTGCCATCACCACCGCGTAGTCGGTGTTGTAGGCGATGTTGAGGTTGGCGAGGGCGACCTGGAGGGTCACCTTGTCGGGGTTGACCATCACCACGAGGGGCCAGATGTAGTCGTTCCAGAGGCTGATGAAGGTGAAGATGCCGAGGAAGGCGAGCGCGGGCCGGAACAGCGGCAGCGCGACCTGCGCGTAGAGCCGGAAGAAGCCGGCACCGTCGATCCGGCCGGCGTCGAGGAGTTCGTCCGGCAGCGAGTTCTGGGCGTACTGGCGCATCCAGAAGATGCCGAACGCGTTGGCCGCCCCCGGGATGATCAGCGCTTTCAGCGTGCCCGCCCAGCCGAACTCGGCCATGGTGACGAACTGCGGCACCAGCGCCAGCTGCGACGGGATCATGTACGTCGCCATCAGGACGCCGAAGAGAATCCTCTTGCCCGGGAACTCGTACTTGGCGAAGGCGAAGGCCGCCAGGGAGTCGAAGAACAGCACCAGCAGCGTGCCGACCGTGGCCACCACGACCGTGTTGAAGAGGGAGGTGAAGAAGTCGATGCGGTCGATCACCTCCCGCATGTTGTGCAGGAGTTGGGTGCCGGGCACCAGCCGGGGCGGGTAGGCCAGGATGTCCTGGGTGGTGACGGAGGCCATCACCACCAGCCAGTAGAAGGGGAAGAGGGAGACCAGCACCCCGAGGAGCAGGGCAGCCCGTACCAGGACCCGGGTCCGCCTGCTGCCGGCGCCGATCGCGAGACCCGCGTTGGAGCTCGTGTGTTCAGCGGCCATTGCGGCCTCCCTTGCGCAGCAGCGGGATGCCGCGGCGGTCGTCGCGGTCGCCCCCGGACACCAGCCGCCAGTTGATGACGGCGAAGACGGCGATCAGCGCGAAGAGGATCCAGCCCATCGCGGCGCCGTAGCCGAACTGGAGGTCGTTGAAGGACTTCTGCCACAGATAGAGCACGATCGTCATGCCTTCCTGGCCGGGGCCGCCCGCGGTGCCCGGGTCGTCCGAGTAGAACAGCACCTGCGACTCGGTGAAGATCTGGAGGCCGCCGATGGTGGACGTGATGATGGCGAACAGGATCACCGGCCTGAGCTGCGGCACGACGACCCGGAACAGCACCTGGCGGCTGCTCGCCCCGTCGACCCGGGCGGCCTCGAAGAGCTCGTTCGGGATGGCCTGGAGACCGGCCAGGAAGATCAGGGCGTTGTAGCCGACCCACCGCCAGATGACCATGAGGGAGATCGCCGACTTGATCCCGAGGGAGGAGGTCAGCCAGCCGATGCCGTCCACCCCGACCGCCTTGAGCAGCGAGTTGGCGAGCCCGGCCTGCGCGAAGACCGACCCGAACACGATGGTCATGGCGACCATGGAGGTGACGTTCGGGATGAAGTACGCCACCCGCCAGGCGGCCGAGTACCGCACCTGCGAGTGCAGCAGGAACGCCAGCACCAGCGCCAGAAACAGCATCGGCACCGTGGACATGAACCAGATCTCAAAGGTGTTGACGATCGAGTGCCAGAACACCGAGTCGTGCAGCAGCCAGTAGTACTGCCTGAGCCCGACGAACTTCATGCTCCCGATGCCGTCCCAGTCGTGGAAGGACAGGTAGAACGAGAAGAACACCGGGAAGGCGCCGAAGGCGGCGAAGAGGATGTAGTACGGCGAGATGGCGATGTACGGCGGAAGATGACGCCGCCACCTGCCCCGCGGTGCCTCCGTACGGGCGGGCGCCTCGGTGCTGTCGGACGCGGGTGCCTGTGCCAGGGTCGCCATGTCAGCTCACCCCTCGCTGGGCGAGCGCCCGTTCGGCGGCGTTCATGGCGTCGCGCCAGGCCTTGTCGGGGTTCTTGCCGAGCGTCTCCACGTTCGTCAGCTCCTGGTAGACCGGGGTGTTCGCGGTGTTCTCGTAGGCGCTGAAGAAGATCACCGGGGCCTTCTTCGCCGCCGGTCCGAAGACGTCGACGGGGATCTGCCCGCCGAAGAACGGGTCCGGTTCGCGCATCGCCGGCTGTGAGTAGACGGCCGGGGTGGTGGGGAACAGCGACATCTCCTGATAGCTCTTCAGCTGGTTCGCGGGGCCGAGCATCCACTTCAGGAAGGCGAACGCCCCTTCCGGGTCACGGCAGTAGCGGGTGATGCCGACGTAGGACCCGCCGTAGTTCGCCGGGCCGTCCGGCATGGTGGTCAGCCGCCACTTCCCCGAGGTCCTGGGCGCGGTGTCCTTGAGGGTGCCGATGTACCAGACCGCGTTGTTCATCGTGCCGATACGGCCGCCGCTGAGGGCCGAGTTGAAGTCGGGCGTGCCGTCCAGGGTCCGGGCGCTCAGCCCCTGCCGGTAGGTCTCGACGGCCAGGTCCCAGGCGCGCTTCACATGTTCCTGGTCGCCGATGAAGCGATTGTCGGCGTCCACGAACTGCTTGGGGCTCTGGTAGAGCGCCATCCGGAACACATAGGCGATCTGCGAGACCAGATACGGGTGGCTCGGCGCCTTCGCCTTGAGGGTCTTGCCGACCTGGAGGTACTTCTCCCAGGTCGAGGTGGCCTCGGCGACCTCCTCCGGCTCGGTGGGCAGACCGGCCTGCTCGAACAGGTCACGGCGGTAGTAGAGCCCGGTGGGACCGGCGTCCAGCGGGAAGCCGATCATCCGGCCGGCCGGGCTGATGCAGCTCTTCCACTTCCAGGCGAGGTACTCGTCCTCGACGGCGTCCGCACCCAGGTCCTTCAGGTCCACGAACTCGTTCTCGTCCGGGAAGTAGTCCCCGATCGGGGAGTTCAGACAGGCCAGGTCCGGCACATAGGCGCGGGCCGCCATGACGGTCCGCAGCTTGCCCCGGTAATCGCCCGCGATCGGGGCACCCTTGACCTTCAGCCCGCTCGCCCCCGGCACGCCACGTGCGGAGGTGGCGAGCAGCTTGTCGCTCAACGAGCCGTTCCAGTACCAGATCGTCAGGTGGTCGGTGCCCGCGGAGATCGAGCCGCTCGCGCTCCCGCACCCCGACAGGCCCAGCAAAGCGGCACCCGCCCCGCCGAGAGAGGCGCCGAGCAGGCGCCTGCGGGACATCGTTCGGTGTGGCATGGGCGCGCACCCGCTTTCCGGGACAGGGTAGGACAACGATGTCAAGCTCCCGTGAACGTTCACGTGAACGTTGCCGACGAGTATTGGGGTGGCTGAAAAGAGGAGTCAAGACGTGTGCGGGCGCGATGTGTTGAGTGCCTGTAATTTGCTGCCGACAGTGCCGCCCTCAGGCGGGGTGTGTCTCGTCGACCACGTATCCGCGCCGCTTGTCCACCACGTTGCGCAGCGGTCGGCCCTCGAGGTGCCGGGTGAGGTTGTCGAGGAACACCTCGACGAGCGCCTCCCGCTCGCTGGTGGTCTCGCCCGCCGTGTGCGGGGAGATCAGCACGCCGGGCATGTCCCACAGGGGCGATTCGGCAGGCAGCGGTTCCTGGGCGAACACGTCGAGCGCTGCGCCGCCGAGCCGCCCGGCGGCCAGGTGGTCGACCAGCGCCTCCTCGTCGACGAGTCCGCCCCGGCCTACGTTGATCAGCCGTGCCCCCGGCTTCATGGCGGCGAGCACGGGGGCGTCGACCATGCCCCGGGTGCCCTGGGTGAGGGGTGCGGCCAGGACGACGTAGTCCGCTTCCGTCAGGGCGGAGCGCAGGGTCGACGCACCGTGGACCGTGCCGAAGTCGGGGTCGTCCGTGCGGGCCTTGCGGCCCGCACCGCACACCCGCATCCCGACGGCGCGCAGCAGCCGGGCGATGGCCCGGCCGATCGGACCCGTCCCCCAGACCAGCACCGTGCGTCCGGTGATGCCGTCACTGGGGCGCGGACGCCACTCGCGGCGCCGCTGGTGCTCCCAGGTGCCGGGGAAGTCCTTGGCGAGGGCGAGGATCAGGCCGAGGACGTACTCGGCGGTCGGCTGGTCGTAGACCCCGCGGGCGTTGGTCAGGACAACGCCCGGATCGTCCACCAGGGCGGGGAACAGGAAGGAGTCCACGCCCGCTGAGGCCGCGTGGACCCAGCGGGGTGCCTTGTCGGGGTTGTCGGGCCAGGCCTCGCGGATGGCCGGGGTGATGGTGACCCAGGCCAAGAGGGCGTCGGCACCGGGGAGGAGGTAGGGCAGTTCCTCCTCGGTGGCGTAGACGGTGTCCGCGAGGCATTCGATGAGTGCGGTGGCGGGGGGCCGGTTGCCGCGGTAGAGGACGACGAGTCGCTCGGGCATGTCAGGCTCCGACGGGGACGGCGATGTACTTGTACTCCAGGAACTCGTCGATGCCGACGCGCCCGCCTTCGCGGCCCAGGCCTGACTGCTTGACGCCGCCGAAGGGCGCGGCGGGGTTGGAGACCAGTCCGGTGTTGAGGCCGATCATGCCGCTTTCGAGGCGTTCGCTGACGCGCAGGGCGCGGTCGAGGTTCTGGGTGAACAAGTAGGCGGCCAGGCCGAATTCGGTGTCGTTGGCGGCGGCTATGGCCTCGTCCTCGGTGTCGAAGGTACGGATCGCGGCGACGGGGCCGAAGATCTCGGTGTCGATGATCGCCGAGTCGGGGGCGATGCCGGTGAGGACGGTGGGCGGGTAGAAGCAGCCCGGCCCTTCGGGGAGTTCACCGCCGGTCAGGACGGTGGCACCGCGCTTGACGGCGTCCCGCACCAGGTCGTGGGCCTTGCTGCGGCCGGCGTTGTCGATGAGGGGGCCGACGTCGGTGCCGGCTTCGGTGCCGTCGCCGACCTTCAGTGCGGCCATGCGGGCGGCGAGGCGGGTGGCGAACTCGTCGGCGACGGAGGTGTGGACATAAATGCGGTTGGCGGCGCAGCAGGACTCGCCCATGTTGCGCATCTTGGCGACCATGGTGCCTTCGACGGCGACGTCGAGGTCGGCGTCGTCGAAGACGATGAGGGGGGCGTTGCCGCCCAGTTCCATCGAGGTGCGGATGACGGTGTCGGCGCACTGGGCCAGCAGGATCCGGCCGACCTGGGTGGAGCCGGTGAAGGAGAGTTTGCGGATCTTCCCGCCGCGCAGGAGGGGTTCGACGACGGCGGCGGCATCGGTGGTGACGACGACGTTGAGGACGCCGTCGGGCAGACCGGCTTCCTTCAGGATCGCGGCGAGGGCGAGGCTGGTCAGGGGGGTCTGGGGGGCGGGTTTGAGGACGATGGTGCAGCCGGCGGCGATGGCGGGGCCGATCTTGCGGGTGCCCATGGCCAGGGGGAAGTTCCAGGGGGTGATGAGCAGGCAGGGGCCGACGGGCTGGCGGGTGACCAGCAGGCGGTTCCTGCCGTCGGGTGCGGTGGTCAGCCCGCCGTCGATACGAACGGCCTCCTCGGAGAACCAGCGGAAGAACTCCGCGCCGTAGGCGACTTCGGCACGCGCCTCGGCCAGGGGCTTGCCCATCTCCAGGGTCATCAGCAGCGCGAGGTCCTCGGTGCGCGCGATGATGATGTCGTAGGCGCGGCGCAGGATCTCGCTGCGTACCCGGGGCGGAGTGGCGGCCCAGGCGGCCTGCGCGGCTACCGCCGCCTCGACGGCACGCCGGCCGTCCGCGGGAGAGGCGTCGGCGACCTGACACAGCTCCTCGCCGGTGGCCGGGTTGTCGACGGACAGGGTCCGGCCGGACTCGGCGTCCTGCCAGCCACCACCGATGAACAGCTGCTTGGGAACATCACGGACGACAGTCATCGTGGGTATCTCCTTGGATGTGTGGTGAGGGGCTGCCGACCGGTCAGCGGATGCGGTCCAGCGTCTTGTAGTAGGCGCCCGCGAAGGGCAGGAACCAGGCGGTGCCGTTGTAGAGGGGGATGCGGGGCGGGGCCAGGTCGCGGACCGGGCTGGCCTCGGGGTGGCCGTCCATCACCTCGGCCATGACCTGCCCCATGTGCGTGGCCATCTGCACGCCGTGGCCCGCGTATCCCATGGAGTAGTGGACGCCGTCCTCGGTCTGCCCGGCGTGCACGATGCGGTCCATCGCGAAGCCGACGGAGCCGCCCCACACGTACTCGACCTTCGTGCGGGCGAGTTGGGGGAAGATCTCGCACATCTCACGGAACAGGACGGCCCCGCTCTTCTTGTCCGAGGTGGGGTCGGAGGGTGCGAAGCGGGCGCGGCCGCCGAACAGCAGCCGGTTGTCCGGGGTGAGCCGGAAGTAGTGGCAGACCTGGTTGGAGTCGACGATGAGGCGGGCCTTGGGGATGACGTCCCGGGCGAGGTCCTCGCCGAGCGGCTCGGTCACGATGATGAAGCTGCCCAGGCAGACCTGCCGGCGGCGCAGCCACGGGAAGTTCTTGTCGGTGTAGGCGTCGGTGGCCATCATGACCTGCCCGGCACGGATCACACCGCGCTCGGTGCTGACCTCGAACCGGCCCGCGGCGGTGCGCCGCACGCCGATGGCAGCGTTGCGCTCGTGGATCTCGACACCGGTGCGCTCGCACGCCTCGGCCATGCCGCGCACGAAGCGGCCGACGTGCAGTGCGGCGCTGAACGGGTCGAGCAGGCCGCCGTGGTAGGCGTCGGATCCGATCTCGGACCGCAGTTCGGACTTGCCGACCAGAGTGGTCTCGTGTCCGAAGTACTTGGCCAGGTCGCGCTGTTGGGCCTTCTTGTTCTCGAAGTGCGCGGGGCGGGACGCGACGCCCAGGCGTCCGACGCGGCGGAACTGGCAGTCGATGGACTCCTCTTTCACGAGCCGCTCGACGGTGTCCACGGCCTCGCCGTAGGAGTTGTAGATCTCGCGGGCCCGCTCCGGTCCGTACCGGCGGATGGCCTGACCCACGCCGATCGTGAAGCCCAGGTTGGCCATGCCGCCGTTGCGCGCGGAGGCACCGGAGCCGATCTGGCCCTTCTCGACGAGGGTGACGCGGGCGCCCTTGCGGGCGGAGTGGAGGGCGGTGGACAGACCCGTCAGGCCGGCGCCGACGACCACCAGGTCGGTGTCCTCGGTCAGAGGCTTGCCGGACCGGTCGGGAAACACCCCAGCGGTTTCTATCCAGTAGGGAATCGTCTTCATTTCGGGTCCTCTGCGGGGAGTTTCGAAGTGGCTCAGGTGAGCGGTTCGACGGGGAGGGCGTGCCGGCCGTCGCGGTGGCCGCCGAGTTTGCGGACCAGGGCGACCAGGGCGAGGGCCAGGACGGCCAGGGCGATGAGGACGGCACTGACGGCGGTGACGGTCGGGTCGACGTCGAACTGCAGGGCGTTGAAGACCAGGACCGGCAGGGTGCGGGTGTCGGGGGTCGACATGAACTGGGCGATGAAGAACTCGTCGAAGCTGGTGATGAACGAGAACACCGCGGCGGCGATCAACCCGGGGGTGGCCAGGGGGAAGGTGATGCGCCGGGCGATGGTCATCCGGTTGGCGCCCATGCTGGCGGCGGCGTCTTCGAGCCGTTCGTCGATGCCCCTCAGCGTGGAGATCATGATGAGGATGGCGATGGGCGCGGCGAGCACGGTGTGACCAAGAGCTATGGCCAGGGGGCTGCCGAGCATGCCGGCCGGTTCGAAGAACAGGAACAGGCCTAGCGCGATGACCACTTGGGGGATGAGCAGCGGAGCCAGGACCAGCCCGTAGACCGCCGTGTGCAGGGGCAGTCGGCCGCGGGCCAGGGCGGTGGCCGCGGTGGCCCCCAGGATGAGGGAGAACACGGTGGTGAGGGAGGCGATGAGGCTGGACAGGGCGATGGAGGTGGCCCAGTTGCCGCCGGGCGCGGCCATCTGCTCGTACCAGTGGGTGCTGTACTCCTTCGGCGGGAAGGTGCCGATGCCGTCGGCGCCGAAGGAGGTGACCAGGATGATGACGATGGGCATCGCCAGGAACAGCAGGATCGCGGTGGCGCTCAGGGCGCGGCCGATGTGTCCGGCCCGGGTGGCGGGCAGTTCCATCATGAGCTGCTCCTTCGTGCGGCCGCCTGCTTGCGGCGGAGCTTGGCCAGGCCGAGCACGCCCAGTCCGGCGAAGGTGAGCAGGAGCAGGATCACGCCGAAGGCGGCGGCGGAGTTCCACTGGTCCTGCTTCATCACCTGCTGGTCGATGAGCGCGGCTACGACGGTCTGCTTGTCGCCGCCCATCAGGGCCGGGGTGATGTAGTAGCCCAGGCACAGGATGAAACTGAGCAGCCCTGCGGTGCCGATACCGGGCGCCACCAGCGGCAGGTAGATCCTGCGGAAGATCGTCAACCGGCTCGCGCCGAAGCCTGCCGCCGCGGCCAGGAGCCGGCCGTCAACACCGCGCATCACGCCCTGCAGGACCAGGACCGTGTAGGGCAGCATCACCGAAGTGGTGCCGATGACCACACCGGTCTCGTTGTAGAGCAGCGGGAACGGGGCCCCGGGCACGTGCAGGGAAGTCAACAGCGTGTTGATCAGGCCGTGGTCACCGAGCATGATGATCCACCCGTAGGTGCGCACCAGGGCACTGATGAAGTGCGGCACCACCACGATCAGCATGGCCAGCGCGGCGAAGACGGGCCGCATCCGGGCGATGGCGTGCGCCAGGACGAAACCCACCAGAAGACTGAGCACCGCGGTCTCGGCGGAGATCCGCAGGGTGGAGAGGAGCACGGACAGGTTCACGCCGCTGAGGGCGTCGGCGTACCAGTGCAGGGTGAATCCGCCGCTGTCGCCCTTGAGGCTCAGCGAGAGCACGCCGATGATCGGGTACACGAACAGCACCAGCAGGAACACCGTGACGGGGACGGCGTTGACCAGGGCGAGTCGGGAGCGGTGCCCGCGCATCGCGGACGTTCTCACACGCACCTTGCCGGGTGCGAGAGCGGTGCCGGCCACGGCTCACCCCCCGTCCGTCGCGTCGAAGACGCTGACGTCGTCCCGGTCGGCGGTGACACACACCCGCTCGCCGGGACGCGGTGGGACGGCGGCGGTCTCGATCCGCAGCGGCTGCGTCCCCGGAGCGGCACCGTCCAGGCGGACGGTGATCCGGGTCAGCGAGCCGACGTAGACGGCGGTCTCGACCGTGCCGGAACAGCAGCCCTCCTCGGCACCGACCATGCGCAGCTTGCCCGGCCGCACCGCGGCTCGCACGCTCTGTCCGGGCACGCAGGGGTGGGCGCGGGCCGTGAGGACGCCGCCGGTGTCGAGGCGCACGCGGGTGCAGTCGTCTGCTCCACCGTCCTCGGCCTTGCCGGTGAGGAAGTTGGCGGCGCCCAGGAAGTCCGCGACGAACGGCGTGCAGGGGCGTTCGAACAGGCCGCGGGGGGTGTCGAACTGCTCGATGCGGCCGTCCTTCATGATGGCGATCCGGTCCGACAGGACCAGCGCCTCCTCCTGATCGTGCGTCACATAGATGACGGTCAGGCCGAGTTCGCGCTGGATGGACTTGATCTCGGTCTGCATCTGGTCGCGGAGCCTCTTGTCCAGCGCACCCAGCGGTTCGTCCATCAGCACGATCGGCGGACGGTAGACCAGGACCCGGCACAGGGCGACCCTCTGCTGCTGACCACCGGAGAGCTCACGGGGCTTGCGGCCGGCGAACTTCGACAGGCCCGCCGCCTCCAGGGTCTCCCCCACCCGGCGGCGGATCTCCGCCTTGTCCACCCCGCGCAGTTGCAGGGGGAAGGCGACGTTCTCGGAGACGGTCATGTGCGGGAAGAGCAGGTACTGCTGGAAGACGAACCCGAAGTCCCGCTTGCCCGGGTTGAGTTCGGTGATGTCCCGGCCGTCGACGGTGATGCTGCCGGAGTCGGGCTCGGTGAACCCGGCCAGCATCATCAGCGTGGTCGTCTTGCCGGAACCGGACGAGCCGAGGAAGGTGACGAACTCACCCGCCGCGATCTCCATGTCCACGCCGTCGACCACCGTCGTCCCGCCGTAGGACTTGGACAGCCCCGTCACCGACAACGACTTGCCCGTCGGTGCGGAGGAGCGAGGGGCCAGGGCGGCGGCGAGGTCGTCGGCGGACAGCTTTGCGGCGGTCAGACTCCGGGTCCGCTCAGGCATCGGCCCACTCCTGCCAGCGCTTGGTGACGGCGTCACGGTTCTTGTCCCACCAGGCGGCATCCGCGTCGAACCCGATCTTGAGGTTCTGCGGCGAGGTCGGCAGCGTGGCCAGGACGTCCTCCGAGAGCAGCTTGGTTGCCGCCGGGACGACCGGGCCGCCGGTGGGACTGAGTTTGGCGAACGCCGCCTGCACCTCGGGGCGCAGCGAGAAGTCGATCAGCTGGTAGGCCGCGTCCGTGTTGCCCGCGCCCTTCGGGATGCCCCAGCCGTTGGCCATCCTGCGGGCACCGTTCCACTGGTAGGCGACCGGCTGCCCCTGCTTGATCAGCTCGTCCGCGCGGCCGCCCCACAGGCTGGTCGCGACGACTTCCTTGCGGCCGAGCAGGACGGCCGGCAGGGCGCCGGTGTTCCAGAACTTCTTCACCTCGCCGCGGATTCGGGACATCGACGCGAACGCCCGGTCCACATCCAGCGGATACAGCCTGTCCAGCGGCACACCGTCGGCCAGCAGCGCGAACTCCAGCTCCGGCAGGTCCACCTCCGCGCTCTGCAGCGAGCGGGGGCCGCTGAAGGAGTGCGTGTTCCAGAAGTCGGCCCAGCTCTTCGGGGCACGCTTGAGGCTGTCCGTGCGGTACGCCATCACGCTCGCCCACACGTTCTTGCCGACCGCGTACTCCGGCAGGTTGTGCTCCGCGATCCCGGCACCCTTGACACTCTTCAGCCGGTCGTGGTCCACCGGCTCCAGACACTCCAGCCGCGCCATCTTCTGGAAGTTCAGCAGTGTGTTGTCCAGCAGGTCCACCTGCGGACGGCCCTGCTTGACCTGGGCGATGATCTGCGCCGACTGGTAGTTGACCGTCGTGACCGTGATGCCGGTCTCCTTGGCGAACGGCTCGTAGATCGCCTCGGTCAGGGCGTCGTTGTAGGCGCCACCACTGTTGCTGACGACGAGCCGCTTCTTTCCGCCGCCCGAGCCGCGGCTTTCGCTGCTGCCCATGAGGGTGCCGCAGCCGGTCACCACGGTGGCGGCGGCCAGCGCGCCTGTGGTGCGGAGTACGGTTCTGCGGCCTATCCGGTTGGCTTCCATCGGGCGCCTCCTGGTGAGGGTCTGGATTCGGGGGAACGGAAAACGCTGGGGTGGGGGGGTCCTTCGGGGCTGTCCGTGCGGGACGGTGTGCGTCGTGATTCAGATGCCGAGCATCGTGTTGAGCTCGTCCAGGGACTTCACCGGCACGTAGTCGTAGCCGTGGGTGACCGGGTCGCAGCCCCGGTCCAGGAGGATGAGGTTGCGGAAGCCCATGTCGTGCATCGGCATCAGGTCGTAGCGGGTGTGGGAGGAGACGTGCACGAAGTCCTCGGGGGACGCGTCGAGTTGGTCGAGCATGTACTCGAACGCGGCGTACCGGGGCTTGTAGTAGCCGGCCTGCTCCGCGGTGAAGACCGCGTGGAAGTCCGCCCCGAGCCGGGGCACGCTCTCCTCCAGGTAGGAGTCCCCGGCGTTGGAGAAGATCACCAGCTTGTAGTTCTCGCCCATCTTCTTCAGCGGTTCCGGCACGTCGGCGTGCGGGCCCCAGCTGCGCACGCCGTCGGCGAACCGCTGGCCCGCGTCCGGCGCCGCCTTCACACCCCACTTGCGGCAGACCCGCTCGAAGGAGTCCTGCAGCACCTGCTCGTAGGGGTAGTACTCGCCGCGGACCTGGTCGTAGCGGTAGCCGCGGAACTCCCGGACGAACTGGTCCCAGTGCTCCGCGGGGATCTGGTCGCCGACGAGCTCACGGGTGATGGGGGTCATGGGCCACTCGATCAACGTGCCGTAGCAGTCGAACGAGACGTACTTCGGCCGGAACTGAAACGACGGAATGGGCATGGAAGAACTCCAGTTCTTTGCTGCAGGAAACAGGCTGCGATTCGGCATTTGTCGCTACTTTTCCGGCACACCTGTGACGGACTTCCCCATGGGGGAGGCGAGGTGACTTCGGGTCAGACGGCGCCGGCTGCGGCCGGTGCCAGGAAGTCGACGGGATGGTCGGTGGTGCCGTCCAGGGCGAGGTCGGCGGCGATCTCGCCCATGGCGGGCGACAGTTTGAAGCCGCTGCCGGAGAAGCCGGCCATGACGATGATGTCGTCCTCGCCGGGGAGGCGGCCGACGAGCGGGTTCCCGGAGTCGGTGTAGCCCTCCATGTAGGCCGACATCCTGATGGGGTCGGGGTTCAGGTCGGGCATCAGCTCGCTGATGAACTCGCGCATGGTGGCGAGTTCCTCCGGGTGGACCGTCCGCTCGAGCCGTTCGGGGTCGGCCACCGGCAGATGGCGCGCGGAGTGGAGACCCAGCTTGAAGGAGAGGCCCAGCTTGACGGACATGCCGTCGGGCGACGGCAGCCCGTAGCAGTCGTGGGGTGTGCTGCGTACGAAGGCGGGGGCGCCGCCCGCGAACCAGTCGTGGCGGGTGGGGAGGTGCCAGGAGCTGATCAGCCGGCGGACGTCGACCGCCCGCGGCAGGTCCGGGAGCAGGGTGTTGATCCAGGGGCCCACGGTGACCACCGCGGTGTCCACGTGACCCGTGCCCTGGTCGGTGACGATGTGCACCCCGCCGCCTGCCGCGGGCGCGATCTCCCGCACCGGGGTGTAGCGGTGCAGTCGGGCGCCCAGCTGCTCGGCACGGGCGGCGGCGGCCTGGATCGACGCCTCGGGCCTGAGGACGGCGCCCATCCGGTCGAGGACGGCGGTGTGCCCGTCCGGGAGGCGGTGTTGCGGGTAGCGGCGGGCGAGTTCCTCCCGGTCCAGTACCTCGTGATCCAGCCGGTGGGTGGAACCGGCGGCGAGCAGGAGGCTCATGGAGGGCGAGGCGGTTTCGCCCATCACCAGGCATCCGCTGCGGCGTCGCAGAGCGAATCCGGTCTCGCCCTGCAGGTGGTCCCACATCCGGTCGGCGAGCCGCAGCAGCGGAATGTAACGGGGTTCGCCCAGGTGTGCGGCTCGGAAGATGCGGGTCTCGCCCCCGGCCGCACCGCGGTCGTGACCCGGCGCGTACCGGTCGTAGCCGATGACCTCGGCTCCGCGGGCGGCCAGTCGCCACATGGCCTGGCTGCCCATGCTGCCGGCACCGATCACGGCGACGCGCTTCGGGATGCGCATGAGGTCGCTCCTTTCGATGGTGTGGTCCGGGTGGCAGTGGGCCCCAGCACGGTGCGGACATCGTGGGGACTCTTCCGGTTCAGGTCCCTCTGGGGATGGCGTTCACTCTCGGCCCGGGGGAACCTGCAGGTCAACCCACACTGTGTTCCACCTGACAGCCTTCTCGAGACGGTCTGTCACTGCGGACGACCGGGCCGCACAAAATGCCGGGCCCCTCTTGTCACGGTGAGTGGCCGGTGCGAGGGTGACCCCGATCCCCTCGGATGAGAGCACCCCCTATGCCGCCCAGACGTCCCGCAAACGGGCACTTCCCCACGATCACGGAAGTACTGCGCCTGCCCGTGCTCGCCGAGGGGATGCCGCGCGTGCTGGCCGGTGAATCACAGCTGGACAGGTCGGTGCGCTGGGTGCATGTCACCGAGCTGCTCAATCCCGCCGATTTCCTGGAGGGCGGCGAGCTGGTGCTGACGACCGGCATGCCGTACCCCGAGGACGCCTCCGAGCTGCGGGACTACGTCGACCAGCTCGCCGACGTCGGCGCGGCCGGTCTGATCGTGGAGCTCGGTTACCGGTACCGGAAGGTGCCCGGCGAGCTGGTGGCGGCGTGCCGTGCCCGTCAAGTGCCGCTGGTCGAGCTGGCCCGTGGCGTCCGGTTCATCGACGTCACGCAGACGGTGCACGCGCTCATCCTTGACGCCCAGGGAGCCCTGCTGCGGCGCGGGAGGGACATCCAGGACGTCTTCACCGCCCTGACGCTGCGGGGTGCGGATCCCGAGGAACTGGTGCACACCACCGCGGAGCTCACCGGAGCCCCGGTGGTGCTGGAGGATCTCAACCACCGGGTCCTGATGTGCGAGCTGCTCGGCCGGCCGTACGAGCCGGTGGTGTCGGCCTGGTCGCGGCGTTCACGGGCCGCCCCGACGCCGGAGAGGATCACGCCGAGCGGCCCGGAAGGCTGGCTGATCGCGCCGGTGCAGGACCACCAGGGGCTGTGGGGGCGGCTGGTCCTGCTGGAGGGCAGGCTGAAGGCGGAGCCCGACCCGGAACACGTCCTGGTGCTGGAGCGGGCGGCGGTCGCGCTGACCATGGCGCGCCTCGCCGGGCCTGCCTGGTGGGAGCGCCGGGCCCACCGCTCCGTACTGCGGGACCTGTACGAACGGCGTTTCCGCTCCCCCGCGGACGCGCGCGCCCGCGCCGAGGCACTGGGGCTCCCGACCCTCGGGCACCGGCTCTTCGCCTTGGTCATCCGCCACACCCACACCGGCAGCGAGGGTGAGCACCTCGACGAACGGATCGCGAAGGCGCTGGCGCAGACCGGCGTCCGCGCCCTGGTCGGCGAGACGGCCCCGGGCCGGATCGGTGTACTTCTGGCACTGGCACAGGCGAGCGCCTGGCAGCCGGTCGCCGAGCGGATCGGCCGTCTGACCCGGGAGGAGCTGGGACCGGAGGCCGTCGTCGCCGTCGGCCCCGGGGTGACCGACCTCGCCGGGATCGCCCGGTCGTGGCAGGAGGCGGAGCAGACGGCCGAGGCCATCACACCGGCCTCCCCGGAGCGCTGGTTCTACGTCCCCGCCGACGTCCGACTGCCGGAGTTGCTGGGCGTCCTGCGGGAGGACACCCGTCTTCAGCGGTACGCGGAACGGCAACTGACCCGCCTCATCGAGCACGACGACCGCAACAACGGCGATCTGCTCCCGGCACTGCGCGCCTATCTGGCGGCGGCCGGGAACAAGTCGGTCGCGGCGAAACGCGCCGGCATGTCCCGGCAGGCCTACTACCAGCGCCTCCACACCATCGAACGGCTCCTCGGCTGCGACCTGGAATCAGGCCTGCAGTGCACGTCCCTGCACGTCGCGGTGCTGGTCCTGGACGCCGGGGAAGCAGCTGTTCCCGGCGCATGACGGGCACGCCCGCGTCGTCTCCGGACTCCGTACAGCCTGCCAGGCAGGGGGAAGAAACCGACGCCTCGGATACGCCAGGTCTCAGGCCGAGGCGCGTACCACCAGCTCAGGTGCCACCCAGGCGTCCGCGCCGGTCAGCGGCTTCTCGCCGGCCCGCAGCCGCGCGACCTGCTCGACCGCCAGCCGCCCGAGCCGGCGCTTGTCGAGCCGCAGGGTGGTGAGGGCGGGTTCCACCAGTTCGCCCAGGGAGAGCCCGTCGAAGCCCAGCACGGCCAGGTCCTCCGGCACCCTCCGGCCCCGGCGCCGGGCGGCCCGTATCGCGCCGACGGCGATCAGGTCGTTGAAGCCGAACACCGCGGTCAACTGGGGCCGGGCGTCGAGGAGTTGCTCCATCGCCGCCTCGCCGCCCGCGACGCCGTGGCCGTCCGACATCGCGATCCAGCCGTCGTCGACCGGCAGCCCGTGCCGCCGTACCTCGGCCAGGAACGCCTCGCGACGGGGGCCGGGGGTGAGCCGGTCCCCGTCCAGCATGCCGATCCGCCGGTGACCTGCCCGGACCAGGTGGGCGATGCCCTGTTCGAGACCCGCCGCGGCATCGATCCCGACGGCCGCGAACCGGGTCTGCTGCGGGCCGCGTTCCAGCAGGACGAGCGGCAGACCGCCGAGGTACCGGGCGAGGACCTCGTCGTCGTTCTTGAAGTAGCCCATCACGGCGTCCGCCTGGTGGGACAGCACGCCGAGCGCCTCCCGCTCCTTGGCACCGTCGGTGCGGGTGTCCCACACCACGACCTGCCAGCCACGCTCCTCGGCGGCCTCCAGCACCCCGGCCGCGACCTCGGGAAAGAACGGATTCATCAGGTCCGGAATGACCAGCCCCGCGGTCACCGTCCCCTTCCGCACCAGCCCGCGCGCGAACCGGCTGGGCCGGTAGTCCAGCATCCGCACGGCTTCGAGCACCCGCGCCTTGGTGTCCGGGTCGATCTCGCCCTTGTCGTTCACCGCCCGCGAGACCGTCTGCCGTGACACTCCCGCGAGCTGCGCCACGTCGTGAATCGTCGCCCGGCGACGAGGACCGTCGGACGCGTGACCACCGGGCTCCCGCTGCTGCTCGTCGGTCCACATGCAGTGCACTGTATCCAGCCCTCACGGGAACGGGCCCGGCCCGGGCTAGAACAGCGCGCTGTACCCGTTGAGGGCCGGCTGCCCTCCGAGGTGGGCGTAGAGCACGGTGGAGTCCGCGCCGATCTCGCCCCGCCGGACCAGGTCGATCATTCCGGCCATCGACTTGCCCTCGTACACGGGGTCGGTGACCATCCCCTCGGTGCGGGCGGCGAGGCGCATCGCCTCCAGCGTGATCGCGTCGGGGATGCCGTAGACACCCGCGTGGTAGCGCTCGTCCAGCTCTACGTCCTCCTCGGTCAACTCCTTGTGTACGCCGATGAGTTGCCCGGTGCCGTGGGCGATCCGCGCGATCTGTTCCCGGGTGGCGACGGGCTTGGCGGAGGCGTCGATGCCGAGCACGCGCCGGGGCCGGCCGCCCGCCTCCTCCAGCGCCCGGAACCCGGCGACCATGCCGGCCTGGGTGGAGCCGGTCACCGAGCAGACCACGACCGTGTCGAAGAAGACGCCCAACTCGCGTTCCTGGTCCGCGACTTCATAGGCCCACGCGGCGAAGCCGAGGCCGCCGAGCGGGTGGTCGGAGGCACCGGCGGGGATGGCGTACGGCTTGCCGCCCCCTTCCTCGACATCCCTGAGCGCCTGCTCCCAGCTCTCCTTGAACCCGATCCCGAACCCGGCCTTCACCAGCCGTACGTCGGCCCCGGCGAGCCGGCTGATCAGGATATTGCCGACCTTGTCGTAGACGGCGTCCGGCCAGTCCACCCAACTCTCCTGCACCAGCACGCACTTGAGCCCGGCCCGGGCGGCGCAGGCGGCGACCTGACGGGTGTGGTTGGACTGGACCCCGCCGATCGAGACGAGGGTGTCGCAGCCCTTGGCGAGGGCGTCCGCGACCAGGTACTCCAGCTTGCGGGTCTTGTTGCCGCCGTACGCGATCCCGGAGTTGCAGTCCTCGCGCTTGGCCCACAGCGCGGCGCCGCCGAGGTGCGCGGTGAGGCGCTCCAGGCGGTGGACGGGGGACGGCCCGAAGAGGAGGGGGTAACGGTCGTAGGACGAAAGGGGCATGGGGACCTCCCGGGTCGGTCGCTGTGGGCTCAGTCGCTGTCGGCCAACTCGGCAAGGCCCCGCCAGATCTCCGCCGTGACCCGGACCGCCTCGTCCACGTCACCGGCCGCGCAGGCCTCGATCAGCCGGTCGTGCAGGCCCGCCGAGCGGCAGTTGCCGCCCTCGCCGAAGCGCCGGCGCTCCAGCCTGCGGATGAGAGGGGTGTAGCGGGCGGTGGTGGCGGCGGCCGCGCGGTTGCCGCTGACGCGGACGAGGACGTCGTGCAGGGCGTCGTCGGCGTGCAGGGCTTCGTCCACGTCACCGGCGGTGACGGCGGCCGCGAACCGTGCATTGGCCGCGCGCATCGTCTCGATGTCGGCGGCGAACAGCCGGGGCACGGCGACCCGCGTGACCAGTTCGTGCATGGCCCCGACCACCGCGGCGGCGTCCCGCACGTCGGCGGCGACGACCTGGGTCACCCGCGTGTAGCTCTGCGGCTTGCTCTCCAGCAGCCCCTCGTCGACGAGCCGCGCGAAGGCCTCCCGCACCGGCGCGCGCGACAGCCCGAGCCGCTCGGCGAGATCGGCGTCCCGCACCACCGCTCCGGGCTCGATCTCCCCGGCCACGATGGCGTCCCGGATGGATGCGTAGGCGCGGTCCCGGAGAAGCGTGCGGGCGAGTGGTCGGATGGCCTCCATGAAGTGAAATGTTAGATGTCAATCATCGCCGCGCACAAGGGCTCGGACAGGTAAGTGGCCCGCACCCCCCGTGAGGTGCGGGCCACGTTCGGGGCTCAGGCAGCCCAGGGCCAGTCGGCGTCCTGGGCCGCCTCGAGCAGCGGAACCATCCGGAAGGCCGCGTCCGAGAGGCCTCCGAAGGTGTGGCGGTTGCCGGTGCCGGAGGGGCCGTGGCCCGCCCGGTACCCGGCGAGGTTCCAGGTGTAGACCGGTACCTCGGCCGGGATCTGCTCGGTCGGGCCGCCGTGCCGGTTGTACGTGTACTGCTCGTCGGTGACGATCAGCACCCGGTCCTGTCCCCGGTAGTGCGCCCGGACGGCCGAGGTGGTGTCGGTGCCGCCCAGGTCGCCGAAGCGGCTGAGGATCTTCAGCACCGACTCGCCCTCGCCGAAGGTCAGACGCCGGCTCGTGGTGCCGAACTCGACGAGATCCGCGTCGGCCGCCCGCAGCGCGAGCGCCGTGCCGAAGATCGCCGCCGCGTCGGCCCGGTTGAGCCGCGAGCGGTCGGACAGCCGCGTCCACATCGAGCCGGAGCGGTCGACGAGCACCAGGGTCCGGCCGGGCAGCGCGGGCACGTTGGCCAGCGAGTGGCCGAGCGCCTGCTCCAGCGGGTAGGACCAGCGCAGCGACGGCGCGTGCTGGTACGCGGCGAGGTACCGGAAGGGGAACTGCCGCGAGCGTACGACCTCCGCCGGATCGCTGATCCGGGCCGCCACCTGGGCCGCGACCTCGTCGGAGACTCCGGCCTCGTCGAAGTTGCGCAGGTTGCGGAGCAGTGCCATCGCGCCCATGGACGGAATCACGGCCTCCCAGGCCGCCCTGTCCATCGGCCCCTGCAGCCAGCCGGCCAGCGCCTCCCACGTCATCCCGGCCGCGGCCAGCCGCTCGGCCCCACCCCCGGACGTGACCACCGCACGCCGTCGGCCGGCCGGCACCGCCATCAGCTCGCGGTGCGCGGTCAGGACCCGGCTCGACTCGGGCGGCACGGCCGTGTCCGGGTTGTGCCGCCGGTCGAGGGCGTACTGGAACAGCTCGCCCTGCCACGGCTTGTCCGGGTCCGGCGCCGCGTGCACGAGGTTGAGGATGTCGCCGAAACGGTAGCCCTTGGACGCGGTGTCGTACTTCAGCAGCGACTTGCCGTGGTACAGACGGCGTACGGCGTCGGCGATCCCGCGCTTGACGGGCTTCGGGACGTTACGGCCGTACTGCGCCGTCCAGTAGCCGAGGAACTCGCCGGGCTCGTCGGGCCGCTGAAGTACGGAGGCCACGACCTCGCGGTTCGAGGGGCCGTCGGTGGCGCCCGCGTCGAGGCGCGCCTTGACGTACTCGGCGGCGCCCACGATCGAGGCGGTACGGAGGTTGCCCTCGCCGCGCAGCCAGCCGAGCAGGCCGGCGGTCCAGGCCGGGTCGGTGACGGCGAGCTGCCGCACGAGCGTGGCGAACCGGTCGTCGCGGTCCGCGCCGGACTCGTAAGCGGTCTGCTGGGAGACGAAGTTGGCGATCGCGAGCAGAAACAGCTCGGAGCGTGCGTCACGCTCACGGCCCCGGCCGCCCTCGTACGTCCGCAGGATGCGTCCCGTCGACGTCACTCGCGAGGTGGGACGGGCCCGCGCAGCCTTCTTGTTGAATCGCGTCATGGTGAATTCCCCCGAATTCGTTTCCGTTTCGGAGGGAGACTCAGCAAATGGAGGGTGCCCGAGGTCGAAGTCGACTGCGGTGCTTATAAACTGGCGCGTCTTCCGTTCCGCCACACCGACCCTGAGTCAATGACGGGATTCGAACCCGCACGAGGGTTTCCCCCCACCAGTTCCCGAAGTATCCGCCGCCTGCGCACCGGGCACCCAGCATGAGCTGCGCCTCCCGAGATCAAAATGCTCGCACCGGGAGGTGCATGAAGTTGTGGTGTCCAGAGTTCAGATCGGCGGAACCGACATTAGGTGCTCTGCCTCTGAGCTACACCGGCACGTGGTACCGGTGGCGGGATTCGAACCCGCGGCCTCCCCATTAAGAGTGGAAGTAGGTCCTGCCTTCGCACCTGGACGTTCATCACTCTAGGAGGCGTGCCGCGGGCCGGGCGAGCGAATTAAATTCAGCCGCGCTTCTGCCGCTTCCACGGCCCCGTGATCGCCAGCATGATTCCCGGGGTCTGGATGTTGGCGTACAGCGTCCGGCCGTCGGGCGAGAAGGTGACGCCGGTGAACTCGCTGTACTCGGGCTCCTCTTCGGTGCCGAGGTTCAGTTCATTGCGGGCGATGGGGTACGTGCGGCCGCTTTCGGTGGCGCCGAACAGGTGCTGGACGCCCTCGCCGTCCTCGGCGATGACCAGGCCGCCGTACGGGGAGACGGTGATGTTGTCGGGGCCGTCGAAGGCGCCGTCCTTCGACGGGTCGGGGTTCACACCGAGGAGGACCTTCAGGGTGAGGGTGCGGCGCTTGGGGTCGTAGAACCAGACCTGGCCGTCGTGCTGGACGGGGCTCTCCTCACGGGCGTACGAGGAGACGACGTACGCGCCGCCGTCGCCCCACCACATGCCCTCGAGCTTGCGGGCGCGGGTGACCTGGCCGTCGGTGAACTGTTTGCGGACGGAGACCGTCTTGGCGTCGCGGTCGGGCACGTCGACCCAGTCGACGCCGTACACCGTACCGATCCTGGTGGCGCGGGAGAGGTCGTCGACGAACTTGCCGCCGGAGTCGAAGCACTTGAAGGCCTGCAGGACCCCCGCGTTGTCGTCGAGGGTGCGCAGCTTGCCGCGGCCGTGGTGGAAGCCCGCCGGCGGGGTCCAGCGGAAGAGCAGGCCGTTGGGGCCGGAAGCGTCCTCGGTCAGGTAGGCGTGGCCGCGCTTGGGGTCGATGACGACCGCCTCGTGGGCGTACCGGCCGAACGCCTTGACGGGCTTGGGGTCGCGGTTGGCGCGGCGGTCCTCGGGGTCGACCTCGAAGATGTAGCCGTGGTCCTTGGTCATGCCGTTCTGGCCGGCCTTGTCCTCGGTCTCCTCGCCGGTGAGCCAGGTGCCCCAAGGGGTGCTGCCGCCCGCGCAGTTGGTGGAGGTGCCGGCGATGCCGACCCACTCGGCGACATGCCCGTGGCGGACCTCGACGACCGTGCAGCCACCGGAGGCGGCGGGGTCGTAGACAAGGCCCTCGGTGAGCGGCACAGGGTGGGGCCAGTTGGCACGCGGGCCCTTGAGCTCGTGGTTGTTGACCAGGAGGGTCGCGCCGCGGGGGCCGCAGAAGGTGGCCGTACCGTCGTGGTTGGACGGGGTGAACTCGCCGGACTCCAGCTTGGTCCTGCCGCTGTAGGTGATGACCTTGTACGTGAACCCGGCGGGCAGCGCGAGCAGGCCCTCGGGGTCGGCGATCAGCGGCCCGTAGCCGACACCGCCGTGGGCGCCCGCGATCTCCGCGCCCTCGCTCTCGACGTCGGTGGCCGCGAGCGCGTTGGGTGCGGTGGCGAGGGCGCCGACACTGCCCGCCAGCGCGACACCGGCTCCGGTGATCGCGGATTTCGCGGCAAAGTCCCTGCGGGTGAGCGACATGGTGTCTCCTGAGACGGTGGGTATGCCGTGGAGGGTGGGGGACCTCGGGTCGGCGCAACGGTCCCGCCCATGTCTGAACACCAGCTGAACAGCGAGAGGACTCAGGGGAGTGGCTTGAATGAATCAACACAGGGTGATGGGGATTCCTTTAAGGGGCGCGGGGAACTGCGCGATCAGCCCCCACACACCCGCACCCGCCGTTCGACGGTCAACCCCCTTGCTGCGACCGCGCCTTGAACGCAGCCTTCCGCGCCTCCTTCGCCACCCGCTTGTCCGGATGCAACCGCCCCATCGCCTCCAGCACATCCGCGGTGGCCGGGTGGTCGACCCGCCAGGCCGCCGCGAAGAACCCACCGTGCTGCTGGGCCAGTCCTTCCACCAACGCCTGCAACTCCTCGGAGTTCCCCTCCGCGGCCAGCTGCGCGGCAATCGTGTCGACGGTCAGCCAGAACACCATGTCCTGGGAAGGCGGGGGCACATCCCCGAACCCCCGCTCGGTCAGCCAGACCCGGGCCAGCCCACCCAGCTCGGCGTCGTCGAGGACCTCCCGCAACGCGGGTTCGGCGACCGCACCGACCAATGACAGCGCCTGCTGACACCGCAGCCTGCGCAAGGGTGCGCCCGAGTCGCTCCCCCGGGCCGCCGTCAGCAGTTCCCGGACCGCCGCGAGAGGTTCACGCCGGTCCAGCCACTGCTCGGTCTCGGCCTGCGCGGCGGAGGGCGGGAACGTCGAGGTCCCGTCGAGCAGCGCGTCCGCTCCCTTGTCGGCGAGATCGCCGACGGCCGGTGCCGTGATGCCCGCCTCCAGCAGCCGCGACCGCAGCCCGTACAGCCCGAGTGGGGTGAGCCGGACCATGCCGTACCGGGAGACGTCGGTCTCGTCGACGACCGCGGCGGGCTCCTCGTCGGCGTCCGCCATCAGCGCCTCGTCGACGGGCTGGTACTCGACGATCCCCACCGGCTCCAGGACCCGGAACTGATCGTCCAACCGCATCATCGCGTCGGACACCTGCTCCAGGACGTCGTTGGTCGGTTCGCCCATGTCGCTCGGCACGATCATCGACGCGGCGAGGGCGGGCAGCGGCACGGGGCCGTCGCCGGGGCCGTCCTCGCTGACCGTGAGCAGGTAGAGGTTCCCGAGCACACCGTCGAGGAACTCCTGCTCGGCCTGCGGGTCCCAGTCCAGGGAGGCGAAGTCGACCTCGCCGCCGTCGTCCATGGCGTCGACCAGATCGTCCAGATCCGGCACGCTCGCGTCGGCCAGCGCCGTTTCCAGCGCCGTCAGCCACACGCCGAGCACGTCCTGCGGGGACCCGGACAGCAGAGCCAGGTCCTCGCCGGTGGCGACCGTGCCCTCCTCCTCGTCGACGATCTCGACGAGCCCGGTGTCGACGGCCACCCGCCAGGCCTCGCTCGCGTGGGCCGCCGCCTCGTCCCCGGTCAGTCCGAGGTGTGCGGCGGCCGCGGGCAGCTGCTCCTCGGCGAGTCCGCCCCCGGCGTCGACCCGCGTGTCCTGGCCGGCCCAGCGGGCGAGCCTGGCGGCCCGGGCGAGCAGCGGCGTGGACAGGGCGTCCCGCGCCAGCTCCGCTTCGGGGTGCAGCCGCACCGGCGGCAGGGGGGAGCTGTCTGACATCGGCTGGTTCTCCTAGGACGCGTCGTGCCACTCAGCCGCTCAGCGTAGACGGATATCCACCTATGCCGCCCGGTTCATGTCCCCGACAGGGTCCGTACATGGCTGAAACCTTGACAACTGGACTGACCAGGCAGGAGATTGACGCGCGTAGAAATCCGGCGGACATCTGTTCACTGTAGTTTCTACGCGCGTCGCCACCGCCCCACAGGTCGCGGCTCCCACCGTTCCTCGTTCACCCTCGTCCCGGCGCCTACGTTCGTCCCCGGAGGGATCCCGTTGCCGAGCAAGAAGTCCGCGCGTCTCGCCGCGCTCACCGTCGCCGCCCTGTCGGCGGCCTCCACCGTCGTCCTCGTCTCGCCCGCCCACGCGGCCGGCGTGAGCATCCATGACATCCAGGGCGCGACCCGGATATCCCCGTACGCCGGTCAGAAGGTCGCGGATGTGGCCGGAATCGTCACCGGTGTGCGCACCTACGGTTCCTCCAAGGGTTTCTGGATCCAGGATCCGAACCCCGACGCCGACCCGGCCACCAGTGAGGGCGTGTTCGTCTTCACCAGCTCCGCCCCGAAGGTGGCCGTCGGTGACGCCGTCACGGTCAGCGGCACGGTCTCGGAGTACGTCCCGGGCGGCACGTCGACCGGGAACCAGTCGCTGACCGAGATCACCAAGCCGACCGTCACGGTCGTCTCCAGCGGCAACGCGGTCCCCGCCGCCACGGTGATCGACGCGAGGTCGGTGCCGGCCGCCTACGCCCCGGCGGGCGACCCCGCCGCGGGCAACTCGATCAACGGCCTGACACTGGAGCCGAAGAAGTACGCCCTGGACTTCTACGAGTCCCTGGAGGGCATGAACGTCAAGGTCGCCGACACCCGCGTGGTCGGCGCGACCGACCCGTACACCGAGCTGTGGGTGACGGTGAAGCCGCGCGAGAACACCACGCGCCGCGGCGGCACCCTCTACGGCTCCTACACGTCGCAGAACACCGGACGCCTGCAGATCCAGTCGCTGGGCTCGACCTCCGCCTTCCCCGTCGCGAACGTCGGTGACGTCCTCACCGGCTCCACCGCGGGCCCGCTGGACTACAACCAGTTCGGCGGCTACACCCTGGTGGCGAACGAGATCGGCACGCTGAAGAGCGCCGGTCTCGAGCGGGAGACCACGCAGAAGCAGAAGAACGGCGAGCTGGCGGTCGCGACGTACAACGTCGAGAACCTCGACCCGACCGACGCCACCTTCGAGGAGCACGCCTCCGCGATCGTGAACAACCTGAAGTCGCCCGACATCGTGTCCCTGGAGGAGATCCAGGACAACAACGGCGCGAAGGACGACGGCACGACCGCCGCCGACGTGACGGTGAACAAGCTGATCGACGCGATCGTCGCGGCGGGCGGCCCGAGGTACGAGTCGCGCTCGATCGACCCGGCCAACGACACCGACGGCGGCGAGCCGGGCGGCAACATCCGCCAGGTCTTCCTCTTCAACCCGGAGCGGGTCTCCTTCACGGACCGCGCGGGCGGCGACGCCACGACGGCCGTCGGCGTGACGAAGACCCACGGGAAGGCCGCGCTGACGGTCTCCCCGGGCCGTATCGACCCGACGAACACGGCCTGGAACAGCAGCCGCAAGCCGCTGGCCGGCGAGTTCGTCTTCCGTGGCCGCACGGTCTTCGTGATCGCCAACCACCTCAACTCCAAGGGCGGCGACTTCGGCCTGAGCTCGGCGACCCAGCCGGTGCCGCGCAGCTCGGAGATCCAGCGCCACCAGCAGGCGACCCTGGTCAACGCCTTCGTCAAGGACATCCTCGACACCCAGAAGAACGCGGACGTCATCGCCCTCGGCGACATCAACGACTTCGAGTTCTCCGACACCGCGAAGATCCTGGAGGGTGACGGCGAGCTCTGGTCGGCTATCAAGTCGCTGCCCAGGAGCGAGCGTTACACCTACGACTACCAGGGCAACCAGCAGGTCCTGGACCAGATCCTGGTCAGCCCGTCGATCCGGCGCGGCTGCGACTTCGAGTACGACAGCGTGCACATCAACTCGGAGTTCAACGACCAGATCAGCGACCACGACCCGCAGGTGCTGCGCTTCAAGCCGTAACCCACGAGGGGTCAGGCCTGGTTGAACACTCCGTTCAGCCAGGCCTGCCACTCGCTCTCGCACTCCTTGATGTCGGAGTCGGGTGCGAAGTCGTGCAGGGAGATCCCGACCGGGTGGCCCCAGTGGTTGCGGCCGAAGACGCGGGTGAGGCTCCGCTCGGTGCGCAGCCCGATGAAGTACGGGTTGCGGAAGTCGACCACGGCGTCGAAGGTGTCCGGCCCGTGGACCGTCACGCGCGTACCGGCGGCCACGTCCTCGCCGACGCCGAGCGCCCGCCCCACGACGGCGAGGGCGTCGGGGGCCTTGGACGCCTCGGGTCCGTCGAAGGTCGCGAAGGCGGCCGGGCGGGGCGCGAAGTGGGTCAGGTACTCGCGCAGGGTGTGCAGATAGAAGTCGGTGTGCTTGGCGGCGCCGTCGTACTGGTTGTCCCAGTCGTCGACGAAGATCCCGCTGTGCACGTACCGCACCCAGGCCCGCCGGCCTTCGTCACGGGGTTCGACGGTGTAGTCGAGCTGGTTGAGGCTCTGCTCGGAGATGCCGTCGACGTCCTCGACCCGGTTGGTGTAGCGGTGCGGCGGATCCCAGGCGGTGATCGTGGACCCGAAGGGCCCCTTGCCGCCGACGCGGGGCTCGGGCGGCTCCATCGGCCACAGATAGCCGCCGGTTCCGGTGGTGATCGCCTCCCACACCTGCTCAGGGGTGGCGTCGACCTCGAACTCGCGGGCGATCTCGAACTCTTTGGACATGATCTACTCCAACTCGGTCTGTTTCAGCGTGGGATGGACGGCCACCACGATCCGGTGGTCACGGCCCCCCTCGGCGTCCGGGGCGTCGTACTTGCGGATCAGGCCGGTGACTCCGGCCGTCAACTCCTCGATGAACGCGGCCCGTTCGGCGGCCGAGGCGAAGCGCACCTCGCCGTCCAGCGCGTACGTCGCCAGCCGCTTGCGGGCCTTCGCCGCGCCGGTGATCAGCGAACCGACATCCCGCACCAGCCGGGCACCCAGTGCCAGCAGCCAGCGCGCGGAGAGCTGGTCTCGGAAGCGGTCCGGGTCGGGCTGTACGGCGGCGAGGGCGAGGGGTGAGATCACGTACGACGCCGCGGTCGCCCGCATCAGCCGTTCGGTGACGTTGCCCTTGCGGCGTTCCCCGGCGAGCTCGACCAGGCCGTGCCGCTCCAGCGCCTTCAGGTGGTAGTTCACCTTCTGTCTGGGCAGCCCGACCTTGCCGGCCAGCATGGCGGCCGACGCGGGGCCGGCCGCCAGCTCGGCGAGCAGCCTCGCCCGTATGGGGTCCAGGGAGACGGCTGCGGCCTCGGGGTCCTCGATCACGGTGACGTCCAGCATGGGTCCACCGTCTCACCGAACACTTTTTTTGTCCAGACGGTTCGAGTTTTCGGTGGGAGGCCCTAGCCGGGAATCAGCCCGAGAGCGTGGTCGTACCTGCTGACCGTGGTGCTCTTCAGCCCCGGCCAGGTCTGCACGCGCTCCCAGCGTTCCGTGGCCGAGCCGATCCCGTCCCCCGGCGCGGCGAGCGCGTCGAGATGGGCCTGGGCGCTCTCCCACTCGGCGTAGTTGAGGACGCGGGTGCCGTCGGTACTGAGGTGGAAGTGGGCGCTGATACCGCCGGGGTGCGGGTTCGGCTCGCTCTCCAGCGCGTCGAGGACGGCGTCCACCCAGGCGCGCTGGCGGTCGGGGTCGGGTCCGTCGAACTCGATGTCGACGATCACGATGCAGCCGGGGACGCGCGGGTCACCGTCCCGGGCGACGCTGCGGTAGTGCCGGTAGCGGCCGAGGCCCAGCCGCTCGATGCCCGGAACGACGGTGTCGATCTCGTCCACACGCTCCTGCCGGTGAGTCTTGACGAAGGCCTCGTAGGCCTGCTCGCTCACCCACTGCGAGTAGTGCATCAGGGTGGCGGTGTCGTGCCCGCGGTAGAGGTGATAGCCGAGCAGGCCGTCGGCGGGCCAGGGCCGCCGCTCCCAGACGGCGGCGACGGCCTCGACGGTCTGCCGCTGGCGCAGGGGGGTGCCCACACGCCAGTGACTGAAGAAGGGGGCACCGGCGCGAGGGTCGGTCAGGTCGGGGTGAGTGTCGGTACGTCGTGTCATACCGACCACCCTTCAACCTCAACCAAGATTCAGGTCAAGTCGGCGGTTCGGGGGGTGGTTTCGGGAGACCCGCCACGGCATGGACGAGCAGGCCGAGGACCAGCCGAACAGCCCCTCCAAGTTGCCCGCGCGATCCTGGCGTGCGGTGCTGCGGCGCACGGCGAAGGAGTTGCTGGACGACGAACTCGCCGACCGCGCGGCGGCGTTGACGTACTACGGCGTCCTGTCGCTGTTCCCCGCCCTGCTGGTGATGGTCTCCCTGCTGGGCGTGGTGGGACAGCGCGCCACGGACAAGATCCTGGACAACATCGGGGACCTCGCGCCGGGTCCGGCCCGGGACATCCTGCGGGACGCGGTGGTCCAGCTCGGCGACAGCGGCGGCACGGGCAGCGTGCTCGCGATCGTCGGCCTGCTCGCCGCGCTGTGGTCGGCGTCCGGGTATGTCGCCGCGTTCATCCGTACGTCCAACGCGGTGTACGACCTTCCCGAGGGGCGTCCGGTGTGGAAGCTGACGCCGCTGCGGCTGGCGCTGACCGTGACGTTGATGCTGATGCTGGCGGCGAGCGCGCTGATCGTGGTGTTCACGGGCCCGCTGGCCGAACGGGCGGGCAGGGCGGTGGGGTTCGGCCACGCGGCGATCGCGCTCTGGGGCGTGACCAAGTGGCCGGTGCTGCTGCTCCTGGTCGTCCTGATGATCGCGCTGCTGTACTGGGCGGCCCCCAACGTCCGCGGCCGCGGCTTCCACTGGATCTCGCCGGGCAGCGTCCTCGCCACCCTGGTCTGGCTCGCCGCCTCCGCGGGCTTCGCTCTCTATGCCGCCAACTTCGGCTCCTACAACAAGACATACGGCACCCTCGCCGGCGCCATCGTCTTCCTGGTGTGGCTCTGGCTGACGAACCTGGCGATCCTGCTGGGCCTGGAGTTCGACGCGGAACTGGCCCGGGAGCGGGCGATCGTCTCCGGCGAGGCCGAGCCGGCTCAGGAGCCGTACGTGGAGCCCCGGGACACGCGGAAGTGGCCGCCGAGGCTGCGGGCGAACCGCGGGCGGTGACGGTACGCACAAGGCTGGGCGCGGGCCACCGCCCGCGCCCAGCCGTACGCACCGCTCACTTCTTGGGGTACCGCCACGACACCACGACGACCGTGGCCACTGCCGCGCCGACGATCAGCGTCGGCCGCGGATGCCGTATCGCGGCCATGACCAGGGGCCGGGCCGGCCTGGGCACGCTGTGCTCCGCCCTGCGCTCCAGGGCGGCACTCGTCTGCGAAGCCTTGCCCTGGGTGACATGGCCGGCCCGCAGCGTCCGGTCCTGGACCTGGTGACCGGACTTCACCGCCTTGTCCTGGACCTTGTGTCCGGCTTGCGTGGCCCGGTCGTGCACGGTGTGACCGGCCTGTGCGGCGCTGCTGCGCAGCTGCACGGTCATCGCGCCCGCCTTGTCCCTGAGGTCTGCCGCACGGGCCCGTGCGCGGCCCTTCACGTCCATCTTTCCTGCCAACTCCTCTACCGTGTCGCCGAGTTCGCTGCGGGTCCGCTCGATCTGGCGCCGCAGCTCATCGGGTCCCTTGGCCCCCGTCACGGGGGGCTCGCCGCTCGTCCTGTCCGTCATCGGTGCGCCCTTTCCCTGATCTCCTCGACGTCCGCCTTGACGCTGCCGAGGGCCTCCTCGGGCGTCGGGGGTGTGGCACGGCGCAGCTGGGCGCGACCGGTGGCGGCGAGCACCCCTGCGATCACGAACAGCACGGCCGTCACGATCAGCGCCGAGGCCCACACCGACAGCACCAGGGAGAGGGCGGCGGTGGCCGTTCCGGCCAGGGCGAGCAGTCCCGCGTAGGCGAAGGCGCCGGCCGCACCGAGCAGCCCGCCGCCTTTTCCGGCCCGCCGGCCCTTCTCGGCCAGCTCTTCCTTCGCGAGGGCGACTTCTTGCCGCACCAGCCGCGAGACCTGTTCGGTGGCCTGTCCGACGAGTTCGCCCACCGAGTGATGTTCGTCGTGCACCGGCCTGGGGGCCGTGGTTCCGGTCACGGTGTTCCGCCTCCTCTCGGTCGGAACTCCCGGGTACCCGGCCCGGCCCCCGCTACCCCTGCGGACCGCCGTCCGGGCCAGGCTGTCCGAGCCGGGCCAGCTGGCTCTGGAACCAGTCGAGCCGGGCCTGCAACAGAGCCGCCTCGGCGGCCAGTTCGGGCACCCCGAGACCCTCGGGCGTCCCGAGGTCACCTTGCGTGAGCACCGTGGCGGGCCGTGCCACCACCCGCAGCCCCTCTCCGGCCAGCCGCGCGAACCCGGCGAGCGAGACGGCCGTACGACCGCGCAGGCAGCCCGCACAGGAGGGCGACAGGGCCCGCCAGCCGGGTCTGCCCCAGTCGGCGTCGGCGAGGGCCGCCGCGACCGTGCCGCAGGCGCAGGGTCCGACGGTGGCGGTCCGCACCCGCTGGCGGGCGTAGCGGAAGCCGAGCTCGAAGCGGAGGTAGCGGCCGAGGACCAGGACGTCGAGGAGGACGGCCGTACGGTGCTCGGCCGTGCACAGCAGTGCCTCGGCCGCCGCGCGGTCGTGCACGCAGTGGAAGCCGCAGTCGCAGCGGCGGTTCGGCGCCCGGTGCCGCAGGCCATAGACGCAGGACGCGTCGGCCAGGACTCCGTACGGCAGCGCGCCGCCGAGCGACACACCGGTGAACCCGGCCCGGGTGCCGTCCTGGGACAGCACCGGGTGGGCGATCTTGTATCCGGTCGGCGGCTCCGTCGGGCGTTCCTCCGGAAGCCGCAGTCTCATCGGGCCGCCGGAACCTCTTCGGGAGCCTTCAGCTCCTTGATCTCCTCGGGGAGCTCGAGCTCCTCGTCGTGGATCTCCGGCCGCTCTTCCGCGACTCCGGTGGCGAGTGCCTTGCCGAGCTTCATGACGCCTCCAGGACCAGGGGTCGTGCACCGTCCTGACCATGGTGACCCATGCGGGCCCGATTTGGACATAGGGCCTTTTCGCAGCATCGCTTACCGGTACACCGTAGAAGAATTAAGTGGAGCTTCACGGTCGGTGTGCCGAGACTACGCGTATGACGACACCCGCCCCGCCCTTCGGCCGCGCCCTCTGCGCCATGATCACGCCCTTCGACGAGGCCGGCGCCCTCGATCTCGACGGCGCGCAGGCGCTCGCCGACCACCTGGTGACGGAGGGCTGTGACGGGCTCGTCCTCTCCGGCACCACGGGCGAGTCGCCGACCACGACGGACGCCGAGAAGGCCGCCCTCGTCACGGCGGTACGGGAGGCGGTGGGCGAGCGGGCGTCGGTGGTGGCGGGGGTGGGCACCTTCGACACCCGGCACACGGTGGAGCTGACCCTCGCGGCCGAAAAGGCGGGCGCGGACGGGGTGTTGGTGGTCAGCCCCTACTACAGCAGGCCACCGCAGGACGCGCTGGAGGCACACTTCAGGGAGATCGCGGACGCCTCCGGACTGCCCGTCATGCTCTACGACATCCCGGGCCGCACCGGCACCCGCATCGAGCCGGAGACGATGATCCGGCTCGCCGAGCACCCCCGGATCGTCGCGGTCAAGGACTGCTCCTACGACCTTCTCGGCACCCAAAAGGTCCTGAACCGCACGGAGTTGGCGTACTACGCGGGCTGCGACGAGCACATCCTCGCCCTGTACGCGGTGGGCGCGGCGGGCTACGTCAGCACGGTGGCCAACGTGGTTCCGGCTCAACTCCGCGCGATCCTGGACATGTTCGAGGCGGGCGACACCCCCGTGTCCGCCCGCCTCCAACAACGGGCCACGCCGCTGATCGAGGCGATGATGTCGGCGGGCCTGCCCGGCACGGTCACTGCCAAGGCCCTCCTCCACGCGCTCGGTCTCCCCGCGGGCCCGGTCCGCGCCCCGCTGCGGCCCGCCGGCCGGGAGGCGGCCGACGGGCTGCTGGCGGAGTACGAACGACTCGTGGCCGCCTGATCAGGGCTGGGCGAAGACCGGCTCCCAGCGTCCGGCGTTCCCCGCGTTGCCCGCTTCGCCCTCGATGCCCTCGTCGCTCTGCCGGAAGCCGCTGAGCGGGGTCTCCTTGTCGCTGCCGATGGTGACCAGCACGAGCCGCTGATGGAACTCGCTCTTGTCGTTCTTGCCGATGTCCCAGGCGATGAGCTGCTTGTTGCCCACCCAGGCGAGCAGCTGCTGTCCGTGCACCTCGGTCGTCTCACCGGTCGCGGCATCGACGATCCAGGAGGAGGTCTTCCACCTCTTGCCCGCGAATTCACCGGCGACGAGGCTGCCGTCCGGCGACTTCCCCGCGTCCACATACCACTGCAGGTGCTTGTCCTTCGCCGGTGTGGGGACCTTGTTGCCCTTGAGGTCCCAGAACTCCTTGCCGATGTCCCCCATGGGGTTCCCGGACCAGACGTGCAGGCCGTCGTCGGTGAGGGCGAAGTCCTGGCGGGAGTTGAGGACGGAACCCCCGAGCTCGCCGTCGTCGGAGGCGAGCTTCACCTCGTTCCAGTCGCCCTTCCCGGAGGCCACGTCGAGGACGTAGAAGCCGGAGCGGCTCGACGTCCACTCCGGGCTCCATTCGATGTCGCCCTCGGTCTTGACCCGCAGATCGGGATTCTTGGCGTACGTCGTCGCGACCAGCTTGCGGCCGTCCCGGGAGAAGGCAAGCCCGCCGACCCCGCGTTCGACCGGGATCCACCGCTCGACCTTGCCGGTGGTCAGATCGAGCAGGCCGATCCGCGAGGTGGGCAGGTCCTGTTCGAGGACGGCGGCGGTCTTCGCGCCGGGCGCGACGGCGACCCAGGACCAGTCCACGGTTTTGGCGTACTTGCCGGTCTTCGGGTTCAGCAGGTGGTAGGTGCGCTGGTAGACGGCGGTCTCCGCGGTCTTCTTGACCGTGTCCGGGATGAAGTACCCGGCCAGGGTCGTGCCCCCGACGGAGATCTCCTCGCGCGGTGGCGACTGGTCGGGGTGGGCCTTCGTCTTCTTCTCCACCACGACGCCACCGCCCCCCGAGGGCCGTACGTCGTGCTTGCCGGAGTCCAGCAGCGGCACCCCGACCCCGACGGCGACCACGGCCACCGTGACGACCGCGGCGGCCGCGATCCTGCGGGTACGGCGGCGGCGCCGGACGGCGAGCACCCGGTCGGCGAACCCCGCTGCCGCGGGGGGCTGTTCGGCGGCTTGCTCGCGCAGCGCGTCGCGCACGATGTCGTCGACGTTCACTGACGCACCTCCACGGGCGAGTAGTCACGGGACTCGGACCGCTCGGCCTGGGCGGGCCCGAGGGCGGCCAGTTCGGGCGCGAGCTGACGCAGCCGGGCCAGCGAGCGGTGGGTGGTGGACCGTACGGTTCCGACGGAGCAGCCGAGGAGCCGCGCCACGTCGGCCTCGGGCAGGTCCTCGAAGTAGCGCAGCACCAGCACGGTGCGCTGGCGTGCGGTGAGCCGGGACAGGGCCTGGCGCATCACCAGGCGCAGTTCGGCCGCGGCGGCGGTGTCGGCGCCGGGCTCGCCGCTGCCCGCTGGTTCGGGCGGCTCGGCGACACTGACCTCCCGGCGGGGCCACTTCAGCCGCCAGCGGCTGACCTGCTGGCGGTAGAGGACCTGCCGTACATAGGCCTCGGGTTCGTCGATCTTCTGCCACCGCCCGGCCGTCTTGACCAGGGCGTTCTGCAACAGGTCCTCACCGGCGTGCTGGTCTCCCCCGCACAGCAGCACAGCGGTCTTCAGCAGGGCGGACGATCTGCTGTCCACGAAGTCCCGGAAACTCTCCAGCCCTTCGGCATTCATCGTCACCTTCTCTTCCCCGGCGACGCCTGTGCGCCGCCCCTCCGACCCTTGTGACGCGTGCCGTGGCCCGCCGCTATGCCACCGCCACGAAAAAAAAGTCGCCGTAGCGGAATTCGATCCGCTACGGCGACTTCCACACGAGGTGGCGGGTCAGTTCCAGGAGTACCCGTCGCCGATCAGCAGCAGGTGTTCCAGCACGTCCTCCATCGGGTCGTCGACCTGGCCGACGTTGACCAGGCCGACCCGGGGCCCGTTGTGCGAGGCGGTGTTGGTCTCGTCGGCGTGCGCGCTGCCGACGGGCACGAGACACACCGTCGCCAGGACCGTCAGCCCGCGAGCCACCGCCCTCTTCCGCACATTCCTCATCGCTCGACCCCTCGTTCGTCGTTTCGGCTTCTGATCGGACTCTGCGTCCACCCGTTCATCTGCTGAAACACGTCAGAGGTCACGCCGAGTAACCCGTAAGTGATCTTTGTCAGTGCCGGAGCGGCTCAGTTGTGGCTGTGCAGGATGTCGTTGAGGCCGCCCCAGACCGCGTTGTTCGGGCGGGCCTCGACCGTGCCGGTGACCGAGTTGCGGCGGAAGAGGATGTTCGAGGCGCCGCTCAGCTCACGGGCCTTGACGATCTGGCCGTCGGGCATGGTGACCCGGGTGCCCGCGGTGACGTAGAGACCGGCCTCGACGACGCACTCGTCGCCGAGCGCGATGCCGACGCCCGCCTCGGCGCCGATCAGGCAGCGCTCGCCGATGGTGATGCGGACGTTGCCGCCGCCGGAGAGCGTGCCCATGGTGGAGGCGCCGCCACCGATGTCGGAGCCGTCGCCGACCACGACACCGGCGGAGATGCGGCCCTCGACCATCGACGTGCCGAGCGTGCCCGCGTTGAAGTTGACGAAGCCCTCGTGCATGACGGTGGTGCCGGCGGCGAGGTGCGCGCCGAGGCGGACCCGGTCGGCGTCGGCGATCCGGACGCCCTTGGGGGCCACGTAGTCCGTCATGCGCGGGAACTTGTCGACCGAGGTGACGGTGAGGAACAGACCCTCGGCGCGGGCGTTGAGCCGCACCTTCTCGATCTCGTCCACGGCGACCGGGCCGAGCGAGGTCCAGGCGACGTTGGGGAGGAGGCCGAAGATGCCGTCCAGGCTCTGGCCGTGCGGCTGGACCAGTCGGTGCGACAGCAGGTGCAGACGCAGGTAGGCGTCGTGCGTGTCGAGCGGCTTCTCGTCGAGGGAGGCGATGACCGTGCGGACCGCGATCACCTCGACGCCACGGCGGGCGTCCGGCCCGATCGCCTTGGCGGCACCTTCGCCGAGCAGTTCGACGGCCTTCTCGGCCGACAGCCGCTCGGTACCGGCGGGGCCGGGCTCGGCCGAGAGTTCGGGAGCGGGGAACCAGGTGTCGAGTACGGTGCCGTCGGCGGCGACGGTGGCGAGGCCTGCGGCGATGGCGCCGGTGGTGCGCGGAGCAGTCGTGTCGGTCATGAGGGAAACCTAACCGGCACAGGCCATACGATGCGAACCCTGCACGGGGACGTCTCAGGAGTCGGGCGGCCCGACCCCCGGCCGTCATCACGTGACACCCAGCAGAAGATCACCTGGGCCGGTAGGGCTCACCCGGGCCGGCGGGGATCACGGGCGGACGGTGGGGACACCCTGGGCCGGCTGGGGGCCACCCGCCGTCAGTTGAGCTCACGGGGGCCCACGGGAATCACCCGAAGCCATGGGGGTCACCTGCGGTCGGCGGGGCTCAGCCGTGGTCGGGGGGGCACCCGGGGTCGGGCGGAACCGCCCACGGTCGCGCAGACCACGTGCGGCGACGGGGACCACCCGCGGTCGGCGGAGACCATCCGGTCGGCCGGGACCACGCACGGTCGCGCAGACCACCCGCGGTCGGCGGGGACCATCTGCGGTCGGCGGAGACCACCCACAGTCGCGCAGACCACCCAGGCCGACCGGGACCTCCCGCAAACGGCGGAGATCACCCAGGCCAACGGGAGCCAGCCACGGTCCGCCGGAACCGCCCACGGTCGCGCGGATCACCCGCGGCCGGTGGGGATCACCCGTCCCAGTACCTCCCGTGCATACCCCTCGTCGTACGGCGCCCCGGTCAGCAGCACCTGGAGGCAGATCCCGTCGGCCAGGGCGACCAGCGCCCGTGCCGTGACCGGGTCCGTGCGGTGGGCGAGGCGTTCGGCGAGGTCGTCGGCCCATTCGGCGGCGACGGGGCGCAGGGCGGGACGGCGCAGGGCGGCGAGGTACAGCTCGTACTCCAGCTCGACGCCGGTGCGGTCGCCGCCGAGCCAGTCGCCGAGGACGCGGGCGAGGCCGGCGGCCAGGTCACCGCCGGGGTCGTCCAGGGCGCCGTTCGCGGCGACCGCCTTGGCGAAGCCCTCGCTGGCCTGGCGCAATGCCGCGACCATCAGCTCATCGAGGCTCTTGAAGTGGTACGTCGTCGAACCGAGCGGCACATCGGCCTCGGCGGCGGCGCTGCGGTGACTGAGCCCCGCGAGCCCCTTCTCCCCCACGACCCGGATGGCCGCGTCGATGATCCGCTGCCGCCGCTCGGGATCATGCCGCCGCGCCATCAGTGCGCCCCGCCCAGGTTCAGCACCACGACCCCCAGGATGATCAGCGCGATCCCGGCGGCCTTGGTGGCCGTCATCCCCTCCCCGAGGAAGAGCATCCCGATCCCGACGATGGCCGCGGTGCCCACCCCGGCCCAGATCGCGTAGGCCGTGCCGACCGACACCGTCTTGAGCGTCTGGGCGAGCAGCGCGAAGGAGAGGACGTATCCCAGCACGGTCAGCAGTGAGGGCCCGAGCCGACTGAAGCCCTCGGTGTACTTCATGGCCGTGGTCGCTCCGACCTCGGCGGCGATGGCTCCGGCGAGCAGCAGGTATCCCATGTGTACGAGCGTACATAACGGCGGGTTGCCGTCGTCGCGTGTGGGCGGGCCGAGAGCCCGCTGAGCGAGGAATGTGGAAACCGGCCGGTTCAAAGGGCTGCTCGGGACCGCCGGTAACCACTAGTGTTCCCCCGGAAACACTTGTGTTTCACCATTCACATACCGCGCCACCACAGCAGCGGCACGTCGCCTCGCGCCGCGCCGGAGGAACAGCGCATGCCCGAAGACAAGTCCCGGCCGCCCCAGAACCGCCCCTGGGAGAACGGCTGGACGTTGGACACCTCCCGCACGCCCGGCACCCGACGGCTCTATCTCGCCGGGGCGCTGGCGGTGGCCACGATCATCGCCTGCGTCGCGGCGATAGCCGCCACTGACAACAAAGGTGACGATTCGTCAAAAACCGCACGGGACGATGGAGGTCTGATCTCCTTCTCCTCGCAGCCCGCGACGACCACGGCACCGCAGGGCGACAGCGGCCTCTCGTCGGTGTCCCCCACTCCCCGGGGCCCCCGGCAGCAGGGCACCGGCCCCACCGTCGCGGTCACGGCCACCCCGAATCCGCCCAAGCCCACCGCCTCCAAGGGCAGTTCGTCCAAGCCGAAGCCCTCGGTGACCTACCGTTCGGTGCGCTCGGTCAACTACCCCGACCGCTATTGGCACGTGGACGACGGCTATGTGGGCCTGGACCCGGTCCGCGGTTCGGAATCCCGCGAGGATTCCACCTTCCAGCAGGTCAAGGGCCTGGCGAACGCCTCCTGTTACTCCTTCACCACCCATGACGGCAAGTACCTGCGCCACCGCAACTTCGTCCTGCGGGCCGACCGCGACGACGGCTCGTCCCTCTTCCGGCAGGACGCCACGTTCTGCCCCCGGGACGCCGCCTACACCAGCGCGACGATGCTGGAGTCGGTGAACTACCCCGGCTACTTCCTCCGCCACAGCAACTTCGTGATCCGCCTGGAACGCTTCGAGTACAGCTCGCAGTATCTGTCGGACTCGTCGTTCCAGCTGGTGGCAGGATTGGGCTGAAGCCGTCGGGGGGCGTATGGCGAAGGAAGCGAAGTACCCAGAGTTCGGTGCGGCAGTGCGGAGCCACATTTCTGACTCCGGACTCACGCTCGACCGTATCGACGAAGCGTCGCGGAAGTCTCGGCGCATACGCCTGACTCGGACGACGCTGAGCAGCTGGCAGACCGGACAGAGTCGGCCGCAGAGTTGGGCGGCGCTGGAAAGCCTCCTCACCATCGTCAGTGAGCTGTCCGGCATCTCTTGGAACCGAAAGAGATGGCAGGGTCTCTACGGGGGCACGACGGCAGAGCCGTCCATGCCCTCGTCATCGGCCAAGCCCAACCCCTCACACACCCTCGTGCGTGATGCCGACCCCGTCCTGCTGGGCGTACGCCAGGCACGTAAGTCGGCAGAGCACGGTCCGGTGCCGCCCTATGTCGAAAGAGACGCCGACCACGAGATCGATAAGGCCCTCCAAGCGGCAGCGGTCGGCGGCGGTCTGGTCCTGATCAGAGGGGATTCCACCGCCGGCAAGTCCCGTGCGGCGTTCGAAGCGATGTCCCGTGCGCTGTCCGACCGGCGGTTGCTGATCCCCGGGCGCGGCATGTCGCTGGACTCCTGCGTCGAAGAGGCCCGCGCCCTGTCCCGCCGAGGTCATCAGTGCGTGGTGTGGTTGGACGACCTTGAGCACTACCTGGGTCCGTCCCTGCTCGATCAGGTCGTCCTGCGTGAGCTGGTCTGTCTGCGAGCCGTTCTCCTCGCCACCATGCGGCTGTCGGAGTACGACCGTCGCACGCCTCGGCTGACAGGAACAGCGAAGGGGGACGACGCCTATTCCCGGATCGATCTCAGCGACCCGGTACTCAAGGCTGCCCACATCATCGACCTGCGACGCAGATGGAGCGACGCCGAACTCGCTCGCACCGGGACCCAGACCGATCCGCGGCTCCTCGAAGCGCTGCGCCACCACAAGCGATATGGCATCGCCGAATACGTCTCCGCGGGCCCGCCTCTGTGGGACCGCTGGCACAACGCCCGCTATCTGGGCGGAAATCCGCGCGGACACGCCCTGGTGTCGACGGCCGTCGACCTGGCCCGCTGCGGGCTCGTCCCGGTGTCCACCGAGCTGATCGCCTCGCTGCACTCCCGCTACCTCGCAGACGAGGAGAGCGCAATGCTCTCGCCGGAGCCTCTGGAAGAGGCCATGGCATGGGCCTGCCAGGACCCTCTCGGGGCGAGCCGACTCCTGATGCCCGCCGGACAGGACCTGTGGCGCCCCTTCGACTACCTGGTCGACACCCTGTCCCAGTTGCCCGACGCACCTCCCGTTCCCGATGCCGTCCGCGAGACCGCCGTGGAGCACGCGAGGTCTGTTCAGGAGCGCTACAGCGTGGGTGTCTCCTGCTACCGGGCCGAGCGGATCGATCTGGCGTTGCGTGCCTTCCTGCCGTCCGCCGAAACAGGTCACGTGGACTCCATGCTGTACGTCGGCTCCATCTTCCTGGACCAGAACAGGGAGGCAGAAGCAGAAACCTGGTGGCGTCGGCTGGCGAAGGCGGGCAACGCCCGAGGCATGCTCAACCTGGGAGTTCGGTCCCACCGCAAAGGGCAGCGGAAGAAGGCTGAAAAGTGGTGGCGCCGGGCCTTCGACGCGGGGTTGCCCGACGCCGCGGCCAGGCTGGCCAATGTTCATGAGGACCGCGGCGAGCATGAGGAAGCCGAAAGGCTGTGGCGCATCGCGCTCGACGCGGAGGTCCCGGAGGCCTACTTCCGCTTCGGTCTCCTCGCCTATCAGCGAAACGAGTACGAGGAAGCGGAACGGCTCTATCTGGAGGGGGCCCAAAGAGGCCACCGCGAGTGCACCACGAACCTGGCCCAGGTGTTCCTCGCACGGGAAGACTACGAGGAGGCAGAGAAGCTCTACCTCATTGCCGCAGAGGCAGGGGACTGCGTGGCCATGCGTGCCCTCGGACTCCTCAATGAGTGGCGCGGTCGAATCCATCCTGTGGACGAGGACCCGGAGGAGCGCAGTCGGCGGATCGGTGAGTCTCTACAGAATCTCTTCCACGAGGCCGAACGGGAAGGGAAGTGGAACGGGGCGGCCAGGAGTGCCAGGGAGTGGTACCAGCGTGCCTTCGACAGTGGTGACCTGACGTCCTTGCGGCTCCTCGGAAATCTCTATCAACGGCGTGCCAAGTACGGGAAGGCTCACAAGTGCTACCGACGTGCCGCCAAGCTAGGTGACCCTGCGTCCGCCGCCTACTTCAACAAGCCCGTTCTCGCCTACGTCCGGGCGCACGACGTCCCCTTCGACGAAGAGGACAAGTGGGACGAGACCCCTTGGCGGCCGAGTCCACGCACGCTTCGCGTTCTTGAGGCGGCCTTGGAAATCGAGGCGGACATGGCTGCCGAGGGATTGAAGGAGCTCCAGGACCGACCGATCACGACCTCGGACTGGGCCATCGGCTGCTTCGACGTTCTGCCATCGCAGACCTGGAACCAGAGCCTGGTCTGGCGGCAACAGATGATCCAGACTTTCGATGACCTCGCCAAGGACATCAAGGAGGGGCATTCGCCCCGCCCTCGCAGCACAGGTGAGGAAATGGCACTGCATCTCGCGCTGGAACACGCCGCGGCGATCACGGAGGACAGCCCCGACCTGGCCGAGGAGTTCACCGAAGGGCTCCCCGAACAACCCGACGACTACGACTGGTTCACCTGCAAGGATCTTCTGTTCGAGGACCACGACGTGCTGATGCTGTACGAGCCGTGGATGGAGGGGATCGAGGACCCCGGGGACAGCGTGAACCAGCACATGGACATGGCGAACCTCCATCCCGATGACTGGTTCAAACCGTTCCGGAGTGAGGACGCCCGCGATCCCGACCGGGATTTCCGGTACTGAACCGGACCGGTCCGGATATCCCGTCCACCCTTCGTGACCTGCGAGGACCGTGCTCCGAGCGCGGTCGTCACAGGCGGGACGGCACCTCGTGGAGATTCGATCACCCGGTCCGCACATCCGGTTCCGTCGAAAGGCACACCGTGTCCCTGCCCGAGGTGCTCCTCCTGTTGCTCGTCCCGCTGATCTGCGTGCTCTCCCTGCTCGTGGCCTTCCTCGCCGCGCTCCGCGGGCTGCACGGGAATCAGCGAATCAGCGCCTTTCGGACGTTCGTCCGTGCAATGCGCCGCTGAACGGAGCGAGGCCCCCGGAACATCTCCGGGGGCCTCGACGGGGTCGATCGGCTGCTCAGACGTTGAAGCCGAGCGCCCGAAGCTGCTCCCGGCCGTCGTCCGTGATCTTGTCCGGCCCCCACGGCGGCATCCACACCCAGTTGATGCGGAGTTCGCTCACGAGGCCGTCCGTGGCGGACTTGGCCTGGTCCTCGATGACGTCCGTCAGCGGGCAGGCCGCCGAGGTCAGGGTCATGTCGAGGGTCGCGATGTTCGCGTCGTCGATGTGGATGCCGTAGATCAGGCCGAGGTTGACGACGTCGATGCCCAGCTCGGGGTCGACGACGTCGTACAACGCCTCGCGGACCTCTTCCTCCGACGCCGGCTTCATCTCAACGGTCTCGCTCATGCGGTCTTCCTTTCGACGTCGGCGTCGGCGCCCAGCGCCTGGGCCGTCGCGTCCTTCCACGCCATCCAGCTGAGGAGGGCGCACTTGACCCGGGCCGGGTACTTGGAGACACCGGCGAACGCGACCGCGTCCTCCAGCACCTCTTCCATCGCGTCGTCGGGCTCGATCCTGCCCTTCGACTGCATCAGTTCCAGGAAGGTCTCCTGGATCTTCTGCGCCTCCGCCAGGTCCTTGCCGACCAGCAGATCGTTCAGGACGGACGCACTGGCCTGGCTGATCGAGCAGCCCTGGCCCTCGTACGAGACATCCTCGATCGTCTTGCCGTCGTACTTCACACGGAGGGTGATCTCGTCGCCGCACGTCGGGTTCACATGGTGCACCTCGGCGTCGCCATCCCTCAGACCACGCCCGTGCGGGTGCTTGTAGTGGTCCAGGATGACTTCCTGGTACATCGAGTCCAGCTTCACGGTTTCAGCACGCCCTTCAGCCGAAGAAGTTCCGTACGTGCTCCAGCCCCTCGACCAGTGCGTCGATCTCGGCCGGCGTGGAGTACAGATAGAACGACGCTCGCGTGGTCGCGGGAATTCCGTACCGCAGGCACACCGGCCGTGCGCAGTGGTGACCGACCCGGACCGCGATGCCCTGCTCGTCGAGGACCTGGCCCACGTCGTGCGGGTGGATGTCGCCGAGCGTGAAGGAGATCGCCGCGCCCCGGTCCTCGGCGGTGGCCGGACCGATGATCCTGAGGTCCGGGACCTCCGCGAGGCGCTTCACCGCGTACTCGGTGATCGCGTGCTCATGGGCGAGGATCTTGTCCATGCCGATCGCGTTCAGATAGTCGATGGCGGCACCCAGACCGACCGCCTGAGCGATCGGAGGCGTGCCCGCCTCGAACTTGTGCGGCGCCGGGGCGTACGTCGACGAGTGCATCGACACGGTCTCGATCATCTCGCCGCCGCCCAGGAACGGCGGCAGGTCCTCCAGGAGCTCCTGGCGGCCCCAGAGCACGCCGATACCCGTCGGGCCGCACATCTTGTGACCGGTGAAGGCCACGAAGTCGGCCTGGAGGGCCTGTACGTCAAGCGGCATGTGCGGCGCGGCCTGCGAGGCGTCGATGCAGACCAGCGCGCCGACCTCCTGCGCGCGGCGGACTATCGCCTCGACCGGGTTGACCGTGCCCAGGATGTTGGACACCAGCACGAAGGAGACGATCTTCGTCTTCTCCGTGATGATCTCGTCGATGTTGGACAGGTCGAGCCGGCCGTCGTCGGTCAGACCGAACCACTTCAGCTTCGCGCCCGTGCGCTGCGCGAGCAGCTGCCACGGCACGATGTTGGAGTGGTGCTCCATCTCGGTGATGACGATCTCGGTCTCGTGGTCCACGCGGTAGGGCTCGTCGGCCCAGCCCAGCATGTTCGCCACGAGGTTGAGCGACTCGGAGGCGTTCTTGGTGAAGATCACCTCGTCGCGGCTCGGCGCGTTGATGAAGGCGGCGACCTTGTCGCGCGCACCCTCGTACAGCGCCGTGGCCTCCTCGGCGAGCACATGCACACCGCGGTGGACGTTGGCGTTGTAGCGCTCGTAGTACTCACTCAGGGCGTCCAGTACCTGGCGCGGCTTCTGCGAGGTCGCCGCGTTGTCCAGGTAGACGAGCTTCCGGTCGTCGTGGACCAGACGGTCCAGGATGGGGAAGTCCTTGCGGATCGCCTCGGTGTCGAGGAGGCCCGGCAGCTGTGTCACGCGGATACGCCACCCTTCGTGTATGCCTCGTAGCCCTCGTTCTCCAGCTTGTCGGCGAGCTCGGCGCCGCCGGACTCGACGATGCGACCGCCGGAGAAGACGTGGACGAAGTCGGGCTTGATGTAGCGCAGGATGCGCGTGTAGTGCGTGATCAGCAGGGTGCCGACCTCGCCGGTCTCACGGACGCGGTTGACGCCCTCGGAGACGACCCGCAGGGCGTCGACGTCGAGGCCGGAGTCCGTCTCGTCGAGGATCGCGACCTTCGGCTTGAGCAGCTCGAGCTGGAGGATCTCGTGGCGCTTCTTCTCACCGCCGGAGAAGCCCTCGTTGACGTTGCGCTCGGCGAAGGCCGGGTCCATGTTGAGCCGCTGCATGGTCTCCTTGACCTCCTTCACCCACGTCCGCAGCTTGGGGGCCTCGCCGCGGATGGCGGTGGCGGACGTACGGAGGAAGTTGGAGACCGAGACGCCGGGGACCTCGACCGGGTACTGCATCGCCAGGAACAGGCCCGCGCGGGCGCGCTCGTCGACGGACATCTCCAGGACGTCCTCGCCGTCGAGCGTGACGGTGCCGCCGGTGATGGTGTACTTCGGGTGACCCGCGAGCGAGTAGGCGAGCGTCGACTTGCCGGAGCCGTTGGGGCCCATGATGGCGTGCGTCTCGCCCTGCTTCACGGTGAGGTCGACGCCCTTGAGGATCTCCTTCGTGGCGTTGTCGGCCTCGACGGTGACGTGCAGGTCTCGGATTTCAAGCGTTGCCATGGGTGCCTCAGGACTCCTGGGAAAGGGAGACGAGCACGTCGTCCCCTTCGATCTTTACGGGGTATACGGGGACGGGGCGCGTCGCGGGAAGGCCGGACGGTTTGCCGGTGCGCAGGTCGAAGCTGGAGCCGTGCAGCCAGCACTCGATCTGGCAGTCCTCCACCTCGCCCTCGGAGAGCGAGACGTTCGCGTGCGAGCAGATGTCGTGGATGGCGAACACCTCCCCCTCGGTCTGCACGACCGAGACCGGCGTGCCGTCGAGTTCCACCCGCTTCGGGGTGTCCTCCTCCAGCTCGCTCAGCCCACAGGCGCGTACGAAAGCCATCAGACGGTGGCCTCCAGCTCCTCGTCGATCTTCACGAGAAGGCGCTCTTCGATGTCGTCGACGCCGATCTGCTGGACCAGCTCGGCGAAGAAGCCGCGGACGACGAGGCGCCGGGCCTCGTCGGCCGGGATGCCGCGGGCCATCAGATAGAAGAGCTGCTCGTCGTCGAAGCGGCCGGTCGCACTCGCGTGGCCCGCTCCGACGATCTCGCCGGTCTCGATCTCGAGGTTCGGCACGGAGTCGACCCGGGCGCCGTCGGTGAGGACGAGGTTGCGGTTCATCTCGTACGTGTCCGTGCCCTCGGCCTTGGCCTCGATGAGCACGTCACCGATCCACACCGCGTGGGCGCCCTCGCCCTGGAGCGCGCCCTTGTAGGCGACGTTCGACTTGCAGTGCGGGGTGTTGTGGTCGACGAGGAGGCGGTGCTCCTGGTGCTGGCCGGCGTCGGTGAAGTACAGGCCGAACAGCTCGGCCTCGCCGCCGGTGCCGGCGTAGGCGACGCGGGGGTGCAGCCGGACGAGGTCGCCGCCGAAGGTGACCACGAACGACTTGAAGGTGGCGTCCCGGCCGATCAGCGCGTTGTGCTGGGCCACGTGCACGGCCTTGTCGTCCCAGTCCTGGACGGAGACGACGGTCAGCTTGGCGCCGTCCCCGAGGACGTAGTCGAGGTTGGCGGCGAGTACGGCGTCACCGGTGTGGTCGATGACCACCACGGCCTCGGCGAAGGCTCCGAGCTCCACGACCTGGTGGGCGTAGGCGGTCCCGCCCTCGCCGTGCACGGCGATACGGATCGGCTCGGTGAGCACCGTCTCCTTGGGGACGGTGATCACGCCGGCCTTCTCGAACGCCGAGTACGCCTGGGCGGCGATGCGGTCCACCGGGGTGCCGGCCTTGCCGAGCCGGGCGTCGTCGCGGCCGACGGTCTCGATCACGACCCCCTCGGGCGCCGCGATGTCGACCTTCACACCGTCGCCGGTGGCGACCGCGGTGCCGTCGTGCAGCCCGCGCAGTCGCTCCAGCGGCGTGAACCGCCACTCCTCCTCGCGGCCGTGGGGGACCGGGAAGTCCGCCACGTCGAAGGACGGGGGCGCGCTCATGCGCGTGGCGACGGTCGACTCGGCGGCCACCGCGATCTGGCCGGCGGTCGTGCTGCCCACCGGGATGTTCTGAGCCTCAGCCATGGCTGTCGGTCTGCTCTCTTCCTACGTCAGATTTCGCTAGCTGCTGTTGGGGAGACCGGTCTTAACCGACCGCGCCTTCCATCTGCAGCTCGATCAGCCGGTTGAGCTCGAGGGCGTACTCCATGGGGAGTTCCTTCGCGATGGGCTCGACGAAGCCGCGCACGATCATGGCCATCGCCTCGAACTCGCTCAGACCACGGCTCATCAGGTAGAAGAGCTGGTCCTCGGAGACCTTGGAGACGGTCGCCTCGTGGCCCATGGACACGTCGTCCTCGCGGACGTCCACGTAGGGGTACGTGTCGGAGCGGGAGATGGTGTCGACGAGCAGCGCGTCGCACAGCACGTTGGACTTCGAGCCGTGCGCGCCCTCGCCGATCTCGACGAGACCGCGGTAGGACGTACGGCCGCCACCGCGCGCCACCGACTTGGAGACGATGTTGGAGGAGGTGTTCGGCGCCATGTGGACCATCTTGGAGCCGGCGTCCTGGTGCTGGCCCTCGCCCGCGAAGGCGATGGACAGGGTCTCGCCCTTGGCGTGCTCGCCCATCAGGTAGACGGCCGGGTACTTCATCGTCACCTTGGAGCCGATGTTGCCGTCGATCCACTCCATGGTCGCGCCCTCGTACGCCACGGCGCGCTTGGTGACCAGGTTGTAGACGTTGTTCGACCAGTTCTGGATGGTCGTGTAACGGCAGCGGGCGTTCTTCTTGACGATGATCTCGACGACCGCGGAGTGCAGCGAGTCCGACTTGTAGATCGGCGCCGTACAACCCTCGACGTAGTGCACGTAGGCACCCTCGTCGACGATGATCAGGGTCCGCTCGAACTGGCCCATGTTCTCCGTGTTGATACGGAAGTAGGCCTGGAGCGGGATCTCCACGTGCACGCCCTTCGGCACGTAGATGAAGGAGCCGCCGGACCACACCGCGGTGTTGAGCGACGCGAACTTGTTGTCGCCGACCGGGATGACGGTGCCGAAGTACTCCTTGAAGAGCTCCGGATGCTCCTTCAGGGCCGTGTCGGTGTCCAGGAAGATGACGCCCTGCTCCTCCAGGTCCTCACGGATCTGGTGGTAGACGACCTCGGACTCGTACTGGGCCGCGACACCGGCGACGAGGCGCTGCTTCTCCGCCTCGGGGATGCCGAGCTTGTCGTACGTGTTCTTGATGTCCTCGGGCAGGTCCTCCCAGGACTCCGCCTGCTTCTCCGTGGAACGCACGAAGTACTTGATGTTGTCGAAGTCGATGCCGGAGAGGTCCGAGCCCCAGTTCGGCATGGGCTTCTTGCCGAACAGGCGCAGACCCTTGAGGCGGAGCTTGGTCATCCACTCCGGCTCGTTCTTCTTGGCGGAGATGTCCCGGACGACGTCCTCGTTGATACCGCGCTTGGCAGAGGCACCAGCCACGTCGGAGTCGGCCCAGCCGTATTCGTAGTTGCCCAGACCCTCGAGCTCGGGGTGGGCAGTCTCCTCGATGGGGAGTGTCATGCGGGGTTCCTCCCGGCGGTACTTGCGGATGCGTTATCAGTGGTCTGGGAAATCTTGGGGATGAACGTCGTGCAGACGCCGTCGCCGTGCGCGATGGTCGCCAGTCGCTGGACGTGCGTTCCGAGCAGCTGGGAGAAGATCTCGGTCTCCGCGTCACAGAGCTGGGGGAACTTCTCAGCGACATGGGCCACCGGGCAGTGGTGCTGGCAGAGCTGCTCGCCGACCGGTGCGCTCCGCGCCGTAGCAGCGTACCCGTCCGCGCTCAGGGCCTTGGCCAGGGCTTCGGTGCGCTCCTCGGGGGCGGCGGCCTCGACGACCTTGCGGTATTCCTCAGCCTGCGCGGCGATCCTCGCGCGCGCAAAGGCCACGACCGCCTCGTCCCCGCCGAACCGCTCCTGGATCCAGCTCAGGGCGTCCGCGGCGAGCTTGTCGTACGACTGGTCGAAGGCGTCCCGGCCGCAGTCGGTGAGTGCGAAGACCTTGGCGGGGCGGCCACGCGTCCGCGCGCCGTACACCCGCTGCTCCCGCGCCTCCACGACCTCGTCGGCCGCCAGGGCGTCCAGATGACGTCGTACGGCCGCATGGGTGAGACCCAGTCGGCCGGCCAGCTCGGCGACGGTCGACGGGCCGTGGTCCAGGATGGATCGCGCGACGCGGTTGCGGGTGGACCGCTCACCGGTCGCGAGCTCCTCCTGAGGGGCCCCCGTGGGGGTCTCCCGAGCCTCGCCGACGTTTTTCACAACGCCATTGTTGCGTAATTCCTCAGGACCGGGCAACCCGCGTCCCACCCGATGGACGGTGCCCTGCATCACTTAGGCATCCCTAACCTGACCTGGGAGAACGATCTTTGATCGATCAAACCGGTGGCATATCGCGGCCCTGTCAGGGACACTCCGGAACCATGCCGACACCACCTCCCACCGGCCCACTTGTCACCCGCGACACCCTCGCGGGGCAGCTGCGCGAACTGGGTGTCCGCAGCGGCGAGATCCTCCTCGTGCACTCCTCCCTGAGCGCCCTCGGCTGGGTCTGCGGAGGCTCGGTCGCGGTGGTCCAGGGACTGCTCGACGCCCTCGGCCCGGACGGCACCCTCGTGGTCCCCACCCAGACCGGCGACCTCTCCGACCCGGCGGTGTGGAGCAACCCGCCGGTGCCCGAGGAGTGGTGGGACACGATCCGGGCGACCATGCCCGCCTACGACCCCCTCGTCACGCCCTCGCGCGGGGTCGGCGTGATCCCGGAGACGGTGCGCACCTGGCCCGGCGCCCGGCGCAGCGCGCACCCGCAGACCTCCTTCGCGGCGATAGGCCCCCGCGCGCATGCGGTCCTGGACGGCCACGCCCCCGACTGCCGCCTCGGCGAGCACAGCCCGCTGGCCCGCCTCGAGGCCCTCCACGCGCGCGTGCTGCTCCTCGGCGCGGGCTACGACACCTGCACGAGCTTCCATCTCGCCGAGTACCGCGTCCCGGCCCCGCTGGTGAGGGTCGGCCGCCCGGGACCGGACGGGTGGGAGGTGGTGACGGAGGTCTCGATCACCTCGGACCGCTTCGACGAACTGGGCCACGACTTCGAGCGCGACCGGGCCGTCGTCGTACGCGGAAAGGTGGGCGCGGCCGACGCTCGGCTGTTCCCGGTGGCGGACGCCGTGCGGTACGCGCAACGGTGGCTGACGCTGCACCGGTCACGGGAGGACACCCCCTGGAACGCCCTGGGTGGAGATCCGGGTGGAGATCCTGCACCCGCCCGACTGCGGCGCGGACGGCGAACCTAGACTCGGGCCCATGCGAAGTGAGCCCGTGGTCCAGGTCCACGCCCTGGTGAAGCGGTACGGCACCAAGACCGCCGTGGACGGCCTCGACCTGGTGGCCCGGGCGGGCGTGACCGCCGTACTCGGGCCCAACGGAGCGGGCAAGACGACGACGGTCGAGACCTGCGAGGGATACCGTCAGCCGGACTCCGGCACGGTCCGGGTCCTGGGCCTCGACCCGGTGCGGCAGGCCCGTGAGCTGCACCCGAGGATCGGCGTGATGCTGCAGTCCGGGGGCGTGTACTCGGGTGCCCGGGCCGACGAGATGCTGCGGCACGTGGCCAAGCTCCACGCACACCCGCTCGACGTGGACGCGCTGATCGAGCGGCTGGGCCTCGGCAACTGCGGCAGGACGACGTACCGGCGGCTGTCCGGCGGCCAGCAGCAGCGGCTGGCGCTCGCCATGGCCGTGGTCGGCCGCCCGGAGCTGGTGTTCCTGGACGAGCCGACCGCCGGCCTGGACCCGCAGGCCCGCCGCGGGACCTGGGACCTGGTCCGCGACCTGCGCGCGGACGGCGTCTCGGTCATCCTCACCACGCACTACATGGACGAGGCCGAGCAGCTCGCCGACGACGTGGCGATCATCGACGGCGGCCGGGTCATCGCCCAGGGCACGCCGGAGGAGCTGTGCCGGGGCGGCGCCGAGAACACCCTGCGCTTCATGGGCCGCCCCGGGCTCGACGTGGGCTCTCTCCTGAAGGCCCTCCCCGCCGACTGCTCGGCGGCGGAACTGACCCCCGGCTCCTACCGGGTGGTGGGCAAGGTCAATCCACAACTGCTGGCGACGGTGACGTCCTGGTGCGCCCAGCACGGCGTGATGCCGGAGAAGATCTCGGTGGAACGGCACACCCTGGAAGACGTGTTTCTGGAGCTCACGGGCAAGGAGCTGCGCGCGTGACGGCCACCGGTATGTACACCCCGAAGCCGGGCGCGGCACCGCTGGGACGCATGATCGCGACCCAGGCGGTCCTGGAGACGAAGATGCTCCTGCGCAACGGCGAACAGCTCCTGCTGACGGTGGTGATCCCGACCCTGGTTCTGGTCCTGTTCAGCTCGGTGGACATCATCGACACGGACGAGGGCAAGGCGGTGGACTTCCTCACCCCCGGCGTCCTGGCCCTCGCCGTCATGTCGACGGCCTTCACGGGCCAGGCGATCGCGACCGGCTTCGAACGCCGATACGGCGTCCTGAAGCGCCTGGCCTCCTCCCCGCTCCCCCGCTGGGGCCTGATGACGGCGAAAACGGCATCCGTCCTGGTGACGGAGATCCTCCAGGTGATCCTGCTGACAGTGATCGCCTTCGCGCTGGGCTGGTCCCCGCACGGCAACCCGTTGTCCGTGCTGCTCCTGCTGATCCTGGGCACAGCGGCGTTCTCGGGCCTCGGCCTCCTGATGGCAGGCACCCTGAGGGCGGAGGCGACCCTGGCCGCGGCGAACCTGGTCTTCCTCCTGCTGCTGGTGGGCGGCGGAGTGATGGTCCCCCTGTCCAAGTTCTCTTCAGGCGCCCAGGACGTACTGCGCCTGCTGCCGATCACGGCCCTGTCGGACGGCCTGCGGGACGTGCTGCAGCACGGGGCCGGGGTGCCATGGGGCGACCTGGGGATTCTGACGGTGTGGGCCGTGGCGGCCCTGGCCCTGGCCGGACGCTTCTTCCGCTGGGAGTGAGTCGGGGTCAGCGGACCCACATCTGGGACACGATCGGGCCGAAGGCCGGCGTCGCCTGATAGTTGCCGAGGCGGGTCGACGTGAAGGCCACCTGCTTGAAGTTCACCACAGGGAGCCAGAGCGCCTCGTCGATGACCCTCCGGTCGATCCGGGTCCACAGCTGCCGCGCTCTGCCGGGATCGACGCGCTCGGCGGCCTGCGCCGTGTCGACGAGCCGGTCGAAAGACGGAGAGCAGTACTCGGCGTAGTTCAGGGTGCCGGGACCGTCGGCCGGCTTGAAGCCGTCACAGGTGAGGAGGGGGGTGAAGAAGGTGCCCGAGGACGGATAGTCGGGCGTCCACCCCTGGAACACCAGCTGGGCCCGTGTCCGCGAGTCCCCCACCGTGTTCCAGTAGCGGTCGTCAGGCAGAACGTGCAAGGTCGCCCGGTAGCCGAGTTCGTCCAGGAGGTCCACGAGGTACGCGGCGGCGCGGCGGGCGGACTCCATCCTCCAGGTCCACACCCCCACCGTCATGCCCCGGGTGCCCGACTCCGCGATCAGCTTCCTGGCCCTGGCGAGATCGGGCCCCCGCCACACGCCGTCCGCGCCCGGCTCCCGCGTGTACGGACAATAGGACCCATAGCCGGGAAAGCCCTTGGGCAGGGACTGGCAGGTGGACGACACGATCTGGGACCCGCCCATCAGGTCCACCAGCCGGTCGCGGTCCACGGCGTAGGACAGCGCCCGCCTGACCCGCCGGTCGTCGAAGGGCGGCACCCTCGTGTTGAACGTCTCGTACACCGTGAAGAACGAGGAGCTCGTGTGCAGGCGCGTCGGATACCGCACGGCGAGCTGCCGGAGATAGGACGATTCGGGGTTGGTGTTCAGCTGGATCGCCAGGTCCGCCCGACCGGCGTTCACCTCTGCCACCTGTTGCTGCGTCGTTTCCAACGTCCGCCAGCGGATGACGTCGGGATATCCGGCCGGCTGGGCCACATGGGACCACTCCCGGAAGAACGGGTTCCGCTTCAGCGTGAGCTGCTTGCCCTTCCGGTAGTCGGCCACCTGGTACGGGCCGGTCGCGGGCAGTGGACGGAAGCCGACGTTCGGGTCCTGGACACCTGGAGGCGTCGGCACGACGAACATCGTGAGCTTGTACAGAAACGCCGGGTCCGCAGCGGTGAGGTGGAAGGTCACCGTGTTCATGTCGTCGTCGGTGCTGATCCCGTGCGAGAGGTCGCACCGCTGTGGACGGGCCACACACGCGGCGCCGCCGACGATCCTCGTGAAGTACCCGGGATTGCCTTCGTGGGTGGTCAGAGCCCGCCGGGCGCCCCGCAGGAAGTCAGCCGGTGCGACCCGGCGGCCGTCGGAGTACCGCAGCCCCCGGCGCAGTGCGAACGTGTAGGTGCGCCCGCCGTCGGTGGGCCGCGGGAGTTCGTCGGCCAGGTCCGGAACCAGGGTGAGCTCCGATCCGCCGGGCGACTGGCGCCAGCCCACGAGGTGGTCGTAGGCGACGCTGAGGGCCAGGCCGGCCTCCGCGTTGTAGACGCTCGCCGGATCGATGCCGTAGTCGATCGCACCACCCCAGCCCAGCACGGTCAACGTGCCGCCCCGGTGTCCCGGCGCCGCGAGGGCGCGTCCCGCCGCCCACACCGTGCCCCCGGCCAGGGCGAGCCCCCGCGGCGCGCTGCCTGTGGGGATCGTGCGCAACGGCCGGCCCGTACGGGGATCGAGCCGGACGACGGTGGCGTCGTACTCGTTGCTCACCCAGACGCCGTCCGGTCCCGCCACCACGGCACGAGGACCGTCACCCACCTCCTGAGTGGTGACCACGCCGGTGCGGGTGTCGATGCGGGAGACGGTGAGCGAGAGCCCGTTGGCGACCCACACCGCCTCCTGGGTGACGGCGATCCCCTGTGGTCCCGCGTCCACCAGGACGGGCCCGCGCGCCTGGGCCGTGCCGGCGTCGACCGGGGTCACCGTGCCGTCGAGGCTGTTGGCGACCCACACGGTCCGCTCACCCACACCGATACCCGCGGGCCCACCGCCCACCGCGACGGCCTTTCCGGCCCGTCCGGTCTCCGTGTCGATCCGCCGGACGGCGTTGTCCCCGCCGAGCGCGACCCACACCCCGGCGGGGCCGGCTGATATGGCCGAGGGCAGGTTGCCCACGGGCACCGTGTCGACGACCCTGTCGGCCGAGGCGTTGATCCGCGAGACCGTACCGTCCCCGCTGTTGGCCACCCACACGTCGTCGCCGCTCACCGCGACGGCGACCGGATCGGAGCCGACGGGGATGAGCTGCACGGCACGGGTCCGCGGATCGATACGGCTGACGGAGTCGTCACCGTTGTTCGCCACCCACACCGACCCGGCCCCGTACGCGAGCCCGTCCGGGCTCTGCCCCACCGGCACCGGCGCACCGGCATCGCCTGACAGCGCGCCGACGGTGTTGGCCGACAGCACCCGGGCGGCCGGGCGGGGCGCGCCGGCCCCGGAGACGAGGCCGGCGCACAGAGCGGCGATCGCCGTGAGGGCGACGCCCGGGGCCGCGAGGTGCCGGCGCCGCTGTCCTGGCACGGTTCGCGGTGGCGGAGACCCGGCGGCCGGGTCGTGCGCCAGGATCGCCCGGTGTACCCGCCGTACCGACTCGTCCGGGTCCAGGCCCAGTTCCTCCCGCAGCTGTTCCCGTAAGCGCTGGTAGCAGGTCAGGGCCTCGGCCTGCCGGCCGCACCGGTACAGGGCCAGCATCAGCTGCGCCGAGAGCCGTTCCCGCAGCGGATGCCCGGCGGCCAGCTGCTCCAGCTCGCCCACGACGGTCGTGTGTCGCCCCAGCGCCAGGTCCGCCTCGATCCGGGCTTCGAGCGCCGACAGGCGCAGTTCCTCCAGTCGGGCGGCCTCCCGCCGTACGAATCCGTGGTCACCCACGTCCTCCAGCACCGCGCCCCGCCACAGTGCGAGGGCGCGCCGAAGGGTCGTGCCCGCCTCGGCGTACCGGCCGGCGTCCAGCGCCTCCCGCCCCTCCCGCAGCCCGGCCTCGAAGCGGCCGGCGTCGGTGGCCAGGGGCCCGGCCCTCAGCAGGTAGCCGTGATTCCGGCTCTCGAGCACCTCGCCCGGGGCGCCGCGGGCCCGATCCGGCTCCAGCGCCCTGCGCAGATGGAAGACGTACGTCTGCACCGAGGTGACCGCCCCGTCCGGCGGTTCGCCGTCCCACACCTCGTCGATCAGCCGGTCCGTCGGGACCGTCCGGTTCAGCTCGACGAGCAGGAGGGCCAGCACGGCCCGTTGTCGCGGCCCGCCCAGCGGGAGAGCTGCGCCGGAACGCACGACTCGTAAGGGGCCGAGGATGGCGAACTCCGTGGCCGCCATGGCGCACCGCCCCCGTTCCAAGCCGGTGCCAAGGCCCTCCAAGCACCTGCCAAGGAGCCTAGCGACGCGAGGCGCTGAAGTGTGTCCCAGTTCACACAAATGTCGCTCGTCGAGGGATGTTGCGGCCGGAGAGAAAGAAGTGCCATGAACACACGACAGCGCCGTACGCTGCTGGGGCTCACCGCTGTGGCGACGGGGATGGGCATGTTCACCACGGCAGCGGACGCGGCGGTGCCTCCGCCGGAGGCACCACAGGCACCGGTGTCCGGTTACACGTACGTCGAACGGTCCAGCCGTCTCAGCTCCGACCCCGCGCGCTCCGTCAGCGCCCCCTGCCCGAGCGGCAAGGTGGTCCTGGCCGGCGGCGTGCGGATCGTGGGCGGCGGCGGTCGCGTGCTCCTGCGCGGCTCATATCCGGGCCACTCGGCGTCCGGGCACAGGTGGCTCGCGACAGCGGAGAGGATCGGTGGCAGGACCCCGGCCAGGTGGTACCTGCGGGCCTACGCGGTGTGCGCCGACAAGCCCGCGGGTCTGACGTATCGCACGGTCCCCTCGGCGTTCAACTCGAACAGCGGCAAGTCCATCACCGGCACCTGCCCCGCCGGTACACGGCTCGTCGGCGCCGGTGCCCGGCTGAGGGGCGCTAGTCACCGGGTCGGCATCAACTCCGTGACCATGACCCAGCTCACCCAGCGCTCTGCCTCGGCCCGGGCGGCGGAGGCGGTGGCCACGAACCTGCCCTGGTCCGTCGCGGTCCACCTCGCGTGCGCCGGGCCGCTCGCCGGCCAGACGTTCCGCGAGAGCGGCTGGAAGGCGGCCGTCGGCCGGGCCCAGTCCCGGACGGTGGTGGTCGACTGCCCGCGGGGCACCCGGGCGTTCGGCGCGGGCATGCGGCTGGCCGGAGCTTCGACCACGCTCAACCGTCTCGTCCCCGTTGAACTGCGCCCGACGCAGTCACCGGCCGGTGCTCGGGTGACCGTGTCCGAACTGGCACCCGGACGAGCCGCCACCTGGTACGTCAAGGCCCAGGTGATCTGCGCCCGCTGACCCTCCGGCACGGGGTGCGGAGAAAACGAGCGGGGTGCCCGAAACGGCGCCCCGCTCCCCCATCGCCCCCCTCGTGAACGCGTGCACAAGCGGCCCCCTACGATGGAACGCGTGCCGAACCTGACCCGCGCCGACGCCGTAGCGGCCGTCCGCAACCCGCTCGCCTTCATCGCCGCACGCTGGACCCCGACTCCCCGGACGGTTCAGCGGGCGGCTCTCGCCGCGCTCGTCATGGCGGTGGTCATCGTGGTCACCGGCGGGGCGGTGCGGCTGACCGGGTCGGGGCTCGGGTGCCCGACCTGGCCCACATGCACGGACGACTCGCTGACCGCGACCCGCGCGATGGGGGTGCACGGTGCCATCGAGTTCGGCAACCGGATGCTCACCTATGTGCTGTGCGCCGCCGTCGGGTGGGCGATCATCGCCGCGCGCTCCGAGAAGCCGTACCGGCGCAGCCTGACCCGGCTGGGCTGGGCACAGTTCTGGATCGTGATGAGCAACGCGATCCTCGGCGGCATCGTCGTCCTCGTGGGTCTCAACCCGTACACGGTGGCGGCGCACTTCGTGGCGACGACGGCCCTGATCACGGTCGCCGCCGTGATGTGGCAGCGCACCCGCGAGGGTGACACGGCACCCCGTCCGCTGGTCGGCAAGCCGGTGCAGCAGCTGGTGTGGTTCATGGTCGCCGCCGCCGCCCTGCTGATCCTCGTCGGCACCGTCGTGACCGGCGCCGGACCGCACGCCGGTGACTCCAGCGAGGTCGAGCGGATGCCGCTGGACTGGGAGACCGTGGCCAAGGTGCACGCCGTCCTGGCCTGGATCGTGGTGTCGCTGACCTTCGCACTGTGGTTCATCCTCAAGGCGGTCGACGCCCCCAAGGGCCCCCTGCACCGCACCCGCGACCTCTTCCTGGTCCTCCTCTCCCAGGGCGTCATCGGCTACGTCCAGTACTTCACCGACCTGCCCGAGTTCCTGGTCGGTCTGCACATGCTCGGCTCGGCCCTGGTGTGGATCGCGGTCCTGCGTGTCCTGCTGGCCCTGCGGGAACGGTCCGAGGGCGAGCCGACCGAAATCCCGGCTCAGTCGTACGCCGCCACCAGTTCGTCGATCGCCGGGCCCAGGTAGCCGCGGGTCAGCGCCGTTCTGTTCTCGACGGCGGGTCCGGGCTCGCCGTACCGGCGCCTCCGGATGTCCTCGACGACCTCCACGGGCGCCCCGAGCCCCGGCAGCAGTTCCAGTGCCTCGCGTTTCGAGATCAGTCGGCCCTCGCGCAGGGTCACGCTCGCCCGGGCGAAGGTCAGCAGCCCCAGGTCGACCCACACGTCCCGGGTCCACAGCGGGGCGTTGCCGAGGGCCGGGCGCCAGAAGTCGCGCTGGTCACGGACGACGAAGTCGGTGAGCTCGCGGTCCGACACCGGCGGCAGCAGTTCCGCGGGCGGTTTCCCCAGCAGCACCCGCCCGAAGCTGTGCAGTTCGCGCTGGGTCACCGCGGTGACCGGCCGCTTGAACAGCTCCTCGTACGCCCAGGTGAGGTGGCGGCGGCCCGGATCGGCCGACGGTGTCAGGTAGGTGCAGTGCAGCTGCCCGGACAGCGGCTCGGCCCGCAGCCGGGCGTGGGCCTTCGCCAGCCGCCAGACCGTACGGGGTGTCAGCGAGGGCAGGACGACGATCAGGTCCAGGTCGCTGCGGCCCTCCTGGTAGTCGCCGCCCGCGAGGGAGCCGTGGGCCCACACGGCGACGGGGTCGAGCGGGGCGAGCCCGGTCAGGAAGCGGTCGAGTAACACCTCGGTCTGCATGCACCCATCCTGTACAGCTCACTCCAGCCCGTACACCCTGCGCGCGTTCCCCGCCGCGATCAGGCCCGCCACCCGCTGCGCGTCCGCCAGCGACCAGGCACCCTCCGCGACCCAGCCGCCCAGCACCCGGGCCAGCGCCTCGCGGAACAGACGGGCGCCCACGACATGCAGTTCGGGCAGGCTGTGGGCCCCGCTGGAGAAGACGATCTTGCCGAAGGGGGCCAGTTCCAGGATCTCCGCGAGGACGGTCGCCGCGCGGGCGCCGGTGCGGACGAGGGCGGCTCCGGAGTCGGCGTAGACGTGCGGGAAGACGCCGGCGAGATGGGCGGCGTGCCGGTGGTAGGGGTAGCTGTGCAGCAGGACGAGGTCGGTGCCGAGACCCGCGGTGGCCCGGACGAAGTCGGTGAGCAGCACCGGGTCGGTGCGGTCGATGCGCAGACCCGGTTCGCCGAGCCCGGCGTGCAGCTGGAGGGGCAGGCCCGAGGCGGCCGCGATCCACAGCAGGTGCCGTAACAGAACGGGGTCGGACAGCTCACCGCCCACCCGGCGGCCCGCCAGCCATCGGCCCGCCGCGCCCCGCACCTCTCCCGGCCCCGGCGGCTCGGGTGCGAGCGCCAGGCCGTGCCGTACCCCCGCCACCGATGTGAAGGCGACCGCGCTCGCGGCAGCTCCGTGCACGGACTCGGCGAGGTTGGCGAGGAAGGACTCGACGGTGCCGGAGGTGTCGGCGACCTGTTCGGCGAGGAGCTCCAGGCGCACGATCTCGCGGGCCTCGGCGGCCGCGGTGGAGGCCAGTTCGGTGGGTCCTGTGAGGTCGCCGGGCAGCCCGGTGTCGACCAGATACGTCGTGATCCCACTGCCGCGCAGCAGCCTGCGGCCCGCTTCCAGTACGCCGAGTTCCCGGCGCCGGGCCAGATAGCGGGCGGGCAGACAGTGCGGTTCCAGGCCGAGCAGAGGCGGGCACCATCGTCGTACGGCGAAACCCGTCTGGGTGTCGAACAGCGTGGTCCCCGGGGCGGGCGGGCCCTCGGTACGGGCCAGCTGGGTCTCGAAGGTGCCGAGACCCAGCTCCGTCCTCAGTACGCCGTGGCAGTACTGGTCCACGAGGGACGGCGTTTCGATCATCCGGGCTCCCCGTTGCTGGACCGTGTCACTGCTCACAGGTCCTAACGGGTGAACCGGGCATCAGGTGTTGGTGTCACACACCCCGTGCGAAAGGCCGGCGGGCCTCAGCCGTTCGAGGGGCCGCCCACCTGGATGCCCGCCATCCGGGTCCACTCGTACGGCCCCGTCCTCACCTTCGCGGCGAACTCGCCGTCGAACTCCTCGTGAACGGTGATGCCGGACTTCTCGACGGCCTTCTCGGCGATCTCGTACGAGGGGGCCACCAGGTCTCCCCAGCCGCCGTCCTCGCCGACGAGGACGATCCGGGTGCCGCGGTCGCCGATGTAGGCCAGCTGGCCCTCGGCGCCGCCGTGCTCCTTGGAGAAGGCGCTGATCTGCTTGGCGAGCCGGGCGACCTTGCGCTCGGCCTTCGCGTCAACCTGCTGCGTGTCTGCCATGACCAGGATGCTACCGACGGGTAGAGGGAACGGCGACGTGACCCTTACCTCAGGAAGGGGTCGACCGCCACCGCGAGGAAGAGGATCGACACATAGGTGATCGACCAGTGGAACAGCCGCATCTCCTTGAGCTTCCCGCCCGTCACCTCGGCCTTGGCACGGTTCTGCAGTCCGTGCGCCTCCCACAGCCAGAAGCCGCCCGCGAGCAGCGCGACCGCCGTGTAGAACCAGCCGGTGTAGCCGAGCGGCGTCAGCAGCAGCGACACGGCGACCATCACCCAGCTGTAGATGACGATCTGCTTGGCGACCACCTTGTTGGAGGCGACCACCGGCAGCATCGGGACGCCCACGCGCGCGTAGTCCTCGCGCACCTTCATGGACAGCGGCCAGTAGTGCGGCGGCGTCCAGAAGAACATGACCAGGAAGAGGATGATCGGCGCCCACGACATGGAGTTCGTGACGGACGACCAGCCGATGAGGACCGGCAGGCAGCCGGCGATGCCGCCCCACACGATGTTCTGCGAGGTACGGCGCTTGAGAATCATCGTGTAGACGACGACGTAGAAGAGGAGCGCGCCGAGGGAGAGCCAGGCGCTCAGCCAGTTGACGGCGAGTCCGAACAGGAGCGTCGAGACGACCGCCAGCGTGATGCCGAAGGCCAGACACTCGCGCGGCGACACCATGCCGGTCACCAGTGGACGCTGCGAGGTGCGGTCCATGAGCGCGTCGATGTCGCGGTCGATGTACATGTTGAGGGCGTTGGCGCCGCCCGCCGAGAGGTAGCCGCCGACGCAGGTGAGCAGGACCAGCTTCAGGTCCGGCACACCCTGCTGCGCCAGGAACATCACCGGAACGGTGGTGATGAGCAGCAACTCGATGATCCGAGGCTTGGTCAGCGCCACGAACGCCTTGACACGGGCCCCGAACGGCCGGTGAACCGGGCTCTGGCTCGCACCGAGCACACCCGCTGGACGGGATTCGACGGCCGTCACGCACACCCCTACAGAGACATCCCAGCAAGCCTCACCCGTGTGAAGTCCCGGTAAAGGCTCGCGCGTACCACGCCACTGTAGACGTTGCCCATACCCCGATATTCGCGGGGGTCGGGTCGTGTCCGGGGAGGCCCCCGGAAGAGCTCGGGCGCACTCGGTTGAGCACTCTTACGAGCGGCTGCGTATTCAGTTGCCAAATGCGGTACTGGCCAGTCGGGAGGCGGATGTCCGCGCGGCCCGGCAGTCTGGAATGACTCGAAAAAACGCACGTACTTACGGGGGTAGGCTCGACAACGGCCGGGCGTCCCGTGCACCGGCATTTCGACATGCGTGACATGTGGAGAGGAGCCCTGACCCAGGGTGAGCACCAAGCCGACCACCACAGACCTCGAGTGGACCGAGTTGGACCAGCGGGCCGTCGACACCGCCCGCGTCCTGGCCGCCGACGCCGTACAGAAGGTCGGTAACGGCCATCCCGGTACGGCGATGAGCCTGGCGCCCGCCGCCTACACCCTCTTCCAGAAGGTGATGCGGCACGACCCGGCCGACCCCGACTGGGTCGGACGCGACCGCTTCGTGCTGTCCGCCGGCCACTCGTCCCTGACCCTCTACACCCAGCTGTACCTGGCCGGTTTCGGCCTGGAGCTGGACGACCTGAAGGCGTTCCGGACCTGGGGCTCGAAGACCCCGGGCCACCCGGAGTACGGCCACACCAAGGGCGTCGAGACGACCACCGGTCCGCTCGGCCAGGGTGTCGCCAACGCCGTCGGCATGGCGATGGCCGCCCGCTACGAGCGCGGTCTGTTCGACCCGGAGGCCCCCGAGGGCACCTCCCCCTTCGACCACTTCGTCTTCGCCATCGCCGGTGACGGCTGCCTCCAGGAGGGCATCTCCGCCGAGGCGTCCTCGATGGCCGGCCACCAGAAGCTCGGCAACCTCGTCCTGCTGTGGGACGACAACCACATCTCGATCGAGGGCGACACCGAGACGGCCGTCTCCGAGGACACGGTCAAGCGGTACGAGGCGTACGGCTGGCATGTGCAGCGCGTCGCCCCGAAGCCGGACGGCGACATCGACCCGCATGCCGTCTACAACGCGATCGAGGCCGCGAAGAAGGTGACGGACAAGCCGTCCTTCATCGCGATGCGCTCGATCATCGCCTGGCCCGCCCCGAACGCGCAGAACACCGAGGCCGCGCACGGCTCGGCGCTCGGCGACGACGAGGTCGCGGCGACCAAGCGGGTTCTGGGCTTCGATCCGGAGCAGTCCTTCGAGGTCGCGGACGAGGTCATCGAGCACACCCGCCAGGCGCTGGAGCGCGGCCGTCAGGCCAGGGCCGAGTGGGAGAAGTCCTTCCAGGAGTGGCGGAGCAACAACTCCGAGCGCGCGGCCACGTTCGACCGCATCGCCGCGGGTGAGCTGCCCAAGGACTGGGAGTCCTCGATTCCGGTCTTCGAGCCCGGCAAGGGTGTCGCCACGCGTGCCGCGTCCGGCAAGGTCCTCCAGGCCCTCGGCGCGGTCATCCCCGAGCTGTGGGGCGGCTCCGCCGACCTGGCGGGCTCGAACAACACCACGATCGACAAGAACAGCTCGTTCCTCCCGGCGGACAACCCGCTGGCGGAGGCGGACCCGTACGGCCGCACGATCCACTTCGGCATCCGCGAGCACTCCATGGCCGCGGAGATGAACGGCATCGCGCTGCACGGCAACACCCGTATCTACGGCGGTACGTTCCTCGTCTTCTCCGACTACATGCGCAACGCCGTCCGGCTCTCGGCGTTGATGCACCTGCCGGTGACGTACGTGTGGACGCACGACTCCATCGGCCTCGGCGAGGACGGCCCGACGCACCAGCCGGTCGAGCACATCGCCTCGCTGCGCGCGATCCCCGGCCTGAACGTGGTCCGCCCGGCCGACGCCAACGAGACCGCGATCGCCTGGCGCGAGATCCTCAAGCGCTGGACCAAGGAGTTCGGCAAGGGTGCCCCGCACGGCCTGGCGCTGACCCGTCAGGGTGTGCCGACGTACGAGCCCAACGAGGACGCCGTCAAGGGCGGTTACGTCCTGTTCGAGGCCTCCACCGGGACTCCCGAGGTCATCCTCATCGCCACCGGTTCCGAGGTGCACGTGGCCGTCGAGGCGCGCGAGCAGCTGGAGGCCGACGGGGTGCCGACGCGCGTCGTCTCCATGCCGTCCGTGGAGTGGTTCGAGGAGCAGGACCAGGGGTACCGGGACAGCGTCCTGCCCCCGGCCGTGAGGGCCCGTGTCGCGGTCGAGGCGGGTATCGGTCTCACCTGGCACAAGTACGTCGGGGACGCCGGTCGCATCGTTTCCCTGGAGCACTTCGGTGCTTCCGCGGACGGCAAGGTCCTCTTCCAGGAGTTCGGCTTCACTGGCGAGAACGTGGCCGCGAAGGCGCGGGAATCTCTCGCCGCCGCCCAGCGCTGACGCTCACATACGACACGTAGGAGATGTAATTCCATGACAGACGCACTCAAGCGCCTCTCCGAGGAAGGCGTGGCGATCTGGCTGGACGACCTGTCGCGCAAGCGGATCACGTCCGGCAATCTCGCCGAACTGATCGACCAGCAGCACGTCGTGGGCGTCACCACCAACCCGTCGATCTTCCAGAAGGCGATCTCCGAGGGCGACGGCTACGACCAGCAGCTGTCCGACCTCGCCGCCCGCAAGGTCACGGTCGAAGAGGCCATCCGCATGATCACCACGGCGGACGTCCGGGACGCGGCCGACATCCTGCGCCCGGTCTTCGACGCCACGGGTGGCCAGGACGGTCGCGTGTCGATCGAGGTCGACCCGCGCCTGGCGCACAACACCAAGTCGACGGTCGCCGAGGCCAAGCAGCTCGCCTGGCTGGTCGACCGCCCCAACACCCTCATCAAGATCCCGGCCACCCGCGCCGGCATCCCGGCGATCACCGAGGTCATCGGCCTCGGGATCAGCGTCAACGTCACGCTGATCTTCTCGCTGGAGCGCTACCGCGAGGTCATGGACGCGTTCCTGGCCGGCCTGGAGAAGGCCAAGGAGCGGGGTCTCGACCTGTCGAAGATCCACTCCGTGGCGTCCTTCTTCGTGTCCCGTGTGGACACCGAGATCGACAAGCGCATCGACGCGCTCGGCACCGACGAGGCCAAGGCCGCCCGCGGCAAGGCCGGCGTCGCCAACGCGCGCCTCGCCTACCAGGCGTACGAGGAGGTCTTCTCGGGCGAGCGCTGGTCGAAGCTGGAGAACGCCGGCGCGAACAAGCAGCGTCCGCTGTGGGCCTCGACCGGCGTCAAGGACAAGGCCTACAAGGACACGCTGTACGTCGACGAGCTGGTGGCGCCGAACACGGTGAACACCATGCCCGAGGCGACCCTGTTCGCCACCGAGGACCACGGCCAGATCCGCGGCAACGCGGTCGCCGGTACGTACGAGCAGGCCCGTGCGGAACTCGACGCCGTCGAGAAGCTCGGGATCTCGTACGACGAGGTGGTGCAGCTCCTGGAGGACGAGGGCGTCGAGAAGTTCGAGGCGTCCTGGAACGACCTGCTCAAGTCGACCGAGGCGGAGCTTCAGCGCCTCGCCCCATCGGAGGGCTGAACCCTTGTCGAGCAGCAACCCGCTGCGTGACCCCGCCGACCGACGGCTCCCGCGTATCGCGGGGCCGTCGGGCCTGGTCATCTTCGGCGTCACGGGCGATTTGTCACGAAAGAAGCTCATGCCCGCCGTGTACGACCTGGCGAACCGGGGTCTGCTGCCACCGGGCTTCTCGTTGGTCGGATTCGCCCGGCGGGACTGGGAGAACGAGGACTTCGCGGAAGTCGTCCACGACGCGGTCAAGGAGCACGCCAGGACGCCGTTCCGCGAGGAGGTCTGGCAGCAGCTCATCCAGGGGATGCGCTTCGTCCAGGGCACTTTCGACGACGACGACTCGTTCGAGCGGCTGCGCGACACCATCGACGAACTCGACAAGGCACAGGGCACCGGCGGCAACTTCGCCTTCTACCTGTCCGTGCCGCCGTCGGCCTTCCCTGTGGTCATCCAGCAGCTGAAGAAGCACCGGCTGGCCGACCAGTCGAGCGGCTCCTGGCGGCGCGCGGTCATCGAGAAGCCCTTCGGCCACAACCTCAAGTCGGCCGAGGAGCTCAACGCGACCGTCGAGGAGGTCTTCGCCCCGGACCAGGTCTTCCGCATCGACCACTACCTGGGCAAGGAGACCGTCCAGAACATCCTGGCGCTGCGCTTCGCCAACACGATGTTCGAGCCGATCTGGAACCGGTCCTTCGTGGACCATGTGCAGATCACGATGGCCGAGGACATCGGCATCGGCGGCCGGGCCGGCTATTACGACGGCATCGGCGCCGCCCGTGACGTCATCCAGAACCACCTGCTCCAGCTCATGGCCCTCACGGCCATGGAGGAGCCGGCCTCCTTCGACGCGGACGCGCTGGCCGCCGAGAAGACCAAGGTGCTCGGCGCGGTGAAGCTGCCGAAGGACCTGGGCCGGAACACCGTGCGCGGCCAGTACGCGGCGGGCTGGCAGGGCGGCGCGAAGGCGGTCGGCTACCTCCAGGAGGACGGTATCGACCCCCAGTCCAAGACCGACACGTACGCGGCCATCAAGGTGGAGATCGACAACCGCCGCTGGGCGGGCGTCCCCTTCTATCTGCGCACCGGCAAGCGCCTGGGCCGCCGGGTCACCGAGATCGCGGTGGTCTTCCAGCGGGCGCCCCACTCCCCCTTCGACACGACGGCCACCGAGGAGCTCGGCTCCAACGCGATCGTCATCCGTGTCCAGCCCGACGAGGGCGTCACCGTCCGCTTCGGCTCCAAGGTGCCGGGCACCTCGATGGAGATCCGGGACGTGTCCATGGACTTCGCCTACGGCGAGTCGTTCACGGAGTCCTCTCCGGAGGCGTACGAGCGCCTGATCCTCGACGTCCTGCTCGGCGACTCGAACCTCTTCCCCCGCACGGAGGAGGTCGAGCTGTCCTGGAAGATCCTCGACCCGATCGAGGAGTACTGGGACACGCACGGCAAGCCCGCCCAGTACCCCTCCGGTACCTGGGGCCCGGTCGAGGCGGACGAAATGCTCGCACGAGAGGGACGGAGCTGGCGCCGGCCATGAAGACAGACCTCACGGACACCACCGCCAGCAAGATCAACAAGGCGCTGGTCAAGGGCCGCCGGGACATCGGCACACCGGCCGTCGGCATGGTGCTTACGCTGGTCATCGTCACGGACGAGGAGAACGCCTACGACGCCCTCAAGGCCGCCAACGACGCGTCCCGCGAGCACCCCTCGCGCACGCTGGTGGTCATCAAGCGGGTGTCGAGGAGTCCTCGTGACCGCACCCAGTCCCGCCTCGACGCCGAGGTGCGGGTGGGCGCCGACGCCGGCACCGGCGAGACGGTGGTGCTGCGGCTGTACGGCGAAGTCGTCGACCACGCCCAGTCGGTCGTCCTTCCGCTGCTGCTGCCGGACGCGCCGGTCGTCGTCTGGTGGCCGGTGGACGCACCGCTCGACCCGGCCGGGGACCCGCTCGGGGCGCTCGCCCAGCGGCGGGTCACCGACACCTACTCCTCCGAGCAGCCGGTGCGCGAGCTGACGGCGCGCGCCGACACCTACACCCCGGGCGACACCGACCTCTCCTGGACCCGGATCACGCCGTGGCGCTCGATGCTGGCCGCCGCGCTCGACCAGGTCACCTGCGAGGTGGACGCCGTCGAGGTGGAGGGCGAGGAGTTCAACCCGAGCTGCGAGCTGCTGGCGATGTGGCTGGCGGACCGGCTGGACGTGCCGGTGAAGCGGTCGCTGTCGAGCGGGCCGGGCCTCACGGCCGTACGCCTGCACACGGACAGCGGTCCGATCGTCCTGGACCGCGCGGACGGCTCGCTCGCCACGCTCTCCATCCAGGGTCAGCCGGACCGGGCCGTGGCGCTCAAGCGCCGGGACACCGCCGAGCTGATCGCGGAGGAGCTGCGCCGCCTTGACCCGGACGACACGTACGCCTCCGCGCTGCGGTTCGGGGTGGAACGGCTGAACCCGTCGGCGCCCTTTCCGGAACCGGCTCCCAAAGGAGAACCAGTCCCCGTCGCCGGCGAACCCGGCTCCGGAGATTCCGTCTCCGCGGAGCCGGCCGCAGTCGGAGCCTCCGCGGAAGTCGCCGTCAAAGCCCCTGTCGAGGGCCCTGCGAAAGCTTCCGGGCAGGAAGCGGCGCCGTCGGCATCGCTGAAGCCGGTCCCCTCCGGGCTGTCCGGGAAGGCGGCGAAGTGAGCACCCCGCAGCTGGTCGTGCACCACGACAAGGAGCTGATGGCCCAGGCCGCCGCGGCCCGTCTGATCACGAAGATCGTGGACGCGCAGGCCTCCCGGGGCTCGGCGTCCGTGGTCCTCACGGGCGGCCGCAACGGCAACGGCCTGCTCGCCGCCCTGGCCGCGGCGCCCGCCCGGGACGCCGTCGACTGGAGCCGTCTGGACCTGTGGTGGGGCGACGAGCGCTTCCTGCCCGAGGGCGACCCGGAGCGCAATGTCACGCAGGCCCGCGAGGCCCTGCTGGACGCCGTACCGCTGGACCCCAAGCGTGTGCATGCCATGCCCGCGTCGGACGGTCCGCACGGGCACGACGTGGAGGCCGCGGCGGCGTCCTACGCCGAGGAGCTGGCCCGTGCGGCCGGTCCCGAGAACCATGGCGCGGTCCCGACCTTCGACGTCCTGATGCTGGGCGTGGGCCCGGACACCCACGTGGCGTCCCTGTTCCCGGAGCTCCCCGCGGTACGGGAGACCGAGCGCACGGTCGTCGGCGTCCACGGCGCCCCGAAGCCACCGCCGACCCGGGTCACCCTCACGCTGCCCGCCATCCGCGCGGCCCGTGAGGTCTGGCTCCTGGCGGCCGGCGAGGACAAGGCGCAGGCCGCGGCGATCGCCCTGTCCGGCGCGGGTGAGATCCAGGCGCCGGCGGCCGGGGCCCGTGGCCGGGCCCGCACCCTGTGGCTGCTGGACTCGGCGGCGGCCTCCCAGCTGCCGAGGTCGCTGTATCCGCCGGCTTCGTCGTAACAGCCGCCTTCCAGAAGGCGGTTCGGACGCCGGGCCCCTCCCAGGAGGGGCCCGGCGTCCGCGTTCTCACTGCCGTCCGCGCAGCTCCCGGTACGTCGTCACCAGAGCCTTCGTGGACGCGTCCAGGCCCGGCACCTCAGCGCCCTCCGTGAGCGCCGGCTCGACGCGCTTGGCCAGGACCTTGCCGAGCTCGACGCCCCACTGGTCGAAGGAGTCGATGTTCCAGATCGCGCCCTGGACGAACACCTTGTGTTCGTAGAGCGCGATGAGCTGGCCGAGGACCGACGGGGTCAGCTCGCGGGCCAGGATCGTCGTCGTCGGGTGGTTGCCCTGGAACGTCTTGTGCGGGACCAGCTCCTCGGCCACCCCCTCCGCACGCACCTCGTCCGGGGTCTTGCCGAAGGCCAGCGCCTGGGTCTGGGCGAAGAAGTTCGCCATCAGCAGGTCGTGCTGCGCCCTGAGGGCGTCGGACAGCTCGGCGACCGGCCGGGCGAAGCCGATGAAGTCCGCCGGGATGAGCTTGGTGCCCTGGTGGATGAGCTGGTAGTAGGCGTGCTGCCCGTTGGTGCCGGGCGTGCCCCACACCACCGGACCGGTCTGCCACTCCACGGGGTTGCCGTCACGGTCCACCGACTTGCCGTTGGACTCCATGTCCAACTGCTGGAGGTACGCGGTGAACTTCGACAGGTAGTGGCTGTACGGCAGCACGGCATGCGACTGCGCGTCGTGGAAGTTGCCGTACCAGATGCCCAACAGGCCAAGGAGCAAAGGAACGTTGGACTCGGCCGGGGCGGTGCGGAAGTGCTCGTCGACGAGGTGGAAGCCGTCGAGCATCTCGCGGAAGCGGTCGGGCCCGATGGCGATCATCAGCGCCAGGCCGATCGCCGAGTCGTAGGAGTATCGGCCGCCGACCCAGTCCCAGAACTCGAACATGTTGGCCGTGTCGATGCCGAAGTCCGACACCTTCTCGGCGTTCGTCGACAGCGCCACGAAGTGCCGGGCGACCGCCTCCTGATCCGCTTTCAGCTCACCGAGCAGCCACGCGCGCGCCGAGGTGGCGTTGGTGATCGTCTCGATGGTGGTGAAGGTCTTCGAGGCGATGACGAACAGCGTCTCGGCCGCGTCCAGGTCGCGGGTGGCCTCGTGCAGGTCGGCACCGTCGACGTTCGACACGAAGCGGACGGTGAGGTCGCGGTCGGTGAAGCCGCGCAGGACCTCGTACGCCATCGCGGGGCCCAGGTCGGAGCCGCCGATGCCGATGTTGACGACGTTCTTGATGCGGCTGCCGGTGTGGCCGGTCCACTCGCCGGAGCGGACCCGGTTCGCGAAGTTGCTCATCTTGTCGAGCACCGCGTGCACGCCCGGTACGACATTCTCCCCGTCGACCTCGATCACGGCGTCCCGCGGGGCGCGCAGCGCGGTGTGCAGCACGGCCCGGTTCTCGGTCGTGTTGATCTTCTCGCCGCGGAACATGGCGTCCCGCAGGCCGAAGACGTCGGTCGCGGCGGCGAGTTCGCGCAGCAGCCGCAGTGTCTCGTCGGTGACGAGGTGCTTGGAGTAGTCGACGTACAGGTCACCGACCCGCAGTGTGTACCCGGTGCCGCGACCGGCATCGGCGGCGAACAGCTCCCTCAGCCGCACCTCGCCGAGCTCTTCGCGGTGCTCGGCCAGCGCGGTCCACTCGGGCGTCCGGTTGAGCCTGGTACGGCCGTCTGCGTTCATGTCCGACTTCAGCCTTCTTTCGTGCCTGTGCCAGCTGGTCCAACCTAGTTGATCAGCGCATCAGCCAGGCGATGGACAGTACGAAGAAGCCCGTCGCGAAACAGGGCAGGGCGCACCCGCGCAGCGCGTCAGCCGCGCCTGAAACCGCTCCGGCCAGGCACCTCTCGGTGTCCGGCCGGCTGTCGACTCTAGATCTCGCCCCTCAGTTTGGCGAGCGCCTCGGCGAGGATCGCCTCGCCGTCGGCGTCGCTGCGCCGCTCCCGTACGTACGCGAGATGCGTCTTGTACGGCTCGGTGCGCGGCGGGTCCGGCGGATTGTCCCGGTCCTGTCCGGCGGGAAAGCCGCAGCGCGGGCAGTCCCAGGTATCGGGGACCTGCGCGTCGCTGGCGAAGCTGGGCTGCGTCTCGTGCCCGTTGGAGCACCAGAAGGAGATGCGCAGACGGGGCGCGGACTCGCCCCGCTCGGCTTCGCCCATCGGCCCCGCCCCGACCCGGCTACCTCGGATCGCGTTGCCACTTGCCACGGTCGTAACTCCCTGCGTGATGGTGCCGCGAAGCGAGTCGGCGTGTCGCTTCGTTGCGAGCGCCTCAGTCTACGTAAGGCCCAACGCGCGTCCAGTGATTGGAGTTACAGCCCCCACACCTAGACGCAAGCCCCATGATAGGCCGCGCTCAGCTGCGCGTACCGAACATGGGGCCTTACGTGCGGAATGTACGTGCTGTGTGTGGCGTCGCCGCTCAGCTGTTCGTCTTCATGAGGAGACCGAGCACGATAATGCACGCGAACCACAGCAGACCGACCACGATGGTGATCCGGTCGAGGTTGCGCTCGGCGACCGAAGAGCCGCCGACGGAGGACTGCATACCGCCACCGAACATGTCGGAGAGGCCGCCGCCCTTGCCCTTGTGCATGAGCACCAGCAGCATCATCAGGCCGCTGAAGACGATCAGGGCGATCGAGAACCCCATAACCACGGCTGGACCAACTTCCTCGGATCTGGATGGACGACAGGGGCACAGCCTCAGGGCTGTGCCCCCGCAAGGGTACGACGGATCCCGCTTACCGCATACTCACTGGTCCCGGAAGCGCACGATCTTGACGAACTCATCGGTATCGAGTGACGCACCGCCCACGAGCGCCCCGTCGATGTCGGCCTGCGCCATGATCTCGGCGACGTTGCCGGCCTTGACGGAGCCGCCGTACTGGATGCGGACCTGGTCGGCCAGCTCCTGCGAGTACAGCTCGGCGACCTTGCCGCGGATGGCGGCGCAGACCTCCTGGGCGTCCTCCGCGCCGCAGACCTTGCCGGTACCGATGGCCCAGACCGGCTCGTAGGCGATGACGACCGACTCGGCCTGCTCGGCCGGGAGGTCCTTGAGGCCGCCCTCGACCTGGGCGAGGGTGTGGGAGACGTGGTTGCCCGCCTCGCGGACGTCCAGCTCCTCGCCGACGCACAGGATCGGGGTGAGGCCGTGCTTGTAGGCGGCCTTGACCTTGGCGTTGACGATCTCGTCGGTCTCCGCGTGGTACTGGCGGCGCTCGGAGTGGCCGATCGCCACATACGTGCACTTCAGCTTGGCCAGCATCGAGCCGGAGATCTCGCCGGTGTACGCGCCGGAGTCGTGCGCCGAGAGGTCCTGGGCGCCGTACTTGATCTTGAGCTTGTCGCCGTCGACCAGGGTCTGCACGGAGCGCAGGTCGGTGAAGGGCGGCAGGACGGCGACCTCGACGGCCTCGTAGTCCTTGTCCGCGAGGGCGAAGGCGAGCTTCTGGACGTGGGCGATGGCCTCGAGGTGGTTGAGGTTCATCTTCCAGTTGCCCGCCATGATCGGCGTGCGCGTGCTCATGTAGGTCAGTCCTCCAGTGCGGCGAGGCCGGGGAGCGTCTTGCCCTCGAGGTATTCGAGGGAGGCGCCGCCACCGGTCGAGATGTGGCCGAATGCGTTCTCGTCGAAGCCCAGGGTCCGGACGGCCGCGGCGGAGTCGCCACCGCCGACCACCGTGAAGGCCGAGGAGTCGAGGAGAGCCTGGGCGACCGCCTTGGTGCCCTCGGCGAATTCGGGGTGCTCGAAGACGCCCATGGGACCGTTCCAGAAGACGGTGGCGGCGTCGGTGATCTTCGAGGCGTACAGCTTGCCGGACGCCGGGCCGATGTCCAGGCCCATCCGGTCGGCTGGGATGTGGTCGGCGGCGACGGTGGTGGAGTCGGCCGGGGCCTTGGTCTTCAGGTCCGGGAACGCGGGGGCGACCACCGCGTCGACCGGCAGGACCAGCTCGACGCCGGTCTTCTCGGCGCGCTCGATGTACTCCAGAACCGCCGGGATCTGGTCCTCCTGGAGGAGGGACGCGCCGACCTCGTGGCCCTTGGCCTTGAGGAAGGTGAAGGCCATGCCCCCGCCGATGAGGATGCGGTCGGCCTTGCCGAGCAGCTCGTCGATGACGGCGAGCTTGTCGGAGACCTTGGCGCCGCCGAGCACGACCACGTAAGGGCGCTTGACGTCGTCGGTGAGCTTCTTCAGGACGCCGACCTCGGTGGCGATGAGGTGCCCTGCGTAGTGCGGCAGCCGGGCCGGGAGGTCGAACACCGAGGCGTGCTTGCGGTGGACCGCGCCGAAGCCGTCGCCGACGTAGACATCGGCGAGGGCGGCGAGCTGGTCCGCGAAGGCGCCGCGCTCGGCGTCGTCCTTGGAGGTCTCGCCGGCGTTGAAGCGGAGGTTCTCGACGACCGCGACCTGGCCGTCGGCGAGGCCCGCGACCGTGGCGGTGGCCGACTCGCCCACCGTGTCGGTCGCGAACTCCACGGGGGCGTCCAGGAGTTCACCGAGGCGGGCGGCCGCCGGGGCGAGGGAGAAGGCCGGGTCCGGAGCGCCCTTGGGGCGGCCCAGGTGCGAGGCGACGACCACGCGGGCGCCCGCGTCGGCGAGGGCCTTCACGGTCGGCAGAACGGCTCGGATACGGCCGTCGTCGGTGATGGTGGTGCCGGACAGCGGCACGTTGAGGTCGGCGCGGACGAAGACCCGCTTGCCGGCCACCCCTTCGGCGAGGAGTTCGTCGATCGTCTTCATAAAGGGGACTCCTGAGGAGGGCTCTGGATCGTACGAAAGCTGATCACGTGAGTGAGGGCTCGGGCAACGCGTCCTCACGCTGCCCGAGCCCTTGCTCACACACCTAGGTGCCTGATCGGTCGATCAGAGCTGGTTGCCGACGAAGACCGTGAGGTCGACGAGGCGGTTGGAGTAGCCCCACTCGTTGTCGTACCAGCCGAGGATCTTCACCGAGTTGCCCTCCTGGACCATGGTCAGGGAGGAGTCGAAGGTGCAGGAGGCCGGGTCGCTGACGATGTCCGAGGAGACGATCGGGTCCTCGGTGTACGACAGGTAGCCCTTGAGGTCGCCGTCCTCGGAGGCCTTCTTGAACGCGGCGTTGACCTCGTCCTTGGTGACCTCGCGCTGCAGCGTCACGACCAGGTCGGTGGCCGAGCCGGTGGGGACCGGGACGCGCATCGCGATGCCGTCCAGCTTGCCCTTGAGCTGCGGCAGGACCAGCGCGGTGGCCTTCGCGGCGCCCGTCGTGGTCGGGATGATGTTCTCGGCGGCGGCGCGGGCGCGACGCAGGTCCGAGTGCGGGAAGTCCAGGATGCGCTGGTCGTTGGTGTACGCGTGGACCGTCGTCATCAGACCCTTGACGATGCCGAAGTTCTCGTCGAGCACCTTGGCCATCGGCGCCACACAGTTGGTGGTGCAGGAGGCGTTGGAGATGACGTGGTGGTTGGCCGCGTCGTACTTGTCCTGGTTGACGCCCATCACGATGGTGATGTCCTCGTCCTTGGCCGGAGCCGAGATGAGGACCTTCTTGGCGCCGCCCGCGATGTGCTTCTCGGCGTCGGCCTTCTTCGTGAAGATGCCGGTCGACTCGACGACGATGTCGACGCCCAGCTCGCCCCACGGGATGTCGGCCGGGTTGCGCTCGGACAGCACCTTGATGGTGTGACCGTCGACGGTGATCGTGTCGGCGGTGTGCGACACCTCGGCCTTGAGGCGGCCCAGGATGGTGTCGTACTTCAGCAGGTGCGCGGTGGTCGCGGTGTCACCCAGGTCGTTGACAGCCACGATCTCGATGTCAGCACCCTGCTCCAGCAGCGCGCGGAAGTAGTTACGACCGATGCGGCCAAAGCCGTTGATGCCTACGCGGATCGTCACGAACCGATCTCCTCGTTGGTACGCCGGTTGTGAGACCGGCGAGCTGTATGGGATGTCCCCGACCACCCCCGACCCTACCTCCCTGAGCCCGGCGTGGTGACATCGAGATGCCCCATACACGGCAGTGCGGTCCGTACCCGCCAGTAGGGGTACGGACCGCCCTGGACCGAGATCTCCGGTCACCCGAAATGACTACATCGAGTCACCCGGGGTTCACCCGCCGATGGCCGCGAGTGCCTTGGCGAGAACGGCCTTGCGGTCGGCCGCCGCGGTGACGTGCTCCAGGCCGAAGCCCAGCAGCACGGTGTCGTCCGTGGTGACCGCTCCGTAGGTCTTGAACAGCTCTCCGGCGCGCCCCCAGTCCTTCACGACCGCGGGACTGCCCGCGGGCGGGCCGGGCACGCTCCACGCGCCGAGCGAGGTCTCGAAGCCCTCCGTCTCCACGGCCTGGCCGCCGGCGACGACCGAGGTGTTGTCGACGAGGACGCCGCGACCGCCGGATCCGGGGTCGGTGATGTAGCTGAAGGACACCTCGACCTTCTTGCCCGCGTACGCGGAGAGGTCGAAGGAGACCTCCTGCCAGCCGGCCGAGGCCCCGGTGAGGCTGTTCCACTGGCCGCTGGTGCCGGAGGCCGTGCAGCCGTCGGCGCCCTGCGTCAGATACCGCTTGAGCGCGGGGTGGGCCGCGATGAAGAACCCGGCCTCGCACTCGGCGGGCACGGCATTGGTGGTCGCACCGTTCTTCTCCGGGAGCGTGGTCCAGTCGTCCGCCCCGGCGGTGTGCGCCTCCAGGACGGCGTGGTCGTAGCCCTCCTCGGTGTCCCACAGCATCCGGGTGCGCAGCGTGGGCGCCTGCGCGGCGGTCACCTGGGTGAGGTCGATGGTGCGGGTGAGGCGGTTCCAGGCGTAGTCGCTGTGCGTGACGGCCGCCATGGAGGTGCCCTCGTACGGTCCGTACGGGTTGGGCGTGCCGGGGTACGTGCCCGCTCCGGCGCTCGCGAACTGCGGGAAGGTCGCCGCGGGCAGGTTGTCCGAGGTGACGCTGAAGGATCCGGCCGCGTCCAGCGGGTTGCCGGGTGCGGCCCCGAGGCCCGCGCCGGCTCCGGTCAGTTTGCCGGTGCCCTGGAAGGCCGTGGCGCCCGGTAGGGTCGTACGGGTGTAGGCGCCCAGGTAGTACTGGCTGAAGTCGTTCGACAGGGTGCCGCCGCCCAGGTCGACGTTGCCGCCGGCCCGCTCGCCTGCCTCGACCAGCTTGCCGCCCTCGTTCAGGAAGGCGCGCAACTGGAGCTGGGTGGGGTTGCCCGGGACGGCCGCGCCCGTGTAGTGGACGACGGTCCTGAAGTGGTCCAGCACGCCGAGCGCGTCGGGCGCGCCCTGCGTGGCGACGTTCCAGACGATCGCCCGGCGGCCGGCCGCCTTGAGGGCGTCCACGTAGGTCTGCGCCTGTGTGGCGGTCGCGCCCTCCTCGGCGACCACGAGCACGTCCGCGCGCGGCCGCTCGGCCACCGTGTAGGTGAAGTGCGCGCTGGAGCCGGTCTTTCCGCTCTTCGTCCGGCCGGTGAACCAGACCTCGACCCTGTCGCCCGGATTGCCGTCGGCGACCTTGGCGCGGTACTCGTCGAAGTAGAGGTTGTCCTCACCGCCGTACGTCTCGCCGCCCTTCCAGGCCTTGAGCGCCGTGTCCTTCGTACGGCCGCCGTTGACGCGGTACTTGAGCTCCTTGTCGCGCACGGACCTGCGTACGACGACGGAGACCTCCTGGTCCGCACCGCGCGAGTAGGACGTGGTGAACGGCTTCGGGGTGAAGTCGGGGGCCTTCAGACCGAGCGAGGACTTCGGCTGGTCGGGCGTGGCCGCGGACTCGGCGACGGAGAGCGCGAACGGGATGTTCTTCTCGAACTCCTGCTGGATGAGCTTCTCGTCGTCCGGGAAGTTGAAGACCGACTGGCAGTCCGCCGCGTTCCACTGGTCGTTCGGGTCGAGGTCCGAGGCGGTCTGGCAGGTCGACATCTCGGGGGTGTACATCGCCAGGCCGTTGACGTTCGACGCGTGGCCGTCCGCCTCGCCGTTGGTGGTGTACAGCTCCGAGGAGACCTGCGGACGGTAGCCGGGGATCGCGGAGTTGTCCGGGGTGCCGGCGAGCGCCTTGTACATGATGTCGTCGGGCGTGTCGGTGGCCACCTGCCAGCCGACGCCGTAGAGGAGGAGTTCGGCGGCGGAGTGGTAGTTGATCCCGTACGTGAAGCCGATCCGCTTCTCGAAGGCGTCCAGCGCCTTGGTCTCGGGCTCCGAGGAGGGGGACGTGCCGCGGTAGGTCTCACTGGTGGGGTTGGGGGACGAACCCTCGTTGTCGTAGCCCCACTTGTAGGAGAAGTTGCGGTTGAGGTCGACGCCGTCGCCTACGCCGACGGTGCCGTCGCCGTTGTTGTCGTGCAGGTTCTTGCGCCATAGGCGGTTGTCGTCGCTCTGGAAGGTGTAGTCGTAGCCGTCGGGGTTGGCCGACAGGACGAACCACAGCTCGGTGGAGTCGACGATCTTCTTGACGCGCTTGTCGCTCTTGTAGTTGTCGACGTAGTGGTGGAGCAGCCGGCGGGTCATCTCCGGCGTGATCCACTCGCGCGCGTGCTGGTTGGACATGTAGAGGACGGAGGGTTTGGCGCCGTCCTTGGACTTCTTCGCGTTCTTGGTCAGTTTGAGCGCGAGGATGTCCTTGCCGTTCACGGTCTTGCCGATGGAGACGACCTTGGTGAGGCCGGGGTTGGCCCGGGCGGTCGCGAGGATCTCCTCCTGGAGGCCGCCGCTTCCGCTGTACGGCCGGAAAACACCCTCGGCGGCCTTGTCCACGCGGGCCTCGGCCTTGGCGGTCAGGGTGTGCTCGGTGAGCTCGACGCCCTGCCCTTCGAGCTTCTGGGCCTCCTGGTCGGTGAGGTAGACCTCGACGGTCGCGGTGCCCTTGGCGGGCACCTGCTCGCTCAGTTCGTGGCCGTCCTGCCCGGCCGCCAGCAGCAGGGGTACCTGCCCGCTGGTCACCTCGGCGCGGAAGACCTTGACTTCGTTCGGATCAGGAGAACTGGCGCTCTGCGCGGCCTGGGCGACGGGCGCGAGGCCCGCGCCGCCGAGCAGGAGCGCGCCAACGGCGAGGATCGGTCTCGCTCTTCGTCTCATGAGCCCCCCTTGCGGTGGTCCGCCACAGCAGCGAACAGATGCCAGGCTCATGACAGTTGATGATCCAGTCAAGGGCGCCTCGCGAATACGCAAACGCCGGTGCCGACGTCCCAAGTGGGCGTCGGCACCGGCGTGGTGAGTGACGGTCAGCCGACCAGGTTGTCGGCCATCTCCTCGGTGATGCTGGACTCCGTGCCCGGGATACCGAGGTCCTGGGCCCGCTTGTCGGCCATCGCCAGCAGGCGGCGGATACGGCCGGCCACGGCGTCCTTGGTCAGCGGCGGGTCCGCGAGCGCGCCCAGCTCCTCCAGGGAGGCCTGCTTGTGGTCCATGCGCAGCCGCCCGGCGGCGGCGAGGTGCTCGGGCACGTCGTCGGCGAGGATCTCCAGGGCCCGCTGGACCCGGGCACCGGCCGCCACGGCCGCGCGCGCGGAGCGGCGGAGGTTGGCGTCGTCGAAGTTGGCGAGCCGGTTCGCCGTGGCCCGCACCTCGCGGCGCATCCGGCGCTCCTCCCAGGCGAGCACCGACTCGTGGGCGCCCAGCCGGGTGAGCAGGGCACCGATCGCGTCACCGTCCCGGACGACCACGCGATCCACTCCGCGGACCTCGCGGGCCTTGGCGGCGATCGAGAGGCGGCGGGCGGCGCCGACCAGGGCGAGCGCGGCCTCGGGGCCCGGGCAGGTCACCTCCAGGGAGGAGGAGCGGCCGGGCTCGGTGAGCGAGCCGTGCGCCAGGAAGGCACCGCGCCAAGCGGCCTCGGCGTCGCAGGTGGCCCCCGAGACCACCTGCGGCGGCAGCCCCCGGATCGGCCGGCCCCGGCCGTCGACCAGGCCCGTCTGGCGGGCCAGCTGGTCACCGCCGGCGACGACCCGGACGACGTAACGCGAACCGCGGCGCAGTCCGCCCGGTGCCATCACGATCAGTTCGGAGCTGTGGCCGAAGATCTCCAGGATGTCCCGCTTGAGCCGGCGGGCCGCCATCGCGGTGTCCAGCTCCGCCTCGATCACAATGCGCCCGCTCACCAGGTGGAGGCCGCCGGCGAACCGCAGAATGGCGGAGACCTCCGCCTTTCTGCAGCAGGTCCGGGTGACGGGAAGCCGGGAGATCTCGTCCTTCACCGCTGCCGTCATCGCCATGGGCCGATCCTTCCATGCATCCGAAAAATACGGTCGTACGCGGCGGCCAACAGCTCCGGGTCGTGCCTCGGGGTCCCGTCGGGCCGGGCCACCGGCGCCAGCTCGACCGCGGCGCCGAACCGCTTGGCGGCGTCGGTCAGGGAATCGCGGTCGGGCACGGCGGCCTGGTCGGCCAGCACCACGTCCAGGGCGAGTTTAGGGGCGTGTCGTCCCAAAACCTCCAAATGACGCTGCGGTGAGAAGCCATCGGTTTCTCCCGGCTGCGGTGCGAGGTTCAGGGAGAGTACCCGGCGCGCCTTCGTCTGGGTGAGGGCGTCCAAAAGTTCGGGCACCAGCAGATGCGGGATGACCGAGGAGAACCACGAGCCGGGCCCGAGGACCACCCAGTCCGCGTCCCGGACCGCCTCCACCGCCTCGGGGACGGCGGGCGGGTCGTGCGGCACGACGTGCACCGACTGCACCTCACCCGGGGTCAGAGCCACGGTCGCCTGTCCGCGTACGGTCTCCACGTCCTCGGGCCGGTCCGGGTCGTGCCCCTTGACCAGGGCCTGGAGCTCCAGGGGTACGGCGGACATGGGCAGCACGCGCCCGTGCGCGCCGAGGAGTCTGCCGACCAGGTCGAGGGCCTGGACATGGTCGCCGAGCTGCTCCCACAGGGCGACGATGAGCAGGTTGCCGACCGCGTGTTCGTGCAGGTCGCCCTTGGACTGGAAGCGGTGCTGGATGACCCGGGCCCAGGTCTGGCCCCAGTCGTCGTCGCCGCACAGCGCGGCCAGCGCCTTGCGCAGGTCGCCGGGGGGCAGGACGCCCAGCTCGTCACGCAGGCGCCCGCTGGAGCCGCCGTCGTCGGCCACGGTGACGACGGCGGTGAGGTCGCCGGTGATCCGGCGCAGTGCGGCGAGCGAGGCGGACAGGCCCATGCCACCGCCGAGCGCGACCACCTTGGGCTGGGCGCCGCGCCGGCGGGGTCTCGCACCCCGGGCCTCGACGGGCCGGGTCGCGCGCGCTTCGGGGACGACCCTGCGCAGCCTGCTCAGCCGCGGACTACGTGCGGTCATTCCCGTCCCATGTCCCGGTGTACGACCACCGTCTCCACACCCTCGGCCGCGAGGCGCGCGGCGAGCTTCTCCGACGTGGCGACCGAGCGGTGCTTGCCGCCGGTGCAGCCGATGGCGATGGTCACGTACCGCTTGCCCTCGCGGCGGTAGCCGGCCGCGATGAGGCGCAGCAGCTCGGCGTAGCGGTCGAGGAACTCCTTGGCGCCGGGCTGGTTGAAGACGTACGCCGACACCTCCTCGTTGAGGCCGGTGAAGGGGCGCAGCTCCGGGACCCAGTGCGGGTTGGGCAGGAACCGCATGTCCGCGACCAGGTCGGCGTCGACCGGGAGGCCGTACTTGAAGCCGAAGGACATGACGGTGGCCCTGAGCTCGGGCTCCTCCTCGCCGGCGAACTGGGCGTCCATCTTGGCGCGCAGCTCGTGCACGTTGAGGCTGGAGGTGTCGATGACCAGGTCGGCGTCGCCGCGCAACTCGCGCAGGAGCTCGCGCTCGGCGTCGATGCCGTCGACGATGCGGCCGTCGCCCTGGAGGGGGTGCGGGCGGCGCACGGACTCGAAGCGGCGCACCAGGGCCTCGTCGGAGGACTCCAGGAAGACGATCCGCCGGGTGACGTGCTTGGACGCCAGGTCGGCGAGGGACTCGCGGAGGTTGTCGAAGAAGCGGCGGCCGCGGACGTCGACGACCACGGCGATCCGCGCGACATTGCCCTGGGAGCGGGCGCCGAGCTCCACCATGGTGGGGATCAGCGCGGGCGGGAGGTTGTCGACGACGAACCAGCCGAGGTCCTCCAGACACTTCGCGGCGGTCGAGCGCCCGGCGCCGGACATCCCGGAGATGATCACCAGCTCGGGGATGGCCGCCTCCGGGACTCCGGCAGCGTCGGCGGGTGCGCCCGTACTCACCTGTGCGTCTTCTCCGCCCTGGTCCTGTTGTTCTTCGTGCTCGTTCACATTCATGTCTCCTGCCCCCGTCGTTCGTCCGGGGCACCCGCCGTCACGGGTTCCCCACCGGAACCCGTGGTGCCGGGTTCCTCCTCATCCATGATCTCTCCAGTCGCCGTGTTCACGGCGGGCGCGGCCGGGGCCGCCTGGGCGAGGGCCACGGCGATCGTCTCGGCCGTCTTGCGGCCTATGCCGGGGACCTCGCAGATCTGGTCGATGGTGGCGGATCGTAGTTTCTTCAAGGACCCGAAATGTTTCAGCAGGGTCTGCTTGCGCGTGTCCCCAAGGCCGGGGACGTCGTCGAGCGGGCTCGACCGGAAGCGCTGGGCCCGCTTGGTGCGCTGGTAGGTGATCGCGAAGCGGTGGGCCTCGTCACGGACCCGCTGCAGAAGGTACAGGCCTTCGCTGGTGCGGGGCAGCACGACCGGATCGTCATCGCCCGGCAGCCAGACCTCCTCCAGGCGCTTGGCGAGGCCGCAGACGGCGATGTCGTCGATGCCGAGCTCGTCCAGGGCCTTCTTGGCGGCGGCGACCTGGGGCTGTCCGCCGTCGACGACGACGAGCTGGGGCGGGTACGCGAACTTCTTCGGGCGGCCGTCGTCGTCCTTGAGGCCGTTCTCGGGGGTGCCCTCCTCGGGAAGGTCGTCCACCCACTCGCCCGTCTTCTCCTTCTCGGCGAGGTAGCGCCGGAACCGGCGGGAGATCACCTCGTGCATGGACCGGACGTCGTCCTGGCCGGCGAAGCCCTTGATCTGGAAGCGGCGGTACTCGCTCTTGCGCTGGAGTCCGTCCTCGAAGACGACCATGGACGCGACCACGTCGTCGCCCTGGAGGTGGGAGATGTCGTAGCACTCGATCCGCAGCGGCGCGCTGTCCAGGTCGAGGGCCTCGGCGATCTCCTCCAGGGCACGCGAGCGCGTGGTCAGGTCGGAGGCGCGCTTGGTCTTGTGGAGGACGAGTGCCTGCTGGGCGTTGCGCTGCACGGTCTCCATGAGGGCCTTCTTGTCGCCGCGCTGCGGGATGCGCAGGGAGACTCCCGAGCCGCGGCGCTCGGTCAGCCATTCCTGGACCGGCTCGACCGGGTCGGGCAGGGCCGGGACGAGGACCTCCTTGGGGACGGAGTCCCCCTTCTCCTCGCCGTAGAGCTGCTGGAGGGCGTGCTCGACGAGGGCGCCGGTGGTGATCTCCTCGACCTTGTCGGTGACCCAGCCGCGCTGGCCCCGGACGCGTCCGCCGCGCACGTGGAAGATCTGGACGGCGGCCTCCAGCTCGTCCTCGGCGACCGCGATCAGGTCGGCGTCGGTCGCGTCGGCGAGCACGACCGCGCTCTTCTCCATGGCCTTCTTCAGGGCCCCGATGTCGTCGCGCAGGCGGGCCGCCCGCTCGTACTCCATCTCCTCGGCCGCGTCCGTCATCTGCTGCTCGAGACGGCGGATGTAGGTGCCGGTGCGGCCGGCCATGAAGTCGCAGAAGTCCTCGGCCAGGTCGCGGTGTTCGTCGGCGGAGACGCGGTCGACGCAGGGCGCCGAGCACTTGCCGATGTACCCGAGGAGGCAGGGGCGGCCGGTGCGGGCGGCGTTCTTGAAGACGCCGGCGGAGCAGGTGCGGACCGGGAAGACGCGCAGGAGGAGGTCGACGGTGTCGCGGATCGCCCACGCGTGCCCGTACGGCCCGAAGTACCTGACGCCCTTGCGTTTCTGGCCGCGCATCACCTGCACGCGCGGGAATTCCTCGTTCATCGTCACCGCGAGGTAGGGGTAGCTCTTGTCGTCGCGGTACTTGACGTTGAACCGGGGGTCGAACTCCTTGATCCAGGAGTACTCCAGCTGGAGGGCCTCGACCTCCGTGGACACCACCGTCCACTCCACGGACGCGGCCGTGGTCACCATCGTGCGGGTGCGGGGGTGCAGGCTCGCCAGGTCCTGGAAGTAGTTCGCCAGGCGCTGACGCAGGCTTTTCGCCTTTCCGACGTAGATCACCCGGCGGTGCTCGTCGCGGAACCTGTACACCCCGGGAGAGTCCGGGATCTCCCCGGGTTTGGGGCGGTAGCTGGAGGGGTCGGCCATGTCTCACACCCTACTGGCGAGGGCTGACAGTCCGGCGAGCCTGTGGACAACGGCCAAGGTCTGTCGGGCGGATCTTGTGCGGAACCCGACGGAGGCGGCCGGGGCTGTCCGCCGGACAGGTCCTAGTCTTCTGAGTCAGGAATTCTGTTCAGATAGCTGGCGAGGCGTTCGAGGATCTCGTCTGCGGTCTTCGTCCAGACGTAGGGCTTGGGGTCGGTGTTCCATGCGGCGATCCAGGCCCGGATGTCCTTCTCCAGCGCCTGGACTGTCTTGTGGACGCCTCGTCGTATCTGCTTGTTCGTCAGCTCGGCGAACCATCGCTCGACCAGGTTGAGCCAGGACGACCCGGTCGGGGTGAAGTGCAGGTGGAAGCGGGGGTGGGCCAGCAGCCACGTCTTGATCGCCGGGGTCTTGTGGGTGGCGTAGTTGTCCAGCACCAGATGGACGTCCAACCCTGCCGGGATCTCCTGGTCGAGCTTGATCAGGAACTTCTTGAACTCCTCGGCGCGGTGCCGGCGGTGAAGGGAGCCGATCACGTTGCCGGTGGCCACCTCCAGCGCGGCGAACAGCGTGGTGGTGCCCGCTCGGACGTAGTCGTGGGTGATGCGCTGGGGAACTCCGGGCATCATCGGCAGCACCGGCTGAGAGCGATCCAGGGCCTGGATCTGCGACTTCTCGTCCACGCAGAACACCAGCGCCCGCTCGGGCGGATCCAGATACAAACCGACCACGTCGTGGACCTTGTCGACGAAGTACGGGTCCGTCGACAGCTTGAACGTCTCCGAGCGGTGCGGCTGCAGGCCGAACGCCCGCCAGATCCGCGACACGGTCGACTGCGAGAGCCCCAACTCCTTGGCCATCGCCCTCGTCGACCAGTGCGTGGCGTTCCTCGGCGTGGTCTCCAGCGTCCTTTTGACCACCGCTTCGACCTGATCATCAGTGACCGTCCTGGGGCCGCCCGAACGGGGCATGTCACCCAGCCCGGCGATCCGGTGCTCGACGAACCGCAACCGCCACCGCCCCACCGCATGCGCTGTCGAACCGAGCTGAGCAGCAACGTCCTTGTTCGACGCGCCGGTGGCACAGGCCAGGATGATCCGGCACCGCAAGGCCCATGCTTGCGGCGTCGAACGGCGCCGCACCCATCCCTCCAGCGCAGCCCGTTCTTCATCCGACAGCGTCAACTCGGCCTTCGGCCGCCCAGTCCGTGCCACCCAGCAAGCCTACACATCTGAACAGAATTCCTGACTCAGAAGACTAGCGGGACTCCAGGAATGTCAGCACGGCCAGCACCCGGCGGTGGTCGTCGGTGTCCTCCGTGAGGGCGAGTTTGCCGAGGATGCTGCGGACGTGTTTCTCGACGGTGCCCTCGGTGACCCACAGGCGGCGGCCGATGCCGGCGTTGGAGCGGCCCTCGGCCATCAGGGCGAGGACCTCGCGCTCGCGGGCGCTGAGACGGGCGAGCGGGTCGTCGCGGCGTTGGGCGGAGAACAGCTCCTGCACCAGGGAGGGGTCGACCACCGAGCCGCCCCGGTGGATGCGCTCCAGGGCCTCGATGAACTCGTCGACGACCGTGACCCGGCTCTTGAGGAGGTAGCCGACCTTGCGCCCGCTCGCCAGCAGTTCCAGCGCTTCCTCGACCTCGACGAACGCGGACAGGACGAGGATGCCGGTGTCGGGGTGGCGCTCACGGATGGTGCGGGCGGCCTTGAGACCTTCGGTCGAGTGGTCCGGAGGCATCCTTATGTCGACGATCGCCAGTTCGGGGCGTTCCTCGTCGACCAGTTCCAGGAGCCGCACCGCGTCACCGGCCTGGCCCGCGACCTGGAATCCGACGCGCTCGCACAGGCTGGCGAGACCCTCCCTGAGCAGGATGTCGTCGTCGGCGAGGACGACCCGTCCCCGTGCCGGCTGCTGTGCTGCGTCGTCCATGACCCCGGTCCCCCTCGCCAGGCCTGTGCGGTGCGTCGTCCAAGGTCGGAGCTCCCCCCGGACCCGCCCGCTGCCCGCTGCCCGCGCCCAACAGCCTGCCCCACCCTTGGGTTTACGGCTAGCCGGAAGCGGAATTGGAGGCCTGCCGTGACGACATCAGGACGTGTCCGGGCGATTCTCGAACCAGTGCAGATGCAGTCCGACCGGCCGTCCCGGGCGAGGGACGGAAGGTCGCACGGCCGAAGGGTGCGGGACATGCGGCGGACACGGATCGAGAAACAGCGGCGGCCGGTCCGCGCCCGTCGGTACCCGGACGAGACGTACGGCACGGTCGACGTCCTGGATCCGAGGGACCCGGACATCGTGCGTGCCAAGCGCCTGCGGACCGCACAGAACGGCGGAACCCACCGCCTCTAGAGCCGGACGGATGCCTCTTCCGTCCGACAGGACCGCCCGGAGCGTACGCGATGTCACCCAGTTCAGGTTCCCCCACCTGGACGAACTCCCCGGCGTGCGCCTCGGGCGGTCACCGGTCCGGCGAGGGCCCGCCCAGGGGCAGCCGCACGTCCATGGTCGTGCCCTCGCCGGGCGGGCTGCTGACCGCCAGCTTGCCGCCGATCGCCTCGACCCGGTCGATGAGACCGATCAGCCCGGAACCGCGTCCCGGCTCGGCGCCGCCGGCGCCGTCGTCGCGGATGGTCAGCTCCAGGACGCCGTCCCGGATCTCCGCCGAGACCTCCACCACGCGCGCGTGCGCGTGTTTCGCCGCGTTGGTGAGGCATTCGGAGGTCACGTAGTAGGCGGCCACCTCCAGTTGTTCCGGCAGCCGGGCCGGGGGCAGCTTCAGGTCGAGCTCGACGGGGACGGCGGAGCGGCGGGCCAGGGAGCGCAGGGCGGGACCCAGGCCGCCTTTGGAGAGGATGGCCGGGTGGATGCCCCGGGCCACCTGGAGCAGGTCCTGGAAGGCGTCGTCGAGCCCCTTGCCGACATGTACCAGCTGTTCGGCGAGCTCCGAGGACCGGTCGGTCACCAGGGTCTCGGCGAGCCGCAGATCCAGCTGGAGGGCGACGAGCCGCTGCTGGACCCCGTCGTGCAGATCGCGCTCGATGCGCCGCCGGGAGGCGTCCGCCGCGGCCACCACACGCGCGCGTGAGGCGGTCAGCTGGTCGCGGCTGTCGGCGTTGGCGATGGCGGTGGCGACGAGTTCGGTGAAGTCGGCCAGCCGCGACTCGGTGCCCACCGGCAGCACCTCCAGGGGAGAGGCCGCGACGACGAAGCCCCACAGCCGGTCGTCGACGACGATGGGCGCGCCCACGGCGTGGCCGACGTGGGCGGCGCGCCGGGTCCTGGTGACCGCGTCGATCGCCTCGTACCCCGCCTCGCTGCGCTCCTTGCGCGTCGCCTCCTCGAGTTCTTCCGGGATGCCGAGCACGGTCCCGAGGACCGTCTGGCTGCCGTCGGGCTCCTGGCGCAGCACGGCCGCGGTGGTGTCCAGCAGGTCCCCCACCTCCTCGGCCACCCTCGCGAACACCTCGGACGGCGGGGCGCCGTGGGCCACCAGGGTGGCGACCCGGCGCAGGGCGGCCTGTTCCCGGGCGGTGCGGCGGCTCTCGGTGACGTCGCGGGCGGTGGCGTAGATGAGGCCCTGTTCCAGGACCGGCCGGGCGCTCCACTGCAGCCAGCACTCGGTGCCGTCCGCGCGCAGGTAGCGGTTCTCGAACTCGGCCACCTCGACGCCGCCGGCCAGCCGCGCGAGGGCCGCACGGGTGGTGTCCCGGTCCTCCTCGTGCACGAACTCGATGAACGGCATCGACAGGATCGTCTCGCGCGGGTGGCCCAGGATGCGCTCGAAGGCCGGGTTGACCCGCTTGAAGTAGCCGTCGGTCCCGCTGATGCAGAGCAGGTCCAGCGAGAGGTTGAAGATGCTCGCCAGTTCCTGCTCGGCCTCCTCGCGCCGCCCGTGCGCCGCCGCGAAGGAGGACATGGTGCTGTTCATTCCGCCCAGCAGCTGGCTCCATGTGCCCTCGAAGGAGGCCTCGTCGGCGCGGTGTTCGAGGCGGTTGTGGTCGATCGCCGTGTTCATGGCGCGGATCTCGGCGGCCAGCCGCTCGGTGGTCACACGCAGTTCGCGGAAGGTGTCGGCGACATCACCCAGTTCGTCGCGGCCCGCGTACCGGATGTCGTACGAGAGATCGCCGTACGACAGTGCCCGGGCGCCCGCGGCGACCTGGCCCAGGGGCCGGGTGATCGACCGGCTGAGCGCGAGCGCGAGGAAGGTGACGAGGGCGAGCACGGCCAGGGAGGCGGTGAGGTCGCGCACCACGCGCACCTCGGCCTCGCGGCGGTCGTGGCCGGCCGTGGCGTCGAGTGCGCCGGCGGCCCGGTCCTGTATGCCGCGCAGGGAGTCGATGCGGGCCCCGGAGTCGGCGAGCCAGCGCTCGTACGAGGGCCAGGCGGCGGTCTCCGGGCGGGCGGTGGCGAGCAGGTCGCGAACCCTGCGGACGGCTCGGCCGGGGTCCCTGAACTGGATGACGTACAGCTGGGTCCGCAGTTCGGCCGAGGTGTTCTCCCGGAAGGCGTCCAGCTGGGCCGTCTCGAGCGCGGGCCAGCGTCCGGCGCCGGTGGGTCGGCCCGCGGAACCGGCGAGCAGGGCGGCGACCTCCACCTGTTCCCGGTCGGCGGCCTCGATGGCCCGCAGGAGCGCGATGTGGGCGTCGGCTGCGCGGCCCGAGGCCCGGGTGGGGCGGCCGGCTTCGAGCGCGGTGACGTCGTGGAGCAGGGTGGTCTCGACGTTGCCGTACTGCTCGGCGATGTCGGGGGCGGTGAGTGAGCCGGTGGTGATCTGGACGCGCAGGGAGTGCAGTTGACGGCCGAGGGCGTCGAGGTCGCCGGCGATGTCGGATCCGGACCACGAGGCGGCGCGGGTCACGGCGCGCTCCAGGACCCGGTCGGTGGCGCGTTCGGCCCCGGTCCGCTCCGCCGGCGTGTCCGTTCCGGGGCGCAGCCGGGCCTTGACGGCGGCGAGCCGCTCTCCTGCGACGGCATCGGTGACCTCGGCCGTCGCGAACGACACCTCGGTGCCGGTGTGGAAGTCGCGCAGGGTCCGTGCTTCCCGCCACTGGGCCACGGAGCTGAAGGCGGTGAAAGCGAGCAGCCCGGTCACCGGCAGCAGGACCAGCAGCATCAGCTTCCGGCCGACGCGCAGCCGGGCGAGCAGCGGGACGCGGTGCGGGACCCCGGAGCTTCGTCTGAGCGGTGAGCGGCGCATGACAGGGCCTCAGGTACCGACGCTTCCGTGCATGGTGCCGTTGGGTTCCGTCATGCGAAACACCCCTCTGTGGAGGGCGCTTTCACACGCCCGTGCAGGGCGTGGTCGGTCGTGGCCCAGCCTCATCAGCATGCCCGCGAACTCCGCTGCCGTCCATGCGTCCCGTGAGCCACGCGACCGGGCACGTCGACGGCTCACGGTCCGTCCTTCGGGTAACCGTCGTGGGCGGCGAGGTCCTTGTCGATGGCCTCGACCGCCTCGTCGAGCGTGGCCTTCACCGGAGCCCTGTCGATCATGATCTTCGGGAAGGCCCGGGAGAACGCCTCGGTGATCGCCGGGTAGGCGGGTGTGCGCGGCCTCGGCCGGGCCACGCCGTCCGTCAGCTGCTCGATGAACAGGCGCTCGGCACCGCCCTCGGCGTACTCGGGCGAGAGCTTCACCGCGCTGTGCGTGGCCGGGATCGCGCCGTTGGCCACGCTCATCCGGTGGATCTGGTCCGGATTCAGCAGATAGGCGAGGAAGCGCCACACGGCGTCGCCGTCGGCGTCGCCCGAGGTCACGCCCCACTGCCAGGAGCCCATTCCGGTCACGGTGCCCTCGCCGAAGTCGGGCAGCGGCACGATCGCCAGGTCACCGGGGAACTTCCTGGTGTAGTCCGGATACCACCAGTGGCCTGTCCAGGAGATGACACTGCGCTCCTGGACGAAGGCCTGTTCGCTCCTGCCGGGCTCGACGAGCCCCTCCCGCACCCAGTTCTGCAAGGTGGTGAGCGCCTCGACCGACTCGGGTCCGTTCAGGAAGCCGTCGGCGGTCCGGAACGTCCTGGGGTCGATGAGATCCCCGCCCGCCGACCACACCACGGGCGCGAAGCCGTAGGTGTTCCACTCCTCGCCGGGTTTCGCGTCGGCGAGGCCCATGTCGAGCGGGTACCGGTACCCCGCCTTGCGCAGGGTGCGCAGGATGTCCGTGAACTCGCGGGCGGTCCAGGCGTCCTCGGTGCCCCGGGGAACACGGATGCCGGCCTTCTTCAGCACCGACGGCCGCACATAGAGCCCGAGCCCGGAGTCGAAGGTGCCGATCCCGTACAACCTGCCCGCGTAGGTGCCCTGTTGGCGGATCGAGGGCAACAGGTCCTTCCGAAGGCCGTCGGACAGGCAGGAGTCGATCGGCTTGATCCTGCCGGACCAGGCATGGCTGTAGAGCCGGGGTCCGTCGAAATCGAGCAGGTCCGGCAGGTCGCCGCTGGCCGCGGCGGAGAGCACCAGTTCGTTGTACGGCCGCTGCTCGGGCAGTGTGACGACCTCGACCCGCACCTCCCGCTGCGCCCTGTTGAAGTCCTGGACCTGGCGGCGCAGCGTGTTGTACTCGGCGCTCGGCCCCGCGTGGAACCACACGGTGACCTGCGCGGTGCCGTCGATCCTGCCGTCGCAGGTGGAGTCGGTGCGGGTCCGCTCGCCTCTGTCGCCTCCCCCGCCACCGCACGCGGCGAGCAGCAGCGCGGCTGCCACCAGCCCCGCGGCCAGGGCGCGACGCCCACGGCCTCTTCCGACGTCTCCGAGCGGCGCTTTCATCGCACACCCCCACTCGACCGGACTCGCACGGCCTCCCCAGGGCAGCCCACATGCTACCGCCCGTGACCTCCGGCTGCGCTGGGTGAGCGGGAACTGACGTATTCGGCACAGGACTTGAGCACATTCCAGGTGCCGGGAAGCAATCCGTCCCGACTCTTTCCGGGTAGCCGGAAAGCGCGATCCCCGGACGGTTGGGACCCTGTGCGCATGTCCATGCGCTGTCTTCTCGTCGATGACAGCATCCGGTTCCTGGAGGCCGCGCGAAGTCTGCTGGAACGCGACGGGATACCTGTCGTCGGCGTCGCACTGTCGGGTACCGAGGCTCTCGCACGGGCCGCGGAGCTGACCCCTGACGTCGTCCTGGTCGATCTCGACCTCGGTGGCGAGAGCGGGTTCGACGTGGCGGTGGAGCTGGCCCGCAGTGTCTCCTGCGTCATCATCCTGATCTCCACGCACGCGCTGGACGACGTCCAGGAGCTGGTCGCCGGCAGTCCGGCGCGCGGCTTTCTGCCCAAGTCGGCGCTGTCGGCGCGGGCGATCAGGGAGTTGCTGGGCGGCGACGGGGAGGCCCCGCCCGCCTGAAACGGAGGGGCCACCATCCGGCCGGTAGTGCGCCATCGTTCGGCGGCAGGTGTTGTCGGGACTTGGTCAACACGCTTCAATGCGGGGGAACTCGGGGCCGGGAACGACGGCGTACGGATGTGAAGCCCCCTTGCGGCACTGCCGCGGACGGCCCCGACACACCCTCACGAACGGCCTGACCAGCCGCCCGGACCTGCACAGAAAGGCCCCTGCATGCCGCACGCCACACAGCACGCGGATGTCGCGACCGCCGCCGAAGCGGAACTGGACACGGCCCTGCGAGGCGGCCCCTTCCACGTCGCGCTGCGCGCCGCGATCGCGGCCCGGGGGCTGCCGCTGCAGCGCGTCCAGCACCATCTGACGCGGTACGGGGTCAGGGTGGGCGTCACCAGCCTGAGCTACTGGCAGCAGGGTGCCCGGCGCCCGCAGCGTCCCGAGTCGCTGCGGGCCGTACGGGCGCTGGAGGAGATCCTGCAGCTGCCGGAGGAGTCGCTGATCCGGCTGCTCGCCGAGCACGACGACCGGTCGGCCGCGGGGCAGCCCGCGGCCCGTTCCTACCGCTCCCTCCTCGCGGCCTCGGACGTCCTCGAACAGCTGCTGGGCGAGCTGGACTCACCGCCCGACGGCGGGCTGCACACTCTCGGCCACCACGAGCGGATAGACATCGGGGCGCACCGCGAGCTGCGTGGTCGCGAGTCGCACCACATCGTGCGCGCCCACCGTGAGGGCGTCGACCGTTTCATGGCCGTCCACCACGGCGACCCGGGGTGCAGGCCCGAGCGCATGACCGTGCACGCCCTGGAGAACTGCCGTACGGGACGCGTCCGTTCGCACCACGACACAGGGGTGCTCGTCGCCGAGCTGCTCCTCGACGCCCGGCTGCGCGCGGGTGACACCTTCCTGTTCCGCTACTGCGTCGAGGACGGCACGGCCGGAGTGTCCCGCGAGTACGTCCGCGGCTTCGGCTCACCAGGCGGTCAGTACGCGCTCCAGGTCCGCTTCGACGCGAACGCCCTGCCCCTGCGCTGCCACCGCTTCGCCCAGCACTCCCCCGCGGCGCCCCGCAGCGGCCGCCAGGAACTGGCCCTCACCGGCCACCACCACTCGGTGCACCTCGTCGAGCCGCGGGTGCGGTCGGGGGTCGTGGGGATCGGGTGGGACTGGGAGTGAGCGGGGTGACGTCAGGTCGCTGACGGCACGTAAACGTTTGCGCAAGCGTTTACGTGCAGTGCTGAATGGGATACCTTCCGAGCCGTGGGCCGCCGTTCCGGTGCCCTGTGGGCGTCCTTCCGGGAGGGGAACCCGATGCCGACCATGGCCGACGTGGCACGCAGCGCGGGGGTGTCCGTGGCGACCGTCTCGCACGTCCTCAACGGCACCCGGCCGGTCCTGCCCCACACCCGCCAGGCCGTGCTGGACGCCGTCGACGAGCTCGGTTACACCCCCAACACCCTCGCCCGCTCCCTGGTGACCTCCCGCACCCGCTCCATCGGGCTCGCGGTGTCGGCGATCAGCAATCCGTACTTCACGGAGATCCTCCAGGGCGTCGAGGCGGGCGCACTGGAACACGGCTACAGCCTGCTCATCGCCGATCCGCACGACGATCCCGACCACGAGTGCAAGGTCGTCCAGCTGCTGCACGAGAGGCGTGTGGACGGCATGATCGTCGCGCCCTCGGCGGACCCGCGCGAGCTCGTCTCCTATCTCGGGCGCCACCGGGTCCCTACGGTGTTCCTCGACCGTGTGATCGACGGAGTGATCGAAGGAGTGGTCGGCGGTGCGGTCGAGGACCCGGCGGACGGCCCGCAGCGCTTCGACCAGGTCTGCGCCGAGAACACCGGGCCGACGGCCCGGCTGGTCACCCATCTCGCCGGACGCGGCCACCGGCGCATCGGCCTGGTGGCGGGCCTGCCCGGGCTGAGCACCACCGCCGAACGGATCACCGGATACCGCCAGGGCCTCACCGCCGCCCGTCTCCCCTACGACGACGACCTCGTCGTCCACGGCGACTCCGAGTCGGCCGGAGCCGAACGGGCCACAGCCACCCTGCTCTCCCGCGCCGCACCGCCCACCGCCCTCGTCACCGCCAACAACGCCATGACCATCGGCACCCTGCGCGCCCTGCGCGACCGCGGCCTGTCGGTACCGGACGACCTCGCCCTGTGCTGCTTCGACGACTTCGCCTGGGCCGACCTGTTCTCTCCCCGGCTCACCGCGATCGCCCAGCCCAGCAGGGAGATCGGCGCGCAGGCGGTCCGGGTGCTCCTGGAACGCCTCGCCGCGCCGGACCGGCCCGCCCGGACCGTGCGCCTCGACTGCACCTTCGTCCACCGCACGTCATGCGGCTGCCCCGACTCCGGGGAGCGGGGGCGGTCATCGCAGTCCTCCCAGCGTTCCCGGCGTTCTCAGTCCTCCCAGCCCCCTCAGCCCCCTCAGCCCTCGCAGTTCGAGAAAGGAAGCGTCTCGTGATCGTCGTCGCCGGTGAGGCCCTGATCGACCTGGTACCGCAGGGCAGAGGCGCCCTCGCGAGCCTCACGCCGGCGCTCGGCGGCGGCCCCTACAACACCGCCGTGGCCCTCGGCCGGCTCGGCTCCCCCACCGCCTTCTGCTCCCGCACCTCGCTCGACGCCTTCGGCGAGGCCCTGCTCGACGGGCTGCGGGAGGCAGGGGTGGACGTGTCCCCCGTACAACGCGGTGCGGAACCCACCACGCTCGCCGTGGCCACGATCGACACCAACGGCTCGGCCGCCTACTCCTTCTACGTCGACGGCACCGCCGACCGCCTGTTCGCCGCCCCCGCCTCACTCCCCACCGACACGCGCGCGGTGTCCTTCGGTACCTGCTCGCTCGTCCTGGAACCGGGGGCGAGCGCCTACGAGGAACTGCTGCGGACCGCGGCCGCGCAGGGTGTGTTCACCGCGCTCGACCCGAACATCCGGGCCGGGCTCATCCCCGACGCGGACGCCTACCGGGCCCGGTTCAAGAGCTGGCTGCCGTCGGTGTCGCTGCTCAAGCTCTCCGAGGAGGACGCGCTGTGGCTGGGCGGCACCCCGCGCGAGTGGCTGGCCTCGGGGCCCTCGGCCGTCGTGGTCACCCATGGCGGTGACGGGCTGACCGTGTTCACCCGGGACGGGGCGGCGCTTGCCGTGCCGGGCGAGAAGGTCGACGTCGTGGACACCATCGGCGCCGGCGACACCGTGAACGCGGCCCTGCTGCACGGCCTGGACACCCTCGACGCGCTGTCCCCGGCGGCGCTCGCGGGCCTGGGCGTCGAGGACTGGACCCGGCTGCTGCGGTTCGCGGCACGCGCGGCCGCGATCACCTGCTCACGGGCGGGGGCGCAGCCGCCGTACGCGTCCGAACTGGGCGGACTGTAGCGGAGCGAGCGGTGCCCCCCGGGGAGTTCCCGCGGGGCACCGCTCGTCGCGCGTCTTCTTCGGATGTGTTCGGCTCGCCGCCCCGGCGTCTCAGGCCTTGCGGGCCCGGGTCGTCTTCTTGGCGGGCGCGGCCTTCTTGGTGGTCGTCGTCCTGGCCGTCGCCGTCTTCTTCGCCGTCGACTTGGCGGCGACCGTCTTCTTCGCCGCGGCCGTCTTCCTGGCCGGTGCCTTGCGCGGGGCCTTCACCGCGGCCCCGTCGCTGATCCGGTCGGCGCCGAGGATCTCCCTGAGGAACTTGCCGGTGTGGCTGGCCGGGACTCCGGCGACCTCCTCCGGGGTGCCCTCGGCGACGACGAGTCCGCCGCCCGCACCGCCCTCGGGGCCCATGTCGACGACCCAGTCGGCCGTCTTGATCACATCGAGGTTGTGCTCGATGACGATGACGGTGTTGCCCTTGTCGACCAGGCCGGACAGGACCTTCAGCAGCTTGCTGATGTCCTCGAAGTGCAGACCGGTGGTCGGCTCGTCCAGGACGTAGACCGTACGGCCGGTGGATCGCTTCTGGAGTTCGCTGGCGAGCTTCACGCGCTGGGCCTCGCCACCGGACAGGGTGGTCGCGGCCTGGCCGAGACGGACGTAGCCGAGACCGACGTCCTTGAGGGTGTTGAGGTGGCGGGCGATCGCGGGGACGGCCTCGAAGAACTCCGTCGCCTCCTCGATCGGCATGTTCAGGACGTCGGCGATGGACTTGCCCTTGTAGTGGACCTCCAGGGTCTCCCGGTTGTAGCGGGCGCCGTGGCAGACCTCGCAGGGGACGTAGACGTCCGGGAGGAAGTTCATCTCGATCTTGATGGTGCCGTCGCCCGCGCAGTTCTCGCAGCGGCCGCCCTTGACGTTGAAGGAGAAGCGGCCGGGCATGTAGCCGCGGACCTTCGCCTCGGTGGTCTCGGCGAACAGCTTGCGGACGTGGTCGAAGACGCCGGTGTACGTCGCCGGGTTGGACCGCGGGGTGCGGCCGATGGGCGACTGGTCGACGTGCACGACCTTGTCGACGAGGTCGTCGCCGTCCACGCGCGTGTGCCGGCCCGGGACGCTCCTCGCGCCGTTGAGCTCGCGCGCCAGGTGCGTGTACAGGATGTCGTTGACCAGCGTCGACTTGCCGGAGCCTGAGACACCGGTGACCGCGGTGAACACGCCCAGCGGGAAGGACACGTCGATGTCCTGGAGGTTGTTCTCGCGGGCTCCGTGCACCGTGAGCTTCCGGGACGGGTCCAGGGGACGGCGGATGTGGGGCAGCGGGATGGCCTTCTTGCCCGACAGGTACTGGCCCGTCTCCGACTCGGCGTTGACGAGCAGCTCCTTCAGGGAGCCGCTGTGCACGACCTTGCCGCCGTGCTCGCCCGCGCCGGGACCGATGTCGACGATCCAGTCGGCGACCTTGATGGTGTCCTCGTCGTGCTCGACGACGATGAGCGTGTTGCCCATGTCGCGCAGCCGGACCAGGGTCTCGATCAGCCGGTGGTTGTCGCGCTGGTGCAGGCCGATGGACGGCTCGTCGAGGACGTACAGGACGCCGACGAGTCCGGAGCCGATCTGCGTGGCCAGACGGATGCGCTGGGCCTCGCCGCCGGAGAGGGTGCCGGCCGCGCGGTTCAGCGAGAGGTAGTCCAGGCCGACGTCGACCAGGAACTTCAGTCGTTCGTTGACCTCCTTGAGCACCCGCTCGGCGATCTTCTTGTCACGGGCGCTGAGCTTCAGCTCACCCAGGAAGTCCGCGCAGTCGCTGATGGACATGCCGGAGACCTCGGCGATCGACTTGCCCATGACGGTGACCGCGAGGACGAGCGGCTTGAGGCGGGTGCCCTCACAGGTGGGGCAGGGCACCTCGCGCATGTAGCCCTCGAAGCGCTCGCGGCTGGCGTCGCTCTCGGACTCGCTGTGCCGGCGCTTGACGAAGGGAACGGCACCCTCGAAGGGGGTCGTGTAGACCCGCTCGCGGCCGTACCGGTTGCGGTAGCGGACCTCGATCTGCGTCTTGTGGCCGTGGAGCAGGGCCTTCTTGGCGCGCTGGGGCAGCCCGGCGAAGGGGATGTCCGTCCGGAAGCCCAGCGCGTCCGCGAGGGCACCGATCAGACGGCCGAAGTAGTCCTTGGTGTGCCCGTGCGACCAGGGGTGGATGGCGCCCTCGTCGAGGGACTTGTCCTCGTCGGGGACGATCAGCTCCGGGTCGACCTCCATGCGCGTGCCGATGCCGGAGCAGTCGGGGCAGGCGCCGAAGGGTGAGTTGAAGGAGAAGGAACGGGGCTCCAGCTCCTCGAAGGACAGGTCGTCGTACGTGCAGTACAGGTGCTCCGAGAACATGCGCTCGCGCTCGGGGTCGTCCTCGGGGAGGTCGACGAAGTCGAGCACGACCATGCCGCCGGCGAGGCCGAGGGCGGTCTCCACCGAGTCGGTGAGACGGCGCTTGGCGGACTCCTTCACCGTGAGGCGGTCGATGACCACCTCGATGGTGTGCTTCTCCTGCTTCTTCAGCGTGGGCGGGTTGGAGAGCTGGATGGTCTCGCCGTCCACGCGCGCACGGCTGTAACCCTTGGTCTGGAGATCGGCGAAGAGATCGACGAACTCTCCCTTGCGCTCGCGCACCAGCGGCGAGAGCACCTGGAAGCGGCTCCCCTCCGGCAGCTCCAGGACCTTGTCGACGATGGCCTGCGGCGACTGGCGCGAGATCGGGCGACCGCACTCCGGGCAGTGCGGCTTGCCGATGCGCGCGAAGAGCAGGCGCAGGTAGTCGTAGACCTCGGTGATGGTGCCGACCGTCGAGCGCGGGTTGCGCGAGGTCGACTTCTGGTCGATGGAGACCGCGGGCGAGAGGCCCTCGATGAAGTCGACGTCGGGCTTGTCCATCTGGCCGAGGAACTGGCGGGCGTACGAGGAGAGCGACTCCACGTAGCGACGCTGGCCCTCGGCGAAGATGGTGTCGAAGGCCAGGGAGGACTTGCCCGACCCGGACAGGCCCGTGAAGACGATGAGCGAGTCGCGAGGCAGGTCGAGCGAGACGTTCTTCAGGTTGTGCTCGCGCGCGCCACGGACGATGAGACGGTCGGCCACGCCGGTCCGCACCTTTCTTGGCTTGAGAGGAGTGACAGGGGCGGGGCCCCCGTGCTTTCTCAGACTAGGGGGAGCCACTGACAACGCCGGTCGGATTCCCCGGAGGCATAACAATCCCCGACCATCCAGCATGCCCGACGCCGCACCCGACCATATAGCACGCGCTTTCGATTTACGGCACTGCTTCACCACCTTCACCCAAAGGTGTGGCGGGGCTAGGGTCAGCACCATGATTGATCACGCTCATGACCTGGTGTCTGTACGTGGTGCGACCGAGCGGCTCCTGACCGCAGCCGCCACGTTGGACAACGCGTCCGTGACCGAGTCGTCACGGCTGCCGGGCTGGAGCCGCGGCCATGTCCTCGCCCACCTGTCCCGCAATGCCGACGCCCTCGTGAACGTTCTGCGGGGGCAGCCCATGTATCCCTCAGCGGAAGCGCGCGACGCCGACATCGAGCGCGACGCCCCGCGCCCCCTCGACGTCCAGCTCGCCGACCTCCGCGACAGTGCCGAGCGCTTCCAGGAGGCGGGGGCTGCACCGGCCGACTGGTCGCGCACGGTCGAGCTCCGCAACGGGGTCACCGACTCGGCGTCCCGGGTGCTGTTCCGGCGGTGGATCGAGGTGGAGCTGCACCACGTGGACCTCGGGATCGGGTACGAGCTGGAGGATCTTCCGGAGGACTTCGTCCAACGCGAGATCACCTTCCTGGCGGAGCGGTTCCTGGGACACCCCGACGTGCCTTCCCTCCTGATCGAGGAGGACGACGGCCGCCGGATCCCGACGGGCGGCCACGGGGACATCGCGCTCGTCGTCACAGGGCGCCGGGCCGACCTGCTCGGCTGGCTGGCCGGCCGCCGCGACGGCTCGGCACTGACGGTCCACGACGGCACCCTCCCCCCACTGCCCCCGCTATAGGCTGACCGCCATGACGTACAGCGGACAGGTGACGGTCGGCGGGCCCGCCGACGTGCACGAGCTCAAGGACCTGATGATCACCAAGATCGCGGTCGGCCCGATGGACAACAACGCCTATCTGCTGCGCTGCCGGGCCACCGACGAGCAACTGCTGATCGACGCCGCCAACGACGCGGACACCCTGCTGGGCATGATCGGCGACGACGGCATCGCGTCCGTCGTCACCACGCATCAGCACGGCGATCACTGGCAGGCGCTCGCCGCGGTCGTCGCGGCCACGCGCGCGCGTACGTACGCCGGAAGGGACGACGCCGAAGGCATCCCCGTGCCCACCGACGTCCTGGTCGACGACGGCGACGTCATCCGCGTGGGGCAGGTGGAGCTGACCGCGCGCCACCTGGTCGGGCACACACCGGGCTCGATCGCCCTCGTCTACGACGACCCCCACGGGCATCCCCATGTGTTCACCGGGGACTGCCTGTTCCCGGGAGGGCCTGGCCGGACAACACAGCCAGAGGACTTCCAGAGCCTGATGAGCGGCCTCGAGGCGAAGGTGTTCAGCCTGCCGGACGAGACGTGGATCTACCCAGGGCACGGTAACGACAGCAGCCTCGGAGCGGAACGGCCGCATCTTCAGGACTGGTGGGCGCGCGGCTGGTAGGCCGGCTACTTCTCGGAGTTCAGCAGCGCGGTCACGAGAGCCTCGAAGATTGCCACGTTCTTTGGCTGTTTGAGGCCCAGGTCGGCAGCGGTATCCGTGACGCTCTTCTTCCTCGGCCTGGTGCCGCTGGGTTCGAGGATGCCGACCATGCAAAGCATGTCCTTGTGGCGTTCGCCCAAGATCTCGCCGAAGGTCTTCCATGGATCGACGGGGGGCTTGTACTTCCCTGCCGCGATGGCTGTTATGTCGCTCTCCGGCAGGCCAGTTTCCTTGGCGAGTCTGGCTCGGCCGTCTGCGGTGGCGAGGTCGTAGCCCTTTAGTCGTGCCCGTGTCGCGATGTACTGCCCGAACTGTCGCGAGTCTAAAGGCTTCTTGCTGGCCATCTATTGGTCCTTCCGCAGGGGAATGCAGCAGCATGACACCTGGGCGGCTGGTTGGGTATACCGCCTTCTATTCTTCGGCTGTGGCTGCGTCGTCGATGTAAGCCTGCGCGCCACGAACGATTGCTCAGCCGCGGTCTCGACCTCCGGCTCCCACCAGTCGTCCGTCGCCAGGTCAGCGGGAGTTGTCTCTCCATCGATGAGCCTCACCGCCATCCGGCGCAGAGCGTGGCGTCGTGCCAGGCCCCGATCCGGCAACCCGATCCCGGACTCGGCAAGTGCTTGCTCGAACGCATCCCGAATATCGCGGGCTTTCCGGTTCCGGTGTCGTTCCTTCTGCTCTCATGACTCCTACGGTGTCAGCGCCGTTTCGGTCTCCGACCGACGTCATGGACGCCGTTGCCGGCGGGCGTTCCCGCCGGTTACCCGTGCTTGTCCGGTTCGGCGACGGCGAAGGCGCGGTATCCGCCGAGATCTCGGGCTGGGCGAGGACGTCGCCGCGGTGTACGACTCGGACCGGACCCGGGGCCATCATCGGATGCTGATCCGCCGGCGTAGCGAGGTCGTGTCGGACATTCAGCAAGACCACCGTCGTCGTCATCACCGCGAAGTCCGCCGGGCGCAGGGTCTTCGGCCTCGCCACCGCAGGCGTCCGTCTCGCTTGACCTCCTGCGCGTCAGTCCGGCAGCCAGTGCAGCTCGTGCGCCAGGGTTTTGGCGACGGCACGGATGCGGCGGTGTAGTGGCGACTGCTCGCGTGGGAGGACCAGGTGGATCGTCAGGCTGGGCGCGCCTCGCAGCGGTCGCCAGGTGAGACCGGCCGGTTGTGCCGTGGCCGCGGCTTCTCCGGCCGGGGCGAGGGTGACCCCGTCGCGCAGGTCGCGCTGAGACATGTCGAAAGAGACTGCGGGCGTGTGGAATCGGGGGTGTGGTCGGGTGTCTCGGAACAGTGCGGACAGCTGATCGTGGATCACGGGGTTGGCCGCACGGTCCGGGAGTCGCAGCGGATACGCGGCCGCGTCGGCGATCTCGATCTCCGCGTGTTCGGCCAGCGGATGGTGCTGCGCCAGCTGGACCCCGATGCGCGCACGCCGCAGCAGGAACCGGCGCACGCCACGGCCCGGCTGTTCACCGCGGGTGATCCCGGCATCGATGCGGCCGTCGGCGACCGCGGGGGAGATCTCCGGTGTCGCCATCGGGACCGCGCCGACCTCGAGTCCGCTGTTGCCGCGAATCAGCCTGTCCACCAGGGCCGGTGCCGTCTCGGCCCCGGTGCTGAGGCTGTATCCGATGCGCAGCGTGCCCAGTTCACCGGCCGCCGCGCTCCGGGCGGTGTCCCACGCCCGGTCCAGCGCCGCCAGCGCGGGCGGCGCGGACTCCGCCAAAGCCGCACCGGCCGTGGTCAATACGACGCTACGTGTGTTGCGGACCAGCAGGGCCGTACCGAGTTCCGCCTCCAATCGGCGCATCCGGGCGCTGAGTGCGGGCTGTGCGATACCGATCCGTGCGGCCGCGCGGGTGAAGTTCAACTCCTGTGCCAGCACCAGGAAGTACCGCAGGCTCACCGTATCCGGCGCCACGTGCTCTCCCTGCCGATTGATAACAATCCGTTCTGAGTCTAGCCCGTACCGATCTTTCCCTCGACCGCACATCAAGCCCTAACCTGCGCATGCCGGGATCGATCGATCTGAGTGCCGATTCGAAGTCGGACGTGTCCAGCCGAACACAGGAGGTTTCCATGGCTAAGGGCTACTGGGTCAGTGTCTACCCCGCCATTTCCGACCCTGCGAGGCTGACTGCCTACGACAAGCTGGCCGGTCCGGCTGTCCAGGCTGGGGGCGGGCGCGTCCTGTCCCGGATCCCGTCCCGTGGCGGTCGAGTCGTCGCCCACGAGGCCGGAATCACGCAACGCGTCGTTCTGATCGAGTTCGACAGCTTTGAACACGCCGTCGCGGCATACGAGAGCGAGGCATACCAGAAGGCGCTGATGGCCCTCCCCGACGGCGTCGAGCGCGACTTCCGCATCGTCGAAGGCATCGACTGACCGGAGGGCCCAGCCATCGCTGAGCATCCGTCACCTGGTACGCACACGGTGCCCATTGCCCGACCACCGACTTGCCTCATGAACGCCGGGCAGTGCCCAGACGAGGCCGCCGCCCGCGACTGACGAACCATCAGCCGGCCAGCGAGGTGAAGCTGACGGCCTGCCCGGTCGCGTCCGCCGCCAGCAGGTTGGCCGCCGTCACCTCCCAGCGCAGAGTCCCGAACTTCTCCGACCAGTGCGGCTGGGGGTGGTCGCCCGCCCACTTCGTGGTCTTCGACCTGCTGCGTGCGGGCGCCGACCTGACCGGACAGCCCTATGAGGTCCGCCGAAGGGCCCTGGAACAGCTCTTCACCGACCACCGGCTCCAGGCGCCCTGGACGCTGTGCCCCTCCACCACCGACCAGCAGCAGGCCACCGAGTGGCTCCAGTGGTCCACGGTCGGACTGGAAGGGCTCGTCTTCAAGCGCCTTGACCAGCAGTATCTTCCCGGCCGGAGAGCCTGGCACACATACCGATGCGTTTCATACAACGGCGGGCAACGCGGCCGGACGCAGATACCTCTTGCCCGGTCACAGCCCTGGACGCCCACGCAACCCCCTCGGCCTCGCCGACACCTTGAGACACCACGGTCTGCCCGCCCGCGCTGCACGGAACACCGCCATGATGGACGCCCTGGTAGACCTGCCGCCCATGGTCATCGCCGACCTGCTCGGCATCCACCCCAAGACAGCCGAACGCTGGGCCACCCTCGCCGGCGGGAACTGGTCCGATTACTTGGCAGCGCGACGGGCCGGCCCGTAGGGCCAGGCAGTTGAGCAGGGCAGTGTTCCGAGTCTGCGCTATTGGGGGACGGTGAGCAGGATGCGGCCGTGGCCACCGCCGGCGTCGACGCGGTCATGGGCCTTGGCGATGTCGTCCAGCGGGTAGCGGTCGCCGACGGCGACGGTGAGGGCGCCGACGGCGGCGGCGGAGGTGAGGTCGCGGGCGGCCTGGCGCTTGGCCTCGGCGGGGAAGTCGTCGCTGCCGAGCAGCCGCAGGGTGACGTTGTTGAACAGCAGCGGCCAGAAGGGGATCTCGGTGCGGTCCGCGTGGGTGGCATAGGCGGCGATGACGGCATTGTTGGCGGCGACGGCGTTGTCGAGATCGGCGTTGTCGGACAGCGCGACCTCGATGATCCGGTCGACGCCCCGCGGCGCGTACGAGCGGATGGCAGCGGCGGGCTCGCCAGTGTCCAGGGCGACGGCGTGGGCGACGGCCGGGTCGACGTGGTCGAGGTCCGCGGTTCGGCGGACGGTGGCCATCACGGTGGCGCCGGCCCAGTGGGCGAGCTGGGCGGCCAGGGAGCCGACGCCGCCGAGAACTCCGTGGACCAGGACCAGTCGGCCGTCGACCGGGCCGTCGGCGAAGACGGTGCGGTGGGCGGTGATGCCGGGGATGCCGAGGCTCGCGCCCAGCTCGTCACTGAGGTGGTCGGGCAGAGGTACGGCTTGGTGGTCGGGTACGACGGTGTACTGGGCGGCGGTGCCGAAGGGGCGGTAGGACTGGGCGCCGTATACCCAGACCCGTTGTCCGACGCGGTGGGCGTCGACTTGGTCGCCCACGGCGTCGATGACTCCGGCGGCGTCGCTGTGCGGGATCACCCGCGGGAAGGGCATGGACGAGCCGAGCCAGCCGCGCCGTTTCTTGGTGTCGCCGGGGTTGACGCCCGAGACGGTGACACGGACGCGGACCTCGTCGGGGCCGGGGACGGGATCAGGGAGTTCACCGACGTGCAGCACATCGGCGGCGGGTCCCTGGGCGTCGTACCAGGAAGCAAGCATGGAGGTACCTCCGTGGGCAGTCAGCTCGCGGGAGCGGCGGGCGCATGTGGATCGCTGTCGGTGCAGGCGGTGTCGAATACGGGCGGCTTCTCCCCGAGGGTCTCGCGCAGCCAGGTCCGTTCGGCGCGGCTGGTGGCGCGGGCGGTGAGCAGCATGCCCCGCCGGTAGGGGTCGGCGACCTCCTCGGCACGCAGGGGCCGCTCGTTGTCGTAGAAGAAGCTCGCCGGCTCTTCCAGGAACTCCAGCCGCCTGCGCAGCACCGCGTGCTGTTCGGCCACGTCGGACAGGTGGGAGAGGAAGGCCAGGACGACGTAGAACCGGGTGAAGTCGGTGATCTCGTGGTCGGCGGGCTTGCGCAGACGCTGAAGCATCTCGGCCCGCCCGGCCGCGGTCAGGCTGAGCACGTATCGGGCCGCCCCCGCGGCCGGGTCTGCGCGCCGCTCGATCAAGCCCGCCCTGGTCAGACGATTGATCGCCGGATACAGGCTGCCGTCACTGACCGGCCGCGTATAGCCGGTCAGCTGTGAGACGCGGCGGCGCAGCTCGTGTCCAGGCAGGGGTCCCTCGGCGAGGTAGCCGAGTATCGCGAGTTCCAGCATGAGTCCATCTTCGCACGCGAACATCGAATCGATGTGAACATCGAATCGATGTGAACATCGATTCGATGTTACGCTCGCCAGGTACCCGCCCAAACGTCTCTGGAGAGGCACAGCAAGATGCCGTCGCAGTCCACCGAGTCAGTGATGAACCGTTTCGTCGAGTTCATCAACACGGGCAACGAGGATCTCGCCCGCGAGGTCATTTCTCCGGACGCGGTGTTCCATGCGCCAAGCCACCCGGAACCACTGCGGGGGCCCGATGGGTACTTGGAAGTCACCGGGATGATGCGCAGCGCCTTCCCCGACGTCCAGTGGACGCTGGAGGAGACGGTCGCCGAAGGCGACACCGTGGCCGCGCGGTTCACCATGCGGGGAACCCACGACGGTGAATTCTTCGGGATCCCGGCGAGCGGCAACAAGATCTCGGTGCAGGCCATGAACTTCTACTACCTGGCCGACGGCCGGATCGTCGGCGAACGCGGCCAGCCCGACCTCCTCGGGGTGATGCAGCAGATCGGTGCCCTACCGGCGCCGTGAATCTTGTATGGAAGCTCTGAACATCGCGCCGTGAGGTACGGCCGGGGGCCCGACCGACCCCGGACGCACGCTCCAGAGTCCGAATGATTCTGCCGGGCCCGCACTGCATCCGCGCGCTCAGTCGCCCGCCGCTGCTGCGGCAGCGCGAGCGCTTCCCACGTCTCCCCCGATCGCGGCCCCACGAGGCCGTCGAAAGCGTCGAGGTCGAATGCCGGCCTCAACCGGCGCGCCTCGTTCTGCGCGTCCGTGATCTGCTTGGCCAGCTTCGCCGTGATGCGCCGCAACTGCTCACGGGTAATGACCCCATCCGCGTAGTCGTCCGCCGCCGCCTCCTGGCGCGCCTTCAACGCCTCCGCCCGCTCAAGCGCCGCCAGGGCCGCCGAGTCGTCTCCGCGGAAGACCTCGGCCGCCTCGGGCCGCGACAGCACCCCCACAACTACCCGCCCCACGTAGCGGTCGAGCGCTTCCTCGTTCCGGCCGACGCAGCCGCGCGCGTCGTAGACGTACGTCGGCTGCTTCCTGCCCCGGGACGCGTTCCCCTTCAGCGCAACCCGGAGAACCGACCCGCACGTGGCGACTTCGCCCCACGTCAGCAGGTGTTTCCGCCCTCCCCGGCAGCTCCTTCGCGGGCGGCCTCGATGGCGTCGGCCATCAGCCGGTCGTACTCGGGGCGTTCCTCACCCGAGTGCGCGCTCACTGCCGGAGTGGCGCGCGCGGGGGTGGTGAATCCCGGGGTGTGCGCCCCGCGCATACCCCTCGCACGCGCCCCGTGTGAACTCTTCACACACGCCCGTGTCACGCACGCGCTCCCGGCGCACATGGTTGCGCAGTCAACTGGGAGCAGCCCCGCACAGGATGACGGCTCCTGCGCGGTACGGGCCGCCGGTCTTTCTATCCCCGCCCTCGACCGGCGGCCCCGGCGTCCTGTCCGAAAAGCGTTCACAAGAATGCAACACACGTTCCCAATATGCGGACAATTGGCGTCGTGACCTCGACAAACGGGACTTTGGACTGTCACTCTCCCGCCATGCACCTTGCCCCCCGCGCACTGCGCCGCGCCGCCGTCGCGGCATCCATAGCCCTGCTCGCCACCGCCGTCGGCTGTGCTCCGCAGTCGGAGGACGACGCGAACGCCAAGGCCTCGGGGTCGACCGGAACCACCTGCGCCAAGGGCAAGTTGGCCACCAAGAGCTCAGGAAAACTGACCGTCGCGACCGACGAGCCCGCGTACGAGCCGTGGTTCAAGGACGACAAGCCCGCGAGCGGCAAGGGCTTCGAGTCGGCCGTCGCCTACGCCGTGGCGAAGCAGCTCGGTTATGACAACAGCGCCGTCGTCTGGCAGAGCGTCCCCTTCAACAAGGCCTTCGCACCGGGTGAGAAGACCTTCGACTTCGACATCAACCAGGTGTCGATCAGTGCCGAGCGCAAGAAGGCCGTGGACTTCTCGTCCGGTTACTACGACGTGCGTCAGGCCGTCATCGCGCTCAAGGGCACCAAGGCCGCCAAGGCGAAGAGCATCGCGGACCTGAAGGGCCTCAAGCTGGGCGCCCAGGTCGGCACGACCAGCCTCAACTACATCGAGGACGTGGTGAAGCCGACGCGGGAAGCCGCCGCGTACGCCAAGAACGACCAGGCCAAGTCCGCGCTCCAGAACGGCCAGGTGGACGCCATCGTCGTCGACCTGCCGACCGCCTTCTACATCACGGCGGCCGAGGTGACGGACGGCACGATCGTCGGGCAGTTCGAGAACCAGGGCGGCACTCCGGAGCAGTTCGGGCTCGTCCTCGACAAGGGCAGTGCGCTCACCTCATGCGTGACGGCCGCCGTCGACGCCCTGCGCAAGGACGGCACGCTCGCCAAGCTGGAGCAGGAGTGGCTGTCGGACGCCGTCGACGCCCCGGTGCTCAAGTGACGCTCACGAAGGACGAGTCCGGCGCCGGGACACCGGAGGCGGACGACTCGTACACACCGTCGCAGCGGCGGATCGAGCGGGAGCGTCTCAAGCGTGCCCGCGCCCGCCGCGCGACGGCGATCGCCGCGGTCTCGACCCTGGTCACCGCCGTCGTGCTCTATCTGGTCGTCGTCAGCGCGCCCGGCTGGCCGCGCACCAAGGAGACGTTCTTCAACGGGCAGTACGCGCGCGAGGCGTTCCCGAAGGTCCTCGAAGGGCTGTGGCTGAACGTCCGGCTGCTGCTGATCTGCGGTGTCGCCGTGCTGGTGCTGGGCATGCTGATCGCCATCGCCCGCACGCTGCGCGGCCCGGTGTTCTTCCCGCTGCGCTTCCTGGCCGCCGCCTACACGGACTTCTTCCGCGGGCTTCCGCTCATCATCAACCTCATGATCGTCGTCCTGGGCGTCCCGGCGCTGCGGCTCCAGGGCGTGACGGTCGACCCGGTGCTGCTGGGCGGTACGGCCCTCACGCTGACGTATTCGGCGTACGTGGCCGAGGTGTTCCGCGCCGGCATCGAGTCCGTGCACCCCTCGCAGCGCGCCGCCGCCCGCTCGCTGGGTCTCTCCAACCGGCAGGCGCTGCGTCATGTGGTGCTCCCGCAGGCCGTGCGCCGCCAGGTGCCGCCCCTGCTGAACGACCTGGTGTCCCTCCAGAAGGACACGGGCCTCGTGTCGATCGGCGGCGCGATCGACGCCGTACGGGCGGCGGACATCATCGTCGGACGCAGCCTCAACTACACGCCGTACATCGTCGCGGGCCTGGTGTTCGTGGCACTGACCATCCCGATGACCCGCTTCACGGACTGGGTGACGGCACGGATGGACCGCAGGCGGGCCCAGGGAGGTACCACATGAGCGACGCACCGGTGCTGCGGATGGAGTCCGTCCGCAAGACCTTCGGCGACTCGGTCGTGCTGCGGGACGTCGACCTGCAGGTCGCCCCGCACACGGTGACCGCACTGATCGGTGCCTCCGGCTCCGGCAAGTCGACCCTGCTGCGCTGCGCCAACCTCCTGGAGGAGATCGACGACGGCGCCATCTGGCTGGACGGCGAGGAGATCACCGATCCGCGCGTCGACCAGGACGCGGTACGGCGCCGTATCGGCGTGGTCTTCCAGGCGTACAACCTCTTTCCGCACATGACGGTGCTGGAGAACATCACGCTGGCCCCGCGCCGGGTGCACGGAGTGGCCCGCGCGGAGGCCGAGGAACACGCTCGCGAGCTTCTGGAGCGGCTCGGGCTGGGTGGTAGGGCCGGCGAGTACCCCGACCGGCTCAGCGGCGGTCAGCAGCAGCGGGTGGCGATCGTGCGGGCTCTCGCCGTACGCCCCCGCCTGCTGCTGCTCGACGAGATCACCGCGGCCCTCGACCCGGAGCTGGTGGGCGAGGTTCTGAACGTCGTGCGCGACCTGAAGGGCGACGGCATGACCATGGTGCTGGCCACGCACGAGATGGGCTTCGCGCGGGAGGTCGCCGACCAGGTTTGTTTTCTGGACTCGGGTGTGGTGCTCGAGCGCGGGACGGCCGGGCAGATCTTCGGCGACCCGCAGCAGGAGCGCACGCAGCGCTTTCTGAAGCGGATCGTGGAGGCGGGGCGGCTGTAGCGGTGGCGAAGCGGCGGTAAGGACCGTGCGCCTAGGACATCGGTCCTTACACGTCGGCCTGGGCCGGCCCCGCCAGTGCCGCGACGCGCTCCACGCCGAAGACGTACCCCTGCACCCCGCAGCCGGCGATGACTCCGTCCGCGCGCAACGAGACGTAGGAGTGGTGCCGGAAGGACTCGCGCCGGTGGATGTTGGAGATGTGCACCTCCAGCACCGGCAGTCCGTCACAGGTGTTGAGGGCGTCCAGGATCGCGACCGACGTGTGCGAGTAGGCACCCGGGTTGATGACGATCCCGCAGTGCTGGAGCCTCGCCTCGTGGATCCAGTCGACCAGCTCGCCCTCGTGGTTCGACTGCCGGAAGTCCACCGTGCCGCCGTGCGCAGCTGCCGCCTTGGCGCACAGGGCCTCGACGTCGGCCAGGGTGTCCTTGCCGTAGATCTCCGGCTGACGCTGACCCAGCAGGTTCAGGTTGGGGCCGTTGAGAATCATGATCGGGGCGTTGGCCAGGGTGCGGGGCACGGTTCCTCCGGTCGGTGAAGGCGGGCTGCTCGGACCCGGTTTATCACGGTGCGCCACGCGTGGTGTGGCCCGTACCCTCCGGGCATGACGACGATCTCGTACCCGCCCAAGCCCGTACCCGGCGACCGCATAGCCGTCATCTCCCCCGGCGCCGGTCTGCCGGGGCTCTTCCCGCGCCCCTACGAGTTGGGGCTCGAGCGGCTGCGCAAGGAGTACGGGCTGGAGCCGGTCGAGTATCCGTCGACCCGCAGGATGGGCTCGACGCCCCAGGAGCGCGCCGACGACATCCACGCCGCGTTCGCCGATCCGGCCGTCAAGGCGGTCATCGCGTCCATCGGCGGCGACGACCAGATCACCGTGCTGCCGTTCCTGGACCGGGAGTTGATCCGGGCGAACCCGAAGCCGTTCTTCGGGATGAGCGACAACACCAACCTGCTCGCGTTCCTGTACAGCACCGGCATCGTCGGCTACCACGGCGCGACCGTGATGACCGCGCTCGGACGGCCGGTGGCCATGAGCGCGCTGACCGCCGACTCCCTGCGGGCGGCCCTGTTCACGTCGGGCGAGTACGAACTGACTCCCGCCGCCCGCTGGCGGGACGTCGACCGCGACTGGGCGGACCCCACCACCTTCGACTCCGAACCGGAGACCCGTCCCGGCAACGGCTGGACCTGGGTGAACGCCGACCGGACGGTGGAGGGCCGGGCCTGGGGCGGCTGTCTGGAGATCCTGGGCTGGCTGCTCATGACCGACCGCGAGATCGCGCGTGACCTGAGTCAGTACGACGGCGGAGTGCTGCTCCTGGAGACCTCGGAGGAGATGCCGAGCGACGTCGAGGTCTTCCGCACCCTGCGCAACATGGGCGAGCGCGGACTCCTCCAGCGCTTCTCCGCGCTGTTGTGGGGCCGCCCCAAGTCGTGGGCCTTCGACCGCCCCAACAGCCCCGAGGAGGCGGATCGTTACGCCGCCGACCAGCGCGAGGCCGTACTGCGGGCCATGCGCGTATATGCCCCGCACACCACCATCGTCTTCGATGTGGACTTCGGACACACCGATCCACAGCTCGTCATCCCCTACGGCGGTCTCGTCCGTGTCGACGGTCCCGCCCGGCGCATCACCGTCACGTACTGATCACGCCCGAGCGCGCTCACGCGCCCCCGTAACCGCCGATCACCGTGGGTAGTTGACGCGGCATGCACGACGTACGCACAGTAAAGGCGCCCTCCATGCCGCGGCTCGCGGCCGCCTCGCTCGCCGGGACGGCCATCGAGTTCTACGACTTCTTCGTCTACGGGACGGCCGCGGCGCTGGTCCTGGGGCCGCTGTTCTTCCCGACGTTCTCCCCGTTGGCGGGGACGCTGGCCGCCTTCGGGACGTTCGGCGTGGGGTTCGTCGCACGGCCGCTCGGGTCGGTGCTGTTCGGGCACATCGGGGACCGGCACGGACGGCGGCCGGTCCTCGTGGCCTCACTGCTGCTGACCGGCGTCGCCACGGTCGCGGTCGGCTGTGTGCCGACGTACGACACGCTCGGGGTGGCCGCGCCGGTGCTGCTTCTGGTGCTGCGTTTTCTCCAGGGGCTGGGGCTCGGCGGGGAGTGGGGCGGGGCCGTGCTGCTGACCGCGGAGCACGCGCCCGCCGAGCGGCGCGGGCTGTGGACGAGCTTCCCGCAGGTGGGGCCCGCGCTGGGCTTCCTGCTCGCCAACGGGGTGGTGCTGGCGCTGTCGACCGCGCTGTCCGAGGCGCAGTTCGCCGCGTGGGGCTGGCGAGTGCCGTTCTGGGCTGCCGGGGTGTTGGCGGCGGTGGGGCTGTGGCTGCGCTCCTCGCTCCCGGAGAGCCCCGGTTTCCTGGAGATCGACGACCACGCGCGCGTGCCGCTCGCCGAGGTGGTGCGCGACCATGGGCGGCTCGTCCTGCTGACCGCCGGGGCGCTCGCGATCGGGTACGCGATCTTCTACACCGTGACGACGTGGTCCCTCGCCTACGGGACGGAGCGGCTCGGGGTGAGCCGTGCCGTCATGCTGACCTGCATCATGGCCGCGGTGCTGGTGAAGGGCTCGCTCACGCCGGTGGCGGCGCTGCTCGGCGACCGGTACGGGCGGCGGCCGTTGTGTCTGGCCGGGTGCGCGGCGGCAGCGCTGTGGATGTTCCCGATGGTGGCATTGCTCGCGACCGGGGAGCCGCTGCTGATCTTCCTCGGATTCCTGGGCGCGATGATCGCGTTCATCACGATGTTCGCGGTGGTCGCCGCGTATCTGGCGGAGCTGTACGAGCCGCGGGTGCGCTGCACGGGTGCCGCGGTCGGCTACAACCTCGGCGGGGTCGTCGGTGGCGCGCTCACGCCGATCGTGGCGACGGCGCTGGTGGAGCACGGCGGGCGGGTGCCCTGGGGGGTGGGTGCGTATCTGACCGGGATCGCGCTGCTCAGCCTGGGGTGTTTCGCGTTGCTGCCGGAGACGCGCCCCGTGCCCGTGGCGGTGGCGGAGCTCGCTATGGATTGACCGCCAGTTCCAGGTAGGCCGCGAACAGCACCAGATGGACACCGCCCTGGAGCGGTGTGGCCCGGCCGGGAACCACCGTCAGCGAGCTCACCACCACGGTCAGGGCCAGCAGCACCATATGGGTGGAGCCCAGGCCGAGGACGAGCGGGCCGGAGAGCCAGACGGAGGCCAGAGCGACCGCGGGGATGGTCAGGCCGATGCTGGCCATGGCCGAGCCGAGAGCGAGGTTGAGGCTGGTCTGCACCCGGTCGCGGCGTGCGGAGCGCAGTGCGGCGATGGTCTCGGGGAGCAGCACCAGCAGGGCGATGATCACACCGACGACGGCTTGGGGAAGACCCGCCTTGGCGACGCCGGACTCGATGGTGGGCGACACTCCCTTGGCCAGGCCGACCACTCCGATCAGGGCCAGGCCCAGCAGGCCCAGGCTGGTCAGCGCGGCACGGGCGGTGGGCGCGTCGGCGTGGTCCTCGGTGGTGATCACCTCGCCCTGACGGGTGATCGGGAGGAAGTAGTCGCGGTGCCGTACTGTCTGGGTCGCCACGAACAGGCCGTACAGGATCAGCGAGGACAGCGCGGCGAAGGTCAGCTGGGTGGCGGAGAACTCCGGGCCCGGCTTGCTCGTCGTGAACGTCGGCAGCACCAGGCTCAGCGTGGCCAGGGTGGCGACCGTGGCGAGGGCGGCGCCGGTGCCCTCGGGGTTGAAGACCGCGGTGCCATGACGCAGTGCGGCCACGAGGAGGCTGATGCCGACGATGCCGTTGCAGGTGATCATCACGGCCGCGAAGACCGTGTCCCTGGCCAGGGTCGAGCTCTTGTCGCCGCCGTCCACCATCAGGGTGACGATCAGGGCGACCTCGATGATCGTGACGGCGACGGCGAGGACGAGGGAGCCGAACGGTTCACCGACCCGGTGGGCGATCACCTCGGCGTGATGCACGGCGGCCAGCACGGCCCCCGCGAGGACCAGGGTCACGAGCACGACGACCGCGCCGGGCAGATCGCGCCCCCAGGTGAACACCAGCAGGACGACCGCGAGCACCGGCACGGCGGACGTCCAGCTCGTGGTGAGCGTCCGGAGCCGAGCGATCATGCAGCGATCGTCGCAGAGGCCGACCGGACGCGCACTCCCCCGGGGCTACTTGAGCTCGCCCGACTCCAGGACGTCGCAGTTGGTGTAGACGCGCTCGCCGACGCTCAGCGCGGCCAGCTGCTCCGCGAGTTTGCTCGTCTCGGGGTCCTCACTGTTGCGCATGGCCTCGTCGTACGACTCGAACTCGAGCAGAGCCAGATAGTGGTTGGGCTTGTCCCGGTCCTTCAGGAGCATGCGGTGGGTCGGGCCGCCCGTCCTGCCCGCGTTGCGCTGCCCCGCCTCCTGCAGCAGCAGCTGCATCTCGTCCAGGCGCTCGGTCTCGAAGCCGATGATCTGCACGAACTTCATGGGTGTCTCCAGCCGGCCACGGCGCCCCCGGGCCGGGGAACGCGCTCTGGAACCAAACAAGCACCGGGAGCGATACCCGGCAATTCGCCGCGCTCCGCTCCCGGTGGTGGTTCTCTCTACGTCTGCCGCGGTCAGGCCTCGATGCTGTCCTTCGGAGCGCCTTCGCCCTCCGCCTGCGCCGCCTCGGCCGCCGCCTGCTTCCTGGTGGCCATCAGACTGGTGATCGTGGTGACGATCAGGACCGCGCAGATCACGCCGAGCGAGACCGGAATGCTGATCTCGGGGACGTGGACCCCGGACTCGTGCAGGGCGTGCAGCACCAGCTTGACGCCGATGAAGCCCAGGATGATCGACAGGCCGTAGCTCAGGTGGACCAGCTTCTTCAGCAGACCGCCGATGAGGAAGTACAGCTGCCGCAGACCCATCAGGGCGAACGCGTTGGCCGTGAAGACGATGTACGGGTCCTGGGTCAGGCCGAAGATCGCGGGGATCGAGTCGAGCGCGAAGAGCACGTCGGTGGTGCCGATGGCGAGCATCACGACCAGCATCGGGGTCATGACCCGCTTGCCGTTCTCCTCGATCCACAGCTTGGTGCCGTGGTAGCGGTCGGCGACGCCGAACCTGCGCTCGGCGGCCTTGAGCAGCTTGTTCTCTTCCCAGTCCTCGTCGTCCTCGTCGGCTCGGGCTTCCTGGATGAGCTTCCAGGCGGTCCAGATGAGGAAGGCGCCGAAGATGTAGAACACCCAGGCGAAGCTGGCGAGGATCGCGGCACCCGCGGCGATGAAGATGGCGCGCAGCACCAGTGCTATGAGGACACCAACGAGAAGCACCCGCTGCTGGTACTGCGAGGGCACCGCGAACTTCGCCATGATCAGGACGAAGACGAAGAGGTTGTCCACGCTCAGGGACTTCTCGGTGATGAAGCCCGCGAAGAACTCTCCGCCGGCCTGGCCGCCGCCGAAGACGAGCAGACCGAGCCCGAAGAGGCCGGCCAGGGCGATCCAGACGACCGTCCAGATGCCCGCTTCCTTGATGGACACGTCGTGCGGCTTGCGGCCGATGAAGAAGTCGACCGCGATGAGGGCCGCGAGGCCCACGATCGTCAGGACCCACAGGGTCACGGAAACATCCACAGTTCCTCCGGCAATACGTAACGGCAAGTAACCAGCGTCGTCGCGCTGCCGGAGGTCTCTTCCACCCACGGTGGGCCGACGCCCCGGGATCAGGCCTGATCCGTATTGACGGGTACGCCGCAGTCGACAGGGAGTACTCCCCTCCGTGCCACCAACCGTACCCAATCACCAAGTAAAGGTAAAGCGATTGGCAAAAGAAAGGTCAAAATCCCAGGTGGGAGTCCCTTTACGTGTACTTGGTACGAGCCTCCGCGACCTGGTTCAGGACCTGTTGGACCACCTGGCTGCCGGGTGGGACGAGCGCGGGCTCGTAGGTCCAGGCATGCCCGACCCATGGGTCGGCGAGGTGGTCGTCGGGCACCGGAGTCAGTCGCATGAGCGAGCGCCACAGGGGGTCGAGGAGGGGGCCGTAGGCGGAGGCCTCCTCACGGTCCGCGACCATCATCAGGTGGACGCCGACGGACGGTCCCTCGTCCGCGAGGTAGCGCAGCTGGGTCACGGCCCGGTCGTCGAAGCCGTGCGGGAAGTCGTTGACGATCAGGAGTTGCTCGGAGGTGTCGAGGCCGGGCGGGAGGGAGTCGGCCGCGCCGCCGCGCACCGCCATCTGCACGAGGTCAACGCGCTCGGTGAGGCGGGCCAGGACGTCCGCCACGCCCGCGGCGCCGACGGCGGGCGGGGCCGCGAGCACACCGGTCCACACCAGCGGGGCGAGCGCCTGCGCCCCCGACCCGGCCGGGTCGATGACGTGCAGGGTGTAGTCCCCGGCAGGGTGGACGGCGAGGAGCCGGGCCGCGAGCGCGACGGCCGTGTCCATGGCGAGGCGGTGCAGTTCATGGGAGTCGAGGAACGAGCCGTCGAGGGATCCGGCGGCTCCGCTGTCGATCCACAGGCCGCGCTCCAGCGGCAGCCGGATCAGCATCGGGATACGCAGTTCGGCGCACTCGGGCAGATGCAGATCACCCAGGCGCACGGCCATGGGCGCCTCGAACGGCACCCGGTAGCCGTGCCAGACGGGGTTGTCCCAGCGGGCGTACGCCAGGGGCAGGGCGGGTTCGACCACCTCGGACTCGGCGGTGAGCTGGCCGAGATCCCGGTCGTAGGCCGCGCGGGCCTGTTCGACGAGCTGGGCGTGCTTGGCACGGGCCGCCTCACGTGCGGCGTCGCCCTGCCCGCCGATTCGGTTGCGCGGGTCGGCGAGGGCGGCGTCGAGCTCCTTCTCCATGCGCGAGTCGGCGAAGTCGACGGCGCTGCGGTACGCGGCCGTGGAGCGCGCCAGGTCCTCGAACATGCCCCACACCTGGTTGTAGAGCCGCTCCTCCATGGACCAGCCGGTCGCGTCCCCGGCGACGGGCCGTGCGGGCTGCCCCGGCGGAACGGGGGGCGCGGCGGGCGGAGGCGGGGGCGGGGCTGCGTTCTGCCGTCGGGGGTGGCTGTAGTCGATCGGGCCGCCGACGGTGGGCGCGGGAGGCTGAGCGGCGGACGCGTCCGCGGGCACCTGGGTGGGTCCGGGCTGCGGCCCGCCGGTTGCCGGGGCGCCCTGCGCGCCGAACGGAGAGGCGGGCTGCGATGCACCGGAGGCCGGGCCGCCGTTCGGGGTCGTCGGCTGCGGCGGTGTGCCCGGAGGCTGTGTGCCGTACGGCGACAGCGGCTGCGGGGCTACGGCACCGGAGGCGCCCTGGGTCGCGGAAGAGCCCTGTTCCGGGCCCGGTGCCGGCGTGGCCGTCTGACGGGCGCGGTCGCCGTCTGTCGTGCGGGCCGGGGGCGTCACTGCCCGGGCCAGCCCCTGGGCCACCGCCTCCTGGATGGTGTTCGCGAGCTGGTGGGCCTGGGGAAGGCCCTGGTCGGTGAGGAGTTCGGTGAGACCGCCCGCGTAGCCCTGGCCGACGGCGCGCACCTTCCAGGCGCCCTGGCGGCGGTAGAGCTCCAGCGCGACGACCGCCGACTCGGCGTCCAGGCCGGTGACGGTATAGCTGGCGAGCTCGGTCCCATCGAGGCCCGTGACCGCGACGAAGGGAGCGGCGACGGCGCCGAAGCGCACGGGGCCGCCCGCCGAGGGCAGGGCGAGCAGCACATGGACCCGGTGAACGGCCTCGGGCAGGGCGCCGAGATCGACCGCGAGGCGGTGATCGGCGGCCGCCTGCCGGGAGACCTCGAGCCCAGGCAGGGTGGGCGCACCTGGGTGGAGGACCCACTCGACGCCGTGCACCGTGCCGTGCTCGTCCCCGAGCGTGGCTCCGGCCACGACCGGCGTACCGGCCGCGATCCGGATCTCGAGACGGGCCTGGGAGAGCGGGTGGTTCTGCCCCCGCACCAGCTCGGCCGTCATCGCCTTCTCCCCCTGTGTCGTGGTGTCGGTCGGGTGCCGCTCGGCGGGCCGGTTACAGGTGCGGCAGGATCGCCGGCATCAGGTCCTGGAAGGTGCGGCCGTTGGCCGGGGTGCCGAGGGCCGTCATGGTCCAGCCCGGGCCCGTCCGGTGCACCTTCGCCATGATCTGGGCGGTGTAGGCGCCGCCGCCGGCGAGCGTGTAGCGGGCCAGCTCGTCACCGTTGGTCTCGTCGACCAGTCGGCAGAAGGCGTTCTGCACCTCCTGGAAGGTCTGGCCCGTGAAGGAGTTCACGGTGAAGACGATCTGGTCGATGTGAACGGGGACGCGGGCCAGGTCGACGAGGATCGCCTCGTCGTCCCCGCCCTGGCCGACGCCGCCGACGAGGTTGTCACCGGTGTGCTTGACCGAGCCGTCGTCGCTCACCAAGTGGCGGAAGAAGACGACGTCGACGGGCTGCTTGTCCGCGAACAGGACGGCGGAGGCGTCGAGGTCGACCTCCCGCGTGCGCGTGCCGAACAGGCCGCGCCGGGGTGCCGCCTGCCAGCCGAGGCCCATGCGCACCGCGGTCAGGCTGCCTCCGTCGTTCTTTTGCAGACTGATGGCCTGACCCTTGGTCATGTTGACGGTCACGCGCCGAACCCCTCTCGCTGCTGTCCCCTGTTACCGCGGTGCCCGCGGTTGTCCAGAACCCTACGCAGGGGCACCGACGGTGACGCACCCCGGAGCGCACTTTGTGTCGGTCTTGCAACACAGCGCGATGGGGGTCAGGCCAGGCCGGCCTCCTTCATCTGCCGGAGCTCCTTCTTCATCTCGGAGACCTCGTCGCGCAGCCGGGCCGCGATCTCGAACTGAAGGTCGGCGGCGGCGGCACGCATGCGTGCCGTCATCTCCTCGATCTGCTCGGCGAGCTGGGCCGCGGGGCGGTCGGTCGGGACGGTTTCCTTGGTCTTGCCCTTGGCGGCCTTGGTGCCGGCCGCCGCCTTGCCGAGGGCGGGCACGGGGGCCTTGGCTGCCTTGCCGTCCTTGCCCTGGCGGTAGCCGGAGCCGAGCAGCTGCTCGGTGTCGATGTCCTCGCGGGCGATCTGCGCGACGATGTCGTTGATCTTCTTGCGCAGCGGCTGGGGGTCGATGCCCCGCTCCGTGTTGTACGCGACCTGCTTCTCCCGGCGCCGGTTGGTCTCCTCGATGGCCTTCTCCATCGCCGGGGTGATCTTGTCGGCGTACATGTGGACCTGGCCGGAGACATTGCGCGCGGCGCGGCCGATGGTCTGGATCAGGGAGGTGCCGGAGCGCAGGAAGCCCTCCTTGTCGGCGTCGAGGATGGCCACCAGGGACACCTCGGGCAGGTCGAGGCCCTCACGCAGGAGGTTGATGCCGACGAGGACGTCGAACTCGCCGGAGCGCAGCTCACGCAGCAGCTCCACGCGGCGCAGGGTGTCGACGTCGCTGTGCAGATAGCGGACCTGGATGCCGAGCTCCAGGAAGTAGTCGGTGAGGTCCTCGGCCATCTTCTTGGTGAGCGTGGTGACCAGGACGCGCTCGTCCTTCTCGGTCCGGGTGCGGATCTCATGCACCAGGTCGTCGATCTGGCCCTCGGTGGGCTTGACGACGACTTCGGGGTCGATGAGGCCGGTGGGCCGGATGATCTGCTCGACGAAGCCGTCCCCGCGCGAGAGCTCGTACTTGCCCGGCGTCGCCGACAGATAGACGGTCTGGCCGATGCGCTCCGTGAACTCCTCCCACTTGAGGGGGCGGTTGTCCAGGGCGGAGGGGAGCCGGAAGCCGTGGTCGACGAGGGTGCGCTTGCGGGAGGCGTCGCCCTCGTACATCGCGCCGATCTGGGGCACGGTCACATGCGACTCGTCGATGACGAGGAGGAAGTCGTCCGGGAAGTAGTCGATCAGGGTGTGCGGCGGGGAACCGGGCGAGCGGCCGTCGAAGTGCATCGAGTAGTTCTCGACGCCCGAGCAGGAGCCGATCTGGCGCAGCATCTCCAGGTCGTACGTCGTGCGCATCCTCAGGCGCTGGGCCTCCAGCAGCTTGCCCTGCTTCTCGAGCTCGGCCAGGCGCTCCCCGAGTTCCTTCTCGATGTCGTTGACGGCCCGCTCCATGCGCTCGGGTCCCGCGACGTAGTGCGAGGCAGGGAAGACGTACAGATGGTCGTCGTCACTGATGATCTCGCCGGTGAGCGGGTGGAGCGTGGACAGTGCCTCGATCTCGTCGCCGAACATCTCGATGCGGACGGCGAGTTCCTCGTAGACCGGGAAGATCTCGATGGTGTCGCCGCGCACCCGGAAGGTGCCCCGGGTGAAGGCCAGGTCGTTGCGCGTGTACTGGATGTCGACGAAGCGGCGCAGCAACTGGTCACGGTCGATCTCGTCGCCGACCTTGAGCGCGACCATGCGGTCCACGTACTCCTGCGGGGTACCGAGGCCGTAGATGCAGGAGACCGAGGCGACCACGATGACGTCCCGGCGGGTGAGCAGCGAGTTGGTCGCGGAGTGGCGCAGGCGCTCCACCTCCTCGTTGATCGAGGAGTCCTTCTCGATATAGGTGTCCGACTGCGGGACGTAGGCCTCGGGCTGGTAGTAGTCGTAGTACGAGACGAAGTACTCGACGGCGTTGTTCGGCAGCAGCTCGCGGAATTCGTTCGCCAGCTGGGCTGCCAGCGTCTTGTTCGGGGCCATCACGAGGGTGGGGCGCTGGAGCTTCTCGATCATCCACGCGGTGGTGGCGGACTTTCCGGTGCCGGTCGCGCCGAGCAGGACGACGTCCTTCTCACCTGCCTCGATGCGCTTGGCCAGCTCGGCGATGGCCGCGGGCTGATCGCCGCTGGGCTGGTAGGGGCTGACGACCTCGAAGGGCGCCACCGTACGTTCGATGTGAGAAACGGGCCGCATGGAGTCCACCGTACGACTCCCCACTGACAACGCGTCCCGATCAGGGGCTTCGGGCGGAGGAGGGGCCGGTGGGTCAGCGGTTCTGGGGGGTGCGGGAGTCGCCGTGCGCCAGGTTCCGGCGGGGGCGGAGCGAGGGACGGCGGTCGGCCGGGTGGTGGACGAGTTCGCGCGCGGGGACGCCGGGCTTGTTCTCGGCGGGCGACCACACGGGTTTGCCCATGACCATCAGCGGATCGAACATCACGACGACACCCGCGATCAGCAGGAAGGCGAGCGGCCCGATCATCATGGGCGCGAGCAGAGAGGGCGAGTCACCGGCGACGGGGGCGGACGTGCGGTGCACATGGACGCTGAGGGCGGCCATGCCGGTGTAGTGCATGCCCGTGACGGCGAGGCCCATGACCAGGCTCGCGCCCACGCTCCACAGGAATCCCCTGACCTGCCCGGCGGCCCAGAGGGCGGCGGTGGCGGCGACGACGGCTATGACCACGGAGATGGCGACGGTGACGGTGTTGTACTCCAGCTGCCCGTTCAGGCGCATCCCCGCCATGCCCAGGTAGTGCATCGAGGCGATGCCCAGGCCGGTGACGGCACCGCCGGTCATCAGGGGTGTTCCGGTCGCGCCCCGGTAGCCGACGATGAAGACCCCGACGCCCACCATGACGATGGCGACGCCCAGGCTCGCGAAGGTGATGGCCCTGTCGTAGTGGATGGGTGCCTGTTCGACCTTGAATCCCATCATCGCGACGAAGTGCATGGTCCAGATGCCGGAGCCGATCGCCGCCGAGCCGAGGGCCAGCCAGCCGGGTCGCCAGGACCGGCTGACCAGCATGGATCTGGTGGTGCAACGCAGGCCGAGGGCGCCGCCGAGGCAAGCCATGAGGTAGGCCACCAGCGGTGTGACGAGTCCGTAGCTGAATCCGTCGACCGTGCCTTGCATGCGCGGCTACCTTCCGCCCTCTTACGTCCTGGAATTCCCTGAAATGTGCCTCTTCCCGGCACCGCCCGAGCGGTCGGGGTCGAGGCAGAGAGTATGACTCCCACCGGAATGGTCGAACGATTTTCCGGCAAAGAAACACGCCCTTGCCCCAGTTGTGCGGCACTGGTGAGCGGACTTGGGACACGACCATTCAGGATGTGGCCATTCTGTACCCCACTGCCGTTGACCCGGTGCTGTCACAGTTGTGCTGTACGTGATTGCTCGACGCGAGGAGTACGTATGCACGCGCGCGCTGCGACCGCCATGACCACCGCGTTCCTGGGGACCGCCGCCCTCCTGCTTCCCGCAACCGACGTCCGAGCCGTCGAGGACGGCACACCGCCCGCGATCATCGCCCACCGGGGCGCCTCCGCCTACGCCCCCGAGAACACCCTGGCCGCCGTCGACAAGGCCGCACGGCTCGGCGCCGTCTGGGTCGAGAACGACGTCCAGCGCACCAGGGACGGCAAACTCGTCGTCCTCCACGACGACAGCCTCCGGCGCACCACCGACGTGGCGCGGGTGTTCCCCGGTCGGGCGCCCTGGAAGGTGAAGGACTTCACCGCCGCCGAAATCGCGCGTCTGGACGCGGGAAGCTGGTTCGGCGCCGCCTACGCGGGCGCGCGCGTGCCGACGCTCAAGCAGTATGTGCACCGCGTCGATCTTCACCATCAGAAGCTGCTCCTCGAACTCAAGAACCCCGAGCTGTACCCGGGCATCGAGCAAGAGACGCTCAAGCTCCTCAGCAACGAGGGGTGGCTCGACCGGAAGCACCGGAGCAGGCTGGTCGTGCAGAGCTTCAGCGCGGCCAGTCTGCGGACCGTCCACGATCTCAAGCCCGCTGTGAAGACCGGCTTCCTCGGAAGGCCGCACGTGGCGGACCTGCACGCTTACGCGGTCTTCGCCGACCAGATCAACCCGTCGTACGCCGCCCTCTCCAGGGCGTACGTCTCCGCAGTCCAGGCTTTCACGGGTCCGCACGGCAGGCCGCTCGAGGTCTCCACCTGGACCGTCAACACCGCGGACGCGGCGCGGCTGGTCGCCGGGTACGGCGTCGACGGCATCATCACCAACAAGCCGGACGTGGTGCGGGACGCTCTGCGCGAGTAGCGGCCTGTTCGCTCGGGCCGCCGGGTGTTGTCAGTGCCGGCTCGTACGGTGGACTCATGAACAGCCAAGGGCAGGACGAGCAGCGGGTCGTGTGGACCGTCGTCGGCACGGGCATCGGGCCGCTGCTACTGGCCGCGACCGACGAGGGCCTGGTCAACGTGGTCTTCCACGCCACCGAGCCGGTCCGCGACAAAGCGCTGGAGCGACTCGCGTCCCGGCTGGGTAGCGAGCCCGTCGAGGCGCCCGGCTCCGCGCTGCTGGCCGAGGCGATACGCCAGGTCGAGGCGTACTTCGCGGGCGAGCGGCGCGACTTCGAGCTGTCCCTGGACTGGTCTCTGATCTCGGGCTTCAACCGGCAGGTGCTCCGCGAGCTGGCCTCCGGTGTGCGGTACGGCCAGGTCGTCGGGTACGGCGATCTGGCCGGACGGGTCGGCCAGCCGGGTGCCGCGCAGGCCGTGGGGGTGGCCATGGGCTCCAATCCGCTGCCGGTCGTCGTGCCCTGCCATCGGGTCGTGGAGAGCGACGGCGGCATCGGCGGGTTCGGCGGCGGTCTGGAGACCAAGCGGAAGCTGCTCGCGCTGGAGGGCGTGCTGCCCGAGCCCCTGTTCTGACGCGCGACCGGCATCCCTTCGTGACGGACCGCGCGCGACGGCCGGCCGGAAGGCCGACCCGCTAGCAGACTCCGCCATGCGCACAGCCACTGGAATCCGAGGCTCGGAGCCGAAGGGACGGCGATCAGACATGAGCGGAAACAGGGCAGTCGCGTATCTCAAGCCTGGCGCGGAGCTTCGGCTGCGAGACCGTCGACGTGTCGCAGGGCAGCGTGGAGGACCAGATCGCGCAGATACTCGGGGAGCCCGAGGTGGACGCCGCGGTCGACGCGGTCGGCTTCGAGGCCCGAGCCCACGGCAAGGACGCCCCGGAGGCACCGCGACGGTCCTCAACTCGCTGATGGGCATCACACGCGCGGGCGGTGCGCTGGGTGTCCCGGGCCTGTATGTCACCGATGACCCCGGTGGGGTCGACGACGACGCCAGGAGCGGGACGCTGAAGGTACGGCTCGGGCTCGGCTGTGCCAAGAGCCACCGTTTCACCACCGGACAGTGCCCGGTGATGAAGTACCACCGGAGTTTGATGATGGCGATCCTGCACGGCCGTGTGCACATCGCCAAGGCGGTCAACGCGACGGTCATCGGGCTGGACGACGCACCGCGCGGCTACGCCGAGTTCGACCAGGGCGCCAGCCGTAAATACGTGCTCGACCCGCACGGAGCGCTGACCGGCGTAATGCCGGTCTGACATCTCGCGGGAGGGAGCCGCACGCGCGTGGCGTGCGGCCTCCTCACGCGTCAGTCCGCGTCAGTCCGCGTCAGTCGTAGTGGCGCGCCTCGAAGACGTTCCCGTCCGGGTCGCGGAAGTAGAAGCTGCGTCGGGCCATTCCGCGGGCGCCGAAGGAGTCGTGCGAGAGCTCCGAGACGGGCACGGACCCTTCCTCGAGGCGGGCGCGGAGTGTCTCGAAATCGTCGGCGGGCAGGGCCAGGCAGACATGATTGACGGGGTGTCCCGCGCTCTCGGCAGCGCCAGGGACCATTTTCATGTGGTCCGCCATGGTCAGCGGCATGAGGTCGAAGATGGTCTCGTCGTTGAGCCGTACGGAGGGGAAGGACACCGCCCCCGCGGCGAAGTCGGTGAGCCTCACGGGTTCCATGCCCAGGGTCTTCTCATAGAAGTCGGCCGAGGCAACCGGGTCACGGACCCAGAGGACGACATGGTCGAGTCGTGTCGAGTTGTCCTTCATGCACTCCAGGCTGGTGTCGTCCTCCACAGCTCGCAAGGGTTTGACCGGACGTGCCGCCCGCCAGAGATGAGGGAAGACCGAACGACAGGAGGCAGGCCCGTGGTGCTGGTGGTGTCCGAAGAGGTGCGCGAGGCGATCGACGCGCGTCGACCCGTGGTGGCCCTGGAGTCCACGATCATCGCGCACGGGCTGCCGCGTCCGCGCAATCTGCAGGTGGCGCTGGAGCTGGAGGACGTCGTACGGCGGCAGGGAGCCGTACCGGCGACGATCGCCGTACTGGACGGGCGGCCCCAGGTCGGCCTGGACAAGGAGCAGTTGGAGCGGGTCGCCAACGAGGACGGGATCCGCAAGCTGGGTCACCGTGATCTGCCGCTCGCGGTGGCCGCGGGGGTGAGCGGGGCGACCACCGTGTCGGCGACGGCGCAGCTGGCGGCCCTGGCCGGGGTGGAGGTGTTCGCGACGGGCGGGCTCGGCGGGGTGCACCGGGAGTGGACGACGACCCAGGACGAGTCGGCCGACCTCGGCCTGCTGGCGCGCACATCGATCACCGTGGTGTGCGCGGGCGTGAAGTCCATCCTGGACGTGCCCGCGACGCTCCAGCGACTGGAGACGCTGGGGGTCGCGGTCGCCGGGTACGGGACGGACCGTTTCCCCGGCTTCTATCTGTCCGACTCCGGTTACCCCGTGGAGTGGCGGCTGGACTCCCCGCAGCAGGTCGCGGAGGTCATGCGGGCGCGGGAAGCGCTGGGCGCGCCCGGCTCCGCGCTGATCGTCGCCAATCCCGTCCCCGAGGAGGAGCAGCTGGACCCCGACCTGCACGCGCGCGTGCTCGCGGCGGCGCTGCAGGCGTGCGAGGAGGCCGGGGTCACCGGTCAAGGGGTCACGCCGTTTCTGCTGGACTACCTGGTGCGGCACACCGACGGCGCCTCGCTGAGCGCCAACCTGGCGGCGGTGCGCGGCAACGTGCGGCTGGCGGGGCGGATCGCGGCGGCCCGGGCCGGGGCGTGACGACGGACGGGCTCGGTACCGCCGCGGCCGGCCCAGGTGGCGCCCTGCTGGTCGTCGGGGACGTCATCACGGACGTCGTCGCCCGGCACCGGGGGCCGCTCGCCGCGGGCACGGACACCGCCGCCGCGATCCGTACGGTGCCGGGCGGGGCAGGGGCCAACGTGGCCTGCTGGGCCGCCCGCCGGGGCGGTGCGGAGGTACGGCTGCTGGGGCGGGTGGGCGCGGACGCGGCCGCGTGGCACGAGCGGAAGCTGGCCGAGTGCGGGGTACGGCCACGGCTCGTCGTCGATCCGGAGGCTCCGACCGGGACGGTGATCTGCCTCGTGGACACGGGTGAGGCCGCCGAGCGGACGTTCCTCACGGACAGCGGCGCCTCGCTGCGGCTCGAGCCGGACGACTGGTCGGACGCGCTGCTCGACGGTGTGGCATGGCTGCACCTGTCGGGCTATCTGCTGTTCTCGGAGCCGAGCCGGGCACTGGTGGCGGTGGCCCTGGAGTCGGCACGCGCGCGTGGTGTTCCGGTGAGCCTTGACCCGGCGTCGGCTGGCTTCCTCCGGGAGCTGGGGGTGGACCGCTGCCTCTCGCTGGTCCAGGGGGTGGACGTCCTGCTGCCGAGCCGGGACGAGGCGTGCCTGCTCACCGGGCTGCCCGACGCGGCGGACGCGGCGGCCAAGCTGAGCCGCCACGTCCCGCTGGTGGTCGTCAAGCAGGGAGCGGAGGGTGCGGTGATCGCCCGCTCCGGCACCGTGTACGCCCACGTGCCTGCCGTAGCGGCGACGCCCCGGGACACGACCGGGGCGGGCGACGCCTTCACGGGTGGGTTCCTCGCGGCCCTGCTGGTGGGCGCCGCACCCGAGGACGCGGCGGCGGACGGATGCCGGGCTGGTGCGCTGGCGGTGGAGCGGGTGGGCGGGAGACCTCCGATGCCGGACTGACGACCGACAGCCCGGCGCCCCGGCTGCCGCTCCCGTCCTACGCCTTGCGGCCCCACGCCGAGATCAACGGGGCCGTGGCCAGGTCCATCGTGCCGGTGGCGACGTTGGCGAGGTGGCGGTCGATGTCCTCGTCCGTGGCGAGGCCCGCAGTGACCAGCTGCTCGCGGATCTGGCGGATCGTGGCGGACTCCAGGGCGGCGCAGGCCGGCGAGGCGAGCGGGAAGTAGGCGTCGGCCGCCACCTGGCGCAGACCGGCCTCGCGAAGCAGGCGCGGGAGGGTGCGGCCGTAGGAGAGGTCGGCGCCGCGGTCGGCGAGCAGCCGGCGGAACCCCTGGCGCAGCCGGTTCGCCAGTTGCTGCTCGGGGCCGCGCTCGTCGGGGCAGGTCAGGGGTTGCAGTGCGGGGTCGGCGTCCTCCAGCAGGAGCCGTCCGCCGGGGCGCAGGGACTTGATCATCGACCGCAACGCCCGTTCCCGGTCCGGAACATGGACGAGGACGAGCCGGGCGTGCACCAGGTCGAAGTCCTCCCCCGGCGGTTCCTCGGCGCTCACGTCGTGCACGCGTACCTCCACCGGCGGGCGGGCCGCCGCGGCCAGGCGCGTGGTGTCGATGTCGGTCGCGACGACCTTTCCGGTCGGACCGACCTTCTTGGCCAGCCAGGACACCACCGACGTGCCGCCTGCGCCGACCTCCCAGCAGCGCCAGCCGGATCCGATGCCGAATCCTTCGATGTGCCGGAAGGTCGTGGGGTCGAAGAGGGTGGCGAAGGCGTCGAAGCGCTCTCCCGCCTCCGTCTGCCGGTTGTCGAGGAGATACCGGTCTGCTCGTGTCATGCCGCGATGATCCCAGTTGGCGTGCTTGTCCGAAACGGACGACGCGGTCCTACGACGAGTTGCCGGCCTCCGTCCGACGAGGCGACTGCGCCGAGGCGGGCGCAGGCGGTTGTCCACAGGCGGGAACCAAGCGGAACCTCCCCCGCCCACAGGCTCACCCGACGCTTACGTCGGCCTGGCAAACTGGCCTGCCAGGACGCGGACACGCGTCGGTGGGAGATCCACGCGAGGAGATCCAGATGTCCATGGCAGGGAATCTGCGAAAGGTCACGAGCCTCGGCAGCGTCGGTGGCCTGCGCAAGGTGGCCCGGCTGGCCCGGCGGCGTCCGCGCGTCGACCTGAGCCACCACGCCCGCTCCCCGCTGGGCACCTCGGTCGTCAATTGCGTGACGTACAAGGAGGGGGCCCGGATCCCGGTCGAGGGTGATCTGGTCGACACCGTGGAGCGTGTGCGCAAGAGCCGTGACGGCTTTGTCTGGCTCGGCCTGCACGAGCCGTCGGACCATGAGTTCGAGGGCATCGCGGACCTCTTCGACCTGCACCCGTTGGCCGTCGAGGACGCGGTCGAGGCACATCAGCGCCCGAAGGTGGAGCGCTACGGCGAGACGTTGTTCGCGGTGTTCAAGACGGTCTGCTACGTCGAGCACGAGGAGCTCACGGCGACGAGCGAGGTGGTCAACACCGGAGAGATCATGGTGTTCGCCGGCGAGGACTTCGTGATCACGGTGCGGCACGGCAGTCACGGATCGCTGGGGCCGCTGCGCGAGGAGCTGGAGTCCGATCCCCAGCAGCTCGCCAAGGGGCCGGCCGCGGTGCTGCACGCGATCGCGGACCATGTGGTCGACGACTACCTGGACGTCACCGACTCGATGCAGTCGGACATCGACCTGGTCGAGACGGCGGTGTTCGCGGAGAACGGCGCCCGGGTCGACCCGGGCCGCATCTACCAGCTCAAGCGCGAACTCCTGGAGCTGAAGCGGGCGGTGGTCCCGCTCAGCCGCCCGCTCGAGGAGCTCTCCACGCGGCCGATCCACGTCGTCGCCCCGGAGATACAGGCGTACTTCCGCGACGTCTCCGACCATCTGCTGCGTGCCAAGGAGCAGATCGCCGCGTTCGACGAACTGCTCAACTCGATCCTGCAGGCCCACCTCGCGCAGGTGACGGTCTCGCAGAACGAGGACATGCGCAAGATCACGGCCTGGGCCGCGGTGATCGCCGTCCCGACGATGGTCTGCGGTGTGTACGGCATGAACTTCGACCACATGCCGGAGCTGCACTGGACGTTCGGCTACCCGTTGGTCATGGGCGTGATAGCCGTCGCCTGTGCCGTGCTGTACCGCGGCTTCCGGCGCAACGGCTGGCTGTGACCGGGGTCGTCCGCGGGACAGTCAGTGGGTGGTGGAGCTGCGTGCGTAGACGCTCTCGGCCCAGCCGGCGATCTGCTCGTCCGTCAGGTGCCGGGCCAGGTCCGCCTCGCTGATCATGCCCACCAGTCGCTTGTCCTCGATGACGGGGAGCCTGCGGATCCGGTGCTCCTCCATCTCGTGCAGGACGTCGGTGACGTCGGCGCTCGCGTCGATCCAGCGGGGTGTGCCCTGGGCCATCTCCCCCGCGGTGACCTTGGCCGGGTCGTGGCCCACGGCCACACAGCCGATGACGATGTCGCGGTCGGTGAGGATGCCGCACAGCCGTTCGTTCGCGTCACTGATGGGCAGGGCTCCGACGCCGAGTTCACGCATCAGCTCGGCGGCGCGGTCGAGGGTCTCGTGAGCGGGGATCCACTGGGCACCCCGGTGCATGATGTCTCCGGCGGTGGTCATGGAGTACCTCCCGGTGCCGGACGGCCGGCGCGGCGCGGGCGGCACCGCAAGTCCCGGCGCCCTACATTCTCGTCGCGCCCACGGGAGCCCGCACCCGGAACCTGTCGGTGACGGCGGCCGTGCTCACGCAGCGACGCACAGTCCTCGGACGGGCCGGGTCAGCCGCTCCACGCCGGGTGGCGGGGGTCGTCGGCGCGGACAAGGACGTCGGCCGTGCCGGCCGGGTCGGTCTCGTCGGCGTAGCGCTCGTAGGCGGGGAGGGTCCAGTGGTCGGGCTCGGGGGTACGGCGGCGGAGGGCGCCCTCGGAGAGGAGGACGTGGACGGTCAGGTCGAAGGGGAACCAGTGGTGCAGCAGGAGGGGGCCGTGCAGCAACAGGACGCCGCCGGGCGGGAGACGGACGTAGGGACTGCGGGTGGCGCGGTCGGTGACCGGGTCCCACAGGTCGGGCAGGACTCGGCCGTCGCCGCCGGGTTCGAGGGGGCCGAAGACCTCGCGCCAGAGAGCGCCGGTGTCGAACCAGCCGCTGTAGTAGGCCTCCAGATCGTGGTGGCCGTATTCCAGACGGAGCGAGGCGGGGCGCAGGAAGCCCTCCATGCCGACGACGAGCGAAGGGCGGCCGCGTATGCGCAGAGCCTCAGCGACCCGCTCGGCGAGTTCGCCGGGGCGGGCTGCCGGGGCGCCGTCGAGGGCGATGCGGGGCCAGGGGCTGCCGTCGGCCGGCTTCAGGTCGAGGAGCCGGTCGGCCAGCTGTTCGCCGAGCCGTTCCCAGGTGATCGCTTCGAGTCGCACACCGCCATGATGCGTCAGCCGATGTGCGGAAGGCGTCGCGCTCGGGGACCCGGTGGGCGGCGGGCAGGGGTCACCACGCCGGTTGGTCGGTGTCGGTAACCAGCGTGGCTGGGGAATGAACCCCTCATGGCAGGCCTCTCGACTCCCCCGACCCCTGGCGGACCTCTTGTCGTCCAGCCGTTGAGGAGACGGCATTGTGCGGAGTGCCGGGGCGGGCCGTTGGCGATGCTCGTCGTCGAGGGCGGGGCGCCGCGGTGTCTCGACTGCGCCGACCTCGGGCACCTGGTGTTCCTGCCGCGCGGGGACACCGCGCTCACGCGCCGCTCGCGGGAGGAGAGCGCGCTGTCGGCGGTCGTCGTGCGGTTCAACCGGCGCAGGGGGCGTTACGAACGGCAGGGCGTCCTCGTCGAGGAGGCGGGGCTGGCGCGGGCCGAGGAGCGGTGTCTGGCTGACGCGGAGGCGCGGCGGCGGCGCCGGGCGCGGGACGCGCGGCGGCGGGCGGTGGAGGACGTGCGGTTCGCCGAGGCGTTCGCGGCGGAGATACGGCGGTTGTTTCCGGGGTGCCCTGATGGTCGGGCCCGGGCCATCGCCTCGCATGCGTCCCTGCGCGGCAGCGGGCGGGTGGGGCGGAGCGCGGCGGGACGAGCTTTGTCGGAGGGCGCGGTGGTGTCGGCGGTGGTGGCTTCCGTGCGGCATGTGGACACGCCGTATGACGCGTTGCTGATGAGCGGGGTGACGCGGCATGAGGCACGGCGACGGATCTCGGGGGGTGTGGAGGCGGTGCTCAGGGGGTGGCGGGTTCCGGGAATGGTGGAGGAGGTGGCTCAGGCGCCTGGCTGAGGGCTCCGGCATCGGCCGCTGCGGCCCGGCTGAGACGGAGGACCGGTGGAACAACTGGTGTGGCGGATCTTCGGAGTTCGGGTGGGGTGGACGTTTGGTTATGAGGGTGCGCGCCATGGCCATGGTTCGGGGGGTGGGGGCGGTATTCACTGGTGGGGACAGGTGGTGCTGGGCCTGGGGCTCGGCCGGAGGCGGGAGCTGGTGTGGTGATGATCGAGGGGCCTTACTTCGGGCTGGTCGTGCTGGGGGTGCTCGGGACCGGGCTGGTGGCCGGGGTCTTCTGTGCGTTCTCGACCTTTGTGATGAGGGGGCTCGCCGAGTTGCCGCCCGCGCAGGGCGTCGCCGCGATGAACGCGATCAATGTGACCGCGGTGCGGCCGCCGTTCATGGCCGTGTTCGCGGGCTCCGCGGTGCTGTGCGCGGTGATCGCGGTGGTGACGTTCGTGCTGTGGCCGGACGAGGGGACGGTGGAACTGCTGGTGGGCAGCGCGCTGTACCTGTTCGGTTCCTTCGGGCTGACGATGGTGGTGAACGTGCCCCGCAACGACGCCCTGCTCAAGCTGGACCCGGGCACCCCGGAGGCGGCGGCGTACTGGCCGACGTATGTGCGCGAGTGGACGATGTGGAACCACGTCCGCGCGGTCGCCTCGGGCGCGGCGGCGCTGGCGTACGTGCTGGCCCTGACGTGAGCCTTCCGCACACTGTCCGAGTACCGAGAAAGCGCTGTCCCAGCGGCTGACCGGCACTCTGCGCGAGGGGCCGATCAGCCGTATCGTGGCCGAAAGGAGTTCCGCAGGAGTGCCGCCCGATGACGCACGGCCACGGCGGACGCGTCGGCGTCACCAGCGTGAGCAAGGAAGACGGCCATGGCCGATCCCAAGGGATTCATGACCACACCTCGCCAGGACTGGCCCCGCAGGCCGGTAGAGGAACGGGTCCGGGACTGGGACGAGGTGTACGTCCCCGGGGCGCTGCTGCCCATCATCAGCAAACAGGCGGACCGCTGCATGGACTGCGGCATCCCGTTCTGCCACGACGCCTGTCCGCTGGGGAATCTCATCCCCGAGTGGAACGACCTGGTCTCGCGGGAGGACTGGAGGCAGGCCGCCGACCGGCTGCACGCGACGAACAACTTCCCCGAGTTCACGGGAAAGTTGTGTCCGGCGCCGTGCGAGGCGGGCTGTGTGCTCGCCATAAACCAGCCGGCGGTCACCATCAAGAACGTCGAGGCGGCCGTCGCCGACCGGGCCTGGGAGCTCGGGTTCACACCGCCGCGACCACCGGACCGGTTGTCCGGGCGGACCGTCGCGGTGATCGGGTCGGGGCCGACCGGGCTCGCCGCGGCACAGCAGTTGACCCGGGCGGGGCACACGGTCGCCGTCTACGAGAAGGACGACCGGCTCGGCGGGCTCATGCGGTACGGCATCCCCGAGTTCAAGATGGAAAAGCACCATCTGGAGCGGCGGATCGAGCAGATGCGGGCCGAGGGGACGAAGTTCCGTACGTCGACGGTGGTCGGGCGCGACGTCGGGGCGGCGGAGCTCAGGGGGCGGTACGACGCGATGGTGATCGCCACGGGGGCCACGGCGTGGCGTGAACTGGACGTGCCGGGGCGGGAGTTGGCCGGGGTTCAGCAGGCCATGGAGTATCTGCCGTTGGCCAACCGGGTGCGCGAGGGTGATCTGGCGGAGTCCCCGCTGTCGGCCGCCGGGAAGCATGTGGTGATCGTGGGCGGGGGTGACACGGGGGCCGACTGTCTGGGGACCGCGGTGCGTGAAGGGGCCGCGTCCGTGACCCAGTTGGACATCTATGCGCAGCCGGGTGGTGAGCGGGACGAGGATGCCGAGCCGTGGCCCACGTATCCGAAGATCTACCGGATGTCGGCGGCGCACGAGGAGGCCCGGGATCTGGAGACCGCGCCCGCGGCCGACGCGGACGCGCGGTTGTTCGCGGCGTCCACGCTGCGCTTCACCGGGGACGGGGACGGGCATGTGCGGTCGCTGCATCTCGTCGAGGTGGACGCGGCGAGGCGGCCGGTGGCGGGGACGGGGCGGACGATTCCCGCCGACCTTGTGCTGCTGGCGCTGGGGTTCTCCGGGCCGGATCCGGGGGATGGGCTCGTGGAGCAGTTGGGGCTGGGGATGGAGCCCCGGGGGACGGTCGCGCGGGATGCCGGGTTCGGTACGAATGTGCCGGGGGTGTTCGCTGCGGGGGACGCCGCTCGGGGGCAGTCGCTGATCGTGTGGGCGATCGCCGAGGGGCGGGCGGTTGCGGCGGCGGTCGACCGGTATCTGACGGGGAGTTCGCGACTGCCGGCGCCCATCGGGCCGTACGACCGGCCGATGACGGTGTAGCGCGGCGGACGGGCCTGGAGGTGCGGCGAGTTCGGCACCGCTGGGGTGCGCCGTCGCGGCGGAACGAGGTACCGGCAGACAGCACAGACCGCCGGACCAGTGCACCGGGCGCCGCGAAACACCGCCGACACCCTCCCTCGCCCCTGGTGGCCCGGCTCCACCCGAGCCCGCCTACTTCCCCGGCCCCCACCTCACCCCCGCTCGTCCGTCCCCGCCACCTTCGCGGTCGACAGCGCCACCCTGTTCCATGTGTTGATCGCGAGGATCAGGGACAGTACGTGGGCCAGTTCCTGCTCGTCGAAGCAGGCCGCGGCCTCCGCGTAGACCGTGTCGGGGACTCCGCCGTCGGCCACCAGCGTCACCGCCTCCGTGAGGGCCAGGGCGGCCTGTTCCTTCTCCGTGAAGAAATGGCGGGCCTCTCGCCAGACCGGGACCATGTGGAGGCGGTCCTCCGTCTCGCCGGCCTTGCGGGCGTCGTTGGTGTGCATGTGGAGGCAGTACGCGCAGTGGTTGAGGTGCGAGGCGCGGATCTGGATCAGTTCGACGAGGGTGGGGTCGAGGCCCTCCCGGGCGGCCGCGTCGAAGCCGATCAGGGCCCGGAACACCTTCGGGGCGGCCTTCGCGAAGTTCAGTCGAGCCGTACCTGTCACGTTCGTGTTCGTCGTCGTCATGTGATCAACCTACGGGCCGGAAAGACCGGCTGTAGGGTGCATTTCCATGGCGGAATCGTGGGTCAATTACGCGGAGCGGATCGGCTCCGACCTGCACCTCGACCTCTCCGGTCCGGGGAGCAAGCGGGCCGCGCTGATCCGGGCGCTGCGGGACGCCGTACACAGTGGGCGGCTCGCCCCCGGCACCCGGCTGCCGCCGTACCGCTCACTCGCTGCCGATCTCGGCGTCGCCCGCAACACGGTGGCCGACGCCTACGCCGAACTCGTCGCCGAGGGCTGGCTCACAGCACGCCAGGGCTCCGGCACCCGCGTCGCCGAACGGTCCCGGCCGCTCCACCCCGCCGTACGCCAGAGAAAGCCGGCCCCCCACCCACGCGCGCGTTCCACCCGCCACGACCTCCGCCAGGGCACCCCCGACGCCTCCGGCTTCCCCCGAACCGCCTGGCTCGCCTCCTACCGCCGGGCCCTCCACCAGGCCCCCAACGAGGTCTTCGGGCCCGGTGACCCCGCCGGCCGGCCGGAGCTCAGAGCGGCCCTCGCCGGATACCTCGCACGCGCGCGTGGCGTGCGGACGGAGCCGGACCGGATCGTCATCTGTTCCGGGTTCGCGCATGCCCTGCGGCTCCTCTTCGGAGACGGGGGCGGGCAGCCCCTGCGCGGCCCCCTGGCCGTGGAGGCGTACGGACTGCCCTTCCACCGGGAGCTGCTCGCGGCCGAGGGCGTCCGGACCGTGCCGCTCCCCCTCGACGAACACGGCGCACGCGTCGACCGGCTGACGCGCGAGCGGGCCGTACTGCTCACGCCCGCGCACCAGTTCCCCACCGGCGGTCCGCTGCACGCCGAGCGCCGGGCGGCGGTGGTCGACTGGGCACGCGCGCGTGGCGCGGTGGTGCTGGAGGACGACTACGACGGGGAGTTCCGCTACGACCGCAAGCCCGTCGGCGCCCTGCAGAGCCTCGACCCCGAGCGGGTGATCCTGATCGGCTCGGTCAGCAAGAGTCTGTCGCCCGCGGTTCGGCTGGGGTGGATGGTGCTCCCCGAGCGGTACGTCGGTGACGTCCTCGCGGCCAAGGGCGAGCGGGAGGCCTGGGCGAGCGTGCTCGACCAGCTGGCCCTCGCCGACCTCATCGTCTCGGGGTCCTACGACCGTCACGTACGGCAGATGCGGCAGCGGTACCGCGGCCGTCGGAACCGGCTCGTCGCCGCGCTGGCCGAGCGCGCGCCGCACATCGAGGTCAGCGGGGTCGCGGCGGGTCTGCACGCGGTGCTGCGGCTGCCGCCGGGCACCGAGCGGTCCGCCGTCAAGGCCGCGATCTGGCAGGGCGTCGCGCTGGACGGGCTCGCGGAGTTCCGTCACCCCGACACGGACATGCCGGTCCACGACGGCCTGGTCGTGGGGTACGCGACACCTTCCGAGCATGCGTACGCGGCGGCGCTGGAGGCACTGTGCGGGGCGCTGCCGCCGGGCGGGACGCAGGCGTCGTAGGAGACAACGGCACCCGCTGACCTCCCGGGGTCTGCCTCCGACGAGCCCCCGCCCGTCCGCTTTTGCCAAGGGACGAGCGCGCGTCCCCCTGTTGGCGGCCGGTCTGGAGGGTCGGCGATGACGACGCTCGACGAACGTCACGGAGAGGGCGCTCGCGGACATGGGCATCACCACGGTCGTCGACCTGCGCGCCGAGGACCTGAGCGCGGCCCAGCTCGCCGGACCCGAGAAGGCGGGGCGTCCGGTCCGGCGTTCGTGCACTGCGGTGCGGGAGTCGGCCGCACCGGCACCACGGCGGCGGCGTATCTCGTGAAGACCGGTGAGCAGTCGTCGGCGTCGGCGGTCCGGCGCAATCTCGCGGTCGGACCGCCGTCGATCGAGCAGATCTAGCTGGTGGATGCCCCGCGACGCATGGCGTCCTGGTTCTGAGTGTGCCTCCGAGGTACGAGTCGTTCATCCGCGGGATGCGGTTTGGTGGTGTTCATCTCAACCATTAAGTGACTGCTGATCAATTGAGCACTGAGGTCAGGAGAGCAGGAAGTCGGCCACCCCCGCCTTCGCGCCCTCGATGAACGCGGTCATCTCGTCGGTGGTGTAGATCAGCGCCGGTCCGTCCGGATCGGTGGACTGGCGGACGGCGATCCGGCCGTCGGCGAGCTTCATCGCCTCCAGGCAGTTGCCTCCGTTGCCACCGCTCCACGGCTTGTGCCAGCCTTCGCTCCCCAACTCCCGGGCGGGCATGCCGTTGTAGACGGGTCGGCGCGGCTTGATGCGATTCATTCACAGCTCCTTGCGGAGATCCCGGAGGATCTCCTTCGTGCGATGTGCCGTAGCGGCCTGCGCCGCCATGCGGTCCATGACCTCGAGATGGGTCGCCACCTCGACGCGCGCGTCCAGATAGATCGCGCCGGTCAGGTACTCGCTGTAGACCATGTCCGGAAGTTCGGGCACGGCGAATCGGAAGAGCACGAAGGGCCCGTACGTGCCGGGGTGCGGCCCGTTGGCGAACGGGGCGACCTGCAGCGTCACGTTGGGCAGCTTCGTTGCCTCGAGCAGTTTGTCGATCTGGGCACGCATCACCTCCTGGCCGCCGACGGGGCGGCGCAGCACGGTCTCGTCCATGACGACCCACAATCGGGGCGCGTCCTGACGGGTGAGCAGTCCCTGCCGTTCCATGCGCAGGGCGACATGGCGCTCGATGTCCTCGGGGCTGGTCTGGCCGATGGCGCCCGAGCGCAGGACGCCACGCGCGTAGTCCTCCGTCTGCAGCAGACCGGGGATGAAGTGCGGCTCGTACTCGCGGATGAGCGCGGCCGCGCCCTCCAGGCTGACGTGCATCGAGAACCAGCCGGGCAGCACGTCGTGGAAGCGCTGCCACCAGCCGGGGCGGTTGGCGTCCTCGGCGAGCTGTACGAAGTCCTCGGCCTCCTGGTCACTGACGCCGTAGGCCTTCAGCAGAAGCTGGAGGTACGGGATCTTGAGCCCCACCTCGGCCATCTCCATACGGCGGACGGTGGCGGGGGCGACACGGAGGATGCGGGCGGCCTCCTCGCGCTTGAGCCCGGCGCGTTCCCGCAGGTCCAGCAGGCGCCGGCCGAGGACGACCTGGCCGACCGTCGGCGCGGACCGCGGTTCGCTCACGCTCCACCTCCACGAAGTCATGTACGGGCGTCACGGCCACCAGCATGCTGACAGCCCAGCGGCGCCATTCGAAGACCTGATTCGAAGATCTGTACGGATACGAATACCGCTGCGTACGGATCTCCGGTGATCCCAACTGGCGCCGCTCAAGATGCTGTTGCGAGCAGTGTGCCACGGCCTCTCACCGCGTCACACAGCACTCTGCATTTTTCAGAGTGACACTTGCCAAGTGTTCACGACGGGGCGATAGTGGCAAGCGTGATTCCGTCCCCGCCCTTAGGAACAGACGCTGCCGTAGGCCACCCCCAGGGTCTCGGTGCTGTCCCGGGAGAGGGGCCCGACAGGGCCGCTGCCCGGCGCCGGTTCCGTTTCGAGCTGGCCGCGCATCCGGGTTCTCCCGCGCAGGCCAGACGCCTGACGAGGGCGCGGCTGACCCATTGGTCGGTCTGCGAGGACACCTGCGACTCGGCCGCCCTGGTCGTCTCCGAGCTGGTCACCAACGCGATCGTGCACACCGCGAGCAGCCGTGTGGTCTGCGAGCTGCACGACGATGACGACCTGGTGCGAATAGCCGTACGTGACGAGGGCTGCTCGCCGGGTGAACCAAAGCCGTCCCCGCAGCGCGGCGAGGAGGAGCACGGGAGGGGACTGCTCCTCGTCGACTCCCTCTGTCACGCGTGGGGCGCCCATGAGCACGGCCCCGGTCTGCTGGTCTGGGCGGAGCTGCCGCGCAAGGCGGACGAGCCCCGCGAGGACACGGGACCGCGCAACGATCTGGGCTGGGGAGCCCCTCCCAAGCCGGTTCCCTCCGGCGGATCGCGCCAGGGCGACGAGGCCGAGGAGCATCACAGAGCGGCGCCCGTGAGCGAAGCGCGCGATCACGGAGCCGGGGGCGCGGGCGCATGGGCGTGAGCGGCGGATCCGGCGGCCAGGTGCTGACCATGGACACGCTGGTCCGCCTAGGCCGTGGGCTGCGGGCGCCGGGGACGCCGCGCAGGCTGGCCGTTCCGGAGGGGATGACGGTGCCGCTGGGCTGCGACGCGGTGGGGGTGCCGGTGCAGTTGAGCAGAGAGCTGGTGTCCCGGTTGCCGCGGGTCGGGTGTGTGTACGCCGATGACACGCACTGGTGGTGGATCGTTCCTGCCGACTCCGACTACGCGCTCGAATGGCCCAGGCCTGCCCAGTACGCCACCGGGGCGGTTGTTCCGGACGCCCCGGTGGTGCCGTCTCTTGTTCACCGGGCCGAGGGGACGTTGCCGTACACGCCGCCGATCCCTCTCTACCTGGCGTTGTGCCGGCTCACGGGGACCACTCCCGGTTGGTCCCGGCCGGTCAGCTCAGCGGGTTAGCTCCGCCGGAAGGCCGTCTTTCGGGTGCGGATCCGTGAGGGCCGGCCGCGCCCGCGCGGCGGAGCCACAGATCGACACACCCCGCGCCCCCTGTGCGGCGCGTTGTACGCCCGCGTGTTTTCACTGCTCCCTTTCGCGCCCTCCCTCCATGGGGCCCGCCCCGCCATAGTTGCCCCGTCCAGGATCGGGGGAGGTCTGCGGTGGGGAAACGGCGTGGCACTGAGCAGCCCGGAGTCTCCGAGTCGGAGCGGCTGCTCTTCGGGGGGCCGCTGAGGTACGACACGGGCTGGAACTCCCACTCCGACGCGTTTCTGGAGCTGGGGTTCCGGGCCATGGTGGTGCGGCTGCCGTCACTGTTGTCGGCGAGTCTGCGGCTCGCCTGGCAGGCGGACCGGCGGGCGGCGCGGACCGTGCTGGCCGCCGAGGTGACCCGGGGTCTCGCGCAGGCGGTGAGTCTGCTCGCGGTCAACAGTGTGCTGGGCCGGCTGATCGGCGGGGGCGCGCTGGAGGACCGGCTGCGAGGGGCCGTGCCCGCCTTGGTCACCATGGCCGCCGTGATGCTCCTCGGGGCGCTGCTGCGGGCCGCGTCGACGCATGCCACCGGCCGCCTGGAGCCCAAGGTGGAGCGGGTGGCGACCGAGCGGTATCTGGAGCGGGCGGCCACCGTCGAGCTGGCCGCGATCGAGGACCACGCCTTCCACAAGCTTCTGGACACCGCGCAGTACGGCGCCACCTCGGCCCGCCGGATGATCTCGTTCGCGACGCGGGTGGTCAACGCGATGATCTCGCTGATCGCGGCGGCGGGCGTGCTGACCGTGCTGCACCCGGCGCTGCTGCCGCTGCTGGTCACGATGACGATCCCGAGCGGCTGGGGCGCGCTCACCATCGCGCGCCGCCAGTACGAGTCCTTCCACACCTGGGTGCAGCACGTGCGGGCGGGCCGCCTCCTCGGCGCCCTGCTGATCGAGCCGGAGGCGGCGCCGGAGATCCGCGTCCACGGAGTGGGGCCGTTCCTGCTCAGGCACTACCGCGCGATGGCGGAGACGGCGGAGACGGAGCAGGCCCGACTGGCCAGGCTCGCGGCCCGGACGGGGCTGATAGCGGCGGCCTGGACGGGCCTGGCGACGGTGGCGACGTACGCGACACTGGGCGGGCTGCTGCTGGCGGGCGCGATGGCGCTGTCGGTGGCGGGTACGGCCGTGATCGCCGTGCGCACCGGCTCGCAGAGCCTGAACACCCTGGTCATCGAGATGAACGCACTGCACGAGGAGGCGCTGTTCGTCGGCGACCTCCAGCGGCTCTACACGGAGGCCGCCGAGCGGGCGATCCCGGAGGGCGGGGCCGCGCTGCCGGACGAGCCGCGCGAGATCCGCTTCGAGAACGTCTCCTTCACCTACCCGGGTGACGCGACCCGTCCCGCGCTCGACGATGTGACCCTCGCCCTGCCGCTCGGCAAGATCGTCGCGCTGGTCGGGGAGAACGGCTCCGGCAAGACCACCCTGGTCAAGCTGCTCGCGGGGCTGTACGCCCCGGACCGGGGCCGGATCCTGTGGGACGACCTGGACGCGGCGCACGCGGACCGGCAGCTGCTCGCCGAGCGGGTCGCGATGGTCGCCCAGGACTTCAAGCGGTGGCCGTTCACCGCCCGTGTCAATGTCGCGGTGGGCCGCTCCTCGGTGCCGCTCACGGAGGAGCGGGTGTCCGGCGCGGTCGCCGAGGCCGGCGCCGGGGAGGTGCTGGCCGATCTGCCGCGCGGCCTGGACACGCTGCTGGCCCGCAACTTCAGCGGCGGGCACGAGCTGTCCGGCGGGCAGTGGCAGCGGCTCGGGATCGCGAGGGCCGCCTACCGGCGCGGTCGCATCCTGATCGTGGACGAGCCGACGGCCGCCCTGGACGCTCGGGCCGAGCTGGAGGTCTTCGAGAAGATCCGCGCGCTGGCCGGCACCGGTCAGACGGTCATCCTGATCACCCACAGGCTGGCGTCCGTGCGCCACGCGGACCTGGTGCACGTCCTGGAGCAGGGCCGGCTCGTGGAGTCGGGCACGCCCGACGAGCTCCTGGCCTCCGGTGGTGTCTACGCGGAGCTGTACTCGCTCCAGGCCGAGCAGTTCACGGCAAAGGTGCCCGCCAAGGAGGCGGGCTGACCTCACGCGACAGCGTCTACCGCTGCCTCTCCACTGCGGACGATCACCAGGAACGTGTCCGTCGCGAGGTCCATGACGACCTCCGCCGGCAGTCCCTCAAGACGCCTCGCCTGCGCGAACTCCTCCGCCGGCCACGATCCGCGCGGCCCGCCAGCGGGAAAGCGTTCGAGCACTGTTCGCCCGTTCACCACCCTGCACCTCCAGAAAGCGTTGCACTCCCCGTAGGAGCGCTTGTAGGAGTTAACGCCTTCCAGGGCCCGAAAGCCTCGGTGAGTTGCCGTACTGAGACGTAGCCGACACAGATTCACCCCGGAGTGTGAGGGTCCCGTCACGGTGCGACGATCTACATCACCCTCCGTGTCAGTCCTCGTACTCGTCGTGATACCGCATGCGTACGCTGCCCGCAGGCGCCCCGAGAGCGGACGCGCGCCCCTTGGGTTCCTCCCATTCCTCCTGCCGCCCCAGTGCGGTGAGGTCGAGGAAGCTGGTGGTCGAGCCGAGTCCGTCGAGGCCGCGCTCATAGGTCGAGTAGGTGTGGAAGACCTGGTCGCGGTCGCGCAGGAAGCAGCTGATGCCGGGCCGCTCGGCCGGCTCGCCGTCGATCTGCAGGGTGGCCTCGAAGTCGTGGTTGAAGTCGCCGCCGTACGACGAGTACCAGGGCACGGTCCATCCCATTCGCGCCTTGAACGGCAGGATCTTCGTATACGGCGCTCTCGACACGGCCGCGAACGTCGTCCCCCGCGCCTTCAGATGGGCCAGGTGTCCGATCTGGTCCAGGAAGGCGGAGCAGCTGCGGCAGCCCGCGTCCCACTCGGGCGCGAACATGAAGTGGTAGACGACGAGCTGGCCGCGCCCCTCGAAGAGGTCGAGCAGGGTGGCCTTGCCGTCACCGCCTTCGAAGACGTACTCCTCCTCGACCTCGACCATGGGAAGCCTGCGCCGCTCGGCGTTCAGGGCGTCCCGCGCGCGCGTGGCCGCCTTCTCCCTGACCAGCAATTCCGCGCGCGCCGCGCGCCATTCGTCCCGAGAGACGATCTCCGGAAGCGCCATGGGGTCCCTCCTGTGCGACGGTCCGTCCGGGGTGGTGACCGTGGGGAGGGGCGGAACTCATCGCTGTCGCGGGAAATTTCCGGGACGGGCTCTCCGGGACGGGTTGATGCTGTGCCGGGACCGGTCGACTCAGTACGCCACCTGGAGCGCGAGCAGACCTCGGGCGCGCAGGGAGTTGCGCCACCTCGGGGTGGGCTCGGCGAGCGCGAGATCCGGGAACCGTTCCAGTAGCGCGGCCAGGGCGATCTCGGTCTCGGCACGGGCCAGCGGGGCGCCGAGGCAGTAGTGGATGCCGTGGCCGAGGGCGAGGTGGCCGGAGGCGTCGCGGGCGAGGTCCAGACGGTCGGGGTCGGAAAAGCGGTCGGGGTCGCGGTTGGCGGCGGACGGGGAGACCCAGACCGTCTCGCCCGCGGGCACGGTGACCCCGCCGATGGTGACGTCCTCGACGGGAAAGCGGCGGATGGCGAGCAGGGCAGGGCCCTCATACCGGAGGAACTCCTCGACGGCCGCGGGGAGTCGGGCCGGGTCCTCGCGCAGGGCGGCGAGCTGTCCGGGGTGTTGGAACAGGGCGAGCACCGCGTTCCCGATCAGCTGCACGGTGTTCTCGTACCCGGCGAAGAGAATGAGGAAGGCCAGTGACATCAGCTCGTCCTCGCTGAGCCGGTCGCCCTCGTCGCGGACGGCGATCAGATCGGAGAGCAGGTCGTCGGCGGGTTCCCGGCGCTTGTCGGCGAGGAGCCGCGTGAAGAAGCCGAGCATCGCCACGACCGCCTCCTTGGCCGCTGCGGGTCCGGCCGCCGCGTCCGGCGCGACGAGGGTGTCGGTCCACACCCGGAAGTCCAGCCGGTGCTCGTCCGGAATGCCGAGCAGGTCACAGATGACCGTGATCGGGAGGGGCGCGGCGTAGGAGGCGATGAGATCGGCGGTCCCATGGGAACCGAGCTCGTCGAGGAGCCGGTCGGCGGTGCGCCGGATCGGCCCGCGCAGCTGCTCGATCCGACGCGGGGTGAAGGCCCGCCCGACCAGCCGACGGATCCGGGTGTGGTCCGGCGGATCCATGTTGAGCAGGTTGGCGTCGAGGGCGGGCGGCAACGAGAACCCCTTGTACGTCCCCGCCGTGGCGTACCGCTTGTCCAACGACAACCGCGGATCGGCGAGAGCCGCCCGCACGTCGTCGTACCGCGTGACGATCCAGGCGGGTGTCCCGTCGGGCCCGGCGATCCGATGCACGGGCGCGGTGTCGCGCAGGCGCCGGTACACGTCGTAGGGGTGGTCGAGGAGGCCGTCGGCGGGATCCATGAACGTCAGCCTAGCGGCGCGGAGATCACGGGCTGCCGGACTCGGTGACGCCCTGGGCGAGTTGACCCACGACATCCAGGACTCCCTGGCCGAAGGCGGTCGGGGCGACCAGGATGCCGAGGACGAGGACGATGGCCACGGTCAGCCACTGGTCGGAGCGGCTTCGAGCCTGCACGCGGCGGCGAATCCGCACGAAGATGACGACAGCGAGCAACACCGCGACATTGATCGTCAGCTCCACCGCGCCGGCCCCCTCAGACGGATGCGTCCCGGCTTTCCTGTGTAGCGTGAACCGACCCACCGTGTCCCACCGGTCACCGTCAGTTGGCGCCAAAGCGCCCTTCCCGGGCCTGATTTCAGGTGTCGTATTCCTGAATCCGCCTGCCGTGGCTCCGGTCCAGGAGGGCGGGCAGGCGCTTGCTCAACTCCTCCGTCACCGACGGGACATCGATGGTCAGCAGCTCACGGTCCCGCATCAGCACGCGGCCGTCGACGATCGTCGTACGGACATCGGAGGAGCGGGCGCTGTGGACCAGGGTGGCGGCGAGATCGTGGACGGGCTGGGTGTGCGGGCCGGTGAGGTCGACCAGGATGATGTCGGCACGCCGGCCCGGGGCGATGCTCCCGACGACCTCACCGAGACCGACCGCGCGAGCGCTCTGGAGGCTCGCGTGGTGCAGGGCTTGACGGGACGTCAGCCAGCGCGGGTCACCGGTCGTCGACTTCTGGATCAGCGCGGTGAGCGCCATCGACTCCCATACGTCGAGGGAGTTGTTGGAGGCGGCCCCGTCCGTGGCGAGTCCGACGGGGATGCCGATGTCGCGCAGGGCGCGCACGGGCGTGGTGGTGGGCCAGGCGAACTTGAGGTAGCCGCGCGGGGCGGTCGCAACGGCCGTAAGACCGGAGGCACTTGCGAGGATCGGCAGGTCGCTGTCGAGGATGCCGGAGCCGTGCGCGATCAGGACGTCCGTGTCGAGGATCCCGGTGCGCCGCAACACCTCGATGGGCGTCACCCCGTGCCGGGCGAGGCTCGTCTCGGTCTGGTCGCGGTTCTCGGCGGCGTGGAGATGGACGGGGAGTCCGTGCTCCCGGGCGAGCAAGGCGGTCGCGGTGAGGTCGCTGTCGTCCACGGTGTAGGGCGCGTGCGGGGCGAGCGCCGTGGTGATGCGGCCACCGGCGCCGCCACGGTGCCGTAGCGCGAACTCCAGGGACTTCTCCCGCCCTTGGGGCCCCTGCGAGGAGAAGTACGCCTCGCCGAGATGTGCGCGGATTCCGCACTCCTCGACCACCGCGGCGACGGCGTCCATCGAGAAGTAGTGGTCGGCGAAGCAGGTGACACCGCCCCGGATCATCTCGGCGCAGGCCAGTCGCGCCCCCAACTCCACATCCGTCTCGGTGAGGTTGGACTCGACCGGCCAGACGACGTCGTTGAACCACTCCTCGGTCGGCAGATCCTCGGCGACCCCGCGCAGGGCGACCATGGGCGCGTGGGTGTGGCAGTTGACGAGCCCGGGAAGGGCGATCTGCCCCCGCCCGTCGATGCGCTCCGCCGCGGGCAGTTCCTCGGCCTGCGCGCTGCTGATCACCGACTCGATGACACCCTCCCGTACGACGATCGCGGCGTCGTGCACGAACCCGACCTGCTCTTGATCGTCGTGCGTGAGCACCGTGCACGGGGTGATGATGAGACCTGCGGGAGAAGGCGTCATACAGGCACCGTACGACGCGGTCGTGCCCTCGCAGTGGGTGAACCGCGCATCCCGTCGCCGCTCTGTCGCGGCGGCTCGGGCACCTGCACTCTGGCCTCACCGCACCGCCCGTCGTACGCCTTCCGGAAGGGGTCCGGCATGCTCGTCGGCACCTGGAATCTAGAGAATCTGATGCTGCCGCACAGCGGCGACGGCGCTCCCGGGACCGAGGCCGAGTACGAGGCGAAAGTGGAGGCCCTCGCCTCCGTGATCACCGCGCTCGACCCGGCGCTGCTGGGCGTCCAGGAGGTCAGGCAGGAGGAGACACTCGACGATCTGGTCAAGGCGATCGGCGGGGAGTGGCACACTGCGCTCTCCCGGCACGCGGACCACAGGGGCATCCGCGTCGGCTTCCTCAGCCGTACCCCCCTGCGGATACGGCGGGACGCCCACGCGTTCGCGGACAAGCTGCGCCCCGTGCAGGGTGACGACGGCATCGAGCCCGACGCGCACGACAAGGTGACCAGCCGCGGCTTCCTCGCCGTGGAGACCGACACCGGCGACGGGGTGCTCCAGGTGGCGGTCGCCCATCTCAAGTCGAAGCTGCTGTCGTATCCGGGCACGGGTGGCCGGAGCCGCTTCCAGCCGCACGACGAGGCCGAACGGGCCCGGTTCGGCGCCTACGCCCTCTACCGGCGGGCGGCCGAGGCGACGACCCTGCGCGCCCTCGCGGACTTCCTGCTCGAAGGCGCCGGGACCGAACGGGACGTGATCGTCCTCGGCGACATGAACGACGTGGTGAACGCCGCCACCACACAGATCCTGCTCGGTCCGCCCGGCTCGGAGCTCGACAAACCGCGCGCGTTCAACAAGTCCGACCTCGGCGATCCGTTCCGGCTGTGGGACATCGCCCCGCGCATACTCGAAAAGCGCCGCTTCTCCCGCGTCAGCTTCGGACGCGCCGAACTGATCGACCACGTCCTGGTGAGCCACCGTCTGGCCCGCCGCATCGTGGAGGCGGGGACGGGCCTGCCCGAGCACCGGGACGACGCCCTCGTACTGCCGTCGGTGGACGAGGATCCGACGAAGCGGGTGGGGACGCCCGGGTCGGACCACGCACCGGTGTGGGTACGGGTGTGACTCCCAACCGGCTCTAACCCGCGAGGGGAACTTCGGGCAGCCGGACCCCCACTCGCCCGCGCCCGTCGTCAAGTCGGCCGAGTTCGCCGAGGAGTTCGGTGAGCCGTTTGACCTGTTCGGGGGCGAGCCGCCCGGAGTCGTCGAGGTGGACGGCGCACGCGGTGGTCGTGTCGACGATCCCCTCGAGCACGGCGACGATCTCGTCGGCGCCCTCCGAGTGCCGGGCGAGCGCGGGGAGTTCGGCGGCGGCGAGGGCGATGGAGGTACGGGCCTCGGCGAGCGCGCGGTAGGCCTCGCGGCGGAGGGTCCAGCGCCGGGCGCGGGCGTCGTCGGTGGGGGTGTCCCGTACGACGGACCCGGCGCCTCGTGGGGCAGGCCGCGCGGTCTGCCGAAGCACAGGCCGCACCGGCTCCCGTGGAACAGGCCCTTCGGTCTCCCGCAGAACATGCGTGAGGTACGCCTCGGCCGCGCCGCTCGCCGCGGCCAGCCGGGACCGCACTCCCCCGCCCCGCTGCCCCGGCATCGGCAGATGCCCCACGAGCAGCACGATGGCGCAGGCGAGCAGGGTCTCGGTGATCCGGCCGGCGGAGGCCTGCGGCTCGCCGCCCACCATCACGAGCGCCAGGACGAGGACCGTGACGACGGCGGTCTGCGCGGCGAAGTGCCGGGTGGCCACGGGAATGAGCGCCCCGCTGACGGCGACGAGCGCGATGAGTCCTTCGGGCCGCGGCAGCACGAGCGCGAACCCGGCGAAGACCAGCGCTCCGAGGACGGTCCCGGCGGCCCGGCACAGCACCCGGGAGACGAGCGGTCCGAGGTCGGGCTTGACGAGGAAGACGGTGGTGGCGGGCAGCCAGTACCAGTGCTGGTGCTCCCCGTACCAGTGGGAGTGGTGCAGCGCCTGTGCCACGGCGACGCTTGCCCCGAAGCAGAGGGCGACCCGCAGCCCGTACTCCCGCCCGCCGGCCCCGAAAACGGACCGCAGCACGCCCCGGACGGTGAGCCGGCGCCGGTGCAGATCCCCGCCCCGGCCCCGGTCGAAGGCGTCGGCGGCCCGCAGCAACGCGTCGTCGAGTGCCCGCAGCGCGGGCGCCGAACGGGCGGGCGCGGGCAACGGCCCGGTGTGCGTGTTCTCCCGTACGGCGACGGCGAGCCGTCGGGGCCCCGCGGAGGCCCGCCCGGGCACCGCTTCCTCCGCCCAGGCGAGCGCGGTGGCGGCCTCGGCGAGCGGCAGCGCGGCGGCGTACTGCGCGTGCAGCCGCCGCTCGGCGCCCGAGCTGGCGTACCGCCGCAGCCGGGGACCGGTGAGCGCGTCCTGCGCGTGATCGAGGGCGGCGGTGAGCGCGACGCGCCGCGCGGTGGCGTTCTCGCTCCCCGCAGCGTCCAGGAGTGCGGCGACGGCCTCGTACACCTCGGCGACAGCTGCCCGCTCGCCGTCGAACCGGAAGTCCCCGACGAGGGCACCGGGGGTGGGCAGCACGAGCCGCAGCGCGAGCAGCCAGCAGGCCCCGCCGAGATACACGACGGCCCGCAGTCCCCCTCCCTCCGGCAACGGCATGCCCGCCCCGATCGCCGAAGCGACCAGCAGCTGCGTACCGGCCCCGGAGGCGACGGGTCCGACGGCGCTGACACCCCCCGCGACCAGCCCGACAAGGGTCAGCAGCACGGTCAGCGGGACCGCCCCGATGTGCTCCCCCGCGGTGGTCCCCAGGAACATCCCGGCCGCCCCCGCGAGCGCCGGCACCCCGATCCGCTTGACGGAGACCCGCCGGCTCCCGGGCCGGTCGTTGATCCCGGCGAGCATGGCGGCGATGGCGGCGACGACACCGAGAGAGGTGCGGTCGGCGAGTACGGCGACCAGGAGGATGGGCCCGGCCGACAGCGCACCCCGCACCACGGCGTTCCAGGGAATCGGCCCACGCTGAGCACGCAGGGCGTGCGCGAGCCAGGGCGGTAGGGCGAATGACACAGGGCTCCTGTCGTCTGGGGGAGGCGGGGGTGTGCCTTCGGGCGACGGTGGCCGGGCGTTGGGCTGTGGTGTCCACGGTAGATCGCGTTCTTGGACGGTCCGGGACGCTTGTGTTACTCACGTGTGACGATGTGTGCAAAGGCCACGTTCTTTATGAACGCAACCCGGGAAGGCGAGCCGACGGCCACTCAGTTCGCTGTGTCGAACAACTCCCGGAGCTCCGCGACCGCGCGGACGGCCGACCCCGGTGATGCCGTCAAGGACTCGACTATCCGGTCGACCTCCCGCAGTCCGGCCCGCTCCAGCAGCCGCTTCTCGTTCGTCACCCACTCCCCCCGCCCCGCCAGCACCGAGTGCCCCATCTGGACGGCGGCCGTGGCCAGCGCGCCCGCGGTTTCGGTGAGGCGGGCGGCCGGGGCGTGGTGGGCCTCGGCATAGGCGAGGGTGGCGTGGGCGGTGTCGCGCCAGCGGGCGGCGGCCGAGGCACGGAGTTTCGGCGGGTAGGCCGAGGGGCGCGGGAGGTCACCCCTCAGGACCTGGTTGATCGCGAGCTCGGCCACGATCAGGTAGGTGGGGATTCCCGCGAGATGGAACAGCAAGGGCTCCACCCGGAACCGCCCCTCCTCCGCCTCCGCCAGTTCCCGTTCCACCACATCGAGGTCGCGGTAGTGGACGTCGACCCGCCGCCCGTCGATCGTCAGCCAGGCTCCCCCGTTGAACACCCCGCCACCCCAGCCGCCGATCTCGGACACCTCGCCCTCCCAGCCGAGGGCACGGAGATCGGCCGGGTCGAAGGCACCCCGGTAGTAGACCGCCAGGTCCCAGTCACTGTCCGGCCGTGCGGTCCCCTGGGCGCGGGAGCCGCCGAGGGCAACGGACCGGACGGCGGGGAGGGCGGCGAGCCGGTCGGTGGTGGTGTCGAGGAAGTCGGCGTCGGAGAGTGTGGGGGACATGGGCGCAGCGTACGAAGCCCGGGGGCGGCCCTCCACGGATTTACGCGGCCGATGATGCAACCCGTTTTCCCGGTCCCGGAAATTCAGGTGCGGTCCCGCCCCCCGCCCCCGATGATCGGAAAGTTGTCCGCCGTTCACCCCAGGAGTCCACGTGATCCAGCGCGTCACCGCAACGGCCCTCTTCCCGCCGCCGACCTACTCCCACGCCTCCGTCGTGGAGGCCGGCACGAAGCTCGCGTTTCTGGCCGGGTCCGTTCCGCTGGACGCGAAGGGGAACCTCGTCGGTGAGGGGGATCCGGCGCGGCAGGCCGAGCAGGTGATCGCGAACCTTCGGGAGCAACTGCACGCGGTGGGAAGCGACTTGGAGCATGTGCTGGCCACCGATGTGCACGTCGTGAGCAGCGAGCCGGCGGTGCTGTCCGCCGTGTGGGAGGTCGTGGAGGCTTCCGGGCTGAGCACCGGTCCGCACTCGTCGACGCTGATCGGGGTCGCCTGCCTCGGCTACACGGGCCAGTTGGTGGAGATCACGGCTACGGCCGTGGTGCCGGAGAGGGCCTCCCGATGAGCACGGTCGTCATCCGCCGGGCCACCGCCTCCGACGCCTCCGCCACGGCCGACGTCTATCTGCGTTCCTTCGCCGCCGCGTTGCCGACGGTCGTACGGCCCCGGTCCGACGACGAGGTGCGCGCCTACATCCGGGACGTCGTGGTGCCGTCGCGGGAGACGTGGGTGGCTGCGGCGGAGGAACAGGTCGTGGGCCTCATGGTTCTCGCCGGCGATCTGCTGTCCCAGCTGTATCTCGACCCCGACTGGCGGGGGCGCGGCATCGGCGACCGGTTCGTCGCGCTCGCCAAGGAACGCAGTCCGCAGGGGCTGAGCCTGTGGACCTTCCAGGTCAACAAGCCGGCCCACCGCTTCTACGAACGTCACGGCTTCGTCGAGGCCGAGCGCACCGACGGCAGCGGCAACGAGGAGCGGGAGCCGGACGTGCGGTATGTCTGGCTCCCCTGAGAGGGGTCAATCCGACGGCCCTCCCCACACCCGCCTCTTCGGCACCGGCTTCGCATACCCGCCCGCCCGACTGGTGTTCAGCCCCAGCCCCACCAGCGACTCCGCGAGCTTCACCGCCGCCCCCACCCCGTCGACGACGGGAAGCCCCAGCTTCTCCCCCACCGTCCGCTGCAGCCCGGTCATCCCCGCGCACCCCAGCACCAGGACCTCGGCGCCCGCCTCCCGCACCCGCTCGGCGGCCGCCAGGAACGCGGCCTCCGTGCGGTCGGCGTCACTGAGGTCGAGAACCCCCAGTCCGGTCCCGACGACGGCGGCGCAGTTGCGCCCCACCCCCGCCAGCTCCAGGCTGTCCTCGATCTGCCCGCACGACCGCTCCAGCGTGGTCACCACGCCGTATCGCCGGCCGAGCAGACAGGCCAGATGGGCGGCGGCCTCGGTGATGTCGACGACCGGTACGTCCACCAGCTCCCGGACGCCCTCCCGGCCGTGCTCGCCGAAGCCGGCCATGACGACGGCGTCGTAGGGAGGGCCCTCGTACGTGCGCAGCAGGTCGATGACCGCCGCCGCGGACAGATAGCTGTCGAGCCAGCCCTCCGCGGACTCGGGCCCCCACCGCGGGGTGAGGCCGAGCACGGCGGTGCCCGGGCCTGCCGCGGCCCGGGCACCTCGTACGATCTCCTCGGTCATCTCCTGCGTGGTGTTGCAGTTGGTGACGGCGATCCGCACGTTTCTCAGACCTCCACAGCCTCGGGGACCTCACGAGCGGCTCGCTCGCTCCGGCACAGCAGCGCGTACAGGCCGGCCGCGAGTGCCGTACCGATGAACCACGAGTACGGGGCCACATCACTGAACGTCTTCACCAGGGCGAGGACGCCCGCGACGGCGGCCGCCGGCAGGAACGCCCACAGGGCCTTGGGGTTGACCCCCTTGCGGTAGTAGTAGCGGGAGCCGGGCTCGGCCTTGAACAGCTCGTCGATGTCCACGCGGCCCTTCTTGACCCAGTAGTAGTCGAGCATGATCACGCCGAACAGCGGGCCGAGGAAGGCGCCGAGGCCGCCGAGGAAGTAGTTGACGACCGTGGGGTTGGAGAAGAGGTTCCACGGGGTCACGAGCAGCGCGGCGACCGTGCTGATCATGCCGCCGACCCTGAAGGTGATCTTCTGCGGCCAGACGTTGGCGAGGTCGTATGCCGGTGAGACGAAGTTGGCGACGATGTTGACGCCCATGGTGGCGATGGCGAAGGTGAGCGCGCCCAGGACCATCACCCAGGTGTTGCCGACCTTGGCGACGAGCTCCGCGGGGTCGGTGATGGCCTGGCCCCAGACCTCCAGCGAGCCAGCGGTGACGATCACGGAGACGACCACGAAGGCCGTGGAGTTGATGGGCAGGCCCCAGAAGTTGCCGCGGCGGACGGTCTTGTAGTCCGGGGCGAAGCGCGAGAAGTCGCAGAAGTTGAGCATCAGCGTGCCGTACGTGGCGAGGATCAGGCCGATCGCGCCGAACCACTGCCGCCACTGCTCACCGACGGAGACCGGGTGCGGGGTGGTGGTGAGCGAGATGCTCCAGCCGGCCTTGGCCAGCACCCAGATCGCCAGCGCGATCATGACCAGCCAGATCGCGGGACCGCAGAAGTCCTGGAACTTCCGCACCGACTCCATGCCCTGGCTGATGATCAGCGCCTGGATCAGCCACAGGGAGAGGAAGGAGACCCAGCCGAGCGCGTCGAGGCCGAGGAAGGAGCTGTGGGTCCAGGACTCCAGGCCCGGCCAGGCGGCCAGCAGCATCACGTTGACGGCGACGGAGGCCAGATAGGTCTGGATGCCGTACCACATGATGGCGATCACGGCCCGGATGAGGGCCGGGATGTTGGCGCCCCACACACCGAAGCTGATGCGGCTGACGACGGGGAACGGCACGCCGTGGCGCTGGCCGATCTTCCCCATCCAGTTCATGCCGACGTAGATCAGCACGAAACCGACGAGCAGGGACGTGAAGACCTGCCACACGTTCATGCCGAGAACCAGCAGACCGGCCGCGAAGGTGTAGTTGCCCAGGTTGTGGACGTCGGACATCCACATGGCGAAGAGGTCGAAGACCTTCCAGTTGCGCTTGCCGGCGGGTGCCAGGTCTTCGTTGGTGAGCCGGGGATCGGGGACGAACGCTGGTGCGCCGGTGACTTCGGCGCGGTCGGCGAGGGACACAGGGCCTCCAGGGACGGGGACAGGAGGATGGCGGCCGCCTGGCATCCAGTTTTGGTATACCAAACTGCGGACATGGTCCCGCCGTCAAGAGTTCCGACCGATGTCGCGTCCGTTAACGCTTCGTAAAACAGCTCCGGAGTCGGAGAAGATGGCTCCATGAGCTCCACGACGAACATCGAGCCCCTCGGCGCCGTCCGCGAACGCGTCCTGGCCACCCTGCGGCAGGAGATCATCGCGGGCGGGCTGCGGCCGGGCGACCGGCTGGTCGAGCGGGAGCTCGCCGAGCGCTTCGGGGTCTCCCGGGTGCCGGTCCGCGAGGCGATCCGCGCGCTGGTCGCCGAGGGCTTCGTCCACTTCGAGACGCCCCGCCGAACGGTCGTACGGCGACTGACCCCGAACGACGTCAAGGAACTCTTCGAGCTGCGCGAGGCGCTGGAGGTGTACGCCGCCGGCCTCGCCGCCACGCGCGCGACCCCCGAGGACCTCGCCGAGGTCGAGCGGCTCCTCGCCCTCGCGGCGACCGCGACCGAGGCGGGCGACGCGGAGGCGATCACGGACGTCAACAGCCGTCTGCACGACAGCATCGTGGCCATGGCCCGCAACAGCCTGCTGGTCGACGCCCTGGAACCGGTTGCGGGGCGGCTGCGCTGGATGACCCGCCGGAACGAGGAGTGGCCCCAACTCCTCGTCGAACACCGTGACTTGTACGAGGCGATCGCGTCCGGCGACCCGGACCGGGCCCGCGCGCACGCCCTCGCGCACGTGCGGACCAATTACGAGTCGACGGTACGGCAGCTGTTCGGGGACACGGCCGAGATGATCTAACGGGGCCGGCCGCGCGCGTACTTGTCCGTCGCCGCCACCATCACGTCCACACCCCGGTCCCCCGCGAAGTGTGCGCCGTCGTCGATGACCGTCAACTCGCTGCCGGGCCAGGCGTGATGGAGCCGCCAGACGGTGCCGAGGAGGTTGCCGACGTCGAGGCTGCCCTGGACGAGGGTGCCCGGGATGTCCTTGAGGAGGGGCGCGTCGCGCAGGACGACGCCCTCGTCGTTGCCCTCGCCCAGGAAGTGGTCGTTGCCCCAGTAGTGGGTGACGGTACGGGCGAAGCCCTGCCGGAACACCGGATCCTCGTAGCGCGGCACCGAGCGCGGGGGCGCGGACTCGATCGCGGTCTCCCAGTCGGTCCAGGCCCGCGCCGCCCGCTCGCGCACCTCAGGATCGGGCGACTCCAGCAACCGGTTGTAGGCGGCGGGGATGTTCCCGGCCCGCTCCTCGGCGGGCAGCTCTCCGACGAACCGTTCGAACGCCGCCGGGAAGATCTTTCCAAGTCCCCTGGTCAGCAGGGCGACTTCGGGACTTGCGGCGGTCGCGATCCCGGTCAGCACCAGCTCCGTCACGGCCTCCGGATGTGTCTGTGCGTACCGCAGCCCGAGCATCGACCCGAAGGAAATTCCCCACACCAGCCACCGCTCGACCCCCAGATGCCGCCGCAGCAGCTCCAGGTCCGCGATGAGATGCGGGGTCGTGTTGACGCTCATGTCCGTGTCGTACGCGCTCGCGTGCGGCGTCGACCGCCCGGCGCCACGCTGGTCGAGGAGCACGATCCGGTACGCGGCCGGATCGAACAGCCGACGCACCCACGGCGTGCAGCCGGACCCCGGCCCACCGTGCAGCACCACCGCCGGCTTGCCGTCCGGATTCCCGCAGGTCTCCCAGTACACGTGGTTGCCGTCGCCGACGTCGAGCATGCCGTGGTCGTACGGTTCGATCTCCGGGTAGAGGGGCATCCGGCGACCCTAACCGTCGTACGGCGGTCTCGTCGTCCGGTTTTCGGCGGTACGACCACGCAGTCCCGCTGTCGCGGCAGCCGTGCGCAGCACGTCCCGCAGCATCTCGGGGGTGAGCCTGCCGGTGAAGGTGTTGCGCTGGCTGACATGGAAGCAGCCGAAGAGTTCGAGGCCGTCGAGCGCCACGCGCGCGCCGTGTCCGAAGACGGGCCGTGGCCGGGGCACGCTCCAGCCCGCCTCCGCGAAGGCTGGCAGCGCGGCCTGCCAGCCGAAGGCGCCCAGCACGACCACGCTCCGCAGCGTGGGCCGCAGCAGGTTCAGCTCCTGGACCAGCCAGGGCCGGCAGGTGTCGCGCTCCCCGGGAGTGGGCTTGTTGGCGGGCGGGGCACAGTGCACCGGCGAGGTGATCCGCACGCCGTACAGCTCCAGGCCGTCGTCCGCGGTCACGGCGGTCGGCTGCGAGGCGAGCCCGATGTCGTACAGCGCCTGGTACAGCACGTCTCCGGAACGGTCACCGGTGAACATCCGCCCGGTACGGTTCCCGCCGTGCGCGGCCGGCGCGAGCCCGACGATCAGCATCCGCGCGTCCTCGGGCCCGAAGCCGGGCACCGGCCGCCCCCAGTACGTCCAGTCGGCGAACGCGGCCCGCTTGGTCCGGGCCACCTCCTCCCGCCAGTCGACCAGCCGCGGGCAGGCGCGACAGCCCGCGATCCGGCGGTCGAGATCGGCGAGGGCGTTCACGGCTCCACGGTACGGGCACGTCCGAGCCGTGCGGGTGAGGGCGGGCCACCACTCTGGGCACCGCCCGGAAAACCCACCCGGCGGATACGGCCCCGGGTACTAAGGTCGGAGCCATGGCTGTGGAACGTACGGACGACAACGAGACCGGTGGGACGGGCCGGGCCGGAACGACGGCCGAGGGTCCCGACGCGGAGGTCACCGGTCCCGGCCTCACGGCTCCCGAGGCACCGGACCCGAAGATCGCCGCCGCGGTCGCCGCCGCGGAGGCCGCGGGGGCGCAGAGCGGCGAGAGCGTCCGGATCGACAGCTGGATCTGGTCCGTACGGCTGGTCAAGACCCGTTCCGCGGGAGCCACCGCCTGCCGGGGCGGGCATGTGCACGTGAACGGCGAGCGCGTGAAGCCCGCCCACTCCCTGCGCGTCGGCGACGAGGTGCGCGTCCGCCAGGAGGGTTGGGAGCGGATCGTCATCGTCAAGCGTCTGATCCGCAAGCGGGTCGGCGCCCCCGTGGCCGCCCAGTGCTACGTCGACAACTCTCCCCCGCCCCCGCCCCGCACGGCCGTCGCCCCCGCCGGCATCCGCGATCGCGGCACCGGCCGCCCGACCAAGCGCGACCGCCGCGAACTGGAACGCCTGCGCGGCCTGAAGGAAGGCAGCCGCCGCAACAGCTTCGGCGGTCCTGGCGGACCCGGCGGCCCAGGCACCCCCAACAGCGCGGGCTGAACCGGCCACTCAGTCCGGGCGGCCTGGCGCTCGGACGAGGCCGGCCACCAGGCCTCCACCACCCACCTCGGCCGACCACCATCCCGTCGGCCACCACCGTGAGGCCGGTCCCCTCCCCGAAGGGCAGGGCACCGACCTCACCGCGATGGCCGTGTGGGCGTCTCCGCATGGTCACGCCCGTCGCCGCACCAGTCGCAGCAGGTCCGCGTTGTGCCGGCGCCGGGCCCAGGCGATCAGGGCGAGGGGGACGATCAGGATGAGCGGAGTCGCCGCGTTCTCCCCGTCGAAGTAGGTGAGCTGGACGACGAACGCTCCGACCATCAGCCCGCTCAGCGCCACGGCCGCCACCGACTGCAGCACCGGGATCAACAGGGCGATCCCACCGGCCAGTTCGAGCACGCCGATGATGTACATCCCCGCGCTGCCCCAGCCCATCTTGTCGAAGCCCTCGGCGGCCGAGGGGTGCGCGATCAGCTTGGGGAGCGCGCTCGCGATGACGTAGAAGAGGGCGAGCACGACCTGCAGGGTGCGCAGGGCGATCCGGGCCCGGCGGCCGCGTACGGTCGAGGACTCGGCGATGACGGGGGAGACGGCGGAGGAAGCGCCGGTACGGGTGACGGGGACGGTGGTCTCGGACATCGGGGTCTCCTGTGGGAAGCGGTCCGTGTTGCTGTCACAGAGGTAGACCCGCGCCCGCACCCGAACTCATCGCCGCTCCACAACCTTTTCCCTCAGGCCGCCACCGCCCGCACCCATATCCGGTCCTCCGTCAGATACCGGTCCACCTTCAACCCCGCCTCCGCCAGCGCCTCCTCGAACTGCTCCTTCGTCAGCGGGCGGGCCTGGAACGTCTGGGTCCAGGTCGCGTCCGGGAACTCGTACTCCGCGTGCACCGAGTTCACGCCCTCTTCCACCGGCTCCGAGGAGACGATCCGCACGGTGTAACCACTGGGGTCGACCCTCCCCCAGCCTTCGGCAGGGGGGACCCCCATCTCGCTACGCTCGCGCGGCAGATCGGAGTGATAGTCCTCGCCCTCGCGCTGGATCAGCACACTTCCGCCCGCCGCCACGTGCCGGGCACAGGTGCGCAGCATCCCGCGTCGCACCTTCAGGTCGCCGTGGTGCACGAGGAACGACGCGAGCATCACCACGTCGAACGTCTCGCCCAGGTCGAGGTCCTCGATCGTGCTGCATATCGTCCGTGCCCCGCGCACGCGCTCCAGCATGTCGGGGGACTCGTCCACCGCCGTGATCGTGAACCCCCGCTCCAGCAGCGGACGGGTCATGCGCCCCACACCACAGCCCAGCTCCAGGATGTGCGCCCCCGCGGGCACCGCCCCGGCGATGATGTCCGGCTCCGGCCCGATCCGCAGCCGCGAGTAGAGCTCGACCGCGCACCCGTCCGGGGTGATCGCCCCGGGTCCCGTCCCCTGATGTCCCGCTCGCATCCTCAGCTCCATGCCCGTCCAACGGCCCGTATCCGCACGGTCGTTCCCGACCCGCACAGATTCACCCGTCCGAGTTACCCAGGGAACCACCCGCGACCTGAAGGGCCCGAACTGCAAAGCACCTGAACTACAGGGGAAACCAGCCGTGCCCGATGTACCAGTGCCCGCCGGCCCGCAGATGATCACCGACGGCCCGCTCCAGCGCCGTCCGTCGCGGCAGGCGCTCCACCGACAGCTCCGGATCCCCGAACACGAACTGCACCGGCTCGGCGTCCTCCGGCTGCGGGTCCTCGGGGGCCAGCCGGAAGCGCTCCTGGAACCGGACGATGTTGGAGTCCGCGGGCAGATACCCCTTCAACTGCGGGTCGAGCAGCCAGGAGTGGCACAACGCGGCACGATACGGCTCCTCCGCGAAGTGCCGGGCGAAGAACTCGGCGGCCAGGGCGAGCGAGCGATCGCAGGCCTCCGGTGACAGCGGGCCGAGGAAGTCCGGGATGTGCAGGCTCAGACAGGGCGTACCGGGGGCGATGTCCAGTCCGGCAGGCGCGAGCGTCCGGCTGTTCCACGGCCCGTACCGCGTCCGCTCGAACTGGAGTCGCCCCAGCTGGTACAGCTCGCCCCGGGAGTGCCGGGTCAGCCAGCGCGGTGACTCCACGCCCGTCCTGCCGTACCGCCTGCGGTGCACGGCCATGTTCCGCCCGAGGTCGGCGAGGGTGCGCCGGGACACCTCTGCCGGGATGCCGCGCGAGCGGTGGTACGCGCGCGTGTGGGGCAGCGCCGCCACGAACACGTAGACGGGGAAGCAGCGTTGGAGGGCGCCGGCCGGCCAGTCGAGCTCGGGCAGGACGACCGGGTCGTCGGCCCTGCCCATGTCCCGGACGAGTTGGTCGACGGAGTGTTCCAGGAACCGCCGCAGCTCCGGGTCGTCCATGACCCGTCGGCCCATCCGTACGAGTTCGCCCACGTCCTCGTGCGGTACAGCGAGTTCCACCAGCACCTCGGCCAGTTCGTCGGCGTCCGGAAGCACGCGGTGACCCCCTCTTTCGCCCTTTGGTCAACGTCCGTTCCGAAGAGTACGTTGCAAGGGAGGAATGGTGATCCCGATGCGTACGGGCAGTGAGCCGACGACAGCGCGCAGTGCACTGCGGATGCGGTTCTGGCTGAGCGTGTGGGGGCTGGTCTGGGCGGTCTTCGGTACGGTCGCGTTCGCGCTGGCGGGCCGGCCCGGGTGGGCGATCGCCTGCGGAGTGCTGTGGCTGGTGATCACCGCCGACATGGCGATGATCCTCCGGCACATCCGGCAGGGCCCGCACTATCAGCCGGGCCCCGACATCCCGCCGTACCGCCCGCCGGAGAGCCGACCCAGGTAGCGGGTCGGCACGCTCAGGTGTCGAACCGCGCCGCCTTCAGGAACTCCGGCTTCGGGTCCAGCGCGGCCGCCAGCCGGAAGTGACGCCTGGCCTGGTCGGGCCGGCCCTGTCGCTCATAGGTGCGGGCGAGTGCGAAGTGGGCGAAGGCGTTGTCCGGCTCGCGCTCCAGGACGATGGTGAACTCCAGCTCGGCGGGCCGCAGTTGCGCGGCGGCGAAGAAGGCCCGCGCGCGCAGCAGCCGGGCCGCGGTGTTCTCCGGGTGGGCGGCGATGACGGAGTCGAGCAGCTTCACCGCGCCCCGCGGGTCCCGCGCGGAGAGCAACTGCTCCGCTGCGCGGTAGTCGATGACATGGGTCTCCGGAGTACGTCCGGTCGATCCGCTGGTCTCGGGCACGGCAAAGTCCTTCCCTCACTGGAAGGGTTCAACGCCCGGACAGGGGGACGCTATTCCTGAGACGACCGGGACACGCGTGCCCGGCGTACGAGATCGCCCCATACCTCCTGGACGCGTCGCCGCAGCTCTTCCAGGGGTACGTCGTTGTCGATCACGACGTCCGCGATCTCCAGGCGCTTCTCGCGGGTCGCCTGGGCGGCCATCCGCGCGCGTGCGTCCTGCTCGGTCATGCCGCGCAGCCTGACGAGCCGGTCGAGCTGGGTCTCGGGGCTCGCGTCGACGACGATCACGAGGTCGTAGAGCGGCGCGAGGGCGTTCTCCGCGAGGAGCGGGACGTCGTGGACGACGACGGCGTCCTCGGTCGCGGCGGATTCGAGCTCGCGGGAGCGGGCGCCCACCAGCGGATGCACGATCGAGTTCAGTGCGGCGAGCCGGTCCGGGTCGGCGAAGACGATGGAGCCGAGCTTGGGGCGGTCGAGGCCGCCGTCCTCGGCGAGTACGTCCTCACCGAAGGCCTCCACGACCGCGGCGAGGCCGGGCGTGCCCGGTGCGACGACCTCGCGCGCGATGCGGTCCGCGTCGATCAGGACGGCGCCGTGCTCCACGAGGAGCCTCGACACCTCACTCTTGCCGGCACCGATACCGCCGGTCAGGCCCACCTTCAGCATGACCGGAAGCCTAGACGCTCCGCCTGAGGGCAGTGCTGGGTGGTACGGAACAAGACCTGGGGCGGGTGCCTCAGTTGTCGCCTTCCCGTTCCGCCAGGAAGCGCTCGAACTCCAGACCGATCTCGTCCGCCGACGGGATGTCCACCGGCTCGGCCAGCATGTTGCCCCTGGTCTCCGCGCCCGCCGCCGCGTCGTACTGGTGCTCGAGGCCCTGGACGAGGGCCACGAGGTCCTCGTCGCCCTCCTGGATCTGGCGCTCGATCTCGGTCTGGGTGCGGTGGGCATCGGTGCGCAGGGCGTGGGCGATGCCGGGCAGGACCATGCCGGTGGCGGCCGTGATGGCCTCCAGGACGGTCAGGGCCGCGTCCGGGTAGGTCGAGCGCGCGATGTAGTGCGGGACGTGTGCCGCGACGCCCAGGACGTCGTGACCGGCCTCCATGAGCCGGTACTCGACCAGGGCCTCGGCGCTGCCGGGCACCTGCGCCTCGTCGAAGGGGCTGCGGTGGCCGGGGACGAGGTCGTGGCGGTTGCCGTGCGGGGTGAGACCGACGGGGCGGGTGTGCGGGACGCCCATCGGGATGCCGTGGAAGTTCACGGACAGCCGGACGCCGAGCCGCTCCACGATCTGCTGGACGGCCGCGGCGAAGCGCTCCCACTCCACATCCGGCTCCGGGCCCGACAGCAGCAGGAAGGGCGCTCCGGTGGCGTCCTGGACGAGCCGCACGTCGATCGTGGGCTCCTCGTACTCCGTCCAGCGGTCGCGCTTGAAGGTGAGCAGCGGACGGCGGGCGCGGTAGTCGACGAGCCGGTCGTGGTCGAAACGGGCCACGACCTGGTGGGGCAGCGAGTCGAGCAGCCGGTCGACGATCTGGTCGCCGGTCTCGCCCGCGTCGATGTATCCGTCGAAGTGGTAGAGCATGACCAAGCCGGCCGACTCCTGGGCGAGCGCCATGTCGACCACGGCGAGGCCCTTGGGCTCCCATGCGTACAAACCCTGCGGATCAAGCACTGTGACCGCTCCTCCTCGTGTTCATACGCTTCAACACGCCCTGGAACAGCGGCATTCCCACCCTGGCGCTTGATCAGGCCATCTCTTACGCCCTTTTCATGACAGGAGTAAGCCAGCCGTCGGACAAACGCTGAGGGACCGCACCCCGAAAGGTACGGTCCCTCAGTCAAGAGCTACTGCTCAGTGGGCGTTCAGCTCTGCCCACCGGCCAGCTTCTCGCGCAGCGCGGCAAGCGCCTCGTCCGAAGCCAGCGCGCCGGAGGTGTCCGCACCCTCGGAGGAGTACGAACCGCCACCGCCACCGCCACCACCGGCGGCCGGAGCCGCACCCGCGGCGTCCCCGCCCTCGGCGGCAGCAGCCTCGTCGGCCTCGCGGGACTTGATGACCTGCTGCTGGTGCTGCTCGAAGCGGGTCTGCGCCTCGGCGTACTGGGTCTCCCACACCTCACGCTGGGATTCGAAGCCCTCGAGCCAGTCGTTGGTCTCGGGGTCGAAGCCCTCGGGGTAGATGTAGTTGCCCTGGTCGTCGTACGACGCGGCCATGCCGTACAGGGTCGGGTCGAACTCGACCGAGGCCGGGTCCGAACCGAACGCCTCGTTGGCCTGCTTCAGCGAGAGGCTGATGCGACGGCGCTCGAGGTCGATGTCGATGACCTTGACGAAGATCTCGTCGTTGACCTGGACGACCTGCTCCGGGATCTCCACGTGGCGCTCGGCCAGCTCGGAGATGTGGACCAGACCCTCGATGCCCTCGTCCACGCGGACGAACGCACCGAACGGAACCAGCTTCGTGACCTTGCCGGGCACGACCTGGCCGATCTGGTGGGTCCGGGCGAACTGCTGCCACGGGTCTTCCTGGGTCGCCTTCAGCGACAGGGAGACACGCTCGCGGTCCATGTCGACGTCGAGAACCTCGACGGTGACTTCCTGGCCGACCTCGACAACCTCGGACGGGTGGTCGATGTGCTTCCAGGAGAGCTCGGAGACGTGGACCAGTCCGTCGACGCCACCCAGGTCCACGAAGGCACCGAAGTTGACGATCGAGGAGACCACACCGGAGCGAACCTGACCCTTCTGGAGGGTCGTGAGGAACGTCTGGCGAACCTCGGACTGGGTCTGCTCGAGCCAGGCACGGCGGGACAGGACCACGTTGTTGCGGTTCTTGTCCAGCTCGATGATCTTGGCCTCGAGCTCCTTGCCCACGTAAGGCTGGAGGTCGCGAACGCGGCGCATCTCGACGAGGGAGGCCGGCAGGAAGCCACGGAGGCCGATGTCGAGGATGAGACCACCCTTGACGACCTCGATGACGGTACCGGTGACGATGCCGTCTTCTTCCTTGATCTTCTCGATGGTGCCCCAGGCACGCTCGTACTGGGCGCGCTTCTTCGAGAGGATCAGGCGGCCTTCCTTGTCCTCCTTCTGGAGAACAAGGGCCTCGATCTCATCGCCCACGGCGACGACCTCGTTGGGGTCGACGTCGTGCTTGATGGAGAGCTCGCGGCTCGGGATAACGCCTTCGGTCTTGTAACCGATGTCGAGCAGGACCTCGTCCCGGTCGACCTTCACGATGACGCCGTCGACGATGTCGCCGTCGTTGAAGTACTTGATCGTCTCGTCGATCGCGGCGAGGAAGGCTTCCTCGTTACCGATGTCGTTGACCGCTACCTGCGGAGTGGTAGAGGTGGTCTCGGTGCTGCTCGTCATGTGGGAAAGGGCTCCGGTACGGACAGTGAGTCGTAGGTACTGCTTACGCCGGGAGCCTGTTTCGCTCTGAAGAAGCCGGACAGCCAAGGAAGCGCCACACAATCAATGGTGGCGCCTCGACAACCGAGGGGACATACAACAGATGCGAGCGCAGCCTGCTACGTCTGAGGAGCGCAGGCCCGCAGCGCAACTTGTAGCATACGGGGGCAGCCGGACAGGGTCAATGCGCGAAGGCGCACACCCGGGGCGGATCGCCGCATACCCGGCAGAAAACCAGTCTCACGAGGCCACGCGGACCCGCCGACGTCCCATTCGTGACGTCGTCACGACGGTCGGACGGAGGAGCCGCAGACTAATACGAGGGAGCCGATCATCCAAGAGCCCGCATCACACCAGCAGGAGACGGGTCCGGACGCGGAGTCGCAGGCCACCCGGCGTGACGCGGACGTCACCGAGAGCTCCCGGGCCAACCGGGGCTGGTGGGACCGCAACGCGGACGAGTACCAGGTCGAGCACGGCACGTTCCTCGGCGACGACCGCTTCGTGTGGGGCCCCGAGGGTCTCGACGAGGTGGAGGCCGAGCTGCTGGGCCCGCCCGAGGACCTCAAGGGCAGGGACGTCCTGGAGATCGGCGCCGGCGCCGCCCAGTGCGCGCGCTGGCTGGCGACGCAGGGCGCCCGCCCGGTCGCCCTCGACATCTCCCACCGCCAGCTCCAGCACGCCCTGCGCATCGGTACGTCCTTCCCCCTGGTGTGCGCCGACGCGGGCGCGCTGCCCTTCGCGGACGCCTCGTTCGACCTGGCGTGCTCGGCGTACGGCGCGCTGCCGTTCGTCGCCGCCCCGGTACTGGTCCTCAGGGAGGTGCGGCGCGTCCTGCGCCCGGGCGGCCGCTTCGTCTTCTCGGTCACCCACCCCATCCGCTGGGCCTTCCCGGACGAGCCCGGCCCCGAGGGCCTCTCCGTCTCCGCCTCCTACTTCGATCGCACGCCTTACGTGGAACAGGACGAGCAGGGCCGCGCGGTGTACGTCGAACACCACCGCACGATCGGCGACCGGGTGCGTGACGTGGTCGCCGGCGGCTTCCGCCTGGTCGACCTGGTCGAGCCGGAGTGGCCGGTCTGGAACACCTCGGAGTGGGGCGGCTGGTCTCCACTGCGCGGGAATCTGATCCCCGGGTCGGCGATCTTCGTGTGCGAGCGCGACTGAGGCGTTGCGACAGTCGTACGACACTGGGGGCGTGATCCGTTACGACGCCCTGGACTCCCTTCCCGTACGCGGCGCCCTGCCCGCGCTGCGCGACGCCCTCGAAGGCCACGGAACGGCCGTCCTCGTCGCTCCGCCCGGCACGGGCAAGACGACCCTCGTGCCGCTGGCCCTCGCCGGCCTGCTGAACTCGGACGCACCCGCGCGGAAGGTCGTCGTCGCCGAGCCCCGCCGGATCGCCGCCCGCGCGGCGGCCCGGCGGATGGCGTGGCTGCTGGGCGAGAAGGTCGGCGGGAGCGTCGGCTACAGCGTGCGCGGCGAGCGCGTGGTCGGACGGCACGCGCGCGTGGAGGTCGTCACGACAGGCGTGCTGCTCCAGCGGCTCCAGCGCGACCAGGAGCTGGCGGGCATCGACGTCGTGGTGCTCGACGAGTGCCACGAACGGCACCTGGACGCGGACACGACGGCGGCCTTCCTGTGGGACGTACGGCAGGCCCTGCGGCCGGAGCTGCGGCTGGTGGCCGCGTCCGCGACGACCGACGCGCAGGGGTGGGCCCGGTTGCTGGGGGACGCGCCTGTGGTCGAGGCGGAGGGTGTCCCCCATCCGGTGGAGGTCGTGTGGGCGCCACCGGCCCGTCCGGTACGGCCGCCGCACGGCATGCGCGTCGATCCCGCACTGCTCACGCACGTGGCGTCGGTCGTACGGCGGGCGCTGTCCGAGCGGCCGGGGGACGTGCTGTGCTTCCTGCCGGGCGTGGGCGAGATCGCGCGCGTGGCCGGCCAGTTGGGCGGTCTCGGTGACGTGGAGGTGCTCCAAGTGCACGGCCGGGCTCCGGCGGCCGTGCAGGACGCGGTGCTGACGGGCGGGGAGCGGCGGCGGGTGGTCCTGGCGACCTCCGTGGCCGAGTCGTCCCTGACCGTGCCCGGCGTGCGGGTGGTCGTCGACTCGGGGCTCGCCCGGGAGCCGCGCGTCGATCACGCGCGCGGGCTGAGCGCCCTCGCGACGGTTCGGGCCTCGCAGGCGGCCGGACGCCAGCGGGCGGGCCGCGCCGGACGTGAGGCGCCGGGTGCGGTGTACCGGTGCTGGGCGGAGGCCGAGGACGTCCGTCTGGCGCGCTTCCCGTCGCCGGAGATCAAGGTGGCCGACCTGACGGCGTTCGCGTTGCAGGTGGCCTGCTGGGGCGATCCGGACGCGTCCGGGCTGGCTCTTCTGGACCCACCGCCGGGCGGGGCGATGGCGGCCGCGCGGGGCGTGCTGACGGCCGTGGGAGCGGTGGACGCCGAGGGACGGGCAACCGCGCGGGGTGTGCGCCTGGCCCGTCTGGGCCTGCATCCCCGGCTGGGGCGGGCGCTGCTGGACACCTCGGGTGCCGGCGCCGAGACGGTCGCGCTGCTGTCGGAGGAGCCGCCGCGGGAGTACGGCGACGACCTGGCGGCCGCCGTCCGGACCGCGCGGCGGGGCGGTGACGCCTATGCGGGACGGTGGCGGACGGAGGTACGGCGGCTGCGGTCCGCCTCGGCGGAGTTCACCGAGCCGGCCGCCGCGAACGACGGTCTCGTCGCCGCGCTCGCCTTCCCCGAACGGGTCGCCAGAGCCGACTCGGGCTCCTATCTCATGGCCTCCGGCACCCGCGCCGAACTCTCCGACGGCTCCCCGCTGCGAGGCTCGCCCTGGATCGCCGTCGCCGTGGCGGACCGGCCCGTCGGAAAGGGGCACGCGCGTGTGCAGCTCGCCGCGGTGATCGACGAGGACACGGCCCGGTCGGCGGCCGCGTCCCTGTACTCCGAGCGCCAGGAGGTGCACTGGGCCGAAGGGGACGTCGTGGCACGGCGGGTGGAGCGGCTGGGCGCGATCGAGCTCACGGCACGGCCGTTGAGAGACGCCGACGCCGTCCTCGTACGCGAGGCACTTCTCGAAGGGCTCCGCCAGGAAGGGCTACGGCTGCTGAGGTGGACGCCCGACGCCGGGGTACTGCGGCAACGGCTCGCGTTCCTGCGCCACCACCTCGGCGACCCGTGGCCGGAGGTCTCCGATGACGCGCTCCACGCGCGCGTGGACGAGTGGCTGGAACCCGAGCTGAGCCGTGCCCGGCGACGGGCCGACCTGGCGCGCATCGACGCCGGGCAGGCACTGCAAAGGCTCCTGCCCTGGGCCTGCGGTGAGGCCACGCGGCTGGAGGAGCTGGCCCCCGAGCGGATCGCCGTACCAAGTGGGTCCAGGATCCGGATCGACTACGGCAGCCCCGAACAGCCCGTCCTCGCGGTGAAGTTGCAGGAGATGTTCGGGCTCCAGGAGTCGCCCCGGATCGCCGGCGTGCCCCTCCTCGTCCATCTCCTCTCCCCCGCGGGACGCCCCGCGGCCGTCACCGCCGATCTCGCGTCGTTCTGGAAGGACGGCTACAAGGGCGTCCGGGCGGAGTTGCGCGGCCGGTATCCGAAGCATCCGTGGCCCGAGGACCCTGCGGGCGCCGAGCCGACGCGGCACACCAAGGCACGGCTCAGGCCGTGACCGGTTCGGGTTCCTCGACCTTCGTGGCGGCCGGGCGGCGGCTGCGGGCTTCCAGCCACAGCGACAGTGCCAGCAGCAGGAGGCCCAGGCTCAGGAAGCCCCACGGCAGGTACGAGGTCATGAGGAGGACGAGGGTGCGGTTCGACTTGACCAGGTCGACCGTGTGCCTGATGTAGTCCTCGCGCATCTTCACGTCGCCGGCGAAGACGGTCACCTTGTCGCGGCCGCCGAGCAGGGTGCCGCCGCGCAGTTCCTCCTTGTGGAGTTCCTCGCCGTAGACGGGGGCGCCGGTGAGGGGTTCGACCCAGAACTTGCGGACCGTGGTGTACCAGCGGGTGGTGCCGGTCTTGGCGATGGACTGGGGGGTGATGCCCTGGACCGGCATGGTCTTCGGGAAGGGCACCTTGGTCCAGGGGATGGTCTGCTCGAAGTAGTAGACGTCGACACCGCGGAAGGTCTGGGTGCCCTTGTAGTGGATGGGGGCCGAGGTGCGGGCCTGGGCGTCGAAGTACTCGTAGTCCCGTTTCTCCGTCAGGAACGGGAACTTGAACTCGATGCCCTCACGCTTGACCGGGTCGCCGTCGACCATCTCGCCGGTGGCGTGGACGGGTTCCTGGGTGTGGGCGTCGAAGATGTAACGCTCGGGGATCTTGGAGACCATCTTGCCGTCGGGGCCGACGACGTAGGACAGGCCGTCCCAGACGACGACGTCCTTCCCGGCGGTCTTCTCGATCTTCTCCGAGGCCTCCACGTTGCCCTTGAGGGTCTGCACGATGGTGACCTTGGGGACCTTCTTCGCCTTCATTCCGTCGTTGTAGTCGATGAGGGTCGCGTCCTTGGCCTCCAGGACCATGTCCTGGTACTGGTTCGCGGGGATCTTGGCGAGGCGCGGGAAGGCGTACCAGCGCAGCAGCGGGGACAGCGCCGCGAAGAACACGGCGAGGGCGAGCAGGACCAGGCTGGTCTTGCGGCGCATCTCGGCCTCCCGGGGTCACGGGTGTGCGGGCACTGTGGTCAGCAGCGGTTTCGGGGACGTCCCGCCGGTCGGCGTGCCGAGTGCGGTGATGGTGAGGACCAGCGCGAACGCGAGGGCCAGACCGGTCGCGGCGGCGATCAGGGCGCGCATATCCACCTCCCGGCGCACGGGAACTGATACATCGTCAGGTCCGGCACCGTAGCAACGCGCGGGCGAGATGAGAACAGCTCGCGCACGGACGAAGGGCGCCCGGTCCGCCGTGGCGGAAAGGACGCCCTTCGAGGTGGCTCCGTCGGCTACGAACTCGCGCTGGGGCTGGGCGACGGGCTCGCGGAGGTCTCAGCGGCCGCCACGGTCAGCGTCACGTCGAGCGTCGCGCCGCCCGCGGTGGTGATGCGGAGCACGAAGGTGCCGGTGGTGTCGTCGGAGTAGAGCTGCGGCAGCTTCAGCAGGCCGTCGGCGTCCGTGGTGAGGCCCGTCAGGGTGCGGACGGTCTTGCCGTCGGCGTCCTTGAAGTAGGGGCCCTTGTCGTTCTCGGTCGCGTCGTCGGCCGACTTGATCAGGGTGGCGGTGGCGGCGACCTTGTCGGCGACGGCGTTGTTGTAGGTGGCCTTGACCTGGACCGCGTCGGCGAACTCGCCGCCCGGCGTGCAGGTCAGCGCGGTGTCGGTGGTGCGCACGAGGGTGTCGGCGACGCGCTGGGTGACGGTGGCCGTGTAGTCCGGGCCGGTGACCGTACGGCCGATGAGGGCGGCACGGACCGTGAAGGCGCCGGTGGTCTCGCCCGCCTGGAGCGCGGGGGCGGTGGCCACGCCGGAGCTGTTGGTCAGCGCGGTGGCGACCTTCTCGCCGCCGGTGAAGGCGGCGTCGGTGTCGCCGACGATCGTGAAGCGGATCCGGACCTTGGCGACGCCCTTGCCGGCGGCGTTCTCGGCCTTCGTGCTGATCTGCTCGGTGAACGCGTCGCCCGCCATGGCGGTGAGCTTCGCGGTGCCCGAGTCCTCCAGGTGGTCCACGGACTGGGTGGGGGTGACCGGGGTCGACGGAGGCGGAGGGGTGGGGGTCCCCGACGGGGGCGGGGTGGTCGACGGCGGGGTCGGGCTGGGCGAGCCGGGCGTGCTCGGCTTCGACGGGTTCGAGGTCGAGGGCGACGACGGCGAGGAGTACGAGCCCCCGCTGCCACCGGTGCCGCTGCTGCCGTCGCTGCGGTTGCCCGGGATCGTGCCGGTGCCGTCGGGGACCTCGTAGGTGCCCTTGCGGTAGTACTCCAGCCACGACAGGACGGTGTTCAGGTAGGCCTGCGACCGGTTGTAGCTGAGGATCGCCCTGTCCAGGTCCCCGCTGTCCGACAGGTCCCAGCCGTTGCGGCACAGGTAGTGACCGGCGGCGAGAGCGGCGTCGTAGACGTTGTTCGGGTCCTTCACCCCGTCACCGTTGCCGTCGCGGCCTGCCCACGCCCAGGTCGACGGGATGAACTGCATGGGCCCGACGGCCGAGTCGTAGGCGCTGTCACCGTCGTAGGCACCGTTGTCGGTGTCCTTGATGAGCGCGAAGCCGTTGCCGTCGAGCTGCGGGCCGAGGATCTTGGAGGTCGTGGTGCCGTCGGCGTCGACGCGGCCGCCGCGGGCCTGGCCCGACTCGACCTGGCCGATGGCGGCGAGGAGCTGCCACGGCAGGTTGCAGCCGGGCTTGGACTCCTGGAGTTCGGCCGCGGCCTTCTTGTAGGCGGCGAGGACGGTCGCGGGTATGCCCGCCTCGGACTCGACCGGAGTGGAGGTTGAGGTGCCGTCGGTCGGCGCGGGGCTCGGGGTGTTCAGCGGCGGAAGGTCCGTGTAGTACGGCGAATTGCCGGTGGCGCCGCTGTCACCGGCGGTCGCGTCGGGAGAGGGCTGGGCATCGGCGGCGGTGGATCTGCCGTTGTCGTCGGCCGTCACCCCCGGAGCCTGGGAGGCGGACAGTGCCGCGACCGCGGCCGCGGCCACGGCGGTGGTCACCGCTCCCTTGCACAGCCTCCTGCCGAATTGCGCCGCCATAAAGTGAACCCCTCCTGTGGACGCCCGAGCGCCCTTGTCCGTCTGTCGCCCTCGTCCAGTTGTGACAGTCGAGCCACCCTGGAGGTTGCCCCTGTGACGCGCGGCAATTCCTGATTCGCACGTTCGACCGAGCGCCCCAGCGCGGTGACCCGTGTGACCCTACGACAACTTCCTTTTCGCGGACACCGGTTCGTGCCCGATATTCACCGGTTGGCCATGTTCGATCGGTGCGGGCTCGCGTCGCTCATACTGGACGGAACCGATCACCCGGGCCGCCGCCCGGCCAACGCCCGCCGCAAGGAGCACCGTTGCCGTTCACCCTGAGCCATGCGGCGGCGGTACTGCCCGCGGTACGCACCGACGGAACCGGGCGTGGCCGACTGGTTCCGGCCGTGCTCGTGGCCGGATCCTTCTCTCCGGACATGACCTACTACGCGGCAAGTGTCGTGTCCGGGGCGATGGAGTTCGGTACCGTCACGCACTCGTTCCCGGGCGTCTTCACCATCGACGTGCTCGTCGCCTGGGCGCTGGTGGGTCTGTGGCTGCTGCTGCGAGAACCGCTGGTGGCCCTGCTGCCACGAGGGCGCCAGGGCGGGGTGGCGACGCTGCTGCGCTGCGGGGCGCCACGCGCGCGCGTGAGTACGGGTCTGGTCGCACGGTGGTACGCCTCCGCCGTGTTCGGGGCGCTGACCCATGTCGTGTGGGACGCGTTCACGCATCTCGACCGGTGGGGGATGCGACTGTTCCCCGTCCTGGGGCGCGAGGTGGCCGGGTCGCCTCTGTACTGGTACCTGCAGTACGGCGGTTCGGCGCTGGCCGCGGTGGTGATCGCCGTGTTCTGCGGGTACGCACTGCGCCGGGCACCCGTGGCGGCCGAGCCGCGGGGCGTCCCTGTTCTGTCGGTGCGGGACAGGTGGTGGGCCGTGGCCGTGATCGGCGGGTGCATGACGGTGGGCGCGTTGCAGCGGGCCTCGCGGTGGTGGGCGTACTGGGGCTCCACCGCGAAGCCCTGGGAACTGATCCCGACCCTCTGCTTCGGCGCGGGCGCCGGCCTGGTGCTCGGGATACTGCTGTACGCCGCGGGGGTCAGGCTGTGGCGCCCGGCCCCGGTGTCCGGTGTCGAGGAAGAGGCCGGCCTCCCGCTCGCTCGCTGACGGTGTCCGCCGTCGTCGCCATGAACACCGTCATGGTGGCCATCGGACGGGACCGGGGCAGCAGGGTGAGGGCAAGGGCCAGATAACCGAGCGCCAGCTCGGCCCACAGTCGATGGCCGGACGGCTCCTCTTGTTCTACGGCGTCCCGGTCGCGGCGGGTGACGCGGTGCCGTAGCTCTGTGGCGGCATGGCGCAGGGTGGTGGTGAAACGGGCCGGGACTCGGCGCAGGAGTGTCGCCAGGTCGAAGGGAATGCGGGCGGTGCTTGCGGCGGCCGCGTGGGCCGGAACGGGACGCTGCGCGGAGAAGGGGGCCGGGTCGGCGTACGCCTGTGCGGTGGCCGTCCGGCGGTGGAGCATGCGTATACCCATGAGCGCATCCTGGCCGGGGGTGCGGTCGGGGGCGCTGTGGTGGCGTCCACGCGAGTGACGGCGTCCGCGTGCGCGGGGCGAGGGCGGGGCGCATACGGGGGTGCCGGGTCGGGTGGTCCGGCGGGTGCGGGTCCGTTGTGGCTGGTCGCGCAGTTCCCCGCGCCCCTGGGGAGCTGCAGTCACCCGCGCCACGACGGACCGTTGACCGAGGGCGGACACCCCCACCGGGGCCGCAGCTGCGCCGCAGGCATTCAGGGGCGCGGGGAACTGCGCAAAACGCCCGCCCCCGCCCAGCCGCACAGGTCGCCGCAGGCACCGGAGGCTAGTGCGCGGCGGACTCCCAGTCCGACCCATCCCCTACCGAAACCCCCAGCGGCACGTTCAGATGCACGGCGTCGGACATCTCACGGCGGACGATCTCCTCCGCGGCCTCCCGCTCCCCCGGCGCGATCTCCAGCACGATTTCGTCGTGGACCTGGAGCAGCATGCGGGACGCGAGGCCGGCGTCCCGCAGCGCACCGTCCACCTTGAGCATCGCGATCTTGACGATGTCCGCCGCGGTCCCCTGGATCGGCGCGTTGAGAGCCATCCGCTCGGCCGCCTCACGCCGCTGACGGTTGTCGCTGTTGAGGTCGGGCAGATACCGCCGGCGCCCGAAGAGCGTCGCCGTGTACCCCGTCGCCCGGGCCTCGTCGACCGCCCGCCGCAGATAGTCCCGCACCCCACCGAACCGCTCGAAGTACGCGTCCATGAGGGCCCGCGCCTCCCCCGCCTCGATGTTCAGCTGCTGCGAGAGCCCGAACGCGGACAGCCCGTACGCCAGCCCGTACGACATCGCCTTGATCTTCCGCCGCATCTCCGCGTCGACCCCACCGGGCTCCACGGCGAACACCTGGGAGGCGGCGGTGGTGTGCAGGTCCTCCCCCGACGTGAACGCCTCGATGAGCCCCTCGTCCTCGGAGAGGTGGGCCATCACCCGCAGCTCGATCTGGCTGTAGTCCGCGGTCATGAGGGACTGGAAGCCGTCCCCCACCACAAAGCCCCGCCGGATTGCCCGCCCCTCGTCGGTGCGGACCGGAATGTTCTGGAGGTTCGGATCCGTCGACGACAGACGGCCCGTGGCCGCGACCGTCTGGTTGAACGTCGTATGGATACGCCCGTCCGCGGCGATCGTCTTGATCAGCCCCTCGACGGTCACCCGGAGCTTGGCCTGCTCACGGTGCCGGAGCATGATCACCGGCAGTTCGTTGTCCGTCTGGGTCGCGAGCCAGGCCAGCGCGTCGGCGTCCGTCGTGTATCCGGTCTTCGTCTTCTTCGTCTTGGGCAGGGCCAGCTCACCGAAGAGGACTTCCTGGAGCTGCTTGGGCGAGCCGAGGTTGAACTCGTGGCCGGCCGCCGCGTGCGCCTCCTTCACGGCCTGCTGGACCGCGCCCGCGAACATCTGCTCCATGGCCTCGAGGTGGGCCCGGTCGGCCGCGATGCCGTGCCGCTCCATGCGGGCCAGCAAAGCGGAGGTGGGCAGCTCCATGTCCCGCAGCAGATCCGCGGCCCCGACCTCCTCCAGGCGGCTTTCGAAGGCCGAGCCCAGATCGAGCACGGCCCGGGCCTGGATCATCAGCGCCTCCGCCTCGGCACCGTCGTCCGCGCCGAAGGCGAGCTGTCCGTCGGCCGTCGCCGCGGGAGCCAGCTCCCGGCCCAGGTACTCCAGCGACAGCGCGTCCAGGTCGAAGGACCGGCGCCCCGGCTTGACCAGGTATGCGGCGAGCGCGGTGTCCATACCGACACCGGCGACGCTCCAGTCGTGCTCGGCGAAGACCCGCATGGCGCCCTTGGCGTTGTGCAGGACCTTGGGCCGGTCGGCGTCGGCGAGCCAGGCGACCCAGGCCCGCTCGTCGGCCTCGTCCAGCTGGGACGGGTCGAACCAGGCGGCCGCACCGCCGGACGCGGCGAGCGCGACCTCGGCGACCGAGCCGGTGCCGAGGGCCCAGGTGTCGACGGTGGCCAGGCCGAGGGGCTGCTGTGCGCCGTGCTCGGCGAGCCAGCCGGCCAGTTCGCCGGTGCCGAGCACCGTGCCGTCCACTTCCACGCCGGGCGCGACGACCGGGGTGCCCTCGGCCTCCTCGGCACCCGGGTCGACGGCCAGGAGCCGCTCCCGCAGGGAGGGGTTCCTGATCTCCAGGGTGTCGAGGATCATCGCGAGGGTCTTGCGGTCGTACGGAGCGCGCTCCAGGTCGGTGACCGCCTTCGGGAGCTCCACCGTGCGCACCATCTCGGTGAGGCGGCGGTTCAGCTTGACGGCCTCCAGGTGGTCGCGGAGGTTCTGCCCGGCCTTGCCCTTGACCTCCTCGACGCGCTCGACCAGCTCCGTGAACGAACCGAACTGGTTGATCCACTTCGCCGCGGTCTTCTCGCCGACGCCGGGGATGCCGGGGAGGTTGTCGGACGGGTCGCCGCGCAGGGCCGCGAAGTCGGGGTACTGGGCGGGCGTCAAGCCGTACTTCTCGAAGACCTTCTCCGGGGTGAACCGGGTCAGCTCCGAGACGCCCTTCGTCGGGTAGAGCACGGTGGTGTGGTCGGTGACCAGCTGGAAGGAGTCGCGGTCGCCGGTGACGATCAGCACGTCGAAGCCCTCGGCCTCGGCCTGCGTGGCGAGCGTGGCGATGACGTCGTCGGCCTCGAAGCCGTCGATCGCGAAGCGCGAGACGTGCATCGCGTCGAGGAGCTCGCCGATCAGCTCGACCTGGCCCTTGAACTCGTCGGGGGTCTTGGAGCGGTTGGCCTTGTACTCCGTGAACTCCTCGGAGCGCCAGGTCTTGCGGGACACGTCGAAGGCCACCGCGAAGTGGGTGGGGGCCTCGTCGCGCAGGGTGTTGGCCAGCATCGACGCGAAGCCGTAGATCGCGTTCGTCGGCTGGCCGGTCGCGGTGGTGAAGTTCTCCGCGGGCAGCGCGAAGAACGCGCGATAGGCCAGCGAGTGCCCGTCCATGAGCATCAGACGCGGGCGGCTGCCGCCGGGGCTGTTGTCGGTCTTCTTCGCTGCTGTCTCTGCCACGCCCCCGATCCTGCCACGCCCCACTGACAGTCAGACCCGCCCGCCGCCGACGGCACACAAGGGGCAAGCTCTGCTCCCGTTCCCCGCAGGCCCGGCAAACGCCGTTGTCACCGGCGCGTGCGAGGATCGGAGACGTACCTCACATGTGTGTGCGAAGGAGAGAGTCCGATGGCCACGAAGCCGCCCAAGGGTGATCCGGTTCAGGACGCTCCCCAGGTCACCGAACCGAAGCACGCGGCGGCCGGCCTCCCGGCCATCGGCCACACCCTGCGGATCGCCCAGCAGCAGATGGGCGTGAAGCGCACCGCGCTGACACTGCTGCGGGTCAACCAGAAGGACGGCTTCGACTGCCCGGGCTGCGCCTGGCCCGAGCCCGACCACCGGCACGCGGCGGAGTTCTGCGAGAACGGCGCGAAGGCGGTCGCCGAGGAAGCCACCCTGCGTCGGATCACCCCGGAGTTCTTCGCCGCGCACCCCGTCGCCGACCTCGCTACCAGGAGCGGCTACTGGCTGGGCCAGCAGGGGCGGCTCACCCACCCCATGTACGTCCCCGAGGGCGGCACCCACTACGAACCGGTGACCTGGGAGCGCGCCTTCGACATCATCGCCGAGGAGATCGCCGCCCTCGGCTCCCCCGACGAGTCCGTCTTCTACACCTCGGGCCGCACCAGCAACGAGGCCGCGTTCCTCTACCAGCTCTTCGCCCGCGAGCTCGGCACGAACAACCTGCCGGACTGCTCCAACATGTGCCACGAGTCGTCCGGTTCGGCGCTCAGCGAGACCATCGGCATCGGCAAGGGCAGCGTCCTGCTCGACGACCTCTACCAGGCCGACCTGATCATCGTCGCCGGCCAGAACCCGGGGACCAACCACCCCCGCATGCTCTCCGCCCTGGAGAAGGCCAAGGCGAACGGCGCGAGGATCATCAGCGTCAACCCGCTGCCCGAGGCCGGCCTGGAGCGCTTCAAGAACCCGCAGACCCCCCAGGGCATGCTCAAGGGCGCCGCGCTCACCGACCTGTTCCTGCAGATCCGTATCGGCGGCGACCAGGCCCTCTTCCGCCTCCTCAACAAACTGATCCTGGAGACGCGGGGGGCCGTCGACGAGGCCTTCGTCCGCGAACACACCCATGGCTACGAGGAGTTCACCGAGGCCGCCCGCGCCGCCGACTGGGACGAGACGCTCGCCGCGACCGGTCTGTCCCGCAAGGAGATCGAGGAAACCCTCTCCATGGTCCTCGCCTCCGAGCGGACCATCGTCTGCTGGGCCATGGGCCTCACCCAGCACAAGCATTCCGTGCCGACCATCCGCGAGGTCGTCAACTTCCTCCTCCTGCGCGGCAACATCGGCCGCCCGGGCGCCGGCGTCTGCCCGGTCCGCGGCCACTCCAACGTCCAGGGCGACCGCACGATGGGCATCTTCGAGCGCCCCGCGCCCGCCTTCCTGGACGCCCTGGAGAAGGAGTTCGGCTTCGCCCCGCCGCGCGAGCACGGCTTCGACGTCGTCCGCGCCATCCGCGCCCTGCGCGACGGCGAGGCCAAGGTCTTCTTCGCGATGGGCGGCAACTTCGTCTCCGCCTCCCCCGACACCGACGTCACCGAGGCCGCCATGCGGCGCGCACGGCTGACCGTGCACGTGTCGACCAAGCTCAACCGCTCGCACGCGGTCACGGGCGCGCGTGCCCTGATCCTGCCCACGCTCGGCCGCACCGAGCGCGACCTCCAGGGCAGCGGCGAGCAGTTCGTGACCGTCGAGGACTCCATGGGCATGGTGCACGCCTCCCGCGGCCGCCTGGAACCAGCAAGCCGACAGCTGCTGTCCGAGCCCGCCATCGTGTGCCGGCTGGCACGCCGGGTGCTCGGCGAGAAGAGCCGGGTGCCGTGGGAGGAGTTCGAGAAGGACTACGCCACCATCCGCGACCGCATCGCCCGCGTGATCCCCGGCTTCGAGGACTTCAACGCGCGCGTGGCCCGGCCCGGCGGCTTCACCCTCCCGCACGCCCCGCGCGACGAGCGCCGCTTCCCCACCGCCACCGGCAAGGCCAATTTCACCGCCGCGCCCGTCGAGTACCCCGAACTGCCCGAGGGACGGCTGCTGCTGCAGACACTGCGCTCGCACGACCAGTACAACACCACGATCTACGGCCTCGACGACCGCTACCGGGGCATCAAGAACGGCCGCCGGGTCGTCCTGGTCAACCCCGAGGACGCCGACAGGCTCCGGCTCGCCGACGGCTCGTACGTCGACCTCGTCAGCGAATGGAAGGACGGCGTGGAGCGGCGGGCCCCCGGGTTCCGGGTCGTGCACTACCCGACCGCCCGGGGATGCGCGGCCGCCTACTACCCCGAGACCAACGTCCTGGTGCCGCTGGACGCCACCGCCGACACCAGCAACACCCCGGCCAGCAAGTCCGTCGTCGTACGTCTGGAACAATCGGCAACCGACTGAGCGTTTGCTCAGCGCAGGCAGTCGTAGCGACCAGGACGAACGGAGCCCGCCCCATGGGTGAGCAGCAGCACGCCACGTTTCCCCAAGAGGTCATCGACGAGTACGCGGCGCTCGGCGTCGACCTCGTCGCCATGTTCTCGGCCGGCCACCTGGGCACCCGCATGGGCGTGCAGATCGTCGAGGCCTCGGCGGAACGGGTCGTCGGCACCATGCCGGTCGAGGGCAACACCCAGCCGTACGGACTGCTGCACGGAGGCGCCTCGGCCGTACTCGCCGAAACCCTGGGGTCCGTCGGCTCCATGCTGCACGCCGGGAGCTCGAAGCTCGCGGTCGGAGTGGACCTGAACTGCACACACCACCGGGGCGCCCGCTCCGGGCTGGTCACCGGAGTGGCCACACCGGTGCACCGGGGGCGGTCCACCGCGACGTACGAGATCGTGATCAGCGACGAGGAGGGGCGACGCGTCTGCACCGCTCGGCTCACCTGCCTGCTGCGGGACGCCCCCGGCCGCTGAGGCGCACACCGACTGGGCACGAGCCCCCGGCACCCCTACCGTTCTCCCATGACCGGTATCGGCCCCGTCGAGCCCGTCAACTCACCGGAGGCGGGGGAGAATCACGACGTCATCGGCGCCGACGAGGCACGTCTGACGGACCGTTGGGCAACGCGGTGGAAGAAGCTGTCGCCCAGGGCCCGCAGAACAGCTCTGGGAACGGCCGCGCTCACCCTGCTCGCGGCCGGAATCCTCCTCCCCCGCGTCCTTGCCGACGAGCACCGCACCGACGTCCCGGACACCCCCGTCCCCTGGCCCGCCAACGTCACCGCCTGGCGGTACCTCGGACCCGCCGGACTCCCCGAAACCGTCGGCGCCCACCCCACCAGCGGCCGCTTCCGCTTCGCCGTCGACATCCGCAGCGGACCCCCCGTCACCCTCCAGGTCACCGGCGCCGCCTTCACCGGCCTCACCGCCCACGCCCTGCCCGAGGCCTTCACCGTGCACGCCGGCACGACCCGCCGGGTCACCGTGGAGATATCGGTTTCCGACTGTTCGGGTCTCCCGCTGAATGCCGACCTACCATTTCTTGACGTAACGCTCCGTAACACGCGCGCAATACAACACCACAGTTTCATCTTCGGCCGGGCCTACTCCCACGACCTTTTCGAGCTTCTCCGCGGCGCCTGCGCCACGAAGACGGCGTCACCAGCCGGACGGCCAAGCGGAAGTGCAGGTTCTCAAAATGCGGACTGAGGGGAAATTCTGCCAAACCGGCTGAGAGTCCCCTCCGCGGAAGCGCGCCATCCACCCCGTCATAACAAGAAAGTCACAAGCCAGCGCACACCGATGCCCCTGCCTGCAAACCGGGCTTAGAGTCACGGCCAGTCACCGCTCCATCGGGAGTTCGGTACCAGCGCGGCACAAGGCCGCACCCACGAGGGCGCGTGTGCCTGCGGAAAGGACTGATTGTGCGACGTTCCATGGTGATACTGACCTCCGTCTTCGCGACTGGAGCTCTGACGCTCACCGCCTGCGGCTCCCGAGACGACAGTGGCGGCGACAGCGAAGGCGGGGGTGGCACCACCCTGACGATCGGCGTGGACGCCCCGCTCTCCGGCGAGAACTCCACCACGGGTCTCGGCATCCAGTACGGCGCCCAGATCGCCGTCGACGACGCCAACAAGAACAAGCTCGTCCCCGGCGTCACCTTCAAACTGAAGGCCTACGACGACAAGGCGCAGCCCGCCACCGGTCAGTCGAACGCCACCACCATCACCGGCGACAAGACCGCCGTCGGCGCCGTCGGCCCGCTGAACTCCGGCGTCGCCCAGACGATGCAGCAGGTCTTCGCCTCGGCCAACATGGTCCAGATCTCCCCCTCGAACACCAACCCCGAGCTGACCCAGGGCAAGAACTGGCAGACGGACAAGAAGCGGCCGTACAAGACGTACTTCCGCACCGCCACCACAGACGAGCTCCAGGGCAGCTTCGCCGCCGACTACGCGTTCAACGGCCTCAAGAAGAAGAAGGTCTTCGTCGTCGACGACAAGCAGACCTACGGCGCCGGCCTCGCGAAGATCTTCAACGAGCAGTTCAAGAAGCTCGGCGGCACCGTCGTCGGCACCGACCACGTCAACACCGGCGACAAGGACTTCGGTTCCCTCGTCACCAAGGTCAAGAACTCCGGCGCCGACCTGCTCTACTACGGCGGCCAGTACGACGAGTCCTCCCTGATCACCAAGCAGCTCAAGGGCGGCGGAGTCAAGGTCCCGCTCTTCGGCGGTGACGGCATGTTCGCCTCCACCTACATCGAGACCGCGGGCACCGCCTCCGAGGGCGACCTCGCCACCGCCGTCGGCGTCCCCGCCGACACCCTGCCCGCCGCCAAGACGTTCATCGAGACGTACAAGTCCAAGGGCTACAAGGGTGACTACGGCGCCTACGGCGCGTACTCCTACGACGCCACCACCGCCATCATCAAGGCCGTGAAGGCCGCCGTCGACGCCAACGACGGCAAGGTCCCCAGCGACATCAACGCCCTGCGCTCCTCCGTCGTCGACGGCGTCCAGAAGTCCGACTTCGAAGGCATCTCCGGCAAGGTCGCCTTCGACCAGTACGGCGACACCACCAACAAGCAGCTGACCGTCTACCAGGTCACCAAGGGTGCGTGGAAGGCTGTGAAGACCGGCACCGCCGACCTCGGCTAGGCCAGGCCCAGCAGCGCACAGCAACACCACGACGGGCCGCGCGGGAGGGGACCCCGACCGCGCGGCCCTTGCCACACCCCACCCCAGCACGCGATATGTGCACACGACCACCAGCGACAATGGAGGCCACGCGGTGAACACCCTGCCGCAGCAGCTGGCCAACGGGCTGCTTCTGGGCTCGATGTACGGGCTGATCGCCATCGGCTACACGATGGTGTACGGCATCGTCCAGCTCATCAACTTCGCGCACGGCGAGATCTTCATGACCGGGGCCTTCGGCGCCTTCACGGTCTACTTCTACCTCTTGCCCGACGGCACCTCTATGGCTCTCGCCGTCCCCCTGATGCTGATAGGCGGCGGAATAGTCGCCATCCTCATCGCCGTCGGAGCGGAACGGTTCGCCTACCGGCCCCTGCGCGGAGCCCCACGGCTCGCACCGCTCATCACCGCGATCGGTCTCTCCCTGGCCCTCCAGGAAGTCGTCCGCAACTTCTACCCCCGCGCCGACCGCGCCGTCGCCTTCCCCGGCCTCGACGGCACCCACGACATAGGCTCCGTCACCATCAAGGACGCCGACATCTTCCTCGTGGTCGCGGCCATCGTCTGCATGTCCGCCCTCGCGTTCTTCGTCCGCAAGTCCCGCACCGGCCGCGCCATGCAGGCCACCGCCCAGGACCCGGACACCGCACAGCTCATGGGCATCGACACCAACCGCATCATCGTGATCGCCTTCGCCATCGGCGGGTTCTTCGCCGCCGTCGCCGCCGTCGCCTACGGCCTCAAGTACGGCAGCATCGACTACCGCATGGGCTTCCTGATGGGCCTCAAGGCCTTCACCGCAGCCGTCCTCGGCGGCATCGGCAACATCTACGGCGCCATGCTCGGCGGCCTCGTCCTCGGCGTCGCCGAGACCCTCGCCTCCGCCTACATCGACGACATCCCCGGCATGCACCTCTTCGGCGGCGGCTCCTGGAAGGACGTCTGGGCCTTCTGCCTGCTCATCATCGTCCTCCTCGTCAGGCCACAAGGCCTACTCGGCGAACGCGTAGCGGACAGGGCGTGATCACGATGACCGACACCACCACTCGCGGCCTGGTCCCGCTGCCCCTCGCCGCGGCCCGCGCGCTCCTCCTCGCCGGAGGCATCGCCACCGCCGCCTCCGCCTTCCTCGCCTGGACCTGGACCAGCGAGTTCCCCGGCGACCTCACCATCACCGGCTACCCCGGCGGCCTCCAATGGCTGACCTTCATCGCCGGCATCCTCACCACCCTGTTCGCCCTCGCCTCCTACGGCATACGCGGACTCGGCGGCCTCATACCCGCCCGCAACAACGCGCCCCTGGTGCTCACCGCCCTCGGCGCCTTCGGCGTCACCTGGTACACGATCGTCTCGATCGCCGCCGAACTCGGCGGACTCGCCAACCTCGAACCAGGCGGCTGGGTCGCGGCCATCGCCTCCCTCCTGCCGGTCATCGGCGCCTTCGCCCTCCCCGAGCCTCGCACCGCGAGCGCCAAGGAGAACTTCAAGGCGTACCTCGCCAAGCCCGACGGCATCCCCCCCGCCCAGCCCCTCAGCCCCTGGCTCGAGCGCGCGATCATCACGATCGCCACGATCGTCGGACTCGCCGTCTTCACCTACGGCATCGACACCGAGTACGGCGAACTCTTCGTCGGCTACCTCATCGTCGTCGTCTTCGCCGTCTGGGCCCTGCACACCGCAGGCCTCAACGACCGCTTCTCCCGGATCGTCGCCCGCAACCGCAGCTTCACGCTCGCCATGGGCTTCGCCGCCGCGATCGCGTTCCCCTTCACCCAGACCAACGACCACTACGCCAACATCGGCGTCAACATCCTGATCTTCGGGACCGTCGCCCTGGGCCTCAACATCGTCGTCGGCCTCGCGGGCCTCCTCGACCTCGGATACGTCGCCTTCCTCGGCGTCGGCGCCTACACCGCCGCCCTCGTCTCCGGCTCCGAGTTCTCCCGCTTCTCCGGCGTCCACTTCCCCTTCTGGGCCGCCGCCCTCACCGGCGCCGCCGCATCGCTCGTCTTCGGCGTCCTCATCGGCGCCCCCACCCTGCGACTGCGCGGCGACTACCTCGCCATCGTCACCCTCGGCTTCGGAGAAATCTTCCGCATCGCCGTCAACAACATGGACGGCGACTCCGGCCCCGACCTCACCAACGGACCCAACGGAATCCCGGCCATCCCGGACCTCAAACTCCTCGGGTTCAACCTCGGCGAAGCCCACGACGTCGGCGGCTTCACCCTCGGCCGCTTCGCCAACTACTACCTGCTCATGGTGCTGATCATGGCCATCGTGGTCCTGGTCTACACCCGCGCCGCCGACTCCCGCATCGGCCGCTCCTGGATCGCCATCCGCGAAGACGAAACCGCCGCCACCGCCATGGGCATCAACGGCTTCCGCGTCAAACTCATCGCCTTCGCCCTCGGCGCCACCCTCGCCGGCCTCGCCGGCACCGTCAGCGCCCACGTCACCTACAGCGTCGTCCCGACGCCGTACCAGTTCGCCGGCTCCACGCCCCCGAACTCCGCCTTCCTGCTCGCCGCGGTCGTCCTCGGCGGCATGGGCACCGTCGCCGGCCCCATCCTCGGCGCCGCCCTGCTCTACCTGCTCCCGGAGAAGCTCGTCTTCCTCCAGGACAAGTCGCTCCTCGCCTTCGGCATCGCCCTCATCCTGCTGATGCGCTTCCGCCCCGAAGGCATCATCGCCAACCGCCGCAACCAACTCGAATTCCACGAGACCGGCCAACTCGACATCCCAGAACAAACGACGCTGTCCGGCCCACCGGCCGCCGTCACCAAGGCGGGGGCGTGAGCATCATGACGACACCTGTACTCGAAGCCCGCAACGTCACCATGCGTTTCGGCGGCCTCACCGCCGTCCGCTCGGTCGACTTCACCGTCAACTCCGGCGAGATCGTCGGCCTCATCGGCCCCAACGGCGCCGGCAAGACCACCTTCTTCAACTGCCTCACCGGCCTGTACGTCCCCACGGAAGGCACGGTCTCCTACAAGGGCACCGTCCTCCCGCCCAAGCCCCACCTGGTGACCCAGGCCGGCATCGCCCGCACCTTCCAGAACATCCGCCTGTTCGCCAACATGACGGTCCTCGAGAACGTCCTCGTCGGCCGCCACACGCGGACCAAGGAAGGCCTCTGGTCGGCACTGCTCCGCGGCCCCGGCTTCAAGAAGGCGGAGAAGGCCAGCGAGGAACGCGCCATGGAACTCCTCGAGTTCATCGGCCTGGAAGCCAAGCGCGACCACCTCGCCCGCAACCTCCCCTACGGCGAACAGCGCAAGCTGGAGATCGCACGCGCCCTCGCCTCCGAGCCCGGCCTGCTCCTCCTGGACGAGCCCACCGCCGGCATGAACCCCCAAGAGACGCGCGCCACCGAAGAGTTGGTCTTCGCCATCCGCGACAAGGGCATCGCCGTCCTCCTCATCGAGCACGACATGCGCTTCGTCTTCAACCTCTCCGACCGCGTCGCCGTCCTCGTCCAGGGCGAAAAACTCGTCGAAGGCACCTCCGACGTCGTCCAGGCCGACGAACGCGTCATCGCCGCCTACCTCGGCGAGCCCTTCGACGGCGACCCCGGCGCGGCGGAAGCCGCCGAGGTCGACGCGGCCGAAGCGCAGAGCACCACCGGCACCAAGGGAGAAGCCCAGTGACCGCACTCCTCGAAGTCGAGGACCTCCGGGTCTCCTACGGCAAGATCGAAGCCGTCAAAGGCATCTCCTTCAGCGTCGAAGCCGGACAGGTCGTCACCCTCATCGGCACCAACGGCGCCGGCAAGACCACCACGCTGAGGACCCTGTCCGGGCTGCTGAAGCCCACGGCCGGCAAGATCCTCTTCGACGGCAAGCCCCTCAGCGGCATCCCCGCCCACAAGATCGTCTCCTTCGGACTCGCCCACTCCCCCGAAGGCCGGCACATCTTCCCCCGCCTGACGATCTTCGAGAACCTCCAGCTCGGAGCGTTCCTCAGGAAGGACAAGGAGGGCATCGAGAAGGACGTACAGCGCACCTACGAGCTCTTCCCCATCCTCGGCGAACGCCGCAACCAGGCGGCAGGCACCCTCTCCGGCGGCGAACAGCAGATGCTGGCCATGGGCCGCGCGCTCATGTCCCAGCCCAAGCTCCTGATGCTCGACGAGCCCTCCATGGGCCTCTCCCCCATCATGATGCAGAAGATCATGTCGACCATCGTCGAGCTGAAGTCCCAGGGCACGACGATCCTCCTCGTCGAGCAGAACGCCCAGGCGGCACTCTCGCTCGCCGACCAGGGACACGTCATGGAAGTCGGCAACATCGTCCTGTCCGGCACCGGACAAGACCTCCTCCACGACGAGTCGGTCCGCAAGGCATACCTCGGCGAAGACTGATTCTCCGGCCCTACGACGAGGCCCGCGCCCCCTGCTGGGGACGCGGGCCTTGGTCTTTTGTGGCCGCCGGGGTTCAGCCCTTGTTGGCCTTCTTCTCGTCCGCGTCCTGGATCACGGCCTCGGCGACCTGCTGCATCGACATGCGCCGGTCCATCGAGGTCTTCTGGATCCACCGGAACGCGGCGGGCTCCGTCAGCCCGTACGACGTCTGAAGAATCGACTTCGCCCGGTCGACGAGCTTGCGGGTCTCCAGGCGCAGGGTGAGGTCCGCGACCTCGTTTTCCAGCTCCCTGAGCTCCGTGAACCGCGAGACAGCCATCTCGATCGCCGGCACGACATCACTCTTACTGAAGGGCTTGACCAGGTAGGCCATGGCACCGGCGTCACGGGCCCGCTCCACCAGGTCCCGCTGCGAGAAGGCGGTGAGCATCAGCACCGGGGCGATCCGCTCCTCGGCGATCTTCTCGGCCGCGGAGATGCCGTCCAGCTTGGGCATCTTCACGTCAAGGATGACGAGGTCCGGCTTGTGCTCACGGGCGAGCTCGACGGCCTGCTCACCGTCACCGGCCTCGCCTACGACGCTGTAGCCCTCTTCCTCCAGCATCTCTTTGAGGTCGAGCCGGATCAGGGCCTCGTCCTCGGCAATGACGACACGGGTCGTCAGCGGAGGCACGTGCGACTTGTCGTCGTCGGGCGCGTCTACGGGCTGGGGCGACTCGGGGGCGGTCACGGGGGCTCCTCGTTCAGGGGCGGGGTACTGCTCCCAAGAGCCTACCTAGCTGCGAGTCAGTACGGTCACCCGGTACACTCCCCAACAGCACTTAAGCCGGGTTGGCGCAACTGGCTGACGCGGAGGTCTCAAACACCTCTGTCCGAAAGGACGTGTGGGTTCGAATCCCATACCCGGCACCGTAAGCGGATGTCCACGTTCTCGTGAACATCCGCTTTTTGCTGCGCACAGTCGCGATCACTCACTCAGAGTAGCCGTATGAACTTTCACGGCACTGAGGTTCGACAGAAAGCGCTGGCACTGCTCCGTGGCGGCGCCAGAAACGCAGAAGTCGCTCGGAAGTTCAGCGTTCCACCCGGCACCATCGCCTACTGGAAACACCTGGACCGGGCGAAGCGCGGAGAGTGCCCGGGGAAACACGACCCGAAGTGCCCGCGATGCGATGGCAGAGACCTCGACACAGCGGCATACACCTACTTGCTCGGCCTCTACTTGGGCGACGGCCATATCAGCCGCTACTCCGAGCACAGGGTGCCCAACCTCATGATCACGTGCGACGAATCCTGGCCCGGCCTGATGGACGCCTGCGAACAAGCCATGCGCAAGGTGTTTCCCGACAACGCCGTCTGCCGCGTCCGCAAGACCGGCTGCCGCAATGTGAAGGTCTACTCGAAGCACCTGCACTGCATGTTCCCCCAGCACGGCCCCGGCAAGAAGCACGAGCGCCACATCGCCCTCGAACCCTGGCAGCAGGCCATCGTCGACGCCCACCCCTGGGAGTTCATCCGTGGCCTCATCCACTCCGACGGCTGCCGCATCACCAACTGGACCACTCGCCTCGTAGCCGGTGAACGCAAGCGCTACGAATACCCCCGGTACTTCTTCTCCAACAAGTCCGACGACATCCGGCGGCTCTTCACCGACACTCTCGACAAGGTCGGTGTCGAGTGGACCACCCTCGCTCGCGGCAGCGACCCGTTCAATATCTCGATCGCCCGCAAAGCCTCAGTAGCCCTCATGGACACCCACGTAGGCCCCAAGCACTGACCCCGACTACTTGGGACTGTCGTCCTCGCCGATGTGGTGTACCCGGACCAGGTTCGTCGACCCCGACACCCCGGGCGGTGAGCCGGCCGTGATCACGACCACGTCGCCCTTCTCGCAGCGGCCGTACTTCAGCAGCAGCTCGTCCACCTGGTCCACCATCGCGTCCGTGGACTCGACATGCGGGCCGAGGAACGTCTCCACACCCCACGTGAGACTCAGCTGCGAGCGGGTTGCAGGCTCCGGAGTGAACGCCAGCAGCGGGATCGGAGACCGGTACCGGGACAACCGCTTCACCGTGTCCCCACTCTGCGTGAACGCGACCAGGAACTTCGCGCCCAGGAAGTCGCCCATCTCCGCCGCCGCCCGGGCCACCGCCCCGCCCTGCGTCCGCGGCTTGTTGCTTTCTGTCAGCGGCGGCAGCCCCTTCGCGAGGATGTCCTCCTCCGCCGCCTCCACGATCTTCGCCATCGTCCGGACCGTCTCGACCGCGTACTTCCCGACGCTCGTCTCCCCCGACAGCATCACCGCGTCCGTGCCGTCGATCACCGCGTTCGCGACGTCCGATGCCTCGGCCCTCGTGGGGCGCGAGTTCTCGATCATCGAGTCCAGCATCTGCGTCGCCACGATCACCGGCTTGGCGTTCCGCTTGGCCAGTTTGATCGCCCGCTTCTGGACGATCGGCACCTGTTCCAGCGGCATCTCCACGCCCAGGTCACCGCGCGCCACCATGATCCCGTCGAACGCGGCCACGATGTCGTCGATCTCTTCTACCGCCTGCGGCTTCTCCACCTTGGCGATCACCGGCAGCCGGCGCCCCGACTCGTCCATGATCCGGTGGACGCCCTTGATGTCGCGACCCGACCGTACGAAGGACAGCGCGATCACGTCGAAGCCCATGCGCAGGGCCCAGCGGAGGTCCTCCTCGTCCTTGACGGAGAGGGCGGGGACGGAGACCGCCACGCCCGGGAGGTTGAGGCCCTTGTGGTCGGAGACCATGCCGCCTTCGATCACCCTGGTGTGGACGCGTGGGCCCTCCACCGACGTGACCTCCAAGCAGACCTTGCCGTCGTCGACGAGGATGCGCTCACCCACGGCAACATCCTCGGCGAGTCCGCCGTACGTCGTCCCGCAGGACCGCTGGTCCCCCTGCGCGCCCTCCTCCACCGTGATGGTGAAGGTGTCGCCGCGTTCAAGGAGTACGGGCCCCTCCGTGAAGTGGCCGAGGCGGATCTTCGGGCCTTGAAGGTCGGCGAGGAGGCCTACGCTGCGGCCGGTCTCGTCGGCGGCCTTGCGGACGTGGTGGTAGCGCTCCTCGTGTTCGGCGTAGCTGCCGTGGCTGAGGTTGAAGCGGGCTACGTCCATTCCTGCGTCGACCAGGGCTTTGATCTGGTCGTACGAGTGGGTGGCGGGGCCCAGGGTGCAGACGATCTTTGCTCGGCGCATGTTTCGACCCTAGACCTTACCGGCGGGTAGGGAATTGGGGAGGCATGTCCACTCAACAACCTTTGGGTGAAGGGCTGTTGACAAGCGTTGAAGTGTGCACCATCCCGCTCTGATGAGCATTTCGTTTGCAAATCAGAGCGGTCGCTCACAGCCTCGGTGGTGCCATCGTGAAGCGTGCGTTGACCTGGGCGTGGACGTGTTGGCGTTGGGGTTCGAGGTCGAGCGGGGCTGCTGAGGTGTCCGCTGCGGCCTCGTAGGCCATGGAGCGTGCGCGGCTCGCTTTGCCGACGAACCGCGGCTCGGGGTCCTCGGCGCCGATGTCGGCGAGTTCGACGAGGGCCGCCAGCGACGTGCCCAGCGCTTCCGCGTACTCCCTCGCCCGTTGGACCGCTTCCCGTACGGCCTGTTGCCGGGCTTCGCGGTAGGCGGGTGAGTCCCGGCGCAGGGCCCACCAAGGGCCGTCGACCGTCGTCAACTCCTGGTCGGCCAGCCTGGTGGTGAGTTCACCCAGTGCGGTGAAGTCGGTCAGTTCAGCCGTGATGTGGACGCGGCCGTGGTAGGCGTGGACGCGTTCGCCGCGGCCGTGTTCCTTGAGTTCCGGGGTGACCGAGAAGGAGCCGGTTTCCAGGCGCTCGACTGCGTCTCCGTAGGACTTCAGCAGGTCCAGGACGCTCGTGTTGCGGCGGGTGAGGTCGTCGAGGGCGGTGCGGCGGTCCTTGCCGCGGGCTGCGACGGTGACGCCGATGCGGGCGATCTCGGGGTCGACTTCGAGGTGGGCCTCGCCGCGGACGGCGATGCGGGGGGCGTCGGGGGTGCCGTAGGGGACGGAGTCGGTGGCCATAACGCCCCACTCTGTCAGTTTTCACGGGTGGGGTCATCAGATCGAAACCTGCGGGACCTGTTGCCGTTGGGCATGACCGGGTCAGAATCTACGCGCGTTGTTGACCGTTCCCCGAGGAGATCAAGACATGCCCTTGAACCGCAGGAAGTTCCTGGAGAAGTCCGCCGTGACCGGTGCGGGTGTCGCGCTGGCGGGGGCCGTGGGCGCTCCGGCGGCTCAGGCCGCGGAGGCGAAGATGGGTCACGAGAAGCGGTACTCCCTGACGGTGATGGGCACGACCGATCTGCACGGTCATGTCTTCAACTGGGACTACTTCAAGGACGCGGAGTACAAGGACTCGGCGGGCAACGCGCAGGGGCTGTCCCGGATCTCGACGCTGGTGAACCAGGTGCGTGCGGAGAAGGGCCGCTGCAACACGCTGCTGCTCGACGCGGGCGACACGATCCAGGGGACGCCGCTGACGTACTACTACGCGAAGGTCGACCCGATCACCGCGAAGGGTGGTCCGGTGCATCCGATGGCGGCGGCGATGAACGCGATCGGGTATGACGCGGTGGCGCTCGGGAACCACGAGTTCAACTACGGCATCGAGACGCTGCGGAAGTTCGAGGAGCAGTGCGACTTCCCGCTGCTGGGTGCGAACGCGCTGGACGCGAAGACGCAGAGGCCCGCTTTCCCGCCGTACTTCATCAAGAAGTTCCATGTGAAGGGCGCGCCGCCGGTGAAGGTCGCGGTGCTGGGTCTGACCAATCCGGGTATCGCGATCTGGGACAAGGCCTATGTGCAGGGCAAGTTGACGTTCCCGGGGCTTGAGGAGCAGGCGGCGAAGTGGGTGCCGAAGCTGCGGTCGATGGGTGCGGACGTGGTGGTCGTGTCGGCGCACTCGGGTTCGTCGGGGACGTCGTCGTATGGTGACCAGCTGCCGTACGTCGAGAACTCGGCGGCGCTGGTGGCGCAGCAGGTGCCGGGGATCGACGCGATTCTGGTCGGGCATGCGCATGTGGAGATTCCGGAGCTGAAGGTCACCAACGCGAAGACCGGGAAGACGGTCGTGTTGTCGGAGCCGTTGGCGTATGCGGAGCGGTTGTCGCTGTTCGACATCGAGCTGGTTTTCGCGAAGGGCCGTTGGGCGGTCGAGTCGGTGTCGTCCAAGGTGCTGAACTCGAACTCGGTGGCGGACGACCCGAAGATCACCAAGCTGTTGAAGGCCGACCATGACGTGGTGGTGAAGTACGTCAACCAGGTTGTCGGTACGGCGACGCAGACGCTGACGACGGTCGAGGCGCGTTACAAGGACGCTCCGATCATCGACCTGATCACGAAGGTCCAGGAGGATGTGGTCAGGGCGGCGCTGGCGGGCACGGAGTACGCCTCGCTGCCCGTGATCGCGCAGGCGTCGCCGTTCTCGCGGACTTCGGAGATCCCGGCGGGCAATGTGACGATCCGGGACCTGTCCAGTCTGTACGTGTACGACAACACGCTGGTGGCGAAGCTGCTGACGGGTGCGCAGCTCAGGGCGTACCTGGAGTACTCGGCGGAGTACTTCGTGCAGACGGCGGCGGGTGCGGTGGTGGACGTGGAGAAGCTGACGAACGCGAACAACCGTCCGGACTACAACTACGACTACGTGTCGGGGCTGTCGTACGACATCGACATCGCGCAGGCGGCCGGTTCGCGGATCAAGAACCTGACCTACAACGGTGCCGCGCTGGACGACGCCCAGAAGTTCGTGTTCGCGGTGAACAACTACCGGGCGAACGGTGGCGGCGCGTTTCCGCACGTGGCCTCCGCCACCGAGGTGTGGTCGGAGTCGACGGAGATCCGCACGCGGATCGCGGAGTGGGTGACCGCGAAGGGCGTACTGGACCCGAAGGACTTCGCGTCGGTGGACTGGAGGCTGACGCGCGAGGGAACGCCTGTGTTCTAGAGGTCCAGCAGGGTGACGTCCACGGCGTCGGCGATGGCTTTGGCGCCGGCGTCGTTGACATGGAGGCCGTCTCCGGCGTTGAACTCGTCGCGGATCCGGTCGGGTTGGTCCGGGTCCGCGACGGCGGCGGCCACGTCCACGATCCCGTCGAAGGGGTGGTCGTCGCCGAGCAGCCAGGCGTTGACCTGCGCGCGTACGGCCTGGCCGTGCGGGGTGTCGTAGCCGTCGTGGACGGTGCCCTTGTAGGGGCCGATCGTGGAGCCGATGACGGTGAGTCCGGCGGTGTGGAGGCGGTCGGCGAGGGTGGTGAGGCCGGCCTTGAACTCGGCCGCGGTGGGGCCTTCGGCGGGTTCCGGGTGGGCGAAGTGGCCGGGCAGGCCGAGGTCGTTGAGCCCGATGTGGATGAGGACGTGGCTGACGCCGGGGACGGCGAGGACGTCGTGGTCGATGCGGGCCAGGAGGTGTTCGCCGATCTCGTCGGTGAGGAGCCGGTTGCCTGAGATGCCCGCGTTGACGGTCCAGCCGCGTGTCAGGCGGCGGTTGAGCTGTCCGGGGAAGCTGTTGTCGGTGCCGGGGGTGGTGGCGGCGCCTTCGATCCAGGAGTCTCCGAAGGCGACGGCGATGCGGGTGCCGGCCGGGGCGAGGACGTCTGCGCCGGCGAGGAGGTGGCCGGTGGCGAACTCCTCGGGGTCTTCCAGTACGGCGGCGGACAGTTGGTTGCCGGGGACGGCGTGTCCGGTGTCGTAGGGCATGGCGGTGAAGGTGGTCGGTCCGGTGTCGCCGGGCAGGTAGAGGCTGAGGGTGAGTTCCTCGCCCGCGCTCACGGGGAGTTCGACGGGGTCGCTGATCGTCTCCTCGCCGACGGGGATGGTGACGGTGGGGGCGCCGGAGAAGCGGAGCGGGGTGTCGCTGCCGGGGTCGATGCCGCTGCCTTTGGTGCGCAGGGCGAGGTGGGCGCCGCCGATGTCCAGGGGTGTGGTGCCGTAGCGGTTGGTCAGGTGGATGCGGACGGCCTCGCCGCCGCCGGCGAGGCGCAGGGACTGGCGGACGGTCTGGTCGGTGAAGCCGCGGGACTCGAAGAGGGCGAGGTTTTCGCGGGGGTTGATGGCGGCGGCACGGTGGGCGGCGGTCCAGGTGGTCGTCATGTCGGAGCCAACCGGGCCGGTCGCCGGGTTCTTCCGCCGCCGCCGGTTTTTTACCGTCCCTCGAGCAGGGGGGTGAGGGTGGGGGCCTGCCGGGCGGGTGGGATCTGGGGCCGGTGTTCGAGGCCGAAGGTGGTGAAGGCCGTGCGGGCGGGGAGGGGGTAGGCGTCCTTGCCGGTGACGGTGTTGAGGATGGTGGCGCTGCGCCAGGCGGCGAGTCCGAGGTCGGGGGTGCCGACGCCGTGGGTGTGGCGTTCGGCGTTCTGGACGTAGACGTGGCAGTCGGCGCCGGTGACGGACGGGTCGAGGACGAGGCGGAAGTGTTCGTCGACGCGGGGGCGGTCGCGGCTGTCGCGGCGCAGGTAGGGGTCGAGTCCGGCGAGGATGCGGTCGAGGGGACGTTCGCGGTGGCCGGTGGCGAGGACGACGGCGTCGGTGGTGAGGCGGGAGCGGGTGCCCTGCTGGATGTGTTCCAGGTGGAGTTCGATCTTCGTCGTGGCGATTCTGCCCGCGGTGCGGACGCGGACGCCGGGGGTGAGGACGGCGTCGGGCCAGCCGCCGTGCAGGGTGCGGCGGTAGAGCTCGTCGTGGATGGCGGCGATGGTGTCGGCGTCGATGCCGCGGTGAAGCTGCCACTGGGTGGTGCCGAGGCGGTCGCGGACGCTTTCCGGGAGGGCGTGGAAGTAGCGGGTGTAGTCGGGGGTGAAGTGTTCGAGGCCGAGTTTGGAGTACTCCATCGGTGCGAAGGCTTCGGTGCGGCCGAGCCAGTGGAGTCCTTCGTGACCGGTGGGGCGGTTGCGGAGCAGGTCGAGGAAGACCTCGGCGCCGGACTGTCCCGAGCCGACGACGGTGATGTGGTCGGCGGCGAGGAGGGTCTGGCGGTGGGCGAGGTAGTCGGTGGCGTGGATGACGGGCACGCCGGGGGTCTCGACGAGGGGTTTGAGGGGCTCGGGTACGTGGGGTTCGGTGCCGATGCCGAGGACGATGTTCTTCGTGTACGTCCGGCCCAGTGCTTCGGCTTCGCCGTCGGTGTCGAGCTGGGTGAAGTCGACTTCGAAGACGTCGCGTTCGGGGTTGAAGCGGACGGCGTCGACCTGGTGGTGGAAGTGGAGGCCGGGGAGGTTCTCGGCGACCCAGCGGCAGTAGGCGTCGTATTCGGCGCGCTGGATGTGGAAGCGCTCGGCGAAGTAGAAGGGGAAGAGGCGCTCGCGGGTCTTGAGGTAGTTGAGGAAGGTCCAGTGGCTGGCGGGGTCGGCGAGGGTCACCAGGTCGGCGAGGAACGGGACTTGGATGGTGGCGCCGTCGATGAGCAGCCCGGGGTGCCAGCCGAAGGCGGGGCGCTGTTCGTAGAAGACGGCGTCGAGTGCGGTGAGGGGCTGGGCGAGGGCGGCGAGGGAGAGGTTGAAGGGGCCGATGCCGATGCCGACGAGGTCGCGGGGTGCGTCGGGCTCGTGGTGTGGGGGGTGGGGGTTCATCGGGGGGTGGTTCCTTCCACGAGTTGCAGGAGTCCGGCGAGGTCGGCCGGCCGGGTGGTGGGGTTGAGGAGGGTGACCTTGAGCCAGAGCCGGTCTGCTGCGCGGGCTCGGCCGAGGACGGCACGGCCGTCGGTGAGGAGTTTTCGGCGTACGGCGGCTACGGCGTCGTCGGTGGCGTTCGCCGGTCGGAAGAGGACCGTGCTGATGGTGGGGGGTTCGTGGAGTTCGAATCCGGGGTGGTCGTGGACGAGCTGCGCGAACTCCCGTGCTCGTTCGCAGACTTGGTCGACCAGTGCGCCGAGTCCTGTGCGTCCCAGGGTTTTCAGGGTGACGGCGATCTTGAGGATGTCGGGGCGGCGGGTGGTGCGCAGGGAGCGGCCGAGGAGGTCGGGGAGGCCGGCTTCGGTGTCGTCGTCGGCGTTGAGGTAGTCGGCGTGCTGGTGGAGGGCGGTGAGGTCGTTTTTGTCGCGGACGGCGAGAAGGCCTGCGGCGACGGGCTGCCAGCCGAGTTTGTGCAGGTCGAGGGTGACGGTGTCGGCGACGCTCAGACCGGTGAGCTTGGCGCGGTGGCGGTCGCTGAAGAGGAGCCCTCCGCCGTAGGCCGCGTCGATGTGCAGCCGGGCGTGGTGTTCTGCGCAGAGGTGGGCGATCTCGGGGAGGGGGTCGATCTGCCCGGTGTCGGTGGTGCCTGCGGTGGCGGCGACGAGTGCGGGGGCGCTGCCGCTTTGCAAGGCGGTGTGCAGGGTGGTGGGGTCGAGGGTGCCGGTGGGGGTGGGGATGATTACGGGGGCCGGCATTCCCAGTAGCCAGGCGGCTCTTGGGAGGGAGTGGTGGGCGTTGGCTCCGCAGATGAGTCGGACCTCTGGGCCTTGGATCTCTCGGGCCAGGAGTAGGGCGAGTTGGTTGGACTCGGTGCCGCCTGTGGTTACCAGGGCGTCGTTGTCGGCTGCGGGCCGGTGGGGGCCGGTCGCGCCCCGCGGCGGAGCCGCATATCGATGCAGCCCCGCGCCCCTGGGCACCTCCAGGTAGACCTCGTTTGCAAGTGCTCGTGTTACCAGTGCCTCCAGCTCTGAGGCTGCCGGGGCCTGGTCCCATGAGTCCATCGACGGATTCAGAACGCTGACAGCCAGGTCTGCCGCTGCGGCCACCGCGAGAGGCGGGCAGTGCAGGTGGGCCGCGCAGAGCGGGTCCGCCGGGTCCGCCGCGCCTTCCGCCAAGGCGCGCACCAGGTGCCGTAGGGAGTCCGGATCGCCCTCGTCCGGGAGTACGTCGCCCAGCGCATCGCGCACCCGTGACGCGACCGCCCCCGGCCCGCCCGCCGGGAGTGGGCCCCCGCGCGCACGCGCCCCCTCCCCCAGCGCCTCCAGGACCGTGTCGAGCAGCGGGCGCAGCGAGGGCGGGCCTTCGGGGCCCGAGGCCAGGGGCGGCGTGTTCATCGTCGACCTCCGGGGGCGCTGGGGGCTTCCAGCTTGGACGCGGTTGCGTGGGCGCGCCCGGAGAGTTCAACGATCCTGACCCGAAAGGGGGTACTCCCGTACGGGGAAAACCCGCTCTACATCTGCCTCACGCGCAACGCGCGTCCCAGGTCGTCGAGTTGGTCGATCAGTTTGCGGCGCAGGGCGGGGATGGGGTCGGCGTCGCGCAGGCAGGCCTGGCCGAGGGCCTGGTTGTCCTCGTCGATGGCGTGGTCGGGGAACGCCCAGCGGCCGGCGGCGTCGGCGATCGCGGGGCCACGGCGGGCGGCGAGGGCGACGGCGTCCTCGTAGTAGCGGGGCACGTAGTGCCGTACGAGTTCGGTCTGTTCGGGCTGCCAGAAACCCTGGGCGGTGGCCGTGAACAGGTAGTTGGAGAGCTCGTCGTGGCTGAACATCGCCTCCCAGGCCTGCGCCTTGGCCTCCTCGGTGGGGAGGGCGGCGCGGCAGCGGGCGGCGCCTTCCTGGCCGGTGGCCGAGGGGTCGCGTTCCAGTTCGGCGGCGATCGCGGTCTCGTCGGTGGCGCCGAGGACGGCGAGGCGGGCGAGGACGCGCCAGCGCAGTTCGGGGTCGAGTTCGGGGCCGCCGGGGACGGTGCCGTCGGCGAGCCAGGCGGCGATGGTGTCGGGCTGGGAGGTGACGTTGATGCAGTGGCGGACGGCGATCAGGCGCAGGCCGGGGTTGTCGCCGTCCTCGGTGCGGCGGATGAGGTCGCGGCACAGGGAGGAGAGGGTGGCGAGGGCGGCGGGGCGCTGTTCGGGGGTGACGTAGCGGTCGGCGACGTAGGTGGAGGCGAAGGCGAGGACGCCCTGGACGAGGGCGAGGTCGGTCTCGTGCGGGAGGTGGGCGCGGGCCGTCTCCAGGTAGGCGGTGGGCGGGAGTTCGCCGTCGCGGACGGCGTCCCTGAGGGCGTTCCAGACGACCGCGCGGGTCAGCGGCGAGGGCAGGCCGGAGAGGCTCTCGGTGACCGCTTTGAAGGACTCGTTGTCGAAGCGGACCTTGGCGTAGGTGAGGTCGCCGTCGTTGAGCAGCAGGAGGGTGGGGCGCTTGCCGATGGGCAGCGGGCCCTGGGAGTCGCTCTGGGGGACGTCGAGGTCGAGGCGTTCCCGCAGGACGAGATGGCGGCCCTCGTCGGCGACGTCCTGGTCGTAGAGGCCGACGGCGATGCGGTGCGGGCGGCTGCCCTTGTGCTCGACCTGGAGGGTGTACGTGCCTTCCTCGGCGCGGGTGACGGTCGGCCTGAGGGTGTCGACGCCGGTGGTGCGCAGCCAGGCGTCGGCCCAGGCGTGGACGTCGCGTTCGGTGGCGGAGGCGAGGGAGTCGATGAAGTCGGCGAGGGTGGCGTTGGCGAACTTGTGGCGGGCGAAGTGGGTGTTGATGCCGGCGAGGAAGTCCTTCTCGCCGAGCCAGGTCACCAGTTGCCGGAGTGCGGAGGCGCCCTTGGCGTAGGAGATGCCGTCGAAGTTGAGGAGGGCCGAGGCGGTGTCGTTGACTTCCTCGGGGGCGACGGGGTGGGTGGAGGGGCGCTGGTCGGCGTCGTAGCCCCAGCCCTTGCGCATGACGCCGAAGTCGACCCAGGTGTCGGTGAAGCGGGTGGCTTCGGTGAGGGTCTGGTAGCCCATGTACTCGGCGAAGGACTCGTTCAGCCAGATGTCGTCCCACCAGCGCAGGGTGACGAGGTCGCCGAACCACATGTGGGCCATCTCGTGGGCGATGACCATGGCGCGGGTCTGGCGCTCGGTGTCGGTGACGGCGGAGCGGTAGACGAACTCGTCGCGGAAGGTGACGAGGCCGGGGTTCTCCATGGCGCCGGCGTTGAACTCGGGGACGAACGCCTGGTCGTAGGAGTCGAAGGGGTAGGGCTCCTCGAACTTCTCGTGGTAGCGGTCGTAGCACTGCCGGGTGATCTCGAAGAGTTCGTCGGCGTCCGGGTCGAGGTAGGGCGCGAGGGAACGGCGGCAGTGGATCCCGAAGGGCAGGCCGCGGTGTTCGGTGCGCACGGAGTGCCAGGGGCCGACGGCGACGGCGACGAGGTAGGTGGAGATCAGGGGGGTGGGGGCGGCCTGCCAGAGGCCGTCGCCGAGGTCGGAGGTGATGCCGTTGGCGAGGACGGTCCAGTCCTCGGGGGCCTTCACGGACAGGTCGAAGACGGCCTTGAGGTCGGGTTGGTCGAAGGCGGCGAAGACGCGCTGGACGTCGTCCATGAACAGCTGGGTGTAGACGTAGGTCTCGCCGTCGGTGGGGTCGGTGAAGCGGTGCATGCCCTCGCCGGTGCGGGAGTACCGCATGGCGGCGTCGATGCGCAGTTCGTGCTCGCCGGCGGTCAGGCCCTTGAGGGGCAGCCGGTTGTCCTCGAGGGTTTCCGGGTCGAGGGGGCGGCCGTCGAGGGTGGCCTCGCGCAGTTCGGCCGGCTTGAGCTCGACGAAGGTGTCCGCTTCGGCGCGCGCTGTGAACCGGACGACGGTCCGGGATGCGAAGGTCTCGTCGCCGGTGGTGAGGTCGAGCGTGATGGTGTAACGGTCAACGTCGAGGAGCTTGGCACGGGTCTGCGCTTCGTCGCGCGTCAGTACGGACATGCAGGACATGCTGCCTGATGGGACGGGCAACTCACAGAGGCGGATCGGTACACGCCTTATGTCCGGTCCTGTTCGAGCTCCCCGGTGTGCGCCCCTTGTCCGCGCTGCACCGGTACGCGGGCGTCCGGGTGGGGCAGGGGCCTGCGGGCGGCGCTCTCCTGGTCGCTCTCGCCGTGGCCCTTGACGAGAGCGCGTAGCTCCCGCACCTCGTGTTCGAGGGCGAGGTGGCGACGGTGGGCGTCGAAGAGGTAGCGGACCTTGGTGCGCAGCGCCCAGGGGTCGATGGGTTTCATCACGAGGTCGGCGACGCCGAGGCCGAAGGCGGTGGAGGTCAGTTCGTGGTCGGCGCCGAAGCCGGTGAGCAGGACGACGGGGATGTGCTGGGTCTGTTCCAGGCGCCGCATGTAGCGGACCACGTCGAGGCCGCTGACGCCGGGCATCCGCACGTCGAGGAGCAGGAGGCCGACCTGGCCCCGGAGCACCTGCTTGAGGGCCTCGTCCCCGCTGGTGGCGCGGGCGAGCCGGTAGCCCAGCGGGGCCAGGGCACTCTCCAGGGCGTAGAGGGTGTCCTCGTGGTCGTCGACGATGAGGATCTTGGCATCCGAAGGCATGGCTCGACGTCCCTCCCTCGCGGACAGCCAGCCTACGCCCGCGTCCTGACGCGGAGTGCTCGCGGGCTGACAAGGAGTGCACAGAGGAGCATGCCGCGTGCGGGCCGCCGTGTCACCTCCCCGGGGCGTCGGTCGAGGTCAATTGGCCAGTGGGGTGGAGCCGTTCACGGTGTCCTCGGCGATGCGCTCGTGGTGTCTGATCACCTCGGCGATGATGAAATTCAGGAACTTCTCAGCGAAGGCCGGGTCGAGTTTGGCGTTCTCGGCGAGGGTGCGCAGCCGCTCGATCTGGCGGGCCTCGCGGGCCGGGTCGGCGGGCGGCAGCTGGTGGCGGGCCTTGAGGTGGCCGACCTGCTGGGTGGCCTTGAAGCGCTCGGCGAGCATGTGGACGACGGCCGCGTCGATGTTGTCGATGCTGTCCCGCAGACGGGCGAGCTCCTCGCGGACTGCGGGGTCGACGTCACCGGATCCGGTGTTGCTGGTGGTCATGAGCGACAACCCTACGGGCGCGGGGTGAGCGGATCGTAGGCGGATCGGCCGATCGGGAGCACAGCCGACCAGATCTCCGGCGGACCGGCCCAACCAGGAACATCGGCCACCAAATCCTCAGCACACCAGCCCACCCAGGCACCTGACCGATCAGATCCGCGGCGGATCGTCCGGATCCGGTACCTGGTTGCTCCAGCCGCCGGGGACCGTCCGGCTCTCCTGGGCGCGGAAGCGGACCGGGGCCATGCCGACGCGGCGGGTGAAGAGGCGGGAGAAGTAGGCGGGGTCGTCGTAGCCGACGCGGCGGGCGATCGAGGCGACGGGGAGTTCGGTGGCGGCGAGGAGTTCCTTGGCGCGGCCCAGGCGGATGCCGAGGAGGTAGTCCTTGGGGCTGCAGCCGGCGCCCCGGCGGACGGCGGTGCGCAGTTCGGCGAGGGTCATGCCGTGCCGGGCGGCGTGGTCGGCGACCGACATCGCTTTGAAGGCGTCGCGGGCGAGGGCCTTGAGGACCGGGTCGCCGTCGGGGGCGAGGTCGGCGCGGGCGCGGCGCAGGGCGACGAGGAGTTCGTGGACGGCGGCGCCGGTCTCCACCTCCAGGAGGGGGTTGTCGCGGCGGGCGGCCCGAGCGATGCGGGCGATCACCGCACGCGGTCCGGTGGCGTCGGACAGGGCCACGACAGGGCGGTCGGGCTCGATGTAGCCCAGTTCGGTGTACGTGGCGGTGGCGGGCCCGGTGAAGCCGACGAAGCCCTCGTCCCAGCCGGCCCCCGGGTCGGGCGCGTAGTGGTGCGGGACTCCGGGTGTGAGCCACAGCAGCGCGGGCGCGGTGACTGTCCTGCGCCGGCCGTCGGGAGTCTCGTACCACCCGGTGCCGGTGCTGATGACGACGGCGACGTGGCTGTCGAGGGTGCGGGGACCGACGGTGGGCAGCGGGCCGTACTGGAGTCCGACCCCGAGGCAGACCAGGCCCAGGCGGTGATGGACGGGGCTGGGCGTGAGGAACCGCATCCACGTGTGGTACATCGCGCTCCTTGCCTGCGCTTCGGTCCAAGCAGCGACGATCTTTGTCCATGGACCTGGCCGCCGCCAGTGGTGAGGGTGGAGCCTATGAGCGAGTTCACGGTGGGTGAAACCGATTTCCTGCTGGACGGACGGCCGGTGCGGCTGCTGTCCGGCGCGCTGCACTACTTCCGTGTGCACGAGGCCCAGTGGGGGCACCGGCTGGCGATGCTGCGGGCGATGGGCCTCAACTGCGTGGAGACGTACGTGCCGTGGAACCTGCACGAGCCGCACCCGGGTGACTTCCGGGACGTGGAGGCGCTGGGCCGGTTCCTGGACGCGGCCCGGGAGGCCGGGCTGTGGGCGATCGTCCGCCCGGGTCCCTACATCTGCGCGGAGTGGGAGAACGGCGGTCTGCCGCACTGGCTGAAGGGTCACGCGCGCACGAGCGACGAGGTGTACCTGGGGCAGGTGGAGCGCTGGTTCCGGCGGCTGCTGCCCCAGGTCGTGGAGCGGCAGATCGACCGCGGCGGCCCGGTGATCATGGTCCAGGCGGAGAACGAGTACGGCAGCTACGGCTCGGACTCCGCGTATCTGCTGCGGCTGGCGGAGCTGCTGCGCGCGGAGGGTGTCACGGTGCCGCTGTTCACCTCGGACGGCCCCGAGGACCACATGCTCACCGGCGGCTCGATTCTCGGCGTCCTGGCCACGGTCAACTTCGGCTCCGACGCGCGGACGGCCTTCGAGACGCTGCGCCGGTACCGCCCGGACGGCCCGCTGATGTGCATGGAGTTCTGGTGCGGCTGGTTCGAGCACTGGGGCGGCGAGCATGTCGTACGGGAGGCCGGGGACGCGGCCGCGGCGCTGCGGGAGATCCTGGAGTGCGGCGCCTCGGTGAACCTCTACATGGCGCACGGGGGCACGAACTTCGCCGGCTGGGCGGGCGCCAACCGGGGCGGGGGCGCGCTGCACGACGGTCCGCTGGAGCCGGACGTGACGTCGTACGACTACGACGCGCCGATCGACGAGTACGGCAGGCCGACGGAGAAGTTCTGGCGCTTCCGTGAGGTGCTGGCGCAGTACGGCCCGGTGGCCGACCTGCCGCCCGCGCCCGGGGTGCTGGAGGCGGACGCTGACGTGAACCTGCCCGAGTGGGCGTCCCTGTCCGCCGTACTGGAGGAACGCGGCGGACCGCCCCACGAGGGCCCCGTCCCGCCGACCTTCGAGGAGCTGGACGTCGACCGGGGGCTCGTGCGGTACGAGGTGACCGTGCCGGGGCCGCGGCAGCCGTATCCGCTGACCGCGCGGGGGCTCAGGGATCTCGCGGTGGTGTATGTCGACGGGGTACGGGCCGGGGTGCTCACCGAGGAGGACGTCGAGCTCAAGGAGCCGGTCGCGGGGCACGCGCGCGTGGAGCTGTGGGTGGAGTCGCTGGGGCGGGTCAACTACGGGCCCCGGAGCGGGGAGGGCAAGGGGATCACCGGGGGGCTGCTGCACGAGCGGCAGTTCCTGCACGGGGTGCGGGCGCGGGGGCTGCGGCTGGACGCGCTGGACTCCGTGACCGGGATCGGCTTCCGGGAGGTCGCGGGGGGAGGCGTGCCGGGCCTGTACCGGGGTGAGGTGTCCGTGCGGGGCGCCGGGGACGCGGTGCTGGAGCTGCCGGGCTGGACCCGGGGGTTCGTGTGGGTCAACGGCTTCAACCTCGGCCGGTACTGGTCGGCGGGCCCGCAGCGGACGCTGTACGTGCCCGGTCCTGTGCTGCGGGAGGGCGGCAACGAGGTGTGGGTGCTGGAGCTGGAGGAGGCACCGGCGAACGGGACCGTGCTCCGGCTCCGTGCGCCCGGTCCGACCCACGAGAATCCGCTCACGACCTCGTAGAGTGGAGTCGGGTTCTGGGCGTCTTGGGGGTACGGGCGTGACGAACGACGGACCGGTCCAGCACGGCTACCCGCACCTGGAGACGGTGCGGGCGTCGATCAACGCGCTCTACAAACGGCTGTCCTACGACACCGTCCAGAGGTTCGCGACGAGTGTGGCGCCGGTGGACGTGGCGTTCTGCGACACCGACGATCTCTATCTCGGCGTGCAGCGGGTGGCCCGGGAGCTGGTGCGGCACTACCGGCTGCCGGACGCCCGGTTCGTGGTCAGTTTCCGGGAGATGACCCACGCGGCGAACGTCGAACTCACCGCGGGCCCGGAGTACTTCGTCGAGCTGAACGACCGTTTCCGCACGCATCGGCGGGACATCGGCGCGGCCCTGGCCCACGAGGTCATGCACGTGTATCTGCACCGGCTGGATCTCTCGTTCCCGGGGGTGCGCGAGAACGAGATCCTCACGGACACGGCGGCGACGTACCTGGGGGCGGGGTGGCTCCTGCTGGACGCGTACCGGGAGGACGCGGCGTCGTCGCAGAAGCTGGGGTATCTCACGCCGGAGGAGTTCGGGTACGTGCTGGCGAAGCGGTCGATGGTGTTCGGGGAGGACCCCTCGGTGTGGTTCACCAGTGCGCAGGCCTACACGGCGTATGTGAAGGGGATGGCGCAGGCCCGCCAGGACTCCGAGCAACCACCCCTCACGGCGGCGGGCTGGGCGGGCCGGCGCCGCTACGCGCGAGACCGTCGCCACGCGCCCGGCCCTCAGCCGGGAGTCCCCTACACCTTCACCCCGGACGGCCCCGGGCGCCTGCGGGTGTCGTTTCCCTGCCCTACCTGTCATCAGCGGATCCGGGTGCCGGTGAGGGGGCGGGTGCGGGCGCGCTGTGCTCTGTGCCGGACGGTTCTGGAGTGTGACACGTAGGGGCACGAAGGGGTGGCGGACCCGGTCACGCCCCGTACACCGGACCCGGCGCCTCCGCCTCGCCGAGCAGCTTCAGGGTCGCTTCCCCCGCCTCCGCGGGGGCCCACCGCGCCCCCTTGTCGGCGGTCGGGCCGGGCCGCCAGCCCTCCATCACCGTGATGCGGCCGCCCTCCGCCTCGAAGACCCGGCCCGTCACTCCCGCGCTCGCCTCGGAGCCCAGCCAGACCACCAGCGGTGACACGTTCTGGGGGGCCATCACGTCGAAGCCGTCGGTCGGGGCGGCCATCGTGTCGGCGAACGTCTGCTCCGTCATCCTCGTCCGGGCCGCTGGGGCGATCGCGTTGACCTGGACGCCGTAGCGGGCGAGTTCGGCCGCCGCGACGAGGGTGAGGGCGACGATCCCGGCCTTCGCGGCGCTGTAGTTGCCCTGTCCGACCGAGCCCAACAGGCCTGCTCCGCTGCTGGTGTTGATGATGCGGGCGGTCGGCGTGCGTCCCGCCTTCGCCTCCGTCCGCCAGTGTGCCGCCGCGTGCTTCAGCGGCAGGAAATGGCCCTTCAGGTGGACCCGCGTCACCGCGTCCCAGTCCTCCTCGTCGAGGTTCACCAGCATGCGGTCGCGCAGGAAGCCGGCGTTGTTGACGAGGGTGTCGAGGCGGCCGTACGTCTCCAGGGCGGCCCGGACGAGGGACGCGGCACCGTCGGCCGTGGCGATGTCGCCACCGTGGGCGACCGCCTCGCCGCCCGCCGCGCGGATCTCCTCGGCCACGAGGGAAGCCGGGTTGTCGGGGCCCGGGGTGCCGTCGAGGCCGACGCCGAGGTCGTTGACGACGAGCCGTGCTCCCTCGGCGGCGAAGGCGAGGGCGTGGGCGCGGCCGAGTCCGCGGCCCGCGCCGGTGACGACGACGACCCGGCCGTCGCAGATTCCGGTCATCTCACGTCTCCTTGTTGATGGTTCACGTCTCCTTGTTGACCGTTGCGGCGTCGAGGAACGCCGGCCGTTCCCCGCCGCCGTGCACCAGCAGCGAGGCCCCGCTGATGTACGCGGCGGCGTCCGAGGCGAGGAACACGGCCGCCGCCCCGACGTCCGACGGCTCGGCGAGGCGCCCGAGCGGGACCGTGCGGGATACGGCGGCGATGCCGTCCTCGTCGCCGTAGTGCAGATGCGACTGCTCGGTGCGGACCATGCCGACGACCAGGGTGTTGACGCGCACGTCCGGTGCCCACTCCACGGCCATCGAGCGGGCGAGGTTCTCCAGGCCCGCCTTGGCCGCCCCGTACGCGGCCGCGCCGGGCGAGGGCCGGCCGCCGCTGACGCTCCCGATCATGACGATCGAGCCGCGGGTCTGTTTGAGGTGTTCGTACGCGGCCAGCGACACCGTCAGCGGGGCGAGGAGGTTCAACTCCAGGACGCGGAGGTGCCGTTCGGGGCCGGCGTCGGCGAGCAGCCGATAGGGCGCTCCTCCCGCGTTGTTGACGAGTACGTCCAGTCGCGGCAGGTCGGCGAAGAACTGCCGTACGGCGTCCGCGTCCCGGACGTCCAGCCTCGCGAACCGTGTCTTCGGCGGCGGGACTTCGGGCGGTCTGCGCGCACAGACGACGACCTCGGCGCCCGCCTCCGCCAAGGAGCGGGCGATCCCGGCGCCGACTCCACGCGTCCCGCCGGTGACGACCACGACCCTCCCGTTCAGCTCCATTCACCGCTACCCTTCACCTAACAAACGTTTGGTGGAAAGGTAGCTGATGCTTCCATGGGTGTCTCCACCTCGCCCCCGGAAAAGGGGCCGGAAAAGGACGGGATCACCGTCGTCACGGTCGACTTCCCGCCGGTGAACGCCCTGCCGGTGGACGGCTGGTTCGCCCTGGCCGACGCGGTGCGCGCAGCCGGCCGGGACCCTCGGGTGCGGTGCGTGGTGCTGGCGGCGAAGGGACGCGGGTTCAACGCCGGGGTGGACATCAAGGAACTCCAGGCGCGAGGCCCCGGAGCACTGGTCGGCGCCAACCGCGGCTGTTTCGAGGCCTTTTCGGCGGTGTACGAGTGCGAGGTGCCCGTCGTCGCGGCCGTGCGGGGATTCTGCCTGGGCGGCGGCATCGGGCTCGTGGGCAACGCGGACGTCGTGGTGGCGAGCGAGGACGCCGTCTTCGGGCTGCCCGAGCTGGACCGCGGCGCGCTGGGCGCGGCCACCCATCTGTCCCGGCTGGTCCCGCAGCATCTGATGCGCGCCCTGTACTACACCTCGCGCACGGTGACGGCGGCCGAGCTGCACACGCACGGATCGGTGTGGAGGGTGGTGCCGGGCGAGGAACTCACCGACGCAGCACTGGAGTTGGCCCGCGAGATCGCCGCCAAGGACGGGGAGCTGCTGCGTCTGGCCAAGGCCGCCATCAACGGCATCGACCCCGTCGACGTCCGCCGCAGCTACCGCTTCGAGCAGGGTTTCACCTTCGAGGCGAGCGTCAGCGGGGTCGCGGACCGGGTCCGGGACCGGTTCGGGAAGGAAGAGGCATGACCGACAAGACGATGACCGCCGACGAGGCCGTCTCCCGCCTGCGCAGCGGCATGACCCTCGGCATCGGCGGCTGGGGATCCCGCCGCAAACCCATGGCCCTGGTCCGCGCGTTGCTGCGCTCCGAGGTCACCGACCTGACGATCGTGGCGTACGGCGGCCCCGAGGTCGGCATGCTCGCCGCCGCCGGACGGATTCGGAAACTGGTCGCCGCCTTCGTCACGCTCGACTCGATCCCCCTGGAACCGCACTACCGCGCGGCCCGCGAGGCCGGTGCCTTCGAGCTCATGGAGATCGACGAGGCGATGTTCATGTGGGGCCTGCACGCGGCCGCGAACCGGCTGCCGTTCCTGCCGGTGCGGGCCGGGCTCGGCTCGGACGTCATGCGGGTCAACCCGGGCCTCAGGACGGTGACTTCGCCGTACGACGACGGGGAGACGTTCGTCGCGGTGCCCGCCCTGCGCCTGGACGCGGCCCTGGTCCACGTCAACCGTGCCGACCGGCTGGGCAACGGGCAGTACCTGGGTCCCGACCCCTACTTCGACGACCTCTTCTGCGAGGCGGCGGACGCGGCCTACCTGTCGTGCGAACGGGTCGTCGACACCGCGGAGTTGACGAAGGAGGCGGCTCCGCAGTCGCTGCTGATCGGACGGCACACGGTGACGGGGGTCGTGGAAGCCCCGAACGGCGCCCACTTCACGTCCTGCGCGCCCGACTACGCCCGGGACGAGGCCGCCCAGCGGGAGTACGCGACCACCCCCTGGCCGGAGTTCGCCGAGCGCTACCTCGCATCCTCCGAAGGGGCCGGCTCATGACCGTCACCCGTGCCGAGTACTGCGTGATCGCCTGCGCCGAGGCCTGGCGGGGCGACGGCGAGGTGCTGGCGAGCCCGATGGGTCTGATCCCGTCCGTCGGCGCCCGGCTCGCCCGGCGGACGTTCTCCCCCGACCTCCTCATGACCGACGGCGAGGCCCTGCTCGTGGGCGTCGACGGCACCGTCGAGGGCTGGCTGCCCTACCGCCGGCATCTCGCCCTGGTCACCGGCGGCCGCAGGCACGTGATGATGGGCGCGAGCCAGATCGACCGGTACGGCAACCAGAACATCTCGTGCATCGGCGACTGGGCGCGGCCCAAGCGGCAGTTGCTCGGGGTGCGGGGAGCACCGGTCAACACCCTCAACAACCCGACCAGTTACTGGGTGCCGAGGCACTCCCGGCGGGTCTTCGTGGAGAAGGTCGACATGGTGTGCGGGGTGGGGTACGACCATGCGGACGGCGCCCCCTATCACCGGATCCCCCGGGTCGTCTCCGACCTGGGTGTCTTCGACTTCGCGACGCCGGACCACTCGATGCGGCTGGCGTCGGTGCATCCGGGGGTCACCGTGGCACAGGTGCGGGAGGCCACCGGGTTCGATCTGGTGGTGCCGGACGAGGTGCCGTACACGCGCGAACCGACCGAGCGGGAGCTGCGGTTGATCCGTGAGGTGATCGATCCGCAGAACGCCCGGTCCAGGGAGGTCGGCGCCTGATGGAGACCGCACTCACCCGGCTGGTGGGTGTCCGCCGTCCGATCGTGCAGACCGGGATGGGGTGGGTGGCGGGCCCGCGCCTGGTCTCCGCCACGGCGAACGCGGGCGCGCTCGGCATCCTGGCCTCCGCGACCATGACGGTCGACCGGCTCCGGGATGCCGTACGGGAGGTGAAGTCCCGTACGGACGCCCCCTTCGGGGTCAATCTGCGGGCCGACGCGGCGGACGCCGGTGACCGGGTGCGCGTGATCGTCGACGAAGGGGTGCGGGTGGCGTCCTTCGCCCTCGCGCCCTCCGCCGAGCTGATCGGCGCGCTGAAGGAGGCTGGGGTGGTCGTGATCCCGTCCGTCGGGGCCCGGCGGCATGCCGAGAAGGTCGCTGCCTGGGGCGCGGACGCGGTGATCGTGCAGGGCGGCGAGGGCGGCGGGCACACCGGGGAGGTGGCGACGACGGTCCTGCTGCCGCAGGTGGTGGACGCGGTGGACATCCCCGTCGTGGCGGCGGGGGGCTTCTTCGACGGGCGGGGTCTGGTCGCGGCGCTGGCGTACGGGGCGGCAGGCGTCGCCATGGGCACCCGTTTCCTGCTCACCTCGGACTCGACGGTGCCGGACGCGGTGAAGGCGCGCTATCTGGCGGCGACGGTCAAGGACGTGACGGTGACCCGGGCGGTCGACGGGCTCCCCCACCGCATGCTGCGCACGGACCTGGTGGAGTCCCTGGAGACAACGAGCCGTGCACGCACCCTGCTGCGCGCCGGCCGGCACGCCGCCGCCTTCCGCAGGCTCTCCGGCCTGACCTGGCGGCAGCTGGTCCACGACGGTCTCGCGATGCGCCACGGCAAGGACCTCACCTGGAGCCAGGTCCTGCTCGCCGCCAACACGCCCATGCTGCTCAGGTCGGCGATGGTGGACGGCCGTACGGATCTCGGAGTCATGGCCTCCGGGCAGGTCGCCGGGGTGATCGACGACCTGCCCTCGTGCGCGGAACTGGTGGAGCGGATCATGAAGGAGGCGCAGGAAATCCTGACCGGCCTCACAGCCTCTCGATGATCGTCACGTTCGCCTGCCCCCCGCCCTCGCACATGGTTTGGAGGCCGAACCGGCCGCCCGTGCGCTCCAGTTCGTGCAGCAGGGTCGTCATCAGCTTCACTCCTGTCGCCCCCAGCGGATGCCCGAGGGCGATCGCGCCGCCGTTGACGTTGACCTTCTGCGGGTCCGCGCCCGTCTCCTTCAGCCAGGCCAGGACCACCGGGGCGAAGGCCTCGTTGATCTCGACGAGGTCGATGTCGTCGATGGTGAGGCCGGTCTTCTTCAGGGCGTGGGCGGTGGCCGGTATGGGGGCGGTGAGCATCCGGATGGGGTCCTCGCCGCGTACGGAGAGGTGGTGCACGCGCGCGCGTGGCGTGAGGCCGTGTTCGCGCACCGCCCGCTCCGAGGCCAGCAGCATGGCCGCCGCCCCGTCGGAGACCTGCGAGGAGCAGGCCGCGGTGATGGTGCCGCCCTCGATCACCGGCTTCAGGCCGGCCATCTTCTCCAACGACGTGTCCCGGCGCGGGCCCTCGTCGACCGCGACCTCGCCGTAGGCCACCGTCTCGCGCTCGAAGCGGCCCTCATCGATGGCCCGCAGGGCCCGCCGGTGGGACCGGAGCGCGAACTCCTCCTGGTCCTCGCGGCTGATCCCCCACTTCCCGGCGATCATCTCGGCACCGACGAACTGGTTCACCGCCCGGTCCCCGTACCGTGCCCGCCACCCCTCACTGCCCGCGAAGGGCCCCTGGGTCAGCCCGAGCGGCTCGGCGGCCTGCCGGGTCGCGAAGGCGATCGGGATCATCGACATGTTCTGCACCCCGCCGGCGACGACGAGGTCCTGCGTCCCGGACAGCACGCCCTGCGCGGCGAAGTGCACGGCCTGCTGCGAGGACCCGCACTGCCGGTCCACGGTCACCCCGGGCACCTCCTCGGGCAGCCCGGCGGCGAGCCACGACGTCCGTGCGATGTCCCCGGCCTGCGGCCCGACCGCGTCCAGACAGCCGAAGACGACATCCTCCACGGCGGCCGGATCGACCCCCGCCCGCTCCACCAGCGCGACCAGCACCCGCGCTCCCAGATCGGCCGGGTGGACCCCGCTCAGTCCTCCCCCGCGCCGCCCGACGGGCGTACGGACCGCTTCGACGATGTAGGCCTCGGCCATGTCAACTCCCTCGGATGAAAGGGCTATTCGCGTACGGCGATCCCGTCCAGCACCATCGACAGGTACTGCCGGGCGATCTCCTCCGGGCTGTGCTGTCCGCCGGGCCGGTACCAGGACGCGGCGACCCACACGGTGTCGCGCACGAACCGGTAGGTCAGCCGTACGTCGAGGTCGGCCCGGAACACCTCGGCCGCGACCCCGCGTTCCAGCGTGGACAGCCAGGCCTTTTCGAACCTGCGCTGCGACTCGGCGAGGAACGCGAACCGCTCCTGCGCCACCAGCTGCTTGCTCTCCTTCTGGTAGATCGCGACGGCCGCGCGGTGCCGGTCGATCTCCCGGAACGACTCGGTGACCAGGGCCTCCAGCGTCTCGCGCGGGTCGAGTTCGGCGCCCAGGACGGCGTCGTAGCCGCCCCAGAGCTCGTCGAGGAAGGTCCGCAGGATCTCCTCCAGCATCGATTCCTTGGAGTCGAAGTGGTAGTAGAGACTGCCCGCGAGCATGCCCGCGTGGTCCGCGATCTTGCGTACGGTCGTGGCGTTGTAGCCCTGTTCGGCGAAGACCTCGGCGGCGGTGTCGAGGAGTTCGCGGCGGCGCGCGGGCGCTGCGGCGCTCACCTGGGGCTTCTTCTTGGTCGGCTTGGTCGGCACGGTGTCATTGTCGTCCTATGCGTGCTGGCTGCTGACGGCGACGACCTCGCCGGTCATGTACGAGGAGTAGCCGGACGCCAGGAACACGATCACGTTGGCCACCTCCCAGGGCTCGGCGTACCGCCCGAAGGCCTCGCGCGCGGTCAGTTCCTCCAGCAGCTCGGCCGAGGTCACCTTCACCAGGTGCGGGTGCATGGCGAGGCTCGGTGCCACGGCGTTGACGCGTACGCCGTACTCGGCGGCCTCCAGCGCCGCGCAGCGGGTCAGCGCCATCACGCCGGCCTTCGCGGCGGCGTAGTGCGCCTGTCCGGCCTGGGCGCGCCAGCCGACGACGGAGGCGTTGTTGACGATCACGCCGCCGGAGTCCCTCGCGTCGCGCATCAGCCGCAGGGCCGCCCGGGTGCACCGGAAGGTGCCGTTCAGGGTGATGTCCAGGACGCGGGTCCACTGCTCGTCGGTCATGTCGACGAGGGCTGAGGTGCCGCCGAGGCCGGCGTTGTTGACGACGACGTCGAGTCGGCCGTGCTCCCGCAGGGCCGCGTCGAACAGCGCCTGGACCTGCGCCTCGTCCGTCACGTCACAGGGCAGCGCGGCGACCCGCTCGGGCCCGAACTCCCCGGCCAGCTCGGCGCCGTACTCCTTGAGCCGTCGTGCGTGCGCGTCGCTGATCAGGACGCGCGCGCCCTCCTCCAGGAAGCGGCGCGCGGTCGCCCCGCCGATGCCCGCGCCGGCCGCGGCGGTGATGACGGCGGTGCGCCCCTTCAGCAGCCCGTGCCCCGGTTCGTACACCGGACTCTCGACGCCTGTCATGGCGCCACGCTAACCTACCAAACACTTGTTAGGGAAGGACGGGTGTCCATGGATCTGGCGTTCACGCAGGAGGACGAGGCCTTCCGCGCCGAGGCCCGCTCATGGCTGCACGCGCATGTGCCCGCCTCCCCGCTCCCCTCCCTGGAGACCGAGGAGGGCTTCGCGGCCCATCGCGCGTGGGAGGCGGAACTCGCCGCGGACCGCTGGTCGGTGGTCAACTGGCCGGCGGCGTACGGCGGCCGGGACGCGGGGATCGTCCGCTGGCTGGTCTTCGAGGAGGAGTACTACGCGGCCGGGGCACCCGGACGCGTCAACCAGAACGGCGTCAGCCTCCTCGCCCCGACCCTCTTCGACCACGGCACCCAGGAGCAGCGGGACCGGGTCCTGCCGTCCATGGCCACCGGGCGGACGGTCTGGGCGCAGGCCTGGTCGGAGCCGGAGGCGGGCTCGGATCTGGCCTCCCTGAGGGCGAAGGGGGTGCGCACGGAAGGCGGTTGGCTGCTCAGCGGCCAGAAGACCTGGTCCTCCCGAGCCGCCTTCGCGGACCGCGCCTTCGGACTCTTCCGCACCGACCCCGACACGCCGAAACCCCACCAGGGCCTGACCTACCTGATGTTCGACCTGCGCGCCCCCGGTGTCACCGTCCGCCCGATCCGCCGCCTCGACGGGAAACCGGCCTTCGCCGAGCTCTTCCTGGACGAGGTGTTCGTGCCGGACGAGGACGTCATCGGCGAGCCCGGCCGGGGCTGGCGGATCGCGATGTCGACGGCGGGCAACGAACGGGGCCTGATGCTGCGCTCACCGGGCCGCTTCCTGGCCGCCGCCGACCGCCTGTACGACCTCTGGCAGTCCCAGGGCAGCCCCCAGGCCACCCGGACCCGTGTCGCGGACGCCCTGATCGGCGCCCGCGCCTATCAGCTCTTCACCTACGCGGCCGCCTCCCGCTTCCTGGAGGGCGAGACACTCGGCCCGGAGTCCAGCCTGAACAAGGTCTTCTGGTCCGAGTACGACATCGCCCTCACCGAGACGGCCCTCGATCTCCTGGGTGAGGAGGGCGAGATGGCCGACACGGACTGGTCCGAGCGGTACGTCTTCTCCCTCGCCGGCCCCATCTACGCCGGCACGAACGAGATCCAGCGCGACATCATCGCCGAGCGCCTGCTGGGCCTGCCGAAGGGCCGCCGCTGATGCGTTTCCTTCTCGACGCCGAGCAACGGGAGTTCACGGCCTCCCTGGACGCGATGCTGACGGCCGCGGACACGCCCTCCGTCGTACGGGACTGGAGCCGAGGGGACCATGCGAGCGGGCGCGCGCTGTGGCGCCGTATCGCCGAGGCGGGGGTGTTCGCGCTGGCGGTACCGGAGGCCTACGAGGGGCTGGGCCCGCGTCCCGTGGAACTCGTTCTGGCCTTCGTGGAGTTGGGGCGGCACGCGGTACCGGGCCCCTTGGTGGAGACGGTGGTGGCGGCGACGCTGCTCACCGAACCGGGCCCGGCGAAGCGACTGCTCCCGGCGCTGTCCGCAGGCGAGACGATGGCCACGGTCGCCCGCGACCACGGCTACGCCCTGGACGGTGAAGCGGCCGGCATCCGTCTCTCCCTGACGGCCGACGGGCTGCGCCTGGCCCCCGGCCACGGCCCTGTGTGCCCCTCGCTCGACCCCGCCCGGCGCCTCACCCCCTTGGACCCCGGCGGCGAACTCCTCGCCACCGACCCGCCCCTGGCCCCCGCCCTCCTCCTGGCCCGCCTCACCACCGCCGCACAGGCCCTGGGCGTCGGTCTCGCGCTGCTCGACAGAACCGTCGAGCACGTCAAGCAGCGCACCCAGTTCGGCGTCCCCATCGGTTCCTTCCAGGCCGTCGGACACCAACTCGCCGACGCGAAGATCGCGTTGGAGTTCGCCCGCCCCCTCGTCCTGGGCGCCGCCCTGACGATGACCGAGGAAGACGTCGCCGCCGCCAAGGTCACCGCGTGCGAGGCCGCGTACGCCACCGCGCGTACCGCGCTCCAGCTCCACGGCGCGATCGGGTACACCGCGGAGTACGACCTGTCCCTGTGGCTCACCAAGGCCCGCGCCCTGCGCACCGCCTGGGGCAGTCCCGACGAGTGCCGCGACACCGTCCTCAGTGGTGGTCGCCGCTGGTGATCTCGCGATACTCCTTCGCCGTCGGCTTGTCGATCCGCGTGTCGGGCCCGAACATCGCCCGCGCGAGCCCGGCCCGCACCCGCTGGGAACGCCTGACCGGCCGCCGCACCCCGTTGGCGTCGACCAGCGGCCCGATCTCGTACGGCGGTTCCTGCTCGTGCTGCGTGAGGGTGTGAAGCTGCTCCTGCGGGAGGGGGTCGTGGACCTCGACGTACTCGCCGTGCGGGAGCCGCCGGACGGTGCCGGTCTCGCGGCCGTGCAGCACCTTGTCCCGGTCCCGGCGCTGCAGCCCGAGACAGATCCGCTTGGTGACGACGAAGGCGAGCACCGGCACCACGAACACGGACACCCGCACGAACCAGGTGATCGCGTTGATCGACAGATGCAGATGCGTGGCCACGATGTCGTTGCCGCCGCCGATCAGCAGCACCACGTACAGGCTCAGCCAGGCGACGCCCAGCCCCGTGCGGACGGGCACGTTGCGCGGCCGGTCCAGGATGTGGTGCTCGCGTTTGTCGCCGGTGATCCACGCCTCGACGAAGGGGTAGACCCCGAGCGCCACCAGGATCAGCGGGAAGAGGGAGAAGGGGATGAAGACACCGGGCTCCAGGGTGTGGCCCCAGAAGTTGATCTCCCATCCCGGCATCACCCGGATCAGCCCCTCGGAGAAGCCCAGGTACCAGTCGGGCTGGGCGCCGGTGGTGACCAGCTGCGGGCTGTACGGTCCGAACGCCCACACGGGGTTGATCTGGGCGAGGCCGCCCATGAGCGCCAGCACGCCGAAGGTCAGGAAGAAGAAGCCGCCCGCCTTGGCCATGTAGACCGGCAGGAAGGGCATGCCGACCACGGACTTGTTGTCGCGGCCGGGCCCCGGGTACTGGGTGTGCTTGTGGTAGAAGACCAGGATCAGATGGGCGACCACCAGGCCGAGCATGATCCCGGGCAGCACGAGCACATGGATCGGGAAGAGCCTGGGGATGATGTCGTGCCCCGGGAACTCCCCGCCGAACAGGAAGAACGACAGATACGTCCCGACGATCGGGACGGACAGGATCGCCCCGTCGGCGAACCGGATGCCGGTGCCGGACAGCAGGTCGTCGGGGAGGGAGTAGCCGGTCAGGCCGGTGATGATGCCGAGGAACAGCAGGGTCCAGCCGAACACCCAGTTGAGCTCGCGCGGCTTGCGGAAGGCGCCGGTGAAGAACACCCGCATCATGTGCACGAGCATGCCGGTGACGAAGACCAGCGCCGCCCAGTGGTGGATCTGCCGGATCAGCAGTCCGCCGCGCACGTCGAAGCTGATGTCGAGGGTGGACTCGTAGGCTCTGGTCATCACCACGCCGTTGAGGGGCTCGTAGGAGCCGTGGTAGACGACCTCGACCCCGCTGGGCTCGAAGAACAGGGTGAGATAGACGCCCGTGAGGATCAGGATGAGGAAGCTGTAGAGACAGATCTCGCCCAGCATGAACGACCAGTGGTCCGGAAAGACCTTGCGCATGTTGGCCTTGGCGAGCGCGTACAGGCCCAGCCGTCCGTCGGCCCAGTCGGCGAGCTTCTCGCCCTTTCCGGCCGCTCCGCCACGAGTGCCCTTGTTCACCGAACGTGCGCCGTCCATGAGTCGTCGCCTCCCCGTCGGATCATCCTCAGGGTGGCACGACGCGTGGGTGATGCCAACGGGGCGGGCAACCTCCTGAACCCGACCCCTCCGCTCTTCCCACTCACCTGCGTTCGCTATTTTGTTCGCCGCCGTCCCCACCGGCTCGATCATCACCCCTGTCACTCCGAGGAGCCGGCCGTGGACCCCGAATCCGCCGTCACCACCTGCTATCGCCATCCGGCGGTGGAGTCCCATGTCCGCTGCGCCCGCTGCGAGCGGTACATCTGCCCGGACTGCATGCGGGAGGCGGCCGTGGGCCACCAGTGCCCGGAGTGTGTGCGGGAGGGGGCCCGGTCGGTGCGGCAGGCCCGGACCGCGTTCGGCGGGCGGATCACCGCCGTCCCCCTGGTGACGTACGTCCTCATCGGCCTCAACGTGCTCGCCTACGTCGGCGAGCTGGTGCGCCCGGCGATCGTGGACCGCTTCGAGATGCTGGGCGCCGGGCTCGTGGGTTCGGACGGCGGCCACTACGTGTGGCAGGACACCTACCCCTCCGACTTCCACGCCGTAGGTGTCGTCGACGGCGAGTGGTACCGCCTGCTGACCAGCGCGTTCCTCCATCTGCCGCCCACCGAGGGCACGTTCGGGATCCTGCACATCGTGATGAACATGGTGTCGCTGTGGAACATCGGCCGGGTCGTCGAGGCCCAGCTCGGCCGTCTCCGGTACGTCGTCCTCTATCTGCTGTCCGCGCTCGGCGGCTCGGTCCTCGTGCTGCTGATCGCGCCCGGCGACCCCACGCTCGGCGCCTCCGGCGCGATCTTCGGGCTCGGCGCCGCGTACTACGTGATGGCCCGCCGCCTCGGCGCCGACATGGCCGCCGTCAACCGTTTCATGGCCGGCCTGCTGCTGTGGCTGCTGATCTCCGCGGGGCTGACGTCCTGGCAGGGCCACCTCGGCGGCCTGCTCGCCGGAGCCGTCGTCACGCTCGCCTACGCCTACGCACCCCGGGACAGCCGTCGTGCCCTGGTGCAGGCTGGAGCCTGTGCCGTACTGCTGGTGGTGCTCCTGGTGTCTGCCTGGGCCAAGGTCGCCGAACTGACGGGAGCGCAGTGAAAGGCCCCCGCCTGCTGCTCCTCGCGGCCGTCCCCGTGGTCGCCACGGCGTCGGTCTACCTCTTCGCGCCCGAGGACTCCGGCGCGGGAGGGGCGGGCCCCGACCTCTCCTCGGCCTACCGTTCCCAGGCGGCCCAGGACGCCGAGGGCGCCCAAGGTGCCAAAGCCTGGGCCGAGCGGTCCGGGAGGGCAGGGAGGGCAGGGAGCGCGGCGGACGTAGCGGTCGTCGCCGACCTGCCGCCGGGCCTGGCCGCCCCTGCCAAGAAGGAGCTCGCCCAGCAGCTGGTCGCCAGCGCCGAGAACTCCACCCTCGACTGGCGCAGCGCCTACGCCTACATCGAGGACATCGGCGACGGCCAGGGTTACACGGCCGGCATCATCGGCTTCTGCACCGGCACCAACGACCTGCTCACCCTCGTCGAGGGCTACACGAAGGCCCACCCCGGCAACGGTCTCGCGAAGTACCTCCCCGCGCTGCGCGCGGTCGACGGCACGGACTCCCACGAAGGCCTCGACCCCGGCTTCACGGCCGCCTGGAAGGCGGAGGCCCGGGTCCCGGCCTTCCAGCAGGCCCAGGACACGGCACGTGACCGCGTCTACTTCGACCCCGCGGTGCGCCTCGCCAAACTCGACGGCCTCGGCACCCTCGGCCAGTTCGTCTACTACGACGCGATGGTCTTCCACGGCCCCGGCACCGACCCCACCAGCTTCTACGGCCTGCGCGAACGCGCCCTCCAGAAGTCCGACAGCCCGACCGAGGGCGGCTCGGAGAAGGCCTACCTGGACACCTTCCTCGACCTCCGCGAGGACGCCATGCGCACCCGCGACGCGGAGATCGACACCACCCGCGTGGACACCGCGCAACGACGCTTCCTGGACGAGGGGAACCTGGACCTGAGGACACCGCTGGAGTGGCAGGTGTACGGGGAGACGTTCCGGGTGCCGTAGGAGAGCATGCGACGGCGCCTGCCCTGTGGTCCGGTCGGGGACGTGGGGGGCAGGCGCCGTCAGTGTTCCGTACGCCTTTGTACGGGACGTCTATTCGGGTGTGATCACACCATCAGCGAGCGGTCCGTCGGACGGATCGGCGCGGGCAGTTCACTCGCACCGGTCAGGAAGCGGTCGCAGCCGCGGGCGGCCGAGCGGCCCTCCGCGATCGCCCACACGATGAGCGACTGGCCGCGGCCGGCGTCACCGGCGACGAAGACACCCGGCACGTTGGTCTGGAAGTCGGCGTCGCGGGCGATGTTGCCGCGCTCGTCGAGGTCCAGGCCGAACTGCTCGACCAGGCCGTTCTCCCGGTCGGTGCCGGTGAAGCCCATCGCGAGGGTGACCAGCTGGGCGGGGATCTTGCGCTCCGTGCCCGGCTTCGGGGTCAGCTTGCCCTCGATGAACTCGACCTCGGTGAGGTGCAGCCACTGGACGTTGCCGTCCTCGTCGCCCTCGAAGTGGGTCGTCGAGACGGAGTAGACCCGCTCGCCGCCCTCCTCGTGCGCGGAGGTGACCTTGTAGAGCATCGGGAAGGTCGGCCACGGCTGGTGCGGGGCACGGTCCTCGCCCGGCTGCGGCATGATCTCCAGCTGGGTGACCGAGGCCGCGCCCTGGCGGTGGGCGGTGCCCACGCAGTCGGCGCCGGTGTCGCCGCCGCCGATGACGATGACGTGCTTGCCCTCGGCCGTGATGGGGGGCGCCACGTAGTCGCCCTCCTGCACCTTGTTGGCCAGCGGCAGGTACTCCATGGCCTGGTGGATGCCCTTGAGCTCGCGGCCGGGGACCGGCAGGTCACGGGCGGTCGTGGCACCGGCGGCGATGACGATCGCGTCGTAGCGCTTCTTCAGGTCGGTCGCCCTGAGGTCGCGACCGATCTCGATGCCGGTACGGAAGCGGGTGCCCTCCGCGCGCATCTGCTCGATACGGCGGTTGATGTGCCGCTTCTCCATCTTGAACTCGGGGATGCCGTACCGGAGAAGGCCTCCGATGCGGTCCGCGCGCTCGTAGACGGCGACGGTGTGACCGGCCCGGGTGAGCTGCTGGGCGGCGGCGAGACCGGCGGGGCCCGACCCGATGACCGCGACGGTCTTGCCGGACAGGCGCTCCGGGGCCTGCGGCTCGACATCACCGCTGTCCCACGCCTTGTCGATGATCGAGACCTCGACGTTCTTGATGGTCACGGCCGGCTGGTTGATGCCGAGCACACACGCCGACTCACAGGGAGCGGGGCACAGGCGACCGGTGAACTCCGGGAAGTTGTTGGTCGCGTGCAGACGCTCGGAGGCGGCGGACCAGTCCTCGCGGTAGGCGAAGTCGTTCCACTCGGGGATGAGGTTCCCGAGCGGACAGCCGTTGTGACAGAACGGGATGCCGCAGTCCATGCAGCGGCTGGCCTGCTTGCTGATGATCGGCAGCAGGGAGCCGGGGACGTAGACCTCGTTCCAGTCCTTCAGACGTACGTCGACCGGGCGGGACTTGGCGACCTCACGGCCGTGGTTCAGGAAGCCCTTCGGGTCAGCCATTGATCGCCGCCTCCATCATCTTCTCGGTGATCTCGGACTCGGAGAGTCCCGCCTGCTCGGCGGCGTCCTTGGCGGCGAGCACTGCCTTGTACGTGCTGGGGATGATCTTGCTGAAGCGCTCGACGGCGGTGTCCCACTCGGCGAGCAGCTTCTCGGCGACCGTGGAGGCGGTCTCCTCCTGGTGGCGGCGCACCACGTCGTGCAGCCACTGCTTGTCGGCGTCGTCGAGTGCTTCCACGGCGCCCGCGTTGCCGACGTTGACGTTGTCGGGGTCGAGGTCGATCACGTAGGCGACACCGCCGGACATGCCGGCCGCGAAGTTGCGGCCCGTCTCGCCGAGGACCACCGCGTGACCGCCGGTCATGTACTCGCAGCCGTGGTCGCCCACGCCCTCCGAGACCACCAGCGCGCCGGAGTTGCGGACGCAGAACCGCTCGCCCGAACGACCGCGCAGGAACAGCTCGCCACCGGTCGCGCCGTAGGCGATGGTGTTGCCCGCGATCGTCGAGAACTCGGCGAGGTGGTCGGCACCCCGGTCCGGGCGCACGATCACCCGGCCACCGGAGAGGCCCTTGCCGACGTAGTCGTTGGCGTCGCCCTCCAGGCGGAGCGTGACACCGCGCGGCAGGAAGGCGCCGAAGGACTGGCCGGCGGAGCCCGTGAAGGTGATGTCGATGGTGTCTTCGGGCAGGCCCGCGCCACCGAACTTCTTCGTCACCTCGTGGCCGAGCATGGTGCCGACCGTGCGGTTGATGTTGCGGATCGAGACCTGGGCGCGCACCGGCTGGGCGTCGGTCGCCGAGTCGGCGGCCAGGGCGTCGGCGGCGAGCTTGATGAGCTCGTTGTCGAGCGCCTTCTCCAGGCCGTGGTCCTGCTCGATGACCTGGTGCAGCGCCGCACCCTCGGGCAGCTCGGGCACGTAGAAGAGCGGGGCCAGGTCCAGGCCCTGCGCCTTCCAGTGGTTGACGGCCCGCTCGACGTCGAGGCTCTCGGCGTGACCGACGGCCTCCTCGATGGAGCGGAAGCCCAGCTCGGCCAGGATCTCGCGGACCTCTTCGGCGATGAACTTGAAGAAGTTCACGACGTACTCGGCCTTGCCGGTGAACCGGTCGCGGAGCACCGGGTTCTGGGTGGCGATGCCGACCGGGCAGGTGTCCAGGTGGCAGACGCGCATCATGACGCAGCCGGAGACGACGAGCGGCGCGGTCGCGAAACCGAACTCCTCGGCGCCGAGCAGCGCGGCGATGACGACGTCACGGCCGGTCTTGAGCTGACCGTCGGTCTGCACGACGATCCGGTCGCGCAGGCCGTTGAGCAGCAGGGTCTGCTGGGTCTCGGCGAGACCGAGCTCCCAGGGGCCGCCCGCGTGCTTCAGGGAGGTCAGCGGGGAGGCACCGGTGCCACCGTCGTGACCGGAGATCAGGACGACGTCCGCGTGCGCCTTGGACACACCCGCCGCGACCGTGCCGACACCGACCTCGGAGACCAGCTTCACGTGAATCCGCGCCTGCGGGTTCGCGTTCTTCAGGTCGTGGATCAGCTGGGCCAGGTCCTCGATGGAGTAGATGTCGTGGTGCGGCGGCGGGGAGATCAGGCCCACGCCCGGGGTGCTGTGCCGGGTCTTGGCGACCCACGGGTACACCTTGTGGCCGGGCAGCTGGCCGCCCTCGCCGGGCTTGGCGCCCTGGGCCATCTTGATCTGGATGTCGTCCGCGTTGACCAGGTACTCGGAGGTCACACCGAAGCGGCCGGAGGCGACCTGCTTGATGCTGGACCGGCGCGCCGGGTCGTACAGCCGGTCCGCGTCCTCGCCGCCCTCACCGGTGTTGGACTTGCCGCCCAGCTGGTTCATGGCGATGGCGAGGGTCTCGTGCGCCTCCTTGGAGATGGAGCCGTACGACATGGCGCCGGTGGAGAAGCGCTTGACGATCTCGGAGACCGGCTCGACCTCGTCGACGGAGATCGGCTGACGGTCCGACTTGAAGCCGAACAGGCCGCGGAGCGTCATCAGGCGCTCGGACTGCTCGTTCACGCGGTCCGTGTACTTCTTGAAGATGTCGTAGCGGTTCGCGCGCGTCGAGTGCTGGAGGCGGAAGACCGTCTCCGGGTCGAACAGGTGCGGCTCGCCCTCACGGCGCCACTGGTACTCGCCGCCTATCTCGAGGGCGCGGTGCGCGGGCGCGATGCCGGAGGCGGGGTACGCCTTGGCGTGCCGGGCCGCGACCTCCTTGGCGATGACGTCGATGCCGACGCCGCCGATCTTGGAGGCCGTACCGCTGAAGTACTTCTGGACGAAGCCCTCTTCGAGACCCACGGCCTCGAAGACCTGGGCGCCGCGGTAGGAGGCGACGGTCGAGATGCCCATCTTCGACATGACCTTCAGTACGCCCTTGCCCAGGGCGTAGATCAGGTTGCGGATGGCCTGCTCAGGCTCCAGACCGTTCAGGAAGGTGCCCGCGCGCAGGAGGTCCTCGACGGACTCCATGGCGAGGTACGGGTTCACGGCCGCGGCGCCGAAGCCGATCAGCAGGGCGACGTGGTGGACCTCGCGGACGTCACCGGCCTCGACCAGCAGGCCCACCTGGGTGCGCTGCTTGGTGCGGATGAGGTGGTGGTGGACGGCCGCGGTGAGCAGCAGCGACGGGATCGGCGCGTGCTCGGCGTCCGAGTGGCGGTCGGAGAGGACGATCAGCCGGGCGCCGTTGTCGATGGCGGCGTCGGCCTCGGCGCAGATCTCCTCGATGCGCGCGGCGAGGGAGTCGCCACCGCCGGAGACCCGGTACAGGCCGGACAGGGTCGCGGCCTTGAAGCCGGGCATGTCGCCGTCGGCGTTGATGTGGATGAGCTTGGCCAGCTCGTCGTTGTCGATCACCGGGAAGGGCAGCACGACGGAGCGGCAGGAGGCGGCGCTCGGGTCGAGCAGGTTGCCCTGCGGGCCCAGCGAGGAGCGCAGCGAGGTGACGAGCTCCTCGCGGATCGCGTCCAGCGGCGGGTTGGTGACCTGCGCGAACAGCTGGGTGAAGTAGTCGAAGAGCAGGCGCGGTCGCTCGCTCAGCGCGGCGATCGGCGAGTCCGTACCCATCGAACCGATCGGCTCGGCAGCGGCCTTGGCCATCGGCGCGAGGAGGACGCGCAGCTCTTCCTCGGTGTAGCCGAAGGTCTGCTGGCGGCGGGTGACCGAGGCGTGGGTGTGCACGATGTGCTCGCGCTCGGGCAGGTCGCTGAGCTCGATCTCGCCGGCCTCCAGCCACTCCGCGTACGGCTGCTCGGCGGCGAGGCCGGCCTTGATCTCGTCGTCCTCGATGATGCGGTGCTCGACGGTGTCGACGAGGAACATCCTGCCGGGCTGGAGACGGCCCTTGCGGACGACCTTGGCGGGGTCGATGTCGAGGACGCCGACCTCGGAGCCGAGGACGACGAGGCCGTCGTCGGTGACCCAGTAGCGGCCGGGGCGAAGGCCGTTGCGGTCGAGGACCGCGCCGACCTGCTTTCCGTCGGTGAAGGTGACACAGGCCGGACCGTCCCAGGGCTCCATCAGGTTGGAGTGGAACTGGTAGAAGGCGCGGCGGACCGACTCCATGGAGTCGTGGTTCTCCCACGCCTCCGGGATCATCATCAGCACGGAGTGCGGCAGCGAACGGCCGCCCAGGTGCAGGAGTTCGAGCACCTCGTCGAAGGACGCCGAGTCGGAGGCGTCCGGCGTACAGATCGGGAAGACGCGCTCGAGGGCCTTCTCGTCGTTGCCGAAGAGGTCCGAGACCAGCTGGGACTCGCGGGCCGCCATCCAGTTGCGGTTGCCCTTGACGGTGTTGATCTCACCGTTGTGCGCGACGAAGCGGTACGGGTGCGCGAGCGGCCACGACGGGAAGGTGTTCGTGGAGAACCGGGAGTGCACGAGCGCGATCGCGGAGGCGAAGCGGCGGTCTGACAGGTCCGGGAAGAAGGGCTCCAGCTGGCCGGTGGTCAGCATGCCCTTGTAGACGATCGTGCGCGCGGACAGCGACGGGAAGTAGACGTCGACCTCGCGCTCGGCGCGCTTGCGCAGCACAAAGGCCTTGCGGTCGAGGTCGATGCCCTCCGACGAGCCGTCGCCGACGAAGATCTGGTGGAACGCCGGCATCGTCGAGCGGGCGGTGGCGCCGAGCAGCTCCGGGGCGACCGGGACCTCGCGCCAGCCGAGGACGGTGAGGCCCTCCTCGGCGGCGATCGTCTCGATGCGCGAGACGGCGTCCTCGACGCCGTCCTCCGGCAGGAAGGCGATACCGACCGCGTACGCACCGGCCGCAGGCAGCTCGAAGCCGGCGACCTCACGGAAGAAGGCGTCCGGAACCTGGGACAGGATGCCCGCGCCGTCGCCCGAGTCGGGCTCGGAGCCGGTGGCACCGCGGTGCTCCAGGTTGCGCAGAACCGTGAGCGCCTGCTCGACCAGCGCATGGCTCGCCTCGCCGGTGAGGGTGGCCACGAATCCGACGCCACAGGCGTCCTTTTCGTTGCGGGGGTCGTACATACCCTGCGCAGCAGGGCGAGCATCCATGAAGGACCACTTCTGGCCACTCGTGGAGTGCTGGGACGGCTGGCGCGGCGTACGCATCGGCTCTCCCGTCGTCGTCAATTGGCATATTCAGCTTGCCGAGGGACGACGTTGGCCCTCTGCGTAAGTGCAAAATTTCGTGCAGGTTACATGATGGAGCGGATCTCGGGAACCGGATACTCCGTTCCAACATGCGGACGCCACGGCGTGCGAGGGGGGTGTCGCACACGTGGCTTGAAGTATGTGGGGACCGAGCCGGACCGATCGGTCAGATCGTCGTCCGTCGGCCCAGGGGCGGTGAAGGCGTCGTCGCCGACCCCGCGGGTGCGCCGCAAGCGTCATTGCCCGCAGCGCTTACGGCTCATGCCCAGTGGTTAAGCATTCGAAACCAGCGAGTAACGGCTACTTATGCGGCCCATCGCATAAGTAGCAGCCGATCTATCCTACGGCCGTTCCGAACAAACTGCCCAGGGCGTACGTCACACCGGCCGCCGCCCCTCCCAGAGCGAGCTGCCGGAGTCCGCTGTACCACCAGGTTCGCGCGGTCACCCTGGCCACGACGGCACCGCACGCGAACAGCCCGACGAGAGCGAGCAGCAGGGCGGGCCACAGGGCGGTCGCCCCGAGCAGATACGGCAGTACGGGCAGCAGGGCACCCAGGGCGAAGGACCCGAAACTGGACACGGCGGCGACGAGCGGCGAGGGCAGGTCGCTCGGGTCGATCCCCAGCTCCTCACGGGCGTGGATCTCCAGGGCCTGCTCGGGATCCCTCGACAACTGGCGCGCGACCTCGCGCGCCAGCTCGGGCTCGACACCCCGTCCCTCGTACAGGGCCGCGAGTTCGGCCTCCTCGTCCTGGGGATGCTTCCGCAGCTCCCGGCGCTCCACATCCAGCTCGGCCTCGACCAGCTCGCGCTGGGAGGCGACGGAGGTGTACTCACCGGCGGCCATGGAGAAGGCACCGGCGGCGAGCCCCGCGAGTCCGGTCAGCACGATGGTGTTCTGGCCGACGGCCCCACCGGCGACTCCGGTCATCAGCGCGAGGTTGGAGACCAGTCCGTCCATGGCACCGAAGACGGCGGGCCTGAGCCACCCGCCGTTCACGTCCCGGTGCGTGTGGTTGTCCCGGTGCGCCTCGTGCAGTGGCGCCTCGATGTCGATGATGGCCATTCCGGTCCCCCAGGGAAGCTAAGCCAAAGCTAACTTTGGACACGTTCTAATTCTTAACAACACACACAGTACGACGGCCCATTCCCGCCCGCCAGCAAGGAAAGGCTCGGCTAACCTGCGACTTTGCCTTCGAATGCGCAGACGATCGGATCACCGCTCAGATGTCGACCGGGTGATGCTGAGGCTTCGGAGGCTCAGGTCAACCGCCGATGGTGGGACACATGCGCAAAGGGTTCCGCGCCCCATGAGGAACCCCCTCTGGGAGAGGAACGCGTATGGCATCGATCGCCTGCATTCCCTCGGTCCCGGCACCCGAGGACGCCGCCGAACTCCGCGAGCGGGCCCGCGGCGCCCTGCTGGGCCTGGCGGTCGGGGACGCCCTGGGAGCCCCCGCCGAGAACATGAAGCCGTCGGAGATCCGCGCCCGCTGGGGCCGTATCGAGGGCTATGTGCTGGACGAGCCGGCCGGCACGGACGACACCGAGTACGCGATCTTCTCCGGCCTGCTCCTCGCCCGGCACGGCTCGGCCCTCACGCCGTCCCATGTGGAGGCGGCCTGGCACGAGTGGATCGCGGACCGCGACGAGGGCCCGTTCCGGGGCGCGGGCTTCAGCGAGCGCGGCACGCTGGAGAACCTGCGCCGCGGCCTGGCGGCCCCCATCTCGGCCCAGCACCGGCACGCCTGGAGTGACGGCCTGGCCATGCGGGCGGCCCCCTTCGGGGTCTTCGCAGCGGGCCGCCCCGCGGAGGCGGCCCGCCTGGTGGCGATCGACGGCTCGGTGAGCCACGACGGCGAGGGCATCTACGGCGGCCAGGCGGTGGCGGCGGGAGTGGCGGCGGCGATGACGGGCGCCCCCACCGTCGTCGTCGTCGCGTCCGCACTGGCGGTGATCCCGCACGACAGCTGGACAGCCCGGTCCCTGCGCCGAGCCGTGGCCGTGGCGCACCGGGGCGAAAGAGCGGTCCGCTCCGCGGTGGTGATCGGCGGCTACCCGTGGACCGACCTGGCCCCGGAGGCGGTGGCCCTGGCCTTCGGCGCGTACGCGGCGGCCGACGGCGACTTCCGCGAGGCGGTCCTGACAGCGGTGAACATGGGGAGAGACGCGGACACGACGGCGGCGGTGGCGGGGGCCCTGGCGGGCGCGACGAGGGGAGCGTCGGCGATCCCGGCGGACTGGGCCTCGGCGATCGGCCCGGCGAGCGGCAGCTGCCTCCCTTCCATGGCAGGCCATCACGTACTGGACGTGGCGGAGCTGCTGGTGCCGGGCGAGGACAAGAAATGGGCCACGACCGGCCTCACCCGGCAACCATGGCCACCTCCGGACCCGGACGCCTTCACCCTGGCGGCGGACGGCGACGCGGGAGCGGACCAATGAGGCCGCCGGGACCATGGGCGGAGGCCCCGGACCCCACGTCCACACGGAACGGCCCCGGCACGACGGCCCCACCGACCACCTCCGGCTCCGCCGAACCCACTCCCACGGCGAAGCCGCTCCAACCCGCGGCCGCCGACGGCGAGTTCGCCCCACCGGGGCCACCCGCACCCGACCACGAAAGCCGCACGGGTGGTGCGGGTGGGAACAAGAAGGCCGAAGGCGAAGCCGAGGCCGCGAGACGCACCGAAGGGCTCCTCCTCGGCCTGGCCGCAGGCGACGCCGCCGGCTGGCCCGCCGCCCGCCACAGAGCCGCCCGCATGCCCGACTGGACCCGCCGCCTCACCCGCGAGCTCGACACCTTCGCCGAACAGAACGCCACCACCACCCTCCCCGTCCCCATCGCCCTCAACCAACCCCCCGAACCCCTCCGCCTCGGCCCCTCCGACGACGCCGAATGGGCGGCCTTCACCGCAGAAGCCCTCCTCAAGGCAGGCGACGGCACCGCCCTCGGCAACCTGACACGAGAACGCCGTACGAGAGCCGCCATCGACCTCACCTGGAACGCCCTCGCCGCCGAAGTGGCCGCTGCGGCGCATCGCGCCCCCGAGATCGAGTCCGCCGTTATCCCCCTCCGCGCCCGTATCTCCGTAAGAGCCGGGCTCGGCAACCTCGCCACCGGACTCCGTCCCCCCGCCACCGGCCACGACAACCCGCACTACTTCGACGACGCGGCCTGCGTCAGAGCCTGTGTCCTCGCCGTCGCCCACCCCGGCAACCCCCGACTCGCCGCGGACCTGGCCGAGTTCGACGCCCGCTACACCCAGGACGGAGACGGCGTACACGGAGCACGAGCGATGGCCGCGGCCGTCTCCCTGGCCCTGATCGGCACCCCCGTGGAGGCCTGCGTGGCAGCCGCCCTCACCGAACTCCCCGGGGAGACGGAGATCGGCCGCAACGCCCGCCACGCCCTGCACCTCGCCCGGTCCGCCGACAGCGCCTTCGCCCTGATCCCCGCCCTGGAACACGAGATCGTCGACCACGTCTACAGCTACGGCATCGCGGCCGCCGAAACCGTCCCCGTGGCCCTGGCTCTGGCCGGCGCCGCACAGGGCCGTATCGCCGAGGCGATCCCGGCCGCGGCCTGCCTCTCCCGAGTCGCCGACTCGGCCCCCGCTCTGGTGGGCGCGCTGACCGGGGCGCTGGGCGGCGCCGGCGCGATCCCCGCCACCTGGCGGAACACCTGCCGGAAACTCTCCGGCTGCGCCCTCCCCCGCCTCACCGGCACGGACCTCGTAGAACTCGCCGACCTCCTGGTAGCCGCACAACCGCCCCTCCCAGGAGGATGATTCCGGGCATGACGCCCAAAAACTCAGAAATCAGCCTTGAGGACCGGATCACCGGAGCCCTCGTGGGCGCGGCGGTGGGCGACGCCCTCGGCGGTCCCGTCGAGGGCTACTCCCCCGACCAGATCCTCGAACGCCACGCCGGCCGCGTCCACGGCATCGTCGGCCCCTGGAACGGCGACGCCTGGCGCACCGCCCGCCCCATCGCCCCGTACCACAAGGGTGACGGCCACGTCACCGACGACACCTTGATGACCCACGCCCTGATCAGGGTCTACGACCGGGTCCGCGACCACCTCGACGCCTACGCGATCGCCGACCACCTGGTCCCCGACCTGATGACGAACCCGCGCTGGATCCCGGAGCTGGAGGCGGAGGCGCTCCCCCTCCAGCGGATCTTCCTCGCCGAGAAATGGCTGGTCACCCGCCTCCACTACGGCCATGTCGACCCCCGAGAGGCAGGCGTCGGCAACATCGTCAACTGCGGCGCGGCGATGTACATGGCACCCGTCGGCCTGGTCAACGCGGCCAACCCGCCGGCCGCCTACACCGAGGCCCTGGACATCGCGGGCGCCCACCAGTCGTCGTACGGCCGAGAGGCGGCGGGAGTCTTCGCGGCGGCGGTCGCGGCGGCGGCGGCACCGGGCGCGACACCGGACTCCGTGGTGACGACCTGCCTCTCCCTGGCGAAGGACGGCACCCGCACCGCGATCGAGCAGGTCTGCGAAGTGGCCACCCACCACACGGACTTCGAGTCGGCACTGCTCCCTCTGCGGAAGGCGATCGCGCCCTACGACACGGTCGGCCCCGACTACCGCTCCCCCTCGCTCGGCGCCCGCCGCCCCTCCCGCCTCCACACGATCGAGGAACTCCCCATCGCCCTGGCCATGGTGCTCGTGGCCGCGGGCGACTACCGCCGAGCGGTCCTCGGCGCGGTGAACTACGGCAGGGACTGCGACTCGATCGCCACGATGGCCGGCGCCCTCGCCGGGGCCCTGGGCTCCCCGGTTCCGGACGACTGGTCCAAGACGGTCTCGGAAGCGAGCCGCCTGGACCTGTGGGAACCGGCAGCGACGCTGACAGCCGTGACCCGGGAGATCTTCGAGAGGGACGTGGCCCATCGCAGGACCCACGAGGCGGCCTTCGCGGGACTCGGAGGCCCGAGATGCTCCGACTGACCTGGGTCCAGCCGGAGGACCTCATCGGCCACGAACTCCGCCAGGCGGCCCAGGACGGCAGGGAGCCGTCGGCGATCGCGGCGAGGTGGAGAGCGGCGGGAGGCAAGAGGGCGCCGGCACGGGCGGGCGCCTCCGCGGAGCCCGCGTCCAGGTACCTGCGGCAACTGGCGGAAGATCTGCTGGACGAACTGGCGGATCTTCCCAGCGCGTTGGCGGACCACGAGCCCACCGACCTCGCGACGATCAAGGCCCGCTGCCGGGCGTGGCCGTCGCCCACTCCCGCGGCACCCCCCACGCCGGCCGGTCTGGAAGCGGCCTGGCTGGGCCGAGCGGTGGGCTGCCTCCTGGGCAAACCGGTGGAGAAGCTTCCCCTGGAAGCCATCCGTCAACTCGCCGGATCAACCGGCAACTGGCCCCTCACCACCTACTTCACGGCGAAGGGCGTCCCGGCGGACCTCCTCGCCGCCCATCCCTGGAACCGCCGCTCGGCAACCACCTCGCTCGCCGAGAACATCGACGGCATGCCCGAGGACGACGATCTCAACTACCCCCTCCTGAACCTCCTGTTGCTGCAACGCCACGGCAAGGGCTTCACCACCACGGACGTGGCCGAACTATGGCTGGCCGAGCTCCCCGCCGGCCGCACCTTCACCGCCGAACGCATCGCCTACCGCAACCTCCTCCAGGGCCTGGAACCCCCGAGAACGGCCCGCCACCGCAACCCCTTCCGCGAATGGATCGGCGCCCTCATCCGCGCGGACGTCCACGGCTGGACCAACCCCGGCGACCCGGCCGCCGCGGCCGAACAGGCCCACCGGGACGCCACCCTCACCCACACGGCGAACGGCGTCTACGCGGCGATGTTCACGGCGGCGGTGATCGCCCGGGCGACGACGACCCCCGACATCCACACCTGTCTGCGCACCGGTCTCACCGTGATCCCCCCGAACTCCCGGCTGGCGAAGGCGATCACCCACGCCGTCCAACTGGCTGAGCGGCACGACGACTTCGACGAGGTCGTGGACGAACTCCACGCCACCCACGCGGCAACCCACCACTGGGTCCACTCGATCCCCAACACCGCGCTGATCACCGCCGCCCTCACCCACGCCAACGGCGACTTCACCGGCTCCGTCTGCAGAGCGGTCGGCGGCGGCTGGGACACCGACTCCAACGGCGCCACCGCAGGCAGCATCGCCGCTCTTCTGGCCGGTTCCCCGGACAGCCTCCCCGACCGCTGGACCACTCCCCTCAAGAACCGTCTGGCCACCTCGGTCGCGGACTTCAACGGCACCGGCTTCGACACCCTGGCCCACCTCACCCACCGGGAGGCTGCTCGCCCATGACCCACATCGCCGTGCTCGGCAGCACGAACATGGACCTGGTCACCTACGTCGAAAAGGCACCCCACCGAGGAGAAACCGTCACGGGCAGAGAGTTCCGTACGATCCCCGGCGGCAAGGGCGCCAACCAGGCGATCGCCGCGGCCCGCGCCGGCGCCACCGTCTCGATGATCGGCGCGGTCGGCAACGACGGCTTCGGCACCCGGCTGCGCTCCACCCTGGAGCACTCCGGCGTGACCACCGACCACCTGCGCACCATCGAGGGCCCCTCCGGCACCGCGCACATCGTCGTGGACGACGAGGGCGGCAACGCGATCGTCGTCATCCCCGGCGCAAACGGCACCGTCGACCACCTCGCCCCCGGCGACGAGGGCCTGATCGCCTCCGCCGACGCCCTGCTCCTCCAGCTGGAGATCCCCCTGGCGGCGGTCCTCGCGGGCGCGCGGACGGCCCGCGCCCACGGCGTCCGTACGATCCTCACACCCGCCCCCGCCCGGCCCCTGCCACCCGAACTCCTCGACGCCACCGACCTGTTGGTCCCCAACGAGCACGAGGCGGCCACCCTCACCGGCCGCAGCGACCCGTTCACCGCGGGCGCCGCCCTCCTCGACCGGATCCCGCGCGTGGTGATCACCCTGGGCGCGGCGGGCAGCGTGTATCTGACCCGGGACGCCGAACCCCTCGCCGTCCCCGCCCCGCACGTCACCGCGGTGGACTCCACGGGGGCCGGCGACACATACGTGGGCGCCCTCGCCGTCGCCCTCGGCGAGGAACGGCCGATCCGGGAGGCGATGGCCTGGGCGGCCACGGCGGCCGCGCTCTCCGTCCAGCGGGAAGGCGCCTCGGCGTCGATGCCCTACCGATCCGAGATCGAGGCCCGGTACACGTCATGACGCACGCACCTCTCACCGGCCTCCGCGTTCTCGACCTGGCCACCCTGTTCGCGGGCCCGATCGCGGCCACCATGCTCGGCGACTTCGGCGCGGAGGTCGTCAAGATCGAGCACCCCACGAAACCGGACCCCTCCCGTGGCCACGGCCCCTCGAAGGACGGCATCGGCCTGTGGTGGAAAGTCCTGGGCCGCAACAAACGCACGATGACGATCGACCTCTCGAAGCGGGGCGGTCGTGCCACCTTCCTCCGCCTGGCCGAAACGGCGGACGTGGTCATCGAGAACTTCCGTCCCGGCACCCTGGAGAAATGGGACCTCGGCTGGCCGGAGCTCTCCGCCGTCAACCCCCGCCTGGTCCTCACCCGGGTCACCGGCTTCGGCCAGTTCGGCCCGTACGCCCACCGCCCCGGCTTCGGCACCCTCGCCGAGGCGATGAGCGGCTTCGCGGCGATCACCGGCGAACCGGACGCGCCCCCCGTCCTGCCACCCTTCGGCCTGGCCGACTCCATCGCGGGCCTGGCCACGGCGTACGCGGTGATGACGGCGCTCGCGGCCCGCGACAGCACCGGCGAGGGCCAGGTCGTCGACATGGCGATCATCGAACCGATCCTGACGGTCCTCGGACCGCAGCCGACCTGGTACGACCAGCTCGGCCTCGTCCAGGAACGCACCGGCAACCGCTCCGCCAACAACGCCCCGCGCAACACCTACCGCACGGCGGACGGCACCTGGGTCGCCGTCTCCACCTCGGCCCAGTCGATCGCGGAGCGCGTGATGCACCTGGTGGGCCGCCCGGAGCTGATCGACGAGCCATGGTTCGCGACCGGCGCCCAGCGGGCCGCTCACGCCGACGTCCTCGACCGGGCGGTCGGCTCCTGGATCGCCGAACGCACCCGCACCGAGGTCCTCGCGGCCTTCGAGAAGGCGGAGGCGGCGGTCGCCCCGATCCAGGACATCCGGGATGTGATGGCCGACCCGCAGTACCAGGCCCTCGACACCGTCACCACGGTCGACGACCCCGAGCTCGGCCCCCTGCGCATGCAGAACGTCCTCTTCCGGCTCTCCTCGACCCCTGGCACGATCCGCTGGGCGGGCCGCCCGCACGGCGCGGACACGGACGAGATCCTGACGGAACTTGGCCTGACCGAGGCCGAGTTGACGGCCCTGCGCACGGAGGGCGCGCTGTGAGTCCGCACCCGCTCACCTGGCTCTACGTCCCCGGCGACCGCCCGGAGACCGTCACCAAGGCCCTCGCCTCCGGCGCCGACGTCGTGGTCGTCGACCTGGAGGACGCGGTGGCCCCCGACCGCAAGCGGTACGCCCGCGAGGCGACGGCCGAACGTCTCACCGACCCGCAGCCCCTCCCGGTGCACGTCCGGGTGAACGCCCTGGACAGCCCCCTGGCGGCAGCGGACCTGGCAGCGGTCGCCGCCCTCCCGGGCATCTCCGGCCTGCGCCTGCCCAAGGTCACCGCCCCCGACCAGATCACCCACGTCGCACAGACGGCAGCCTGGGCCGAAGGAGGCGCCCCACCCCTGTACGCCCTCCTGGAGTCGGCCCTGGGCATCGAGCGCGCCTACGCCATCGCCACCGCCCACCCGGCTCTGCGCGGTATCGCCCTCGGTGAGGCAGACCTGCGAGCCGACCTGGGCGTACGACACGACAGGGGCCTGGACTGGTCCCGCTCGCGAGTGATCGTGGCGGCAAGAGCGGCGTCCCTCCCTCCCCCACCCCAGTCGGTCCACCCCGACACCCGGGATCTGGAAGGCCTCGAAGCGTCCTGCGCCCACGGCCGCGCCCTGGGTTTCCTGGGCCGAGCAGCCGTCCATCCCCGTCAGCTCCCGGTGATCGAGCGCGTCTATCTCCCCACGGCGGAGGAGATCGAGCAGGCGGAGACGGTCCTCAAGGCGGCTGAAGCCGACCGGGGGGCCCAGGCCCTCCCGAACGGCACCTTCATCGACGCGGCGGTGGTGACCCAGGCCCACCGCACGCTCTCCCTCGCCCACCGCCGCTGACATACGACGAGGGCGCCCCCGACAACTCGGGGGCGCCCTCGTCGACGTACAACCAACTCTCAGGTCTTCTTCGCCGACTCGGCCTCGTCGGTCACCTCACGGGAGTCGGCCTCGGCCCCGGCCTTCTCGGCACCGTCGGCCTTCTCAGCCTCTTCGGCCTCACCGTCGGTGGCATCGGCACCCGGCTCGACCACTTCCTCGCGGCCGGGCCGCTTCTTCGCCGACAGCACGAAGTACGTCACCGCGAGCACGAACACGACGATCGCGGTCCAGACGTTGAGCCGGACCCCGAGGATGTGGTGGGCGTCGTCGATGCGCATGTACTCGATCCAGCCGCGCCCCGTGCAGTACGCGGCGACGTACAGCGCGAAGGCCCGTCCGTGTCCCAGCTTGAAGCGGCGGTCGGCCCAGATGACGAGGAGCGCGACGCCGACGCACCACAACGACTCGTACAGGAACGTCGGGTGGTAGTAGCCCGGCACCCGGCCGTCCGTGGAGGACGTGATGTGCAGGGCCCACGGCAGGTCGGTCGGCTTGCCGTACAGCTCCTGGTTGAACCAGTTGCCCCAGCGGCCGATCGCCTGTGCGAGGGCGATACCGGGGGCGAGGGCGTCGGCCCAGGCGGGCAGCGGGATGCCCCGGCGCCGGCAGCCGATCCACGCGCCCACCGCGCCGAGCGCGATCGCACCCCAGATGCCGAGGCCGCCCTCCCAGATCTTGAAGGCGTCCACCCAGTCACGGCCCTCGCTGAAGTACAGCTCGTAGTCCGTGATCACGTGGTAGAGGCGGCCGCCGAGCAGTCCGAACGGCACGGCCCAGACCGCGATGTCGGCCACCGTGCCGACCCGTCCGCCGCGGGCGATCCAGCGTTTGTTGCCGAGCCAGACGGCAACGAAGACGCCGATGATGATGCAGAACGCATAGCCACGCAGCGGGATGGGACCGAGGTGAATCACCCCGCGCGACGGACTGGGAATGTAGGCAAGTTCCATGGCAGGGTCGACGCTACCCTGCCGGGCCGGGCCCACGGCAGGCGGCCCGGCAACGGGTCCATAACAGGCGGGTGGGAGCACCCGCCCGCCGGATTGCTCCCTGTCGGCCTCTCCTTCACCCCTTGGCAGCCGCCTCCACCTGCTGCTTCAGCTTCGCCGGCGTCATCGTCCGGTCCTGGTAGATGTTCTTGCCGTCGAGCAGCACGGTCGGGGTGCCGGAGAACCCGCCGTTGCGGAAGGCGGCCGCGGACTTGTCCACCCAGGTGTTGTGGGTGCCCTTCTCGACACAGGTGCGGAACGCGGGGGTGTCGAGCCCGTCTACCTTCTTCGCCAGTTCGAGGAGTTTCCCGTTCTCGGCGTAGTCGTCGCTGGTCTCCTCGGGCTGGTTCTCGTAGAGCACGTCGTGGTACGCCGGGAACTTCCCGGCGTCCTGGGCGCAGGCCGCGGCATTGGCCGCGTTGCGGGAGCCGGTGCCGCCCATGTTGCCGTCGATGATCGTCGCCAGGTGGTACTCGACCTTGAGCTTGCCGGACCCGGTGAGCTCGTGGATCGTCGGGCGGTACGCCGCCTCGAAGGCCTTGCAGGCCGGGCAGCGGAAGTCCTCCCAGACGACGAGCGTCGACTTGGCGCCCTCCTTGCCGACCGGGACGGCGAGGCTGTCCTGGCCGTTGGCCCCCGAGGGCACCACGACCGGGCCCGAGGCCTTGTCCTTGCCGGTGTTCGCCGCGATGACACCGATCACCGCCGCGAGACCCAGGACGCACACCACGCTCGCGCCCACGATCAGCACCCGGCGCCGCTTGTCCGCGGTCTTCTGCTTCGCGCGCTCCTCCGCCAGCCGCTCCCGGGCGGTGCGCTTTCCCTCACGGTTCTTCTCGCTCACACCCGCAGAACGAACCGGGGAGGCGCACCGCGCCTCCCCGGCCCCAGGACCACCCCTTCGAGTGACCGAATATCTCACTAAGCGATGACGGCCGGCTGGGTCACGCCTGTCGGCGCACGCCCTTCGCCAGCTCGCCCGCGAGTGCGCGGACGCCCTCCACTCCGGCCTTGTCGTCCGGCGCGTCGAGCATCCGCTTCACGAAGGCCGAACCGACGATCACGCCGTCGGCGAAGCCGGCCACCTCGGCGGCCTGCGCGGCGTTGGAGACGCCGAGCCCGACGCAGACCGGCAGGTCGGCACCGGCACCGGCGACCCGGGTCCGTTCGACCAGGTCCTGGGCCTGCGCCCCGACCGACTCACGGGTACCCGTGACGCCCATCAGCGAGGCGGCGTAGACGAATCCGCTGCCGGCCGCGGTGATCTCGGCGAGCCGCGCGTCCCTGCTGCTGGGCGCGACCACGAAGACCGTGGCGAGCGCGTGCTTCTCCGCGTGCTCCCTCCACAGCGCCGACTCCTGCACCGGCAGGTCGGGCAGGATGCAGCCCGCGCCGCCCGCCTCGGCGAGCTCGGCCGTGAAGCGCTCGACGCCGTAGCGGTCGATGGGGTTCCAGTACGTCATCACGAGCACCGGCTTGCCGGTGGCCTCGTAGGTCTCCTTGACCGTCCGCATGACGTCCGCGATCTTGACGCCGCCGCGCAGGGCGATGTCGTCGGCGGTCTGGATGACGGGTCCGTCGAGGACGGGGTCGCTGTGCGGCAGACCCACCTCGACGACATCGGCACCGCCGTCGAACGCGGCCTTGATCGCCTCGATCCCGCCGTCCACGGTCGGGAACCCGGCCGGGAGGTAGGCGATGAGCGCGGCGCGGCCCTCGGCCTTGGCACCGGCGAGGGTGTCGGACAGCAGCTGAATGTTCCCGCTCACTTGGCGTCCCCCTCGATCTCGGCGGTGTCGGCGTCCTGGTCGGCGGCGACCTGGGCGTCGGTGTCGTACAGGTCGAAGTAGCGGGCGGCCGTGTCCATGTCCTTGTCGCCGCGGCCGGACAGGTTGACGACGATCAGCCCGTCCTTGCCGAGCTCCTTGCCGACCTCCAGGGCACCGGCCAGCGCGTGGGCGCTCTCGATGGCCGGGATGATGCCCTCGGTGCGCGAGAGCAGGCGCAGGGCCTGCATCGCCGCGTCGTCGGTGACCGCGCGGTACTCGCCGCGGCCGCTGTCCTTGAGGTAGGAGTGCTCGGGGCCGATGCCCGGGTAGTCCAGACCGGCCGAGATGGAGTACGGCTCGGTGATCTGGCCCTCCTCGTCCTGGAGGACGTAGGAGCGGGAGCCGTGCAGGATGCCGGGCTCGCCCGCGGTGAGGGTCGCCGCGTGTTCGCCGGTCTCCACACCGTGCCCGGCGGGCTCGCACCCGATCAGGCGTACGCCGGTGTCCGGGATGAAGGCGTGGAACAGGCCGATGGCGTTGGAACCGCCGCCGACGCAGGCGATGGCCGCGTCGGGGAGACGGCCGGCGCGCTCCAGGAGCTGGCGGCGGGCCTCGACGCCGATCACGCGGTGGAAGTCGCGGACCATGGCCGGGAAGGGGTGCGGTCCGGCGACCGTGCCGAACAGGTAGTGCGTGTGGTCGACGTTGGCGACCCAGTCGCGGAAGGCCTCGTTGATCGCGTCCTTGAGCGTGCGGCTGCCGGACTTCACGGCGATGACCTCGGCGCCGAGCATGCGCATCCGGGCCACGTTGAGGGCCTGTCGCTGGGTGTCGATCTCGCCCATGTAGATGGTGCATTCGAGACCGAACAGCGCGCAGGCGGTGGCCGTGGCGACGCCGTGCTGACCGGCGCCCGTCTCCGCGATCACTCGGGTCTTGCCCATGCGCCTGGTGAGCAGGGCCTGGCCGAGGACGTTGTTGATCTTGTGGGAGCCGGTGTGGTTGAGGTCTTCCCGCTTCAGGAAGATCCGGGCGCCGCCCGCCTCCGCGGCGAAACGGGGGACCTCGGTGAGCGAACTCGGTCGGCCGGTGTAGTGGACCAGCAGGTCGTCGAGCTCACGGGCGAACTCGGGGTCGTGCTTGGCCTTGTCGTACTCGACGGCTACCTCGTCCACGGCGGCGACGAGGGCCTCCGGGATGAACTTGCCGCCGAACGCGCCGAAGTAGCCTTCGGCGCTGGGGATCTGACCCTCGGGGTCGGGGATGAAGAACTCGCTGGGCATGGCAATACCTCACGGTGAGTGCGTTGAAAAGACACTATTCGCCGTGGGGGCGGGGTTTGTCCGACGACGAAAGGTCGTCTGTGGCTTGTCGCGCGCACGCGACGGAGCCGCATATTCAGTACTGCCCCGCGCCCCTATAGGGCGCGCTGCCATCGACGGCCGTTCACCTGGCCGGGTTCGTCACCGATCACATACCGGACCCGACGACCGTGCACCCTGCGTGCGGGCGCGCGGCAACCACGGGGGCGGCAGCCGCGCGCGAGGCGGGCGTACCTGTCCGTGGTTGTCGTCGTGAGAGTCATCGGGGCAAGCCTAGCGAAAGATCAGCCGCGTCCGTGCCGCAGCGCCGGATGCTCGCCCGCCGCCACCAGGTCGGAGACCGCCGTCTTCGGGTCCTTGCCGGTGACCAGGGACTCGCCGACCAGGACCGCGTCGGCGCCGGCGTTGGCGTACGCGATGAGGTCGTGCGGGCCGCGGACGCCGGACTCGGCGATCTTGACGAGGTGGGCGGGGATCTCGGGGGCGACGCGCTCGAAGGTGCCGCGGTCGACCTCGAGGGTCTTGAGGTTACGCGCGTTGACGCCGATGATCTTCGCGCCGGCGTCCACCGCGCGCTCGACCTCGTCCTCGTCGTGGACCTCCACGAGCGGGGTGAGCCCGATGGACTCGGCGCGCTCGATGAGGGACTCCAGGGCGGGCTGCTCCAGGGCCGCGACGATGAGCAGCACGAGGTCGGCGCCGTAGGCCCGGGCCTCCCAGAGCTGGTACGACGTGACGATGAAGTCCTTGCGCAGGACCGGGATGTCCACGCGCGCGCGGACGGCCTCCAGGTCGGCCAGCGAGCCGCCGAAGCGGCGCTGTTCGGTGAGGACGGAGATGACGGCCGCGCCGCCCGCCTCGTAGTCCGCGGCCAGGCCCGCCGGATCGGCGATCGCGGCCAGCGCGCCCTTGGAGGGGCTGGAGCGCTTGACCTCGCAGATGACCTTGACGCCGTCGCCGCGCAGGGCGGCCACGCCGTCCTTTGCCGCGGGAGCCTTCGCCGCGCGCTCCTTGAGCTCGTCGAGGCTGACGCGCGCCTGCCGTTCCGCGAGGTCGGCACGGACTCCGTCGATGATCTCGTCGAGCACACTCACGCGAGCGGCCCCCTTCCAGACGGTCGGCAGTTCGGGCGACTGATGAAAACAAGTGGTCACTGCGATGGTATCCGCAGGAGGGCGTAGGCCTCGCATCCGGTTGACGCCGGTCCCACTACCTGGACGTTCATCAGTTGATCAAGGATGAAGCCAGCCACCGAACGGCAGGTTCCGGACAACCGTGAAGACCAGCAGCAATGTCCCCAGTGTCCACAGGTGCACCGGCCCGAGACCGAGCCGCAGCGGTCGGCCGCGCGCCGCACGGACCACCCAGACGGTCCACAGCACGGCGAAGCCCAGATAGCCCACAACGGCCATCGCGTTGTCCTGGAGGGCGGCCAGGAAGTCACCGTGGATGAACGCGTGCGCGCTGCGCAGACCGCCGCAGCCGGGGCAGTAGAGCCCGGTGATCCGGTAGAGCGGACAGACCGGGTAGTGGCCGGGCTGGTTGGGGTCCACGGTCCCCACGTACGCGAAGGCCCCGGCGACGGCCGCCAGGATTCCGCCCGGGACGGCGAGCCCGCTGAGTCGGGGTGCGCGCTGGGTGTCGGCGTTCACGCCTCGCATTGTGCACCCCGCACGGCCCCACGCACGCGTGAGGGGCGGCCCCGGCGCTCCCGCCGGGGCCGCCCGCCCCTCCACGAGGTTCTCCGCTGTCAGCTCTTGGCCTCGGCCGTCTCACGCTGCTGCGAGGTGGCGAGCGGCTTGTGGGCGTCCTTGGGCATACCCATCCCCATCGCGCTCATGATCCAGCCGACGACACCACCGATGACCACGATCGCCATACCGGCCCAGAAGCCCGCCGGCTGGGCCATCACCATGAAGGCGCCCGCGACGCAGAAACCGATGAAGGCGATAGTGACACCGGTCCAGGCGGCCGGGGTGTGACCGTGGCTGCTGCCCGCCATTGCTTGCTCCTAGGTGCTGAAGTACGTGTCTGAGCCGGACGCTCGAAGTCATTGTCCCGCACGCGAGGGCACAAGGTGATCCGGGGTCGCGCTTCGCGGGCGACCGCTACGCCCCCGTTGGGTCCTCTCCCCGGTCGAGGGCCTTCCAGATGTCCTCGGGCCGGTCGGGGTCCACAACGGCCGCCTTGCGCCGCACCCGAGGCGCCCCGTCCCGCTCGTACCGCCCGGACATCGCGGGCCAGGACCGCCCGTAGCGCAGCGCGAGCAAACCGGCGAGCAGGATCAGCGCACCCCCCACCGCCGCGACGTACGGCCAGGCGGTGTGGGAGAGAGCGGCGACCGTCGCCGACGTGTCGCCGGAGGCCTGGGCCGCCTGCTCGTCCAGCGCGGACGAATCACTCGCCCCGAACAGCGCCGCGGCGACGATCCCCGCGCCGGAGAGCGCGAGCAGCGCGGCGACCAGGAAGCGCCCGGCCTTGCGGACGGCGAAGACGGCGACGAGCGCGGCAAGGCCCACTATGGCCAGGGCGGCGGGGACGCCCGTGACGTCACTGCCCTTGGCGGTCAGGGGAAAGGCGCCGCCTGCCACGGTCGCGGTGCCCTCCGACCACTGCTGGCGGGTGGCCAGCAGCGCCACGGCGGCGCCGAGCGCGCCGCACAGCAGAGCGACGGCGAGACTCAGACGTCCGGCCCTGGCGGGTCCGGCGGCTTCGGAACGGGGGTGAGGTACAGCAGTCACGTACCCCACTATCACCCGAACCCCGGGCGAACGGGCACCCGGGGCCCCGTGAGAAGCGCCCCATTCCTCGGTGAAGGCCCCTACTTGCCGAGCCGGTTCGCCGTGTGGACCGCCCGCAGCACCGCCGCCGCCTTGTTGCGGCACTCCGTGTCCTCGGCGACCGGGTCGGAGTCGGCGACGATGCCGGCGCCGGCCTGGACGTAGGCCGTGCCGCCGCGGAGGAGGGCCGTACGGATCGCGATCGCGGTGTCGGAGTCGCCCGCGAAGTCGAGGTAGCCGACGCAGCCGCCGTACAACCCCCGCCGGGACGGCTCGAGTTCGTCGATGATCTGCATCGCGCGGGGCTTGGGGGCGCCGGAGAGGGTGCCCGCGGGGAAGCAGGCGGTCAGGACGTCGAAGGCGGTGCGGCCCTGTGCGACCTTGCCGGTGACCGTCGAGACGATGTGCATCACATGGGAGTACCGCTCGACGGACATGAAGTCGACGACCTCCACGGAGCCCGGCTCGCAGACGCGCCCCAGGTCGTTGCGGCCGAGGTCCACCAGCATCAGGTGCTCGGCGCGCTCCTTCGGGTCGGCGAGCAGCTCGTCGGCGAGGGCCTGGTCCTCCTGCGGGGTCGCCCCGCGCCACCGGGTGCCGGCGATGGGGTGGACCATGGCGTGCCCGTCCTCGACCTTGACCAGGGCCTCGGGGGACGAGCCCACGACGTCGAAGCCGTCGAAGCGGAAGAGGTACATGTACGGGGACGGGTTCGTGGCCCTCAGGACGCGGTAGACGTCCAACGCGCTTGCCGTGCACGGCGTCTCGAAGCGCTGAGAGGGGACGACCTGGAAGGCCTCCCCGGCCCGGATGCGCTCCTTGATGTCCTCGACGGCCTCCTGGAAGTCGGGGCCGCCCCAGAGCGCGGTGTACTCGGGCAGCTCGGAGGGCGGCAGGACCGCCGGGGGCTGGGCCACTGCGCGGGACAGGTCCGCCTCCATGGCGTCCAGGCGGGCCACCGCGTCCGTGTAGGCCTCGTCCACGCCGGTGTCGAGGTCGTTGTGGTTGATCGCGTTGGCGATCAGCAGGACCGAGCCCTCCCAGTGGTCCATGACGGCGAGATCGCTGGTCAGGAGCATGGTCAGCTCGGGGAGCTTCAGGTCGTCGCGCTCGCCGGGGCCGATCTTCTCCAGGCGGCGGACGATGTCGTAGCCGAGGTAGCCGACCATGCCGCCGGTGAACGGCGGCAGGCCCTCCTGGTGCGGGGTGTGCAGGGCCTCGATGGTGGCGCGCAGGGCGGCGAGCGGGTCGCCGTCGACGGGGACGCCGACCGGCGCGGTGCCGAGCCAGTGGGCCTGGCCGTCGCGTGCCGTCAGAGTCGCGGCCGAGCGCACGCCCACGAAGGAGTAACGGGACCACGAGCGGCCGTTCTCCGCGGACTCCAGCAGGAAGGTGCCGGGGCGCTCGGCGGCGAGCTTGCGGTAGAGGGCGACCGGAGTGTCGCCGTCGGCCAGGAGCTTGCGCGTGACGGGGATGACACGGCGGTCGGTGGCCAGCTTGCGGAAGGTCTCGAGGTCCATGGCGGCTGACCTTACTGATCCGAGGCGGCGGCACCGGAATCAGCGCCGTCCTTGAGGAGCACGTCCGCGTCGAAGCAGGTGCGCGCGCCGGTGTGGCAGGCGGCACCGACCTGGTCGACCTTGACCAGCACGGTGTCGGCGTCGCAGTCCAGGGCGAGGGACTTGACCCACTGGAAGTGGCCGGAGGTGTCGCCCTTGACCCAGTACTCCCGGCGGCTGCGTGACCAGTAGGTGCAGCGGCCGGTGGTCAGCGTGCGGTGCAGCGCCTCGTCGTCCATCCAGCCGAGCATGAGCACCTCACCGGTGTCGTACTGCTGGGCGATGGCGGGGACGAGCCCGTCGGCGCTGCGCTTGAGTCGCGCGGCGATCTCCGGGTCGAGATTGCTGGGTGGGGGCGTGCTGGTCATGGTTGCCATTGTGCCGCGCGTCACCGACAAGCCCGGCGCCGTGTCCACTGGGCGGACCCGTCGGGCGGCCGTAGGCTGACTGCATGTCGACTTTCGCCAAGCGTGAACGACTTCTCCTCGCCGACCTGTTGGAGGCCGAGGGTCCGGACGCCCCCACTCTCTGCGAGGGCTGGCTCACCCGCGATCTCGCGGCGCACGTGGTGGTGCGCGAGCGCCGTCCCGACGCCGCCGGCGGCCTGCTGATCAAGCAGCTCGCGTCCCGCCTGGACCGGGTGATGACCGAGTTCTCCGAGAAGCCCTACGAAGAGCTGATCCAGCTCATTCGTACGGGCCCACCGCGCTTCTCGCCGTTCCAGCTCAAGCAGGTGGAGGAGCTGTCGAACACGGTCGAGTTCTACGTCCACACCGAGGACGTCCGCCGGGCCCGCCCCGACTGGGCTCCGCGCGAACTGGACTCCGTCTTCCAGGACGCCCTGTGGTCCCGTCTGGAGCGCACCGCCCGGCTGATGGGCCGCGGCGTCCCCACCGGCCTGGTACTGCGCCGCCCGGACGGCCAGACGGCGGTCGCCCACCGCGGCACACCGGTCGTCACGGTGACCGGTGAGCCGTCGGAGCTGCTGCTGTTCCTGTACGGCCGGCAGAGCGCGGCCAAGGTGGAGCTGGACGGCGACAAGGAGGCGATCGCCAAGCTGCACGAGGCGAAGGAGCTGGGGATCTAGGTCAGGTCGGGAGCTCGGCGCGGCGCAGGTTCCGTGCGCACAGCGCGACCACCCCGCCGAGCCCGCACACCGCCGCGCTGACCACGAAGACCGGTCCGGTACCCCAGGCGCCGATGGCGGCGGCCGACAGGGGCATGCTCAGCGGTGCGAATCCGAGACTGACCAGTGAGGCGACGGCGGTGACGCGGCCCAAGTAGGCGGGATCCGCCTGCGTCTGCAACAGGGCACCGCACAAGGCACCGCTGAGCCCGGCGAGCAGTCCGATCAGCAGGGCGACCCCGACGGCCGCGAGGACCCCTGGAACGAAGGCAAGGGCACCGATCGCGACCGCCCCGCCGAGGCAGGCGTACACCATCACGTGCCCGGCGTGCGGCACGCACCCGCGCACGGCGAGCAGCAGGGAGGCGGCCCCGGCGCCGACGCCGAACCCGGCGAGCACCCAGCCCATCCCGGAGGCGCCCCAGCCACGCTCGTCGGCGAGCAGCGTCAGCCCGACGTTGAGCGGTCCTACGAACCCGAGGTCACCGAGGGCGATGGCCAGCATCAGCGGGGCGAGGACACGGTGACGGCGGATGTAGCGCAGCCCGACGACCAGGTCCTGCCAGGCAGCGCCACCAGGACCGACGGCGCCTCCCCCGGCCACCGGCTCTCCACTGCCGGCCACCGCGCCCACACGACCGCCTCGACGGCCCACCCGCCTGTCGCCCTCACCAACCACCTGACCGCCGCCCGCCCGACCACCACGTCGGCCCACCCGGCCGCCGCGCGCCGCACCACCACGACGCCCCACCTGCTTGCCACCCTCACCAGCCATCTCGCGACCGCCCGCCGCACCACCACGACAGACCACCCGTCCACCGCCCTCCCCAACCACCCGCTCGCCGCCACCCGCCATCCCCTCGTCCGCACCGGCCGCTCCACCTGCGCCCCCGCACGCAGCGCCGAAGACCGCCGTGTCCTCAGCTCCGTCGGCCGCTCCGGCTCTCTCCCCGGTCCCGTCTCCGACAGGCAGCTCCCGCAGCCGTACCGATATCAGCAGCGGCACCGACACCGCGATCAGCAACCCCGCGAAGGTGAACGCCGCCGCCGCACCTCCGACCGCCACCGCGAGTCCGCCCAGCGGTCCACCGACCACGCTCGCGAAGCGGATACCGAGGCCCCGCATGCCCTGCACACGCGCGAGTTGCCCGCGGCTCGTCACGCGCGCGGGGAGGGCTCCCACGGCCGGCAGGAACACCGCGTCGACGGTGCCGAAGACGAGGGCGAGCACGGCCAGCGGCCACAGGCCGGGGCCGGTGAGGAAGAGCAGCCCCGCCACCGCGAGCACGGCGGCACAGCGGACCGTGTCACTGATGATGACGACCCTGCGCGGCCCGAACCGGTCGGCGATCACTCCCCCGCCCAGCATGAGCACCACGCGCGGCACCGCGCTGACCGCCATCACGACGCCTGCCTGCGAGGGCGTACCGGTCCGGACGGCCGCCCAGGACAGGGCGATGTAGTTGACGCTGTCGCCGATCATCGACGCGGTGTAGCCGCCGAGCCAGCGCAGGACGTTGCCGTCACGGTGGGCGGGGGTGTCGACGGCGTCGGCCGGGGTGGTGAGCGTGGCGGTCACTGATGGGAGCCCTCTCAGACGCGGAACGGGAATCCGTACATGTGCAGCGCGACGTTCTCGCGCCCCTCGGTGTCGCCGGCGGCTTCGGCGGCCCGGCCCTTCTCGTCGTACTTCCTGGCGAGGGCGAGCAACTCCTCACGCAGTTCGTCCAGTTCGGCCGAGGTCAGCCGCAGCAGGGACTCGCTGTCCGGGGCGGCGGCGTTCCATTCGGCGCTCCAGGTCGGCCGCTCGTCGAGGTAGCGGCGGTACATGTCGGCGCGCTGCTCGTGGAAGAGCCGCGTGGCCGCCAGATGCGCGGCCGCCCGCTCCGGCGCGTCCCGGAAGTCCCGGTCGCGGATGCTCACACCCTGGGAGGAGGGCTGCCACCAGCGTTCCCGGCCGTCCCCGCTCTGCGGTTCGGCCTCCTCGATCAGCCCGTGCTCGGCCAGCTTGCGCAGGTGGTAGCTGACCAGCGACACAGCCTCGTCGACCTGGTCGGCGAGGTGGGAGGCGGTGGCGACCCGGGACACGCACAACCCCCGGTAGAGCTGCATCCGCAGCGGGTGGGCGAGGGCCTTGAGCGTGCCGAGGTCGGTGATCGGGCGGTTCTGCTCGCGTGACATGCCCTCACCGTAGATACACAAGAAAACTTGCACAATATATTTTGCGCAACTTCTCTTTCTCATCTGCCCATGGAAAAGCCCCGGCCGTCTCGACGACCGGGGCTCAGCCGGACAAGGGCGTCACCGCACCGGGTGCCCCGCCCCCCGCAGCGTCTCCTTCACCTCGCCGATCCGCAGATCACCGAAGTGGAACACCGAGGCCGCCAGCACCGCGTCCGCGCCCGCCCCGATCGCCGGCGGGAAGTGGTCGAGTTTTCCCGCGCCGCCGGAGGCGATCAGCGGCACCGTCACATGCTTGCGGACGGCCTCGATCATCTCCAGGTCGTAGCCGTCCTTGGTGCCGTCCGCGTCCATCGAGTTGAGCAGGATCTCGCCGGCGCCCAGCTCGGCCGCCCGGTGCGCCCACTCCACGGCGTCGATGCCGGTACCGCGACGACCGCCGTGGGTGGTGACCTCGAACGTCCCGTCCGCGGTGCGTCGCGCGTCCACCGACAGCACCAGCACCTGCCGGCCGAACCGCTCGGCGATCTCCTTGATCAGCTCGGGGCGCGCGATGGCCGCGGTGTTCACCCCGACCTTGTCCGCCCCCGCCCGCAGCAGCTTGTCCACGTCCTCGGCCGTGCGGACACCGCCGCCGACCGTCAGCGGGATGAACACCTGCTCGGCGGTGCGGCGCACCACGTCGTATGTCGTCTCACGGTTGCCCGACGAGGCGGTGATGTCCAGGAACGTCAGCTCGTCGGCGCCCTCGGCGTCGTACACCTTGGCCATCTCGACGGGGTCGCCCGCGTCGCGCAGGTTCTGGAAGTTGACGCCCTTGACGACCCGGCCGTTGTCCACGTCCAGGCAGGGGATGACTCGCACGGCCAACGTCATGAGGACACTCCTCGGAACGCCTCCACCTCGACCTCGACGACCAGACTCGGGTCCACGAAGCCGGAGACGATGATCATGGACGCGGCGGGCCGGACGACGTCGAACAGCTCCTTGTGAGCCCGCCCGACCTCCTCCACGTCCCGGGCGTGGGTGATGTACATGCGCGTCCGCACGACGTCTTCGCGGCCGAGCCCCAGCTGCCCCAGCGCCGCGAACGCGACGTCGAAGGCGTTGACCGTCTGCTCGAACGGGTCGCCCGCGACGATCTCGCCGTCCACCACCGAGGTGCAGCCGGAGACCAGCACGAGGCCGTTCGGCAGTTCCACCGCGCGCGAGTACCCGAAGGTCTCCTCCCAGGGCCCGCCGGTCGTGACACGTCGTACGTCGCTCACTTGGTCACCGCCTCCAAGGCCTCTTCCAGGGTGAACGCCTTCGCGTACAGGGCCTTCCCGACGATGGAGCCCTCGACACCGAGGGGCACCAGCTCGGCGATGGCCCGCAGGTCGTCCAGCGAGGACACGCCACCGGAGGCCACCACCGGGCGGTCGGTCGCCGCGCAGACATTGCGCAGCAGCTCCAGGTTCGGGCCCTGGAGCGTGCCGTCCTTGGCGATGTCGGTGACGACATACCGGGCGCAGCCCTCGGAGTTGAGCCGCTCCAGCGTCTCGTAGAGGTCGCCGCCGTCGCGGGTCCAGCCGCGGCCCTTCAAAGTCGTACCGCGGACGTCCAGACCCACCGCGATCCTGTCGCCGTGCTCGGCGATGACCTTGGCGACCCAGTCCGGGCTCTCCAGGGCGGCGGTGCCGAGATTCACCCGGGTGCAGCCGGTGGCGAGGGCGGCCGCCAGCGAGGCGTCGTCCCGGATGCCGCCGGACAGTTCCACCTTGATGTCCATCGCCTCGGTGACCTGCCGGACCAGCTCACGGTTGTCGCCGGTGCCGAACGCCGCGTCCAGGTCGACCAGGTGCAGCCACTCGGCGCCCGACCGCTGCCAGGACAGCGCGGCCTCCAGCGGGGAGCCGTACGAGGTCTCCGTGCCGGACTCGCCGTGGACGAGCCGGACGGCCTGGCCGTCGCGGACGTCGACGGCGGGAAGGAGTTCGAGCTTGCTCACAGTGTTCCGATCCAGTTGGTGAGGAGCTGGGCACCGGCGTCGCCGGACTTCTCGGGGTGGAACTGCGTGGCCCACAGCGCGCCGTTCTCCACGGCGGCCACGAAGGGCTTGCCGTGCGTCGACCAGGTGACCTTGGGGGCCGCCATCGCCGTGTTGTGCGTCTCCAGCGACCATTCGTGGACGGCGTAGGAGTGCACGAAGTAGAAGCGGGCGTCCGCGTCCAGGCCGGCGAACAGCTGAGAGTCGGCCGGCGCGTCGACGGTGTTCCAGCCCATGTGGGGCACGATCTCGGCCTGCAGCGGCTCGACCGAGCCGGGCCACTCGTCGAGGCCCTCGCTCTCCACGCCGTGCTCGATGCCACGCGCGAAGAGGATCTGCATGCCGACGCAGATGCCCATGACCGGGCGCCCGCCGGACAGCCTGCGGTCGACGATCCAGTCCCCACGGGCCTCGTGCAGGCCCTTCATGCAGGCGGCGAAGGCGCCGACGCCCGGCACCAGCAGACCGTCGGCGTTCATGGCCGTGTCGTAGTCACGCGTTATCTCGACGTCGGCTCCCGCGCGCGCGAGGGCGCGCTCGGCGGACCTCACGTTGCCGAAGCCGTAGTCGAAGACGACCACTCGCTTGGATGCGCTCAATTCCACACCTCCAGCCTCACGACGCCCGCGACCAGACACATCGCGGCGCCGATGGAGAGCAGCACGATCAGGCTCTTCGGCATGTCCTGCTTGACGAAGGAATAGATGCCGCCGGCCAGGAAGAGGCCGACGACGATCAGGAGGGTCGAGAGGCCGGTCACAGCGCGCCCTTCGTGGAAGGGAGGATGCCGGCCGCGCGCGGGTCGCGCTCGCTGGCGTACCTGAGGGCACGGGCCAGCGCCTTGAACTGGCACTCCACGATGTGGTGCGCGTTGCGCCCGTAGGGCACGTGCACGTGCAGCGCGATCTGCGCCTGGGCGACGAAGGACTCCAGGATGTGCCGGGTCATCGTGGTGTCGTACTCGCCGATCATCGGCGCCATGTTCTCGGGCTCGGTGTGCACGAGGTAGGGGCGGCCGGAGAGGTCGACGGTGACCTGGGCGAGGGATTCGTCCAGCGGGACCGTGCAATTGCCGAAGCGGTAGATGCCCACCTTGTCGCCGAGCGCCTGCTTGAAGGCGGCGCCGAGCGCGAGGGCGGTGTCCTCGATGGTGTGGTGGGAGTCGATGTGCAGGTCGCCCTCGGTCTTCACGGTGAGGTCGAACAGACCGTGCCGGCCGAGCTGGTCGAGCATGTGGTCGTAGAAGCCGACGCCCGTCGACACCTCGACCTTCCCGGACCCGTCGAGATCGATCTCGACCAGGACCGAGGTCTCCTTGGTCACTCGTTCCACACGTCCTACGCGGCTCATGTGCTCTCCTTCTTCAACTCACGTACCGCGTCGAGGAACGCGTCGTTCTCCGCCGGGGTTCCGGCGCTGACCCGCAGCCACCCCGGGATGCCGTTGTCCCGGACCAGGACACCCCGGTCGAGGATCTGCTGCCAGACCGCGTGCGAGCCTCCCGGGCCGTCGAACCGCCCGAACTGCACGAAGTTCGCGTCCGAGTCCACGACCTCGAAGCCGATCACGCGCAGCTCGCTCACCAGCCGGTCCCGCTCGGCCTTCAGCTGCTCGACGTACTTCAGCAGCGTGTCGGTGTGCTCCAGGGCGGCCAGTGCGGTCGCCTGTGTGACGGCCGACAGGTGGTAGGGCAGCCGTACGAGCTGTACGGCGTCCACGACCGCCGGGTGCGCGGCAAGGTAGCCGAGGCGCAGGCCCGCGGCCCCGAACGCCTTCGACATGGTCCGCGAGACGACGAGATTCGGCCGTCCTTCGAGCAGCGGCAGCAGCGAGTCGCCGTGGCTGAACTCGATGTACGCCTCGTCGACCACCACCATCGAGGGCTTCGCCGCCTGCGCGGCGTCATACAGCGCGAGGACCGTCTCGGGCGGGACGGCGTTTCCCGTGGGGTTGTTGGGGGTCGTGATGAACACGACGTCCGGCTTGTTCTCGGCGACGGCCTGCTCGGCGGCGGCGAGGTCGATCGTGAAGTCCTCGCCCCGGGGACCGGAGATCCAGCCCGTGCCGGTGCCCCGCGCGATGAGGGCGTGCATCGAGTACGACGGCTCGAAACCGATCGCCGTACGGCCCGGTCCGCCGAAGGTCTGCAGCAGCTGCTGGATGACCTCGTTGGAGCCGTTCGCCGCCCAGACGTTGGCGAGGCCGACCTCGTGCCCCGAGGTGTCGGTGAGGTACTTGGCGAGCTGGGTGCGCAGCTCGACCGCGTTGCGGTCCGGGTAGCGGTTGAGATCGCGGGCGGCCTCGCGGACGCGCTCGGCGATGCGCTCGACCAGCGGCTCGGGCAGCGGGTAGGGGTTCTCGTTGGTGTTCAGCCGTACGGGGACGTCCAACTGGGGCGCGCCGTAGGGGGACTTGCCGCGCAGCTCGTCCCGTACGGGAAGATCGTCGATTCCGAAGTTCACTTGCTCGTCGGCACCTTCCACCCGAACCGGGCCTTGATCGCCGCCCCGTGGGCGGGCAGGTCCTCCGCCTCCGCCAGCGTCACCACGTGGTGCGCCACGTCCGCGAGCGCGTCCTTCGTGTAGTCGACGATGTGGATGCCCCTCAGGAAGGACTGCACGGACAGTCCGGAGGAGTGGCAGGCACACCCGCCGGTCGGGAGCACGTGGTTGGACCCGGCGCAGTAGTCGCCGAGCGAGACCGGCGCCCAGGGCCCGATGAAGATCGCGCCCGCGTTGCGCACCCGGTCGGCGACCGCGGCGGCGTCGGCCGTCTGGATCTCCAGGTGCTCGGCGCCGTACGCGTCGACGACCCTGAGGCCCTCGTCGATGCCGTCGACGAGGACGATCGCTGACTGGCGCCCGGTGAGGGCCGGACGGATCCGCTCCTCGACGTGCTTACTGGCCGCGACCTGCGGCTCCAGCTCCTTCTCGACCGCGTCCGCCAGGCTCACGGAATCCGTGACGAGCACGGACGCGGCGAGCGGGTCGTGCTCGGCCTGGCTGATCAGGTCGGCGGCCACGTGCACCGGGTCGGCGGTGTCGTCCGCGAGGATCGCGATCTCGGTCGGGCCGGCCTCGGTGTCGATGCCGATCTTGCCCGCGAAGTAGCGCTTGGCGGCGGCGACCCAGATGTTGCCGGGACCCATGACCATCGGCGCGGGGGCGCAGGACTCGGTGCCGTACGCGAACATCGCGACGGCGGTCGCACCGCCGGCCGCGTAGACCTCGTCGACGCCGAGCAGCGCGCAGGCGGCCAGGATCGTCGGGTGCGGCAGACCGCCGAAATCGGCCTGGGCGGGCGAGGCGAGAGCGATCGACTCGACGCCCGCCTCCTGCGCGGGGACCACGTTCATGACCACGGTCGACGGATACACGGCCCGCCCACCGGGCGCGTACAGCCCGACCCGGTCGACCGGCACCCACTTCTCGGTGACGGAACCGCCGGGCACGACCTGGGTCGTGTGGGTCGTACGGCGCTGCGCGCGGTGGACGAGACGGGCGCGGCGGATGGACTCCTCCAGGGCCGCGCGCACGGCCGGGTCGAGCTCTTCGAGCGCCTTGTGCAGAGCGGCGGCCGGCACCCGTACCGACTCCAGCCGCACCCCGTCGAACTTCTCCGCGAAGTCGATCAGCGCCGCGTCGCCCCGATGATGCACGGCCTCGCAGATCGGACGCACCTTCTCCAGGGCGGCCTGAACGTCGAAGTCGGCTCGGGGCAGCAGGTCGCGCAGGGCGGGACCCTCGGGGAGGGCGTCGCCGCGCAGATCGATTCGGGAGATCACGAGGTCAATTCTCTCAGACCCTCCTCAGGGCCCGTTCGCGCATTCCAATGGCTGATACGCAACCCGGAAGATCGCCCTCACGTCTAGCGTTCAGTGGGTTACGCAGCGGGCATGAACGGTTGTACGAATCACAAGTGACCGAGGGGCTGGAAGAACCGTGACCGAGGGGGCCGGGAGCCGGGACGGAGACCTGCCGGACGATCTGACCGCCGCCGAGGCCGGTATGTGGCAGGCCTTCCGCAACGGCACCGTGTACGACCTGAGCAGCGGCGACAGCGTCGTCGACGATCCGCACGGCGGGCACCCCTGGGGTCCCGAGCGCACGGTACGCGCGCGTATCGTCTGCTGGCTGCTCCTGGACGGTCCGCCCGCGCTCGCCGGCCGGGTCTCGTCCCTGAAGCTCACCGGCGTGCAGATCAGCGGCACCCTGGACCTGGCGGGCGGCACGGTGGTGCCGTACCTGGAGATGAAGGGCTGCCGCTTCGAGCGGGAGATCCTGCTGCCGGAGGCCCGCTTCACCACCGCGCGGTTCGTGGACTGCTCGGTGCCGCGCCTGGAGGCCGCCAGGGTGCACACGGAGGGCGATCTGCATCTGCCGCGCTGCCGTTTCCACAACGGCGTACGGCTGACCGACGCGCACATCGGCACGGATCTGCTGATGAACCAGGCGATCGTCTACCGCGACCGCAGCGGCCGTTCGATCGCCGCCGACGGCATGACCGTGGGCCAGGACCTGCAGGCCGAGCTCCTGGAGTCGCACGGCGAGCTGAGCCTGCGCAGCGCCACCATCGGCGTCTCGCTGAGCCTGCGTGGCGCCCGGCTGACCAACCCGTACACCCGGCTCGCGCTGAACGCCCCCCAGCTGACCGTCGAGCGCACGCTGTACCTGACCCCGGCGGGCGTCGGCGCCTCCATGCTGAGCGGGGCGACCCCCGCGCGCGGGACGCGGATCCAGCGCTTCGAGTGCCAGGGCGGGGTGCGGCTGGACGACGGGCGGTTCGGGGACGCGGTCGACCTGGAGCGGGCCCGCTTCACCTTCACGGAGGACCAGGAGCTGTCGCTGCGCCGGGTCCAGGCCCCGGAGCTGCGCTTCCTGGGTGAGAAGCCGCAGCGCGGCAAGGTGGTCCTCTCGGGAGCGCGGGTCGGCAACCTAGTGGACCGGGCGAGCGCCTGGCCGGGGCCGGGCAGCCTCCACATGGGCGGCTTCGTCTACGAGAACCTCGTACCGCACGGCCCCTTCCCGCTGGCCGAGCGGCTGGAGTGGGTGGCGGCCGCGACCGCCGAGTACAACCCGGAGCCGTACGAGAGGCTCGCGGCCGTGCTGCGGGCCGGTGGCGAGGACGAGGACGCGCGCGAGGTGCTGCTCGCCAAGCAGCGCCGGCGCCGCGAGAGCCTGCCGCTGGCCGCCAAGCTGTGGGGGTACGTGCAGGACTGGACGGTCGCCTACGGGTACCGGCCCGGCCGGGCCGCCGTATGGATGGCGGTGCTGTGGGCGGCGAGTTCCATGGCGTTCGCACACGCGAGCCATCCGCCGCTCAAGGGCGGCGACCATCCGGTCTGGAATCCCGCCCTCTTCGCCCTCGACCTCCTGCTCCCGGTGATCGACCTGGGACAGGTCGGTTTCTGGCAGCTGCGCGGCGGCTGGCAATGGCTGGCGGCCGCGATGGTCCTCCTCGGCTGGATCCTGGCGACCACCGTGGCGGCGGGGGCCACGAGGACGTTGCGGCGAAGTTAGGGAGGTCCGTGGTGCGGAAGGTGAACGAAGGTCACGTCTTTACCGCGCCTTGACCGTCCGCCGTACAACTTTCCACGAGTTGCACGTGCGCACTGGCGCAGGGTTGACCCGCGGTCTTTCAATGGTCGACACCATGGCTCTGCTGCCCCCCTTCATCCGAGCGTCACGGATACCCCCGTACCTCGTCACCGGCGGACTGCCCGCCGACGACGAGGTGCTGCTCGACATGCCCGACGACCGGCTCGGCCCTGCGCTGGTCGCGGCCGGGCAGGGCGCGTACGGACGCGCGGCCGAGCTGCTCGCCGCAACCCGCGAGAGCGCCGCCTGGGAACTGCGCGACCGGTACGTCCGGCGGCTCTCCGCCTTCGCCCGCTCGCGCCCCGAGTGGTACGACGCCTGGCGCGCCGAGACCCCGTACGACCCGGACCAGCTGCTGCTGGGCGCCCAGCTCGCGGTGGACCGCGTCTGGGACTCGCCGGCCCGGGCGGAGCTGCTGCGCGAGGTGAGCCCGCTGATCACGGCGGCGGCGCGTGGCGAGGACCGCGACCCGGTGCCGTGGCGTATCGCGCTGGACCACGCGCGGGGCTCTCAGGCGGGGCACACCTACTTCGGGGAGTTGTGGGAGGCCGCCCTCAGGCGCGCCCCGCTCCACTACGGCTGCCATGTCGCCGCTCTGCGCTATCTGGCGACCTCCTGGCGCGGCTCGTACCGCGAGTGTTTCGACTTCGCCGACCGGGCCGCGCAGGACGCCCCTGCCGGCTCTCTCATCCAGGCGCTGCCCGCGCGGGCGGCCCTCGCCTGTCTGACCGAGGGCGGCGGCACCGCGGTGCCGCGCGAGAGGCTGGACGCGGCGGCGGACCGGGCGATCGAGCTGTCCGCCACGTTCGCGGCGGCCGACCTCTGGCCGGCCGAGGTCCGCAACAAGCTGGTGTACGTCCTGGTGTGCCTCGGCCGCTGGACGGACGCTCTGGATCAGCTGCGCATGATCGGCCCGTACGCGACCTCGTTCCCCTGGGGCCGGGAGTCCGAGGACCCGCTGGGCCGCTTCCTGGAGGTCCGCGAGGAGGTCCGGCGGCACGCCCTGATCCATCCACGGAGTGAGCACCGGGGTCGTGTCCGCTCCGGAGGCCATTAGGCTTTGGCGCCGTGACCACCGTGCGGCTCCCGCTCTTCCCCCTGAACTCGGTACTGTTCCCGGGGCTCGTGCTTCCTCTCAACGTCTTCGAGGAGCGCTATCGCGCCATGATGCGCGAACTGCTGAAGACCCCCGAGGAGGAACCGCGCCGGTTCGCCGTCGTGGCGATCCGCGACGGCCATGAGGTGGCGCCCAGCGCACCCGGCCTGCCGGACCAGACGGCCGTGCCCGAGCGCGGCCCCGCGGCCGGCTTCGGCGACGACCCGGTCAAGGCGTTCCACGCGGTGGGCTGCGTGGCGGACGCGGCGACGGTACGGGAGCGGGCGGACGGCACGTTCGAGGTCCTGGCGACGGGCACGACCCGGGTTCGCCTGCTGTCCGTCGACGCGTCGGGCCCGTATCTGACGGCCGAACTGGAGGAGCTGCCGGAGGAGGCGGGCGAGGAGTCCGGTCCCTTGGCGGAAGGAGTCCTCCGGGCCTTCCTCCAGTACCAGAAGCGCCTGGCGGGGGCCAGGGAACGCACCCTGTCGTCCGGCACGGACCTCCCGGACGAACCGTCCGTGGTGTCGTACCTGGTGGCTGCGGCGATGATGCTGGACACCCCCACGAAGCAGCGACTGCTCCAGGCCCCCGACACCGCGTCCCGGCTCCGGGACGAACTGAAACTCCTGCGCGCGGAGACGGCGATCATCCGTAATCTTCCGTCGTTGCCGGCGTCGGAACTGACGCTCGGCCCGACGAGTCTGAACTGAGGCCGGAACCGCCAGATGCCGAAGAAGCCGAAGAAGCAACAGCAGTCGGGAGGCACCCCCGCGACGGTGGCGCTGACCGCGGCAGGCGTGCCCTTCACCGTGCACGCCTACGACCACGACCCCTCCCACCCCTCCTACGGCGAGGAGGCGGCCGAGGCGATGGGCGTCTCCCCCGACCGGGTCTTCAAGACACTGGTGGCGGACGTGGACGGGGTCCTCACGGTGGCGGTGGTCCCGGTGGCGGGCTCACTGGACCTGAAGGCCCTGGCGACGGCGGCGGGCGGCAAACGGGCGGCGATGGCGGACCCGGCCCTCGCCGAACGCACCACGGGTTACGTCCGCGGCGGCATCTCTCCCCTGGGCCAGCGCAAGAAGCTCCCCACGGTCCTCGACGCCTCTGCCTCCACTCACGCCACGATCTGTGTCTCGGCCGGCCGCCGGGGCCTTGAGGTGGAACTGGCGCCGACCGACCTGGCCGACCTCACGAAAGCTGTCCTGGCGCCCATCGCCCGCGCGTGACCCCTCGACGGGTCCCAGGCCGCTCGAACCACGGCAGGCGGCCGGCGTAGGGCCGGGACGGGGTCGAAGTTCCCCTACTGTGCAGGCGCCCCGTACCCGTCCTTGGGGACCGCCTGCCCATATATGGGCTCAGGATCGCGGGGCCCGAACAACGCCGTCAGTCCCAGATGCACGACCAGCGCGGCCAGCGACCAGGCCAGCAACGCCCCCTTTGCCCCCAGCTTCAGCGGCGCGGAGAACGTGACGCCCTTGCCCACAGCCTTCGCATGGGCGAGCACATCCGAGGACGGGCCGAGCCACGTCCCCACCCGCCACGCGAGGAAGGACCCCAGCACCCCTCCGACGGCCAGCCCCACCACCAACGGCACCCCGCCCCGGCGCCGCCAGAGGAACACCACGAGCGCGCTCACAAAGCCGAAGGCCAGCGCCAGCAGGGTGAACGTCCCGTCCACCCCCACCGCCTGCTCCCCCTCGGTGTCCTTGAGATAGACGACCCAGCTGCCCTGCTCGTCCACATCCCCGACCAGCGGCACATGCGGCGCCAGCCACCACCACACCACCCCGAGCAGCGCCCCGAGGACCGCCACGGCGACCGTGACGACCACGGCCTCCAGCAGCTCGGTCTTCATGCCGGGCCCGTCCTGCCCGTACCGGGCTTCGGCGGGAGCCGCGTACCGGGCATCAGGGGCCTGCCACGGATTGTGCGAGGACGGTTCGTGGGGCGGCGGAGGAGGAGTCAACGGTGCGGTCACCCTGACATCGTGCCAGGCCCGCCTGTGCGGCGCGTCACCGGACGGCCGCCCGGCGATACGCCCAGGTGGCGACGGCCAGCGAGACCACGCCCACGCACCCGCACACGGCGAGGTCACCGAGTACGAAGGCCCAGTCGGGATGCGGCCCGAAGGTACGTGCGAACGCCTCGACGCCGTAGGTCGAGGGCAACAGGTCCCGCGTGAACCGCACCGCCTCGGGCATCCGCTCGGCGGGCAGCACCCCGAGCAGCAGCGCGGCGGACATCCCCAGCTGTCCCAGCAAGGTGGCCAGTTCCGGCCGGGGCGCGAGCAGCCCGAGCGCGGCGCCCAGCCCCGCCAGGGCAGCACCGGCCAGCGGGATCACCGCCACGAGGACCCACAGATGGGCGAGCGGAAGCCCGAACAGCACGCACCCGAACACGGCGGTCACCACGGTCCCGGGCACGGTGAAGGAGGCGTAGGCCCCCGCGGCACCGAGTACCACGGCGGCCGGCGGCACCGGCAGGGTGGCGTAGTGGTCCAGCCCGCCGCTCGCCCGCAGCTGGCCGAAGTACTGCGCGAGCAGATTGAGCGCGACGAAGGCGACGACCAGCACGGACGCCCCGGCGACCACGGACTGGGCCTCGCCCCCGCCGTCCACGACCCCTCGCATCAGGATCATGATGCCGATCGACTGGAAGGTCGCCACGAACAGCAGCGGGATGCGCGCGACCCGCGCGCGGGACAGCTGTGCCCGGTACACGGCCGCCAGCGACGGCCACAGCCGCGCGCGCGGCCCGAGCTCGGCGGCCGCGGCCCGGCCCGTCTCCTCGACGGCCGGCGCGCCGCCCGGCAGAACCTCGGCGGGTACGACACTCACGTGGCTCTGCTCCTCTTCGCTCCGGCGGTCGCCCTGTGACGTACGGACACGGCCGTCCGCGTACTCAAAGCGCTCAAGCCTTCACCAGCCCCTGCTGCGCGGCCCCGCCCAGCGCGAGGTACACGTCCTCCAGGCTGGGTGTGGCGAGCGTGAAGTCGTCCAGCGCGGCGAACGCGGCCCCGCCGGTGACGGTGGCCACGACCGCGCGGGCCTCCTCGGGGGCGAGCCGCAGCGTCCAGCGGCGCCCGGAGGCCACGGCACGGTCCTGGAGCGCGGCGACCTCGGGCACGTGCAGCGGGGCCGCCTCGCGCCACACGAGGTCCACGCGGACCTCGCCCGCGACCTGTTCCTTGAGGCCCGTAGGCGTGTCACAGGCGATCACCCGGCCCTGGTCGAGGACGGCGACCCGGTCCAGGACCGTCTCCGCCTCGATGACGTTGTGGGTGACGAGCAGGACGGTCGTGCCCCGCTCGGCCCGCCGCCGGTCCACGGCGGACCACACCGCGCGCCGCGCCACGGGGTCCATCGCGGTGGTCGGCTCGTCGAGCACGAGCAGTGGCCGCTCCCCCACGAGCGCCGACGCGAAGCACGCGAGCCGCCGCTGCCCGCCGGACAGCCTCCTCAGCGGCCGTCCGGCGATGGGCGTGAGCCCCAGCTCCTCGAGTACGGCGTCCCGCTCGGCCCGCGCCCGCCGCGCCTCCAGGCCGCGCAACCGTCCGGTGGTCTCGGCGGCGAGCGAGACGGTGAGTTCGTCGAGGGCGGTGGACTCCTGGCCGAGGTAGGCGAGGATCCGCGAGGCCCGGTCCGGGTGGCGCACGATGTCGTGTCCGAGGATCTCGACGCTGCCGCGATCGGGCCGCATCAGCCCGGTCAGCTGCCGTACGAGCGTGGTCTTCCCGGCGCCGTTCGGCCCGAGCAGCCCGAAGATCTCACCCCGCCGGATGTCCAGCCCCACGTCGTCGGTGGCCCGCACCTCGGGTGTCCCCGGGGTTCCGCGCCGCCCGCGCACCGCGGGATAGGTCTTGGTCAGCCCGCGCACCGCACACACGACATCACCACCGTGCCGAAGTGCCTGTGCCGCGCGCGTACTCACAAGGGACGAGACTACGGGGTCGGGGCGTCCTGCTCCCCTTTGGGGCGGCGTATGTGCCGTTTCACTCCCCGGCGGGCGCGTGCTCCGCCGCCGTCCGCACATCGATCTCCCGCCAGAACCCGGCCCGGATCGCATAGCGGTCGTGCTCGTCGATCTGGTCGTCCTTGTGCGCGAGCAGCCCGAACCGCGCCGCGTACCTGAGCAGCTCTCCGTCGATCCGGTGCGGCACCCGCGGATACATCCCGGACAGACGCTGCAGATGCGCCTGGTCACCCAGCCGCTCCATCCACCGCCGCGCGAAGACCTGCCCCACTTCGAAGGGGTCCCCGCCGACCGTGGTGATGTCCTCCTCCCGGTCGGCCCACCGCTGCTCCGCCGTGGTGAGCTGCGCGAGGGTCGGCATGGAGGCGACCTCGGGCGGCTCGGCGGCACCACCGGGCCGGTCGACCCAGCCCTTGTCCGAGGACCACCGCAGGGTCGCGCTCGCGGGGTGCTGCGCGGCCTGGGTACCGGGCGCCCGCAGCGCGGCGAGGTCCTTGGGCGTCGGCACTCCCTTGGACGCCGGCACCCGCTCCTGCGTGCCGTTCTCCGAAGGGGCGGCCGTGGCGTGCTCGCGCTCCTCCGCGGTCCGTTCGGGCGCGGACGAGGGCGCGGACTCGGGCAGCGGCGCCGAGAGGATCGCGGCGATCTCGGGCCGCGGCACGGGCGACGGCGCGCAGATCCCGCCGAGTTCCTTGGCGCGTACGGCCTTGGTGATCCACGCACGGTCCAGCACCCGCCGCTCGTCCGCCTCGGCGACCAGGTCCTCCGACTGGTTGTAGTCCCCGTCGGCGGCCTGCACGGCCCACAGGTGTACGGCGACCCCGTGCTCCTTGGCGGCCATCATTCCCGGCAGCAGGTCGCCGTCGCCGGTGACGAGCACGACGTCGGAGCAGGCGCGGTTGCGGGCCAGCTCGGTGAGCTCGGCGTGCATGGCGGCGTCCACGCCCTTCTGGGCCCAGCGTCCGTCGCTGCGGGTCAGGGCGCCGAGCCGGACGGTGACCCGGGGCATCACACGCAGTCTGCGGTGCTCGGGCTGCGGGACGCGGTCGGGGGCGCCGTCGAACCAGTAGATGCGCAGCAGGGGCCGTTCCGTGTCGGACTCGGCCCGGTCGCGCAGCCCCTGGACCAGGGCGGCGTGGTCGACGGTGATGCGGGAACGGGAGGGCTCCCCGGCAAGGAGACTGGCGGCGGCCCCCAGCAGATACCCGGCGTCCACCAGGACGATGCAGCGGTCCACGCGATCCACCCTCTTTCCGGGAGGTTTGCTTCGGGCTTCCTTCGAGTCTGCCCGACCACGCGGGGGTTAACGGCCCGAACTCGATCTTCGGCGTGGCGTTTCGGGGCATCGCACGGCGACATTCCCTGTCACACACGGTAATTATCCGAAATGCGCCTCCTGTCAGCGTATGTGAATCTGGTCCCGGCCCTGGCCCCTAGATCCCCCTCAGGAGGCAGATCACCATGGCCAAGAACAAGAAGCAGAACCGTAAACAGCCGCAGTCCGAGCGTGGCCAGCAGGAGGCCCAGCACTCCTCGATGGAGGCACAGGCCGAGCAGCGTGCCACGCAGGTGACCCCCGGCGATGTCGCCCGCAAGGGCCGGCAGAAGAGCTTCGGTCACAACTGACATCTGCATAAAGGGTTGTTGAGACCCAGGTACACAGAAGGGCGCACCCCGTCAGGAGTGCGCCCCTCTGCCTGGTCCGAGCCCTGGTGGGTCAACCCGCCAGGCAGGACGGTCCGAGCAGCACCTTCAGGTCCCCGAAGAGCGCCGGGTCCGGCTTCACGCGATGCCGGTCCAGCCGCAGGACCGTGGTCCTGCTGGGGCCCTGGAGCCGGATGCGGACCTCGCTCTCCCCCTTGTGGTGACTGAGGATCTCGCCGAGCCTGCTGACCATCGGCGGGGTCACCTTCAGCGCCGGGATGGTGAGGATCACGGGCGCGTTGGTGCCCGCGTTGGACAGGTCGGGAACCTGGAGCTCCATCGCGACCAGCCGGGGCACGTCCTCACGCTTGTCGAGGCGGCCCTTGACGAACACCACGGCGTCCTCGACGAGTTGCGTCGACACCAGCTGGTAGGTCGCCGGGAAGAACATGCACTCGATGGAACCGGCGAGGTCCTCGACGGTGGCGATCGCCCAGGCGTTGCCCTGCTTGGTCATCTTGCGCTGGAGGCCCGAGATGATGCCGCCGATGGTGACGACCGCGCCGTCGGAGTGCTCACCGCCGGTGAGCTGGGCGATGCCCGCGTCGGCCTTGTCGGACAGGACGTGCTCCAGGCCGAAGAGCGGGTGGTCGGAGACGTACAGACCGAGCATCTCCCGCTCCTGGGCGAGCAGATAGGTCTTGTCCCACTCCTCGGTGGTGAACTCCACGTCCAGGCCGAAGCCGGGCTCGCTGGTGTCCTCCTCCCCCATCCCGCCGAAGAGGTCGAACTGGCCCTCCGCCTCCTTGCGCTTGACCGCGACCACGTTGTCGATCATCGAGTCGAAGTGCGCGGTGAGGCCCTTGCGGGTGTGCCCCATCGTGTCGAACGCGCCCGCCTTGATCAGCGACTCCGTGGTGCGCTTGTTGCAGGCGACCGCCTCGACCTTGTCGAGGTAGTCGGGGAAGGAGGCGTACTTCCCCTTGGCCTTGCGGCTGCGGATGATCGACTCGACCACGTTGGTACCGACGTTGCGCACGGCCTCGAGCCCGAAGAGGATGACGTCGTCGCCCTGGGCGGCGAAGTTGTGCTCCGACTCGTTGACGTTCGGCGGGAGCACCTTGATGCGCATACGACGGCACTCGTTGAGGTAGACCGCCGACTTGTCCTTGTCGTCCTTCACCGAGGTGAGCAGCGCGGCCATGTACTCGGCCGGGTAGTTGGCCTTGAGGTACGCGGTCCAGTAGGAGACCAGTCCGTACGCGGCGGAGTGCGCCTTGTTGAACGCGTAGCCGGCGAAGGGGACCAGGACGTCCCACAGGGCCTGGATCGCCTCGTCGCTGTAGCCGTTCTTCTTGGCGCCGGCCTGGAAGATGGTGAAGTTCTTCGCCAGTTCGTCGGGCTTCTTCTTGCCCATGACGCGGCGCAGGATGTCGGCCTCGCCGAGCGAGTAGCCGGCGATGATCTGGGCGGCCTTCTGCACCTGCTCCTGGTAGACGATCAGGCCGTAGGTGACCGCAAGGACCTCCTGGAGCGGCTCCTCCAGCTCCTTGTGGATCGGCGTGATCTCCTGCCGGCCGTTCTTGCGCTCGGCGTAGTTGATGTGGGAGTTCATGCCCATCGGGCCCGGCCGGTAGAGGGCCGAGACGGCGGAGATGTCCTCGAAGTTGTCGGGCTGCATCTGGCGGAGCAGCGAGCGCATCGGGCCGCCGTCGAACTGGAAGACACCGAGAGTGTCGCCTCGGCAGAGCAGTTCGAAGGTCTTGGGGTCGTCCAGCGGCAGGGCGAGCATCTCCAGGTCGATGCCCTTGTTGGCCTTCACCATCTTGATGGCGTCGTCCATGATCGTGAGGTTGCGCAGGCCCAGGAAGTCCATCTTCAGCAGGCCGAGCGACTCGCACTGCGGGTAGTCCCACTGCGTGATGGTCACGCCGTCGGTGTGGCGCACCCAGATCGGGGCGTGGTCGACGATGGGCTCGCTGGACATGATCACGCCGGCCGCGTGCACACCCATCTGCCGGACCAGGCCCTCGACACCCTTGGCGGTGTCGATGACCTTCTTCACGTCCGGTTCGTTCTCGTACATCGACCTGATCTCGCCGGCCTCGCTGTAGCGCGGGTGGGAGGGGTCGGTGATGCCGTTCAGGTCGATGCCCTTGCCGAGGACGTCGGCGGGCATCGCCTTGGTCAGCCGGTCACCCATCGCGTACGGGTAGCCCAGCACACGCGCGGAGTCCTTGATGGCGTTCTTCGCCTTGATCTTGCCGTACGTGCCGATCATGGCGACCTTGTCGGCGCCGTACTTCTCGGTCACGTACCTGATCACCTCGACGCGCCTGCGCTCGTCGAAGTCGATGTCGACATCGGGCATGGAGACGCGCTCGGGGTTGAGGAACCGCTCGAAGATCAGACCGTGCGGGATCGGGTCGAGGTCGGTGATGCCCATGGCGTAGGCGACGATCGAGCCGGCCGCGGAGCCTCGGCCGGGGCCGACCGCGATGCCGTTGTTCTTGGCCCACATGATGAAGTCGGCGACCACGAGGAAGTAACCCGGGAACCCCATCTGGATGATGACGTCCATCTCGTACTCGGCCTGCCTCTGGCGGTCCTCGGGGATGCCGCCCGGGAAGCGGCGCTCCATGCCGCGGCGGACCTCCTCCTTGAACCAGGTGACCTCGGTGTAGCCCTCGGGGATGTCGAACTTCGGCATGAGGTTCTTGGCCTCGAACATGCCCTCGGTGTCGACCTGTTCGGCCACCAGGAGGGTGTTGCGGCAGCCTTCCTGCCAGGCGTCCGAGGAGTCGACGGCGTACATCTCGTCCGTGGACTTCAGGTAGTAGCCGGTGCCGTCGAACTTGAAGCGGTCCGGGTCGGAGAGGTTCTTGCCGGTCTGGATGCACAGCAGCGCGTCGTGGGCGGTCGCCTCGTGCGCGTACGTGTAGTGCGAGTCGTTGGTGACCAGCGGGGGGATGCCGAGCTTCTTGCCGATCTCCAGGAGGCCGTCGCGGACCCGGTGCTCGATCTCGATGCCGTGGTCCATCAGTTCCAGGAAGTAGCGGTCCTTGCCGAAGATGTCCTGGTACTCGGCGGCGGACTTCAGCGCCTCGTCGAACTGGCCCAGGCGCAGCCGGGTCTGGAGCTCGCCGGAGGGGCAGCCGGTGGACGCGATGAGCCCCTCGGACCACTGGGAGATGGTCTCCTTGTCCATGCGGGGCCACTTCTGAAGCCAGCCCTCGGCGTACGCGTCCGAGGAGAGCTTGAAGAGGTTGTGCAGGCCGGTCCTGTTCGCCGCCCAGATCGTCTTGTGGGTGTAACCACCCGAACCCGAGACGTCGTCCCGCTTCTGATGGGGCTGGCCCCACTGGATCTTCCGCTTGTTGCGCCGGGACTCGGGTGCGACATATGCCTCGATCCCGATGATCGGGGTGACCCCGGCCTTCTTCGCGGAGTGGAAGAAGTCGTACGCCCCGTGCAGGTTGCCGTGGTCGGACATGGCGATATGGGTCATGCCCATCTCGTTGCACGCGTCGAACATGTCCTTGAGCCGCGCGGCACCGTCCAGCAGGGAGTACTGGGTGTGGACGTGCAGGTGCGTGAACGGCGGCTTTGACACGGCGTGGCCTCCATGGAAAACACTCGACGACAGGCGGACGGACAGTTCGGGGGACAGCGTCGAAGTCTATGCCTCGGCACTGACACTCCGGGGGTCGCCCCGCGTACCTTCACAACGAGGGTCGCGGGCACTTTCAGCCGGGCCCGCCCGTTGGACTGACGACAGAAACGCTGTCGTACACATGCACCAGGAGGCACCCCGCGATGTCGGTTCCGCAGCTCAACGACGAGCACCGCGGCGAGGAGATCCTCGCTGTCTTCGACACCGCCTTCGGCGAGCTCCTGGCCGCCGACCCGGCAGCGTTCCGCGTGAAGTTCCGGAAGATGGCGGCCTCCGCGTTCGCGTTCTACCGGGGTACGGCGTGCCTCTTCTACCACGACCTGGACGCGGAGAAGAGGGGCGGCCCGTACCTCGACGAGCGCACCTCGCGCGTGTGGATCCACGGCGACCTGCACGCGGAGAACTTCGGCACCTACCTGGACGCCAACGGCCGGCTGATCTTCAACGTCAACGACTTCGACGAGGCGTACGTCGGCCCCTTCACCTGGGACCTCAAGCGCTTCGCCGCCTCCGTCGCGCTGATCGGGTACGCCAAGGCCCTCGGCGACGAGCAGATCACCGAGCTGGTGGAGGTGTACGCGGGCGCGTACCGCGAGCGGATCCACGCCCTGGCCACCGGCGCCAAGAGCGACGAGGTCCCGCCCTTCACCCTGGACACCGCCCAGGGACCCCTCCTGGACGCGCTGCGCGACGCCCGCTCCCTGACCCGCTTCGGCCTCCTGGAGTCGATGACGGAGATCCGCGACTTCGAGCGCCGCTTCGCGCCGGGCGGCGGCTCCATCGAGCTGGACGCGGCCACCCGTTACAAGGTGCTCGCCGCCTTCGACGGCTATCTGGAGACCCTCCCGGAGGCCTCCCTGTCCCGCCCCGACTCCTACCGCGTCAAGGACGTCGTCGGCCGCCGCGGCATCGGTATCGGATCGGCCGGTCTGCCGTCGTACAACATCCTGCTCGAGGGGCACACCGACGCCCTGGAGAACGACGTCGTGATCTACATCAAGCAGGCCCAGACCCCGGCCGTCTCCCGCCACATCACCGATCCGGCGATCCGCGACTACTTCCAGCACGAGGGCCACCGCACGGTGATCTCCCAGCGCGCCCTCCAGCAGCACGCCGACCCGTGGCTCGGCTGGACCGAGCTGGGCGGTGCGGGCCAGCTGGTCGCCGAGATCTCGCCGTACGCCGTGGACCTGGACTGGGGCGACATCGACGACCCGGAGGAGATCGCGGCGGTCGTCGCCGACCTCGGCCGGGCCACGGCCACCATGCACGCGGCGGCGGACGACACCTCCGGCGAGTCCCTGGTGCCCTTCTCCACCGAGCGGGCCATCGACGCGGCAATCGCGGCTGACGAGGATGGCTTCGCGGGCCTCCTGGTCGACTTCGCGCACAGCTACGGCGCACGCGCGCGTGCCGACCACCAGACCTTCGTCGACCTGTTCCGCAACGGCCGGATTCCGGGTCTGTGACAGGTCTCATGACGCTTCCCATAACGATAGGGCCGCGCACAGGAATCCTTTAGGGGTCCCTTACAGCCCCGCGTGACACACTCTCCACGCTATGGACATATCCGGGACCCAGCTACGAGCGCTCCGCGCGGCGCTGTTCACGGCACTCGTCGTGACGCTCAGCACCGCGTCGCACGTACTGCTGTCCCGAGCTCCCCTGCCGCTCAACACGGTGGCGGTGGTCGCCGTCGCCGTGTTCGCGCTCGCCTACACGCTGGCCGGCCGGGAGCGCGGCTTCGGGCGGATCGCCGCCGTGCTGATCCCGCTGGAGCTGGCCGCCGACACCGTCTTCACCACCGGCCAGCACGTCTGCTACGGCGCCGCGGGCGGCCCGGTGGCGGGCCCGCTGCGCTCGGTCGGCTGGGACGTGTTCTGCGGCGACGGCACCAGCGTGGGCTCGCCACTGGCCCGGATGACCGGCACCGACCCCAACCGGCTCGGCGGCCTGCTCGCGCACGCCGACCCGCAGACCGCCTGGCTGCTGCTGGGCGCGCACCTCTGCGTCGGCCTTCTCGCGGCCGCCTGGCTGCGCCGCGGCGAGCGGGCCCTGGCCCAGCTGCTGCGGGCCGTGGCCGCCACGACCTTCCGGCCGCTCCTCCTCGTGGCCGCCGCGCTGACCGTGCGGCCGGAGCCGGAGCCGGCCCGCCCGGTGCGCCCCGGCCGTCGTACGGCCGTCGTTCTCGACAAGCTCCTCGTGCACTCCCTGGGACGGCGTGGACCGCCGTGCTCGGTCGCTGTCGCCTGAACCGGACCAGCACCTGAGCGCCACCAGTCCCGATCTACGTATCCCCCGCACACGACGTGTGCGCGCCCCCTTGATGGAGAACACCACCATGAGCAAGCGGAACAGCCAGGCCTCGAAGACCGCCGCCCGTGAGCGGCTGCGGCAGGAGCGCGAGCGCCAGGCCAAGCGCGACAAGGTCAAGCGGCAGGTCATCGTCGCCTGCTCGGCCCTCGCCGTGCTGGCGGCGGCGGGCGGCATAGGCTACGCGGTCGTCCAGGGCAACAAGCCCGAGTACTGGGAGAACGTCAAGAGCGAGAAGCTCGTGAAGCCGGCCAACACCAGCGGCGAGAACGGCACGACCGTCACCATCGGCAAGGCCGGCGCCAAGAAGACCCTCGCGATGTACGAGGACCCGCGCTGCCCCATCTGCGCCCAGTTCGAGCAGACCGTCGGCCCGACCGTCGACAAGGACGTCGAGGACGGCAAGTACAAGATCCAGTACGTGGGCGCCACCTTCCTCGACGGCAAGCTCGGCGGCGAGGGCTCGAGGAATGCGCTGAGCGCTCTCGGAGCGGCGCTCAACGTCAGCCCCGAGGCGTTCCTCGAGTACAAGACCGCGATGTACTCGGCGAAGTACCACCCCGACGAAACGGAAGACAAGTTCAAGAGCGACGCCTACCTGATCGAGGTGGCGAACACGGTCTCCGCTCTGAAGAACAACACGAAGTTCCAGACCGCCGTGAAGAACGGCACCTACGACAAGTGGGCGCTCGTCATGAGCGACAAGTTCGACACGGACAGCAAGAAGTACGGCATCCAGGGAACTCCGTCCCTGGTGATGGACGGCAAGCTTGTCAACGGCAGCAACGGCAGTGCCCCCATGACCGTGGCTGAATACAACACCGCGATCGCCGCAGCCCTCAAGGGCTGATTTACCAGAATGCCCCGGACCGCGAAAGCGATCCGGGGCATTTCGCATGTCAGCCACGGTGAACGATGGCCAGACCGAAACGATCAAGCCATCTGCAGTCTGAATATTTTCCATTTACATCCAAAGATCGAACGAGGTAACGTCTACGCCGACCAACGCATTGCGGATTACGGGAGGAAAAAATGAGCTTCAAGAAATCCCTCGTCGCGTTAGCCGCCACCACGGCAACGCTGGGTGGAATTATCATAGGTGGGGCGACGTCGGCAAGTGCGGCGACCTACGATTGCGGAAGCAGCGGCCCCAACAATTCCAATGGCGAGCTCAAGGTTGTGGTGGGGCATTTGCGGAACGGCCCGTTCGCATCCTGCCCGCAGACCCAGTCGGTGGCGGGCGGCACGGCGTTCCACGCATGGTGCGGGGTCTACAACACGTCCGGAAACTTCTGGGTGTACGGGCGCGTGGGAAGCGGCCAGACCAAGGGCTGGATCTTCTCCGAGAACCTCTCCCTGTCGTCCGGGTCGGTAAACATCTGCTGAAAGCCGCGAACGCGGCGGCTGGAGACCGGCCGCGATGTTCCTCGCTCCTGACATCGGGGACCCGCGCCTGACGCACAGCCGAAGAGCGGGCGAACTTCTTTCCGGTTCGCCCGCTCCTCGGCGTACTGGTCAGTAATCTGATTGCCCGTGACCAGTCGATACAGATCGTCCGAGACCCTCAACTCCCTTACTCCGCGCCGCCGTACGGTCGTCAAGGCCGCGGCGGCCACCGCTGTCCTCGCCGCCCCGCTCGCCGCCGCGCTGCCGGCCCGAGCCGCCGACGAGGCCCCCGCCTTCCTGCACGGCGTCGCCTCCGGCGACCCGCTCCCGGACGGCATCCTGCTGTGGACCCGGGTGACCCCGACCTCCGAGGCCGTACCCGGCTCCGGGCTCGGCCCGGACACCGAGGTCGGCTGGGTCGTCGCCAGGGACAAGGCCTTCACGACCGTCGTCGCCAAGGGGTCCGTCACCGCGACCGCCGCCTCCGACCACACCGTCAAGGCGGACGTCCGCGGTCTCACCCCCGCGACCGACTACTGGTTCCGCTTCTCGGCGGGCGGCACCAAGTCCCCGGCGGCGCGCACCCGCACCGCGCCGGCGTCGGACGCGGCCGTCGCGAACCTCCGCTTCGGCGTGGTCTCCTGCGCCAACTGGGAGGCGGGCTACTTCTCCTCGTACCGCCACCTCGCAGCCCGCGGCGACCTGGACGCCTGGCTGCATCTGGGCGACTACATCTACGAGTACGGCACCGGCGAGTACGGCACCCGCGACACCGTCGTACGACAGCACGCGCCGGCCCACGAGATCCTCACTCTCGCCGACTACCGGATCCGGCACGGCAAGTACAAGACGGACCCGGACCTCCAGACCCTGCACGCGGTCGCCCCGGTCGTCGCGATCTGGGACGACCACGAGTTCGCCAACGACGCCTGGTCGGGCGGTGCCGAGAACCACACCGAGGGCGCGGAGGGCGCCTGGTCGGCCCGTCAGGCCGCCGCCAAGCAGGCCTACTTCGAGTGGATGCCGGTGCGCCCGGCGATCGCGGGCACCACCTACCGGCGGCTGCGGTTCGGCAAGCTCGCCGACCTCTCGCTGCTCGATCTGCGGTCCTTCCGCTCACAGCAGGTCGCCGTGGGCAACGGCTCGGTGGACGACCCAAGCCGCACGATCACCGGCCGCGCGCAGCTGGACTGGCTCAAGGCGGGGCTGAAGTCCTCCGACACGACCTGGCGGTTGGTCGGCAACTCCGTGATGATCTCGCCGTTCGCGATCGGCTCGCTCTCCGCCGATCTGCTGAGGCCGCTCGCCGAGCTGCTGGGGCTGCCGAAGGAGGGCCTCGCCCTCAACACGGACCAGTGGGACGGCTACACGGACGACCGCCGCGAGTTGCTGGCCCACCTGCGCTCCAACGCCATCCGCAACACCGTCTTCCTGACCGGCGACATCCACATGGCGTGGGCCAACGACGTGCCGGTGGACGCCGGCACCTACCCGCTGTCGGCCTCCGCCGCCACCGAGTTCGTCGTCACCTCGGTGACCTCCGACAACCTCGACGACCTCCTGAAGGTCCCCGAGGGCACGGTCACCGCGCTCGCCGCGCCGGTCATCCAGGTCGCCAACCGTCACGTCCACTGGGTCGACACCGACCGCCACGGCTACGGCGTCCTGGACATCACCGCCGACCGGGCGCAGATGGACTACTACGTGCTGTCCGACAAGACCAAGGCGAACGCGACCTCGTCCTGGGCGCGTTCGTACCGCACGCGGACCGGCACACAGAAGGTCGAGCGGACCTACACCCCCGTCTAGAGCGTCTCCAGGAAGCCGAGGGCCACCCGCCAGGTGGCCTCGGCGGCCTCCTCGTCGTAGTCCGGGAGGCCGGGGTCGGTGTAGAGATGACCGGCCCCGGCGTATCGGTAGATCTCGACATCGGCGCCGGTGCGGCCCATCTGGAGATACCAGGCGCTCAGCCAGTCGTCGGTCTCGAAGGGGTCCGGCTCGGCCACGTGCAGCTGGACCGGCAGCTCGTCCGCGGTCGCGTTCGGCGCGATGTCCGACGTGCCGTGCAGGAGGAGCAGGCCGCGGGCCTTCTCGTCGCCGAGGGCGAGGGTCTGCGCGATCGAGGCGCCGAGCGAGAAGCCGGAGTAGACCAGACCGCGCTCGGAGTAGGGTGCGGCGGCCAGGACGGCCCGCTTGAGCAGCTCGTCCTTGCCGATCTCAGAGTTGAAGGCCATGCCCTCCTCGACCGTCTCGAACGTGCGCCCCTCGAAGAGGTCCGGGGTCCACACCTCGTGCCCGGCCTCCCGCAGCCGGTCGGCGGCCTGACGGACGGCGGGCCTGAGGCCGTAGGTCGAGTGAAAGAGCATGATGTTCATGAGGACATGGTGCCGTACCCACTTCGCGGCAGAAGTCACATGTTCATGCCCCGCCCGGGCCGGTTAGGTTCGGGGGCATGGAGAACGTACTCCGGCCACTGATCGTGGTCGGTGGCTCGTTGCTGCTCACCTTGGTGATCGGCTGGGCCACCGACCTTCTGCTGCGCAAGGCCGACGCACGCCACAGCGAGACCCCGATGTGGGGTCTGCTGCGCCGTGGTCGCATCCCCTACATGCTTGTGCTGTGCGCGGCGATGCTGAGAGGGGCGTACGACGAGGCGAGGGTGCTGGAGCGGCACAGCGCCGGCATCGGGCAGACACTGACGCTGGTCCTGATCGGGGCGACCGCCTGGCTGGTGATCCGGATCGCCGCGGCCATAGTGGAGACGACGTACACCCGTTACGCGCGCGCCCACCACGACGCCGCCCGGGTCCGCAGGGTGCGCACCCAGGTCACGCTGATCATGCGGGTGGTCGCCGCGACCGTCGGCGTGGTGGCCGTGGCCGCGATGCTGCTGACGTTCCCCGCGATGCGCGCGGCCGGTGCCTCGCTGCTGGCCTCCGCCGGAATCCTCGGCATCGTCGCCGGTGTCGCCGCCCAGTCGACGCTCAGCAACATGTTCGCCGGGCTGCAGATCGCCTTCGGTGACATGGTGCGCATCGGCGACACCGTGGTGGTGGACGGCGAGTGGGGCACCGTCGAGGAGATCACGCTGACCTTCCTGACGGTGCGGACCTGGGACGAGCGCCGGATCACCATGCCGGTGTCGTACTTCACCTCGAAGCCGTTCGAGAACTGGTCCCGCGGCACCCCGCAGATGACCGGCATCGTCTTCTGGCACGTCGATCACACGGCCCCGGTGGAGCTGATGCGCGAGCGGCTGCGGGACATCCTGCGCGGGTGCCCGGCCTGGGACGGCCGCGCCTACGGCCTCGACGTCACCGACACCACCCCGAACACCATGCAGGTACGGGCCCTGGTGACCGCCAAGGACGCCGACGACATCTGGACGGTACGGGTCACGGTCCGCGAGCAGATGCTCCGCTGGCTGACCGAACACCATCCGTACGCCCTGCCCCGGGTCAACACGGCGGACGCGGTCGTACTGCCCCGCAGCGGCTCCTCCTCCAACGGAAACGGCAACGGCACGGCCCCCCGCCGAGCCCACGAGACCCCACGGACGGGGCGGGGCTGACGGTCCGTCGTGGCGCCGGCGCCTGCACCGACCCACGACGGACCCGCACCCGTCCACGGTCAATGCCCTCGCTCAGCCCCACCGTTGACCTGCACGACCTGCGACGTCACATGCCCCGCCCCCGCCGAAGCCAGCCAGTGCAGCGTGGCGGCGACATCCCCCGGCGTCCCCGCCCGCCCCGTCGACGTGTCACCGACGAGCCGTTCCCGCCGAGCGGGATCGATCGCCCCACCGAAGAACTCCGTGTCCTCGATGTACCCCGGCGCGACCACGTTCGCGGTGATCCCCCGCGGCCCCAACTCCCGCGCGAGATCATGGGCGTACGGATGCAGCCCCGCCTTCGCCGCCCCGTACGCCCCGCTCCCGGACCCCCGGTACGCGGCGATGGAACTCACGAACAGCACCCGCCCGCCCGGCGAGGCGAGCCGCTCCTTCAACCCCTCGGTGAGCAGCGCCGCGGTCAGCAGATTGAGCCGGAAGTTCACGGTCCAGTTGTGCGCGACGGCGTCGAGCGGATCGGAGCTGTCGACGGGCGGCTCGAGCTGACCGGTACCCCCGGCGCTGTGGATCAGCACATCCACGGTCCCGAGTTCACGCTCCACGAACCCGACGACCCCGCGCACCTCGTCGACGTCACCGAGATCGGCGGCGTACGTCAGCGCGCCGGGCACCCCGGCCTTCTCGAGCACCTCGGCACGCCGGCCGAGCAGCAGCACCCGATCCCCTTCCGCGGCGAACACCTGCGCCGCCGCGAGTCCGATTCCCGTACCGCCACCGCTGATTATCACGTTGCGAGCCATAACTGCAGCCTACAAACGCCCGGGCGGCGAACTCATCCCGGTTTCCACACCTTCACCGCAGACTGCGAACGTCCAGATGCCGCAACACCCGGTCCACGATCTCGGGATCGGCCCCCGGCTCGCTCCGCGCCGCCAGCACCTCGTGCCGCGCCGCGCTCAGCATCTCGCCGTGGATGCGCCGCGCCCGCTTGAGCCGGCGCCGGGCCTCACGCCGCTCCTCGTCCCCCATCTCGGGAGAGATCCGCACACCGATCTCGAACGCCCGCCGCAGCATCTGCTCCGACAGCTCCTCGGGCAGTTCCTCCACGTTCTCGATCTCCCGCAGCCGCTTCTTGGCCGCCTTCGCCGCCCGGACCGCGAGGGTCTTCTCGAACTCCATCTCCCGCTCGCTGTCCGCCCGCACCCCCAGCCGCTTCACCAGCCACGGCAGGGTCAGCCCCTGCAGCACGAGGGTCGCCATGATCACCCCGAACGCGATGAACACGATCTCGTCCCGGTCGGGGAAGCCCGCTCCCGAGTCGGTCTCCAGCGGGATGGCCAGCGCCAGCGCCACGGACGCCACGCCCCGCATCCCGGACCACCACATGATGACGGTCTCCCGCCATCCCATCGGGATCTCCTCGTCTATGTCCCGCTTGGCGTGCAGGCGTTTGGTGAGCCAGGTCGCCGGCAACAGCCACAGCAGCCGTACGAGCACGACCACGGCCACGATCGCGGCGGCCCAGCCGAGCATCTCGCCCCAGCGTCCGGACGCCGTCCGGATCGCGTTGTGCAGTTCGAGTCCGATGAGCCCGAAGGCCACGCCGGTCACGAGCGTGTCGACGATGTCCCAGAAGGTGTGCCCGGCGAGCCGGGTCATCACGTCGTCGGCGTCGGTGGCGTACTCGGCGATGAACAGGGCGGTGGTCAGCACCGCGAGCACACCGGAGCCGTGGAGCTCCTCGGCGAGCACGTAGGAGGCGTACGGCACGAGTACCGTCAGCCCGATCTGGAGAGTGGCGTCACCCAGCAGATCCATCAGCTTGTTGGCCCCCCAGCCCAGCGCGAGCCCCACGACGACGGCGACCACCGCGGAGAGCACCAACTCGAAGACGGCCTTCCCTGCCGTGAACGAGCCACTGACGGCTGCGGCGACGGCCACGTGGTAGAGCACGATCGCCGTCACGTCGTTGAAGAGCCCCTCGCCCTCCAGGATGGACACCAGCCTCCGGGGCAGCCCGAGTTGGCCGGCCACGGCGGTCGCGGCGACCGGGTCGGGCGGCGCGACCAGCGCGCCGAGCGCGACGGCGGCGGCGATCGGCAGTCCCGGCACGATCGCCTGGGCGACGACGGCGACGCACAGGGTGGTGACGAACACGAGCGCGACGGCGAGCAGGAAGATCGGTCGTTTGTTGGCCGCGAACTGCCGCCACGACGTCCGCCGCACCGCCGCATAGAGCAACGGCGGCAACAGAATGGGCAGGATCAGCTCGGGTGGAATATCGACATTCGGTACGAAGTCCAGTACCGCGAGCACGATCCCGAGGAGCGTCATCAGCACCGGCGCCGGCAACCCGAACCGGTCTCCCACCGGGACACTGATCAGAGCCCCCAGCAACAACACGAACAACAGGGCCAACTGATCCACGGTGAGAACTCCGGGCAGATCGACAAATCTACGGTCACTTCAGTCTGCCCGCTTCACGCCCAGACCTTCCCGACCGCCGCTCGCCGTCTCCCGCCGACGTGAATCCGAGCGTCAGAGAACCCGTCGCATGGCCCGGTGCGGTATCCCCGCGTCCGGAAACTCCGGCCCGTACGCCACGTACCCGAGCCGCTCGTAGAACCCCAGTGCATGCGTCTGCGCATGCAGATCCACGGCCACGAGCCCACGCGCGCGTGCCGCGTCCTCGATGGCCCGCACAAGAGCCACCCCCACCCCGAGTCCGCGCGCCGCCTGTGTCACGGCGAGCCGTCCCAGCGACCCCACGGTCACGTCACCGCCGGTCTTCCCGGCCGCCGCCGCGCCGTACAGCAGCCGCCCGGTCCCGAGCGGCACCCCGTCCTCCCGCACCGCCAGCACATGCACCGCTACGGCGTCGTAGGCGTCGTACTCGATGTCCTCCGGCACGCCCTGCTCGCCGACGAAGACCTCCTTGCGGACCGTGAAGCAGGCCTCACGGTCGGCGGGATCCTCGGCGACCCGCACCACGTACGCGTGCGTGCTCACCCGTAGGTCTCCTCACGCACCAGGTCCAGGGCCTGCTGCAGATCTTCCGGGTACTCGCTCGCGAACTCCACCCACTCCCCGTCCCCCGGGTGCTCGAAGCCGAGCCGCACGGCGTGCAGCCACTGCCGCGTCAGCCGGAGCCGCTTGGCGAGCGTCGGGTCGGCGCCGTACGTCAGGTCGCCGACGCAGGGGTGGCGGTGGGCCGCCATGTGGACGCGGATCTGGTGGGTGCGCCCGGTCTCCAGCTTCACATCGAGCAGGGAGGCCGCACGGAACGCCTCGATGAGGTCGTAATGCGTCACGGACGGCTTGCCCTCGGCCGTGACCGCCCACTTGTAGTCGTGCTGGGGGTGGCGGCCGATGGGTGCGTCGATGGTGCCGCTGGTCGGGTCCGGGTGGCCCTGGACGAGCGTGTGGTACCGCTTGTCGACCGTGCGCTCCTTGAACTGCCGCTTGAGCGAGGTGTACGCCCGCTCCGACTTGGCCACGACCATCAGCCCCGAGGTGCCCACGTCGAGGCGGTGCACGATGCCCTGGCGCTCGGCGGCACCGGAGGTCGAGATGCGGTACCCGGCGGCGGCGAGCCCGCCGATCACGGTCGTCCCGGTCCAGCCGGGGCTGGGATGCGCGGCGACGCCCACCGGCTTGGCGATCACGACCACGTCGTCGTCGTCATGGACGATCTCCATGCCCTCGACCGGCTCGGCGACGATCTGCACCGGCGCGGCCGCCTGTGGCATCTCGACCTCCAGCCAGGCCCCGCCGTGCACCCGCTCGGACTTCCCGACCACCGACCCGTCGACCGTGACCTTCCCCGCGGCGGCGATCTCGGCCGCCTTGGTCCGGGAGAAGCCGAACATGCGGGAGATGGCGGCGTCGACGCGCTCGCCCTCCAGGCCGTCGGGCACGGGCAGGGTACGGATCTCGGGAACGGTGCTCACCCGTCGAGTATGCCGGACACCACCGACAGCCCCGACCGGCGCCTGTGGATCAGTCCTTGTGGACCGTGCCGTCGGGGTCGAGTCCCTTGAACGACAGCAGCACGATCAGGATGCCGCCGCACACGATCGCCGAGTCGGCGAGGTTGAAGACGGCGAAGTGCTTGGGCGCGATGAAGTCGACGACCGCGCCCTCGAACACTCCCGGGGAGCGGAAGATCCGGTCGGTGAGGTTGCCGAACGCGCCCCCGAGCAGCAGACCGAGCGCGATCGCCCAGGGCAGGCTGTAGAGCTTGCGGGCGAGCCGGGCGATGACCACGATCACGGCCGCCGCGATCACCGTGAAGATCACGGTGAAGGCCTCACCGAAGCCGAAGGCCGCGCCCGCGTTGCGGATCGCCTCGAACCTCAGCCAGTCCCCGACGATCTCGATCGGCTCGTGGTGCTCCAGCTTGGCGACCACGATCATCTTGCTGACCAGGTCGAGGGCGTACGCGAAGGCGGCCACCGTGAACAGCACGGCGATACGGCGCCTGCCCCTGGGCCGCGCCGTCTGGTCCTGCTCCGGCTCCGCCCCCGCCGCCTCTGGGGAATCCGGCGTACCGATGATGCGCTCCGCCTCTGTCACGTGAGTCCCTCGACCTAGATACCTGACTGAGGACGAGGGTACGACACGCCTCCAAGGACCCTCAGTACCGGCGTTCCTGCTTCTGCTTGCACTCCACGCACAGGGTCGCGCGCGGGAAGGCCTGCATGCGGGCCTTGCCGATGGGGTTGCCGCAGTTCTCGCACAGGCCGTACGTGCCGGCGTCGAGCCGCCCCAGGGCGCGTTCGGTCTGGAGGAGCATCTCGCGCGCGTTGGCCGCGAGGGCCATCTCGCTCTCGCGCGTGATGTTCTTGGTCCCGGTGTCGGCCTGGTCGTCGCCGGCGCCGTCCCCGGAGTCCCTCATGAGCCCGACCAGGGACTCCTCCGAGGTGGTGATCTCGGTGCGCAGCCGCAGGGCCTCGGCCGTGAGCTCCGCGCGCGCCTCGGAGACCTCTTCGGGCGTCCACGGGTCCTCACCCGGGCGCACCGCGAGCTCGCCGGGCTCCACCGCGGAGACCCGCGCGTTGGGTAGGGCGGTCTTCGCCGCCGTGGCCGTGCCAGGAGTCTTCTTCGCAACCACTGTCGTGGCTCCCGTCTGCTTCGCGGCCTCGGCCGCGCCCGCCTTCTTGGCCGTGCTCTTCCTGGCCGCCCTCTTGGTGAGGGTGTTCTTCCCGGAGGTGCCCTGCCCGGCGTCCCCCTGCGGGGCACCGGCCTCCGTGGCGGCCTTCTCCGCGACCGCGATGTCCTTCGCGGCCGTCTTCTTCCCCGCGGCCTTCGTCGCGGTCGTGCCCTTGGCCGCGCCTTTGGCCGCGGCCGTGTCCTTCGCTGCGGATCTCTTCGTGGCTGCCTTCCTCGTCACCGCTTTCTTCGTGGCGGCCTTCTTCGCGGCTGCCTTCTTCGCGACCGCTTCCTTTGTAGCCGCCTTCTTCGCGACCGGCTTCTTTGCGGAGGTCTTCTTGGCGACCGCACCCTTCTCGGCGACCGCCTTCTTCGCGACCGCACCCTTCCCGGCGACCGCCTTCTTCGCGACCGCACCCTTCCCGGCGACCGCCTTCTTGGCAACCGCGGCCTTCTTCGGCACCGCGGCCTTCTCAGTGACCGTGCCCTTCTTCGTGACCGAGGCCTTGCCGACGCCCTTGGTGACCTCTGCCGTCCCGCCGACAGGCGCCTCGGCCGAGGGTCTCCTGGCCGAGACCTCCTCCGCGGCCGTCTGTCCGCCGGGAGCCGCCGTGGAAGCCGTGGCCTTGGCGCCGCTCGCCTTCCGGGGCGCCACCTTCTTCGCCACGGCCTTCTCGCCACCCGCGCGCGTGCTCTTGACGGCGGCCTTCTTCGCGACGCTCTTCGCCGCCGCTCCGACCGCCTTCACGGCCTTGGCAGCCGCACCCTTGGCCTCGCCGCCGGCGGCACGGGCATGTGTGGACCGGCTCGACGCCGACTGCTGTACGGCGGTCTTCTTCGCCACCATGCCGCGGCCCCTTCACATATTGTGATCTTGCTCGCGAATCGTGCTGGGACGATAAATCGACTTGAGTCCCGCGGCAACGGGGCACGCCGCTCGATTCGCCCGCCCCGCGCGCGCGAGGCGCGAAGCATGCATGCGTTGTGCCCAGCTCCCCGCCAGGTAATCCGCCGGACCGTCCGTCCCGGAATCCGAACAGTCGTGCCGCTCCATTCGGGTCACTCAGGGCCCCACGGCGGCCTCCGTATCCGGCTGAGGAAAACCGGTCGGCCGCTGTCCCCCGGGCGCCGTACACTGGGCGGAGCGAAAAGCGTGGATGGGGACGAGTAGCGGCGTACGCAGCCCATAGCGACCCGGGGACGGTGGAAGCCCGGGGGCGAGCGCGACGTGAAGATCACCCCGGAGCCGCCGGAAGAAGGCCTTGGATCAGTGGGCTCCGCCCACGGACCACCAGGGCCGGTAGACCCGGCATCGCGGCCCCAATGAGGGGGCTCACCGACGCACACCAGGCGTCGGCGGGCCAAGGAGGGTGGTACCGCGGGAGCGCGCCGAAACCGGCGCACAGACTCTCGTCCCTCCGGACGGAAGGCAGCAAGTCCGCCGGAGGAAGCTCGCTGATGACAACGCCGACGTACCGCCAGGTGCCCGCCCAGGTCGACCTGCCCGCGCTCGAGCACGCGGTGCTCGACTTCTGGCGCGAGCAGAAGATCTTCGCCAAGAGCCTGGAGCAGTCCGAGGGCCGCCCCGAGTGGGTGTTCTACGAGGGCCCGCCCACCGCCAACGGCATGCCCGGCGCCCACCACATCGAGGCGCGCGTCTTCAAGGACGTCTTCCCCCGCTTCCGCACCATGCGCGGCTACCACGTGGCCCGCAAGGCCGGCTGGGACTGTCACGGCCTGCCGGTGGAGCTCGCGGTCGAGAAGGAGCTCGGCTTCACCGGCAAGAAGGACATCGAGGCGTACGGCATCGCCGAGTTCAACGCCAAGTGCCGCGAGTCCGTGACCCGCCACACCGACGCCTTCGAGGCACTCACGACCCGTATGGGCTACTGGACCGACCTCCAGGACCCCTACCGCACGATGGACCCTGAGTACATCGAGTCCGTCTGGTGGTCGCTGAAGGAGATCTTCAACAAGGGCCTGCTGGTCCAGGACTACCGCGTGGCCCCCTGGTGCCCCCGCGACGAGACGGGCCTGTCGGACCACGAGCTGGCGCAGGGCTACGAGACGATCGTCGACCCTTCCGTGTACGTCCGTTTCCCGCTCACCTCCGGTCCGCTCGCCGGCCAGGCCGCGCTCCTGGTGTGGACGACGACCCCCTGGACCCTGGTGTCCAACACGGCGGTCGCCGCGCACCCGGAGGTCACCTACGTCGTCGCCACCGACGGCGAGGAGAAGCTCGTCGTCGCCGAGCCGCTGCTCGCCAAGGCGCTCGGCGAGGGCTGGGAGACCACCGGCCAGTCCTTCACCGGCGCCGAAATGGAGCGCTGGACCTATCAACGTCCGTTCGAGCTCGTGGAGTTCCCGGAGCCGGCCCACTACGTGGTCAACGCCGAGTACGTCACGACCGAGGACGGTACGGGCCTGGTCCACCAGTCCCCCGCGTTCGGTGAGGACGACCTCAAGGTCTGCCGCGCCTACGGCCTGCCCGTCGTGAACCCCGTCCGCCGGGACGGCACGTTCGAGGAGGACGTCCCCCTGGTCGGCGGCGTCTTCTTCAAGAAGGCGGACGAAAAGCTCACCGAGGACCTCCAGCAGCGCGGCCTCCTCTTCCGGCACATCCCGTACGAGCACAGCTACCCGCACTGCTGGCGCTGCCACACCGCGCTCCTCTACTACGCGCAGCCGTCCTGGTACATCCGCACCACCGCCGCCAAGGACCGCCTCCTCCAGGAGAACGAGAACACCAACTGGTTCCCGGAGACGGTGAAGCACGGCCGCTTCGGCGACTGGCTGCAGAACAACATCGACTGGGCGCTGTCCCGCAACCGCTACTGGGGCACCCCGCTGCCGATCTGGCGCTGCGAGGACGACCACCTCACCGTGGTGGGCTCCCGCGCGGAGCTCACCCAGCTGACCGGCACGGACCATTCCGGCCTTGACCCGCACCGCCCGTTCATCGACGAGGTCACCTTCGCGTGCCCCCAGTGCCAGAAGACGGCCACGCGCGTGCCGGAGGTCATCGACGCCTGGTACGACTCGGGTTCGATGCCGTTCGCGCAGTGGGGCTACCCGTACAAGAACAAGGAGCTGTTCGAGTCCCGCTACCCGGCGCAGTTCATCAGCGAGGCCATCGACCAGACACGGGGCTGGTTCTACACGCTGATGGCCATCGGCACCCTGGTCTTCGACAAGTCGTCGTACGAGAACGTCGTCTGCCTCGGCCACATCCTCGCCGAGGACGGCCGCAAGATGTCCAAGCACCTGGGCAACACCCTGGAGCCGATCCCCCTGATGGACCGGCACGGGGCTGACGCCGTGCGCTGGTTCATGGCGGCCGGCGGCTCCCCGTGGGCGGCCCGTCGCGTGGGCCACGGCACGATCCAGGAGGTCGTCCGCAAGACGCTCCTCACATACTGGAACACGGTGGCCTTCCAGGCCCTGTACGCCCGTACGTCCGACTGGGCGCCCAGCGAGGCGGACCCGGCCCCGGCCGACCGCCCGGTCCTGGACCGCTGGCTGCTGTCCGAACTGCACGCGCTGACCGACCAGGTGACCCAGTCCCTGGAGTCGTACGACACCCAGCGCGCCGGCAAGCTCCTGTCGGCGTTCGTCGACGACCTGTCCAACTGGTACGTACGCCGGTCCCGGCGCCGCTTCTGGCAGGGCGACAAGGCCGCGCTGCGCACGCTGCACGAGGTCGTCGAGACGGTCACCAAGCTGATGGCCCCGCTGACCCCTTTCATCACCGAGCGGGTCTGGCAGGACCTCGTCGTGCCGGTCACCCCCGGCGTCCCGGAGTCCGTGCACCTGGCCTCCTGGCCGAAGGCGGACCTCTCCGCCATCGACCCGGAGCTGTCGAAGCAGATGGTCCTGGTGCGCCGGCTCGTCGAGTTGGGCCGTGCCACGCGCGCGGAGTCGGGTGTGAAGACCCGTCAGCCGCTGTCCCGGGCGCTCATCGCCGCGACCGGCTTCGGCTCCCTCGACAGTGAACTGCACGCGCAGATCACGGAGGAGCTGAACGTGAGCGCACTCGCCTCCCTCAGCGAGGTCGGCGGCAGCCTGGTGGACACCACGGCGAAGGCCAACTTCCGCGCCCTCGGCAAGCGTTTCGGCAAGCGCGTCCAGGACGTGGCCAAGGCCGTCGCGGGCGCCGACGCGGCCGCGCTCTCCCTCGCCCTGCGCGAGGGCATGGCGTCGGTCGAGGTCGACGGTGAGACGATCACGCTCGCTCCTGATGAGGTGATCATCACGGAGACCCCGCGCGAGGGCTGGTCGGTGGCGTCCGACTCCGGTGCGACGGTGGCGCTGGACCTGGAGATCACGGAGGAACTCCGCCAGGCGGGCCTGGCCCGTGACGCGATCCGCCTGATCCAGGAGGCCCGCAAGAACAGCGGCCTCGACGTGGCCGACCGCATCGCACTCCGCTGGACGGCCACGGACCCGGCCGTGATCGCGGCCCTGTCCGAGCACACGCCCCTGATCGCCGACGAGGTCCTTGCCACGGACTTCGCCCAGGGTGAGGCGGACGACACCTACGGCACCCCGTTCACCGACGAGGGCCTGTCCCTGACGTTCCGCCTGCGCAAGGCGTAACCGCGAGAGCGAAGGCCCGGTCCCCAGGAGGGGGCCGGGCCTTCCGCGTCTCCACGACACTGTGATCAACTCGCGTAAAAGGGCGAGGCCCCGGATCGAAATCCGGGGCCTCGCCCTGAACGCTGCCGACGCCTAAGGCGTACTAGAGGCCGTCAGTTGTCGTCCTCGTCGATGAGGAAGCCGCGCATCGGCGAGGGAGCCTGTCCCATCGGACCAGGACCCTGCGGCCGTACCGGCGCCATCGGCTGGGTCATCGCGGGAGACATCTGCTGCTGGCCACCGTAGGACGGGCCGGCCGGCGAAGGACCGCCGCCCATGCCCTGGTTGCCACCGTACGACGGCGCGCTCGCACCGGCCGGAGCCATGGAAGGCGCCGGGGACGGCGGCAGCGACGCGGTCGCCGGGGTACGCGGCGGAGCCAGCGAGTCGTCGGCCTGGGTCTCCAGCTGACGCAGCTGCGACTCGAGGTACGACTTCAGACGCGTGCGGTACTCGCGCTCGAAGCCGCGCAGGTCCTCGACCTTGCGCTCCAGCGTGGCGCGGGCGGACTCGAGGGAGCCCATCGCGACGCGGTGCTTCTCCTGGGCGTCCCGCTCCAGCGCGTCCGCCTTGGCACGGGCGTCACGCTCAAGACCCTCGGCACGCGAACGAGCCTCGCCGACGATCTTGTTGGCCTCGGAACGAGCCTCGGCGATCGCCTGGTCGGCGGTCTGCTGGGCCAGCGAGAGGACACGGGCGGCGCTGTCGCCACCGGGGCCCTGACCGGGGCCGCCCATCGGGCCGCCCATGGGACCGCCCATCGGGCCACCCATCTGCTGCTGCATGGGCGGCTGACCGCCCATGGGGCCCTGACCCATCTGGCCCTGGCCCAACTGGCCCTGACCCATCTGGCCCTGGCCCATCTGCCCCTGACCCATGGGGCCCTGGCCCATCTGACCCTGCGGGCCACCCTGGCCACCGCCGGGGCCGGCGGGCAGCTGCGGTGCACCGCTCGGCAGCTGGGGCGGGCCACCCATGGGGCCGCCCATCTGCTGCTGCGGCGGACCGGATATGCCAGCGGGTACGGGAGCGCCGGGACCTGGCCCACGCATGCCCTGCTGCGGCATTCCCTGTCCGGGCATGCCACCCTGCTGCTGGTCCTGCTGCTCCGGGGGCTTGCGCATGTTCTGCTGGTTCTGGGCAGCAGCACGCGTCGCCGCGGCCAGCTTGGCGCGCAGGTCCTCGTTCTCGCGCAGCAGGCGGGTCAGTTCGGCTTCGACCTCGTCGAGGAAGGCATCGACCTCGTCCTCGTCATAGCCTTCTCGGAGGCGGACGGTCGTGAACTGCTTGTTCCGCACGTCCTCGGGGGTCAACGGCATCTCTTCACCTCAACGTAGTCATCGGCAGTCGGCAAGACCGTATCGTCCACAGTCACCTCGCCAGGTTTCCCGTGATGGAGATGAGGATGTAGACGATGATCATCAGCACGAAGAAGGACAGGTCGAGCGCCACGCCCCCGAGACGCAGCGGCGGGATGAACCGCCGCAGAAGCTTCAACGGTGGATCGGTGACAGTGTAGGTGGCCTCCAGAACGACCACCATCGCCTTGCCGGGTTGCCACGAGCGGGCGAACTGGAAGACGTAGTCCATGACCAACCGGAAGATGAGCACGATGAGGAACACCATCAGCGCGATGTAGATCACCTGCGCGAACACGCTCATGGTCTGTCTTTCCCTCTCCCCTGTTCCGTACTTCGTTCCGGTTGTGCTTCTCAGCTCTGGTTGAAGAACCCGCCCTCTGCGATGCGGGCCTTGTCCTCCGCCGTGACATCGACGTTAGCAGGCGACAACAGGAACACCTTCTGCGTCACCCGCTCGATGCTGCCGTGAAGACCAAACACCAAACCGGCCGCAAAGTCGACAAGTCGCTTGGCGTCTGTGTCATCCATCTCAGTCAAGTTCATGATCACCGGGGTGCCCTCACGGAAGTGTTCCCCGATGGTACGGGCCTCGTTGTAGGTCCGGGGGTGAAGCGTGGTGATCCGGTAAGGCTCTCGTTCCGACACGACTTTGGGCATGATCACCGGTGCGTTCTTCTCCAGGCTTGCGCGTTCTTGTGTGATGGATGCCACGGGCGCGATGCGCGCGGGACGCACCGATTCCGCGGCCAGCGAAGTGGATCGGGGCACCGAGTCGCGCGGCACCGAGGACTGCACGACTCTGACCGATTCATCCCTTTCGGGCTGAAGTGCCTGATGTGACTGGTGAGACGGCTCATGCCGTCGGCGGTCCCGCTCGGGCTCCGGGTCGAGTTCCGGTTCGAAGTCGTCGTCGGGGTCGAAACCGCGGCCGTCGTACCCATCGTCCTCCACGAGGCCGAGGTAGACCGCCATCTTGCGCATCGCGCCGGCCATTCTCTGAGTCCTCCGCTCTGTGGTGGATCGGCTGACGACTGCCAAGTGCCCGCGATCCACGAGGTCGTTATGACCGCCTTTCGGCGGCAATGACCATATTTTCTGCTGTGGTCCGACTTCTTGGCGACGTTACCCGAGCCTGGGGCGGACTCCGAGTACCGCGGTGCCGACGCGCACATGTGTCGCCCCTGCCGCCACGGCCTGTTCGAGGTCCGCACTCATCCCTGCCGACACCATGTTCGCAGCCTGATGGGCTCGGCGCAGGTCGGTCGACAAATCCATCAACCGCTCGAACGCCGCTTGTTCGCGTCCCGCGTACTCCCCGGTGAGCGGAGCGACGGTCATCAGCCCGTCGAGCCGCAACCCCGGAGCCCGGGCCACGAGATCGGCCAACTCCTCGATTCCGCCCGGCGCCACGCCGCCCCGCTCCCCTCGCTCGCCCGACCCGGCGTCGAGCGCGACCTGGATGAGGCATCCCACTTCGCGCCCGGCCTTCACGGCCTCCTTCGAAAGAGCCGTCACCAGCTTGGAACGATCGACGGACTGCACGAGATCCGCGTAACCGACCACAGAGCGCACCTTGTTGGTCTGCAACTGACCCACAAAGTGCCAGGTAAGCGGCAGATCCGAACATTCAGCAGCCTTGGGCGCCGCGTCCTGGTCCTTGTTCTCGGCGACATGACGCACGCCGAGCTCCGACAGCATCCGCACGTCGCTCGCGGGATAGGTCTTGGTGACCACGATGAGGGTCACCTCCTCCCGCGCCCGCCCGGCGGCCGCGCACGCGGCGGCGATGCGCTGCTCCACCTTCGCCAGATTTGCGGCGAGTTCGTCCTTACGGTCCGTCATGTGCCATCAGTCCAGCCAGACATATCCCGCGAGTCGCCCCGTGGTGCGATCGCGGCGATACGAGAAGTGGTCGCCCGACTCCAGCGTGCACACCGGCGACTGCTGCCGGTCGCGCACCCCGAGCCGGTCGAGTTGCGCGTGCACTCCGGCGGTCACGTCGACCGAGGGCGTGCCCCAACTCGTCTCGGCGTGCGCCGCGGGTTCGACGGCGGCGACGTCGGCACGCATCTCCTCGGGCACCTCGTAGCACTTGCCGCAGACGGCAGGTCCGGTGCGGGCGACGATCCGGGCGGGATCGGCGCCGAGTTCGGTCATCGCGCGTAGCGCGGCGGGGACGACTCCGGCGACCATGCCGGGCCGGCCCGCGTGGACCGCCGCGGCGATCCCGGCGACCGGGTCGGCGAGCAGCACCGGGGTGCAGTCCGCGGTGAGGACGGCGAGGGCGAGACCGCGTTCGGCGGTGACGATCGCGTCGACCTGAGGCACCGGACGCTCGCCCCACGGCTCGGAGACCACCACGGCGTCCGCCCCGTGCACCTGGTTCATCCAGACCACCCGGTCGGGATCGATACCGAGCGACTTGGCGGCCAGTTCGCGATTGGTCCCCACGGCCTCGGGGTCGTCGCCGACCGCCCCGCCGAGGTTGAGCTCCTCATACGGAGCGGCGCTCACCCCGCCCCACCGATCGGTGAAGGCGAAGTGCGCGCCGCTCACGCTCTCGCTCCGTCCTATCACTTCAGGAAGTCCGGCACGTCCAGCTCCTCGGCCGCGCTGTCGGTGTAGCTCCGCGACGGCGGGACCGGCGGGGGGACCGGGAGGTCGGCGACCGGCTCCGGTGCGGGCTCCGGGTCCTCCTTCGGCGTGACGCTGCCGAGCGAGCCGAAGGACGGGCGGCTCTCGGTCTGCCGTACCGGTGTGGGCTCCTCGCGGCGGGCCGGGTTCGAGGACGAACCCATGACCGTCTCCCGGCGGGTCGGCGGCTGCCCCCCGTCGAAGCCGGCGGCGATCACGGTGACGCGGACCTCGTCGCCGAGGGCGTCGTCGATGACCGCACCGAAGATGATGTTGGCCTCGGGGTGGGCGGCCTCGCTGACCAGCTGAGCCGCTTCGTTGATCTCGAACAGGCCGAGGTCGGAGCCGCCGGAGATGGAGAGCAGTACACCGCGGGCGCCGTCGATGGACGCCTCCAGGAGCGGCGAGGAGATCGCCATCTCGGCGGCGGCCACCGCGCGGTCGTCGCCGCGGGCCGAGCCGATGCCCATGAGCGCCGAACCGGCTTCCGACATGACCGACTTGACGTCGGCGAAGTCGAGGTTGATCAGACCGGGCGTGGTGATGAGGTCGGTGATGCCCTGGACACCGGAGAGCAGGACCTGGTCGGCCGACTTGAAGGCGTCGAGGACGGAGACCTGGCGGTCCGAGATGGACAGCAGTCGGTCGTTGGGGATGACGATGAGGGTGTCGACCTCTTCGCGGAGTTCGGCGATGCCGTCCTCGGCCTGGTTGGCGCGGCGCCGTCCCTCGAAGGTGAACGGGCGCGTGACCACGCCGATGGTGAGGGCGCCCAGGGTGCGTGCGATGTTGGCCACGACGGGCGCGCCGCCGGTGCCCGTGCCGCCGCCTTCACCGGCCGTCACGAAGACCATGTCGGCCCCCTTGAGGACCTCCTCGATCTCCTCGCGGTGGTCCTCGGCGGCCTTGCGGCCCACGGCCGGGTTGGCTCCGGCGCCGAGTCCGCGGGTGAGTTCGCGGCCGACGTCGAGCTTGACGTCGGCGTCGCTCATCAACAGCGCCTGCGCGTCGGTGTTGATGGCGATGAACTCGACGCCCTTGAGACCGACCTCGATCATCCGGTTGATGGCATTGACACCACCGCCGCCGACACCGATGACTTTGATGACTGCGAGGTAGTTCTGCGGTGCTGCCACGTCGAAGGCCTCTCGCCTCGAGTTACGTGTCGCCGAACCAACGAGGCACTGCTGCCTCACGATCCGCCGACTGATGCCGAATGGGACGGTCCGTAGCGCCGACCCGAACCCTAACGCTGAAGTTTAGGGTTACCAGTGTGTCTGTTCCCTGGAGTCTTCTGAACAGGACACTAAGTCGACAAGTGGCGCACGTTCAACGAACACGCCGAACCTCCCGTTTTTCTTTTCACCCTATGTGATCAGCCGTAGCAGTGCCCAACCAGGGTGCTGGCCTGCGCTGATGTGCGTCAACTCCCTGCTGACGCAGGGGCGGTGGGGACGCTGACGTCGAAGTGCCGCGCATCGGGAGTGGCTTTCATGAGAGCGGCGAGCGTACGGGCCTTCGCGGCACCTTTCTCGCTGCTCCCCCAGGCGACGGTACGACCGCCCTCCAACTCCAGCGAGATGTCGTCGTACGAACGCACCTTGACGGAACGGGTCGCGTGCGCGACGGCGGCCGGAATGTCACGCGCCACGCGGACCGCTTCGCGCACGAGCCGGGCCTCGCCGAAGCGGCGCAGGCTCGCGGCGCGGGAGTCCGGCGGGGAGAGTGTCAATTCCAGTGCCGGGACGCCATTGGGGGCCTCAGAAACCGTGGCGAATCGGACGCCTTCATCGTCCACTTCGACGAAGTTTCCGCCCTTTTGGACAAGCAGAACCGGAGTACGCTCGGTCACTTTCAGCCCGATTCCGTCGGGCCAGGAACGAGCGACATCAACTGAGTCAATTCGGGGCAATTTCCGGAGCAGTCGTGCCTCAATCGCATCGGTGTCGACGGAAATCAGCGGCGATCCGACCGGGACGTCGGCGGCCTCGCGGACCTGGTCCGGAGTCAGCACCCTGGTTCCCGAGACCGCCACGCTTTCGACGCGCAGCCACTGGGAGCCGTACAACAGCCAGACGGTGCCCGCAGAAAGAAGCACGAGCGCCACGGCAAGAATGATGATCGTACGAAGCCGACGCACCCTCAACCGCCGCCGGGCAGGAGGCGGGCCGGACGACTCCTGCTGGCGTTCACCGCGCTCGGCGGTCGTCGATCCGGCCACGCCCACTCCCTTTTCCTCGCTACTGGCGTCGGTGGGAGGCGATCGCCTCGTACACCATGCCGACGAGCAGCTCGTCGGCGTCCCGGCGGCCGAACTCGGCGGCGGCGCGGGACATCTCGTACAGCCGGTGCGGGTCGGCGAGCACGGGCAGGACGTTGGCCCGGACCCAGTCCGGCGTCAGTTCCGCGTCGTCGACCAGCAGTCCGCCGCCGGCCTTGACCACCGGCTGGGCGTTCAGCCGCTGTTCTCCGTTGCCGATGGGCAGCGGGACGTAGGCGGCCGGGAGCCCGACGGCGGACAGTTCGGCGACGGTCATCGCGCCCGCGCGGCAGAGCATCATGTCGGCCGCGGCGTACGCGAGATCCATCCGATCCAGGTAACTTACCGGGATGTAGGGGGGCATTCCCGGCATCTGCTGTACGTGCGGCAGTTCGTTCTTCGGGCCGACCGCGTGCAGGATCTGGATCCCGGCCTGCTGGAGCCAGGGCGCGACCTGCTGGACGACCTCGTTGAGGCGCCGGGCGCCCTGCGAGCCGCCGGAGACCAGCAGGGTCGGCAGGTTCGGGTCGAGGCCGAACATGTGCCGGGCCTCGGGGCGGGCGGCGGCCCGGTCCAGGGTGGCGATGGTGTGGCGCAGCGGGATGCCGATGTAGCGGGAGTTGCGCAGCTTGCTGTCCGGCGTGGCGACGGCGACCTGGGCGGCGTACCGGGAGCCGATCTTGTTGGCGAGGCCGGGGCGGGCGTTGGCCTCGTGGATCACGATCGGCACACCGAGCCGCTTGGCGGCGAGGTAGGCGGGCAGCGCGACATAGCCGCCGAAGCCGACGACGGCGTCGGCCTTGGTGCGCTCCAGGATCTGCTCGGTGGCCTTGATCGTGCCGCGCAGCCGGCCCGGCACGGTGATCAGTTCAGGGGTGGGCTTACGGGGCAGCGGGACGGCCGGGATGAGCGCCAGCTCGTAGCCGCGCTGTGGGACGAGTTTGGTCTCCAGCCCCCGTTCCGTGCCCAGAGCCGTGATCCCCACGCTCGGGTCCTGCCTGCGCAGGGCGTCCGCGAGGGCGAGCGCGGGCTCGATGTGGCCGGCGGTCCCCCCACCGGCGAGTACGACATGCACCGAAATTCACCGCTCTCCGGACGAACGCGCCGATGGGGCGCGCCGTCGCATCGTGTTCCATCTCCGAGGCCCCCGTGCCGGCACGGCGCCTCCCGCCCGCTTTCTACCAAAGCGGGGTTGCCGCATCGAAAGCGCCGCCCGCGCGGCGGGATCGTCACGCGCGAACGCGATCAGCAGCCCGACGGCGAACATGGTCGGCAGCAGGGCGGAACCTCCGTAGGAGAACAGCGGGAGCGGGACGCCGGCGATCGGCAGCAGACCGAGCACCGCACCGATGTTGATCACAGCCTGAGCGGTGATCCAGGTGGTCACGCCTCCCGCGGCATACCTCACGAAGGGGTCCTCCGTGCGTCCGGCCACGCGGATACCCGCATAGCCTAGAGCCGCGAAGAGGGCGAGTACCGACAGCGTCCCCGCGAGGCCCAGTTCCTCACCGGTGACGGCGAAGATGAAGTCGGTGTGGGCTTCGGGGAGTTGGCCCCATTTTTCCACACTCGCACCGAGCCCGGAGCCAAAGATTCCGCCGGAGGCGAGGGCGTAGATGCCGTGCACGGCCTGCCAGCAGTCGGCGGCGCCGGACTTGGGCTCGGTGGCGCCGATGCAGGCGAGCCGGGCCATGCGGTTGGGGCTGGTCTTGATGAGCACGAACCCGATGAACGCGGCGACCGACAGCACCCCGACGAACAGCCGGGTCGGCGCTCCCGCGAGCCACAGCAGGCCGAACAGGATCGCCGTCAGGATGATCGCCGTACCCATGTCGCCGCCGAGCATGATCAGCCCGAGCAGCAGGAAGGCGACCGGGACGAGCGGCACCAGCATGTGCTTCCACTGGGTCAGCAGCTTCTTGTCCTGCTTGCGGGCGAGCAGGTCGGCCGCCCACAGCACGAGGGCCAGCTTGCCGAACTCGCTGGGCTGGATCTGGAAGGAGCCGCCGAGCGAGATCCAGTTCTGGTTGCCGTTGACCGACATCCCTATCCCCGGCACCTGCACCAGGGCCATCAGGAAGACCGCTCCGGCCAGGATCGGGTAGGCGAGCGCCCGGTGCAGTTTGACCGGCATCCGGGAGGCGATCAGCAGCAGTACGGTGCCGATGACGGCGGCCAGGAACTGCTTGCGGAAGAAGAAGGATCCCGGCAAGGACATCTGCAGAGCCGTGATCTGGGAGGCCGAGTAGACCATCACCAGACCGAGCACGGTGATCAGCAGGCTGCCGCCGAGGATCAGGTAGTAGGCGGTCAGTGGCCGGTCCCAGGCCTTGCGCGCGCGCGTGTAGAGCCGTTGTACGGGGTTCTCGCGCGAGGGCCGGGCGACGGAGGGGCGTCGGGACGCCCGCTGCACGGGCGGCCTGCCGGTACGGCTACTGGACATCAACGCCTCCGCTACGTCGGTCAGGAGCCGAGTTCGCGAACCGCCTCCGCGAACGCGTCACCGCGCTTGTTGTAGTTGGCGAACATGTCCATCGAGGCGCAGGCCGGGGCCAGCAGCACCGTGTCACCTGCGACGGCGAGGCGCGAAGCCTCCTGGACAGCCGCGAGCATCGCCCCAGTGTCGGTCCGGTCGAGGTCCACCACGGGTACTTCCGGGGCGTGTCGCGCGAGGGCTTCACGGATCAGGGCGCGGTCCTGGCCGATCAGCACGACACCGCGAAGTCGCTTGGCCGACTTGGCGACCAGCTCGTCGAAGGTCGCGCCCTTGGCGAGCCCGCCGGCGATCCACACGATCGACTCGTAGGCCGCCAACGAGGCTTCCGCCGCATGGGTGTTGGTGGCCTTGGAGTCGTCGACGTACGCGACCGCGTCCACGTCGGCCACGTGGGCGATGCGGTGGGCGTCCGGGGTGAAGTCCCGAAGCCCGTCCCGTACGGCCCTGGCGGGCACCCCGAATGCGCGTGCGAGGGCCGCCGCCGCAAGGGCGTTGGCGATGTTGTGCGGGGCGGGCGGGTTGACGTCGGAGATCTCGGCGAGTTCCTGGGCGTTCTTGTGCCGGTCCTCGACGAAGGCGCGGTCGACCAGGATGCCCTCGACGACGCCGAGTTGGGAGGGCCCGGGAGTGCCGAGGGTGAAGCCGACGGCCCGGCAGCCCTCCTCGACGTCCGCCTCGCGCACCAGGTCCTCGGTGGCCTTGTCGGCGACGTTGTAGACGCAGGCGACCCGATTGCCCTCGTAGACGCGGCCCTTGTCGGCGGCGTACGCCTCCATGGAGCCGTGCCAGTCGAGGTGGTCCGGCGCCAGGTTCAGCACGGCGGCGGAGTGGGCGCGCAGGGAGGGCGCCCAGTGGAGCTGATAGCTCGACAACTCCACGGCCAGGACGTCGTACTGCTCGTCGCCGAGCACCGCGTCCAGCAGGGAGACGCCGATGTTGCCGACGGCGGCGGTGCGCAGCCCCGCGGCCTTCAGGATCGACGCCAGCATCTGGGTGGTGGTCGTCTTGCCGTTGGTGCCGGTGATCGCGAGCCAGGGAGCCGCGTCGGGACCCCTGAGCCGCCAGGCGAGTTCGACATCGCCCCAGATCTCCAGGCCGGCCTCACGGGCCGCCGTGAACAGCGGCTTGTCCGGCTTCCAGCCGGGCGCGGTGACGACGAGTTCGGTGCCCTCGGGCAGGGTCGCACCGTCACCGAGGCGCACGGTGATGCCGAGCGCCTCCAACTCGGCGGCCTGCTCACGCGCGCGTGCGTCGTCGCCGTCGTTGACGACCGTGACGTTCGCCCCGCGCGCGTGCAGCACCTTGGCCGCCGGGATGCCGGAGACACCGAGTCCGGCGACGGTGACGTGCTTGCCCTGCCAGTCCAAAGGCTCCGAGGAGGTCACTTTTCTGCTGCCCATCCCGCGTAGAAGAGACCCAGGCCGACGATCACACAGATGCCCTGGATGATCCAGAAACGGACCACGATGAGGACTTCGGACCAGCCCTTGAGTTCGAAGTGGTGCTGGAGCGGTGCCATCCGGAAGACCCGCTTGCCCGTCATGCGGAAGGAGCCGACCTGGATGACGACCGACATGGTGATGAGGACGAACAGACCGCCCATGATGGCGACCAGGAGCTCCGTGCGGGACAGGATCGCCAGGCCCGTGAGGACACCGCCGAGGGCGAGCGAACCGGTGTCGCCCATGAAGATCTTGGCCGGCGAGGTGTTCCACCACAGGAAGCCGAGGCAGGCACCCATCAGCGCGGAGGCGATCACCGCGAGGTCGAGCGGATCGCGCACCTCGTAACAGGCGTTCGGGTTGGTCAGGCTGCCCGCGTTGGCGCAGGACTCCTGGAACTGCCAGACGCCGATGAACGTGTAGGCGCCGAAGACGAGGACCGAGGCGCCGGTGGCGAGGCCGTCCAGACCGTCGGTGAGGTTCACGCCGTTCGACATCGCGAGGATCATGAACAGCGCCCAGACCACGAACAGGATCGGGCCGATCTTCCAGCCGAAGTCGGTGATGAACGACAGCCTCGTGGAGGCCGGAGTGTTGCCGCGGGCGTCCGGGAACATCAGCGCGAGCACAGCGAAGCTGATGCCGACGATCAGCTGGCCGGCCATCTTCGCCTTGGCCCGAAGGCCCAGCGAACGCCTCTTGACGATCTTGATGTAGTCGTCGAGGAAACCGACCAGGCCCATGCCGCACATCAGGCCGAGCACCAGCAGGCCCGAGTAGGTCGGGGGGTAGCCGGTGATGACCTTGGACAGGAAGTAGGCGGCGACCGTCGCGAAGATGAAGGCGATACCGCCCATCGTCGGCGTACCGCGCTTGCTGCCGTGCGAGCGCGGGCCGTCGTCCCGGATGTACTGGCCGTAACCCTTGCGCGCGAGCAGCTTGATCAGCAGCGGGGTGCCGAGCAGGGTCAGAAAGAGGCCGATGACTCCTGAGAACAGGATCTGCTTCATCATCGGGCGGCAACCTCACCCTCGGCGTCGAGCAGCGCCTGGGCGACGCTCTCCAGACCGACCGAACGGGACGCCTTCACGAGGACGACGTCTCCCGGGCGCAATTCACTGCGCAGCAGGTCGACCGCCGCCTGTGCGTCGGACACGTGCACCGACTCCTCACCCCACGAACCCTCGTTATATGCGCCCAGTTGCAGCCAGGACGCTTCCCTGCCCCCGACCGCGACGAGCTTGCCGACATTGAGCCGGACGGCGAGCCGTCCGACCGCGTCGTGCTCGGCGAGCGCATCGTCCCCGAGCTCGGCCATCTTGCCGAGCACCGCCCAGGTCCGCCGCCCCTTGCCCATCGCCGCGAGCGCGCGCAAGGCCGCTCGCATGGACTCGGGGTTCGCGTTGTAGGCGTCATTGACGATGGTCACGCCGTCCGGGCGCTCGGTGACCTCCATACGCCAGCGGGAGAGGGAGCCCGCCTCGGAGAGCGCGGTGGCGATCTCACTTGCGGACATGCCCAGCTCATGGGCGACGGCGGCCGCGGCGAGCGCGTTCGACACGTGGTGCTCACCGTACAGGCGCATGGTCACTTCGCTTGCACCGGAGGGTGTGTGAAGCATGAAGGCAGGCTGTCCGCTGTCCGTGAGTCGTACGTTCTCGGCTCGAACGTCCGCTTCGCCGGACTCTCCGAAAAGGATCACCTTCGCCTTCGTACGGGATGCCATGGCACGTACGAGAGGATCGTCGGCGTTGAGAATCGCGGCGCCCCCGTCCTGTGCCGACGGCAGAGCCTCCACGAGTTCGCCCTTGGCCTGCGCGATCTGCTCGCGGCCGCCGAACTCCCCGATGTGCGCGGAGCCGACGTTGAGGACCAGTCCGATCTGCGGGGGCGTCAGATCCGTGAGGTAACTGATGTGGCCGATGCCGCGGGCGCCCATCTCCAGGACGAGGAACCTGGTCTCCTCGGTGGCGGTGAGGGCGGTGAGGGGCAAGCCGATCTCGTTGTTGAGCGAGCCCGGCGTGAACACCGTCGGCGCCTTGCGCTGGAGCACCTGGGCGATCAGGTCCTTGGTGCTGGTCTTGCCGGCGGAGCCGGTGAGGGCGACGAGGGTCGCGCCGAGCCGTCGTACGACATGACGCGCGAGGGCGCCGAGGGCCGTCTGGACGTCCTCGACGACGATCGCGGGCACGCCGACTGGGCGCTGGGCCAGCACGGCCACCGCGCCGGCCCGGACGGCTTGTTCGGCGTAGTCGTGGCCGTCGACGCGCTCCCCCACGAAGGCGGCGAACAGACTGCCGTCCTTCACCTGGCGGGAGTCGATGACGACGGGCCCGTGCACCAGCACCGACGGATCCGGTATGTCGTGCGTCTGCCCGCCGACGACTGAGGCGGTCTCGGCGAGAGAGAGGGCGATCACAAGTTCATCCCTGGGTCTTCTGGATGGCTTCTCGAAGCACCTGGCGGTCGTCGAAGGGACGGACCACCCCGGCGATGTCCTGGCCCTGCTCGTGGCCCTTCCCGGCGACCAGTACGGTGTCGCCCGGCCGCGCGCGGGCGACGGCTGCGGTGATCGCGGCGGCCCGGTCCTCGAAGACCTGGACCTCGCCGCGCTCGTGTACTGGCACGGACGCCGCACCCTCGAGCATGGTTGCGAGGATCGCGAGGGGGTCCTCGGAGCGGGGGTTGTCGGAGGTCAGCACGGCGGTGTCGGCGAGGCGGGCCACGGCGGCACCCATCGGACCGCGCTTGGTCCTGTCGCGGTCGCCTCCACAGCCCAGCACGACGTGCAGCCGGCCCTCGGTGACCTTGCGGAGCGCCTTGAGCACCGACTCGACGGCGTCCGTCTTGTGGGCGTAGTCCACGACCGCGAGGTAGGGCTGTCCGGCGTCCACGCGCTCCAGCCGGCCCGGCACGCCCGGCACCGCGGCGACACCGTCGGCGGCGGTCTGCGGGTCGAGGCCCGCGGCGGCCAGGGCGACGATCGCGGCGAGGGTGTTCGCCACGTTGAACGGCCCCGGCAGCGGCGACCTGGCGGTGATCCGCTCGTCCTTGGGGCCGATCACGGTGAACGTCGAGTCCATCGGGCCGACCTCGACGTCCGCGGCGCGCCAGTCGGCGTCGGGGTGGCCCTCGGCGGAGAAGGTGACGACCGGGACCGTGGCCTCCTTGACGAGCCGGCGTCCGTACTCGTCGTCGAGGTTGACCACGCCGAGACGGCTGCGTTTCGGCGTGAACAGCTGTGCCTTGGCCTGGAAGTAGTCCTCCATGCCGGAGTGGAACTCCATGTGCTCCGGGCTGAGGTTGGTGAAGACGCCGATGTCGAAGACACAGCCGTCGACCCGTCCGAGGACCAGCGCGTGGCTGGAGACCTCCATGGCGACCGCCTCGACCCCGCGCTCGCGCATGACCGCGAACAGGGCCTGGAGGTCGGTGGCTTCGGGCGTGGTGCGCTCGGACTTGATGCGTTCGTCACCGATGCGCATCTCGACGGTGCCGATCAGGCCGGTGGACCTGACCCCCTTGAGACCGCCCTCGACGAGGTACGCCGTGGTGGTCTTGCCGGAGGTGCCGGTGATGCCGATCTGGAGCAGGTCCCGTCCGGGGTGACCGTAGATCGTGGCCGCCAGTTCGCCCATGCGCGCGCGTGGGTCCTCGACGACCAGCACCGGGAGCCCGGTCGCGGCGGCGCGCTCGGCGCCCGCCGGATCGGTCAGCACCGCGACCGCGCCGAGGCCGACGGCCTGGGTGACGAAGTCGGCGCCGTGCAGGCGGGCGCCCGGGAGGGCGGCGTACAGGTCGCCGGGGCGGACGGCACGCGAGTCATGGGTGATGCCCGTGACCTGCGCGGCGTTCCCCGGCTGCTCGGCACCCAGCTGGTCGGCGAGCTCCGCGAGGGGTGTTGCGGAGACCCGGACCGGCCGGGGCGGTCCGGGATATGTCACGGGTGCGCCCTTCTGGGTGGTTTGGGACTGATCAGCGTGTGGCACGGCGGTGAGCGTACCGGGCACACCCGCTTCGGAGCGAAGTGAGGGGCGGGGGGCGCCTTGGTTCCCGGAATCGGAGGTGATCGTCGTCACGAGGTGGTTCCTGGTGGCCTTTCCGAGCTGCTGATGAGGTGCTGATGTGGTGCTGATGTGGTGCTGATCAGGGGGTGTAGGTGACGGGCAGTTTCGGGGCCTTCGCCCCCGTGGGCGGCACCTGCAGGGTCTTCAGGGCGAACTCCATGACCTGCTTGTAGACGGGTCCGCAGATCTGGCCGCCGAAGTAACTGCCGCTGGTGGCGTTCTGGATGGCGCAGTAGACGGTGATCCGGGGCTTGTCGGCGGGCGCGAAGCCGGCGAACGACGAGGTGTAGCCCTTGTACTTGCCGGTGGCCGGATCCACGCGGTTGGCCGTGCCCGTCTTGCCCGCGACCCGGTAGCCGGGGATGCGCGCCTTGGTGCCGGTCCCCTCCTCGTCGTCCACGACCGACTCCAGCATCCGGGCCAGCGTCTTGGCCGTCTTGGCGCTGACGACCCTTGTCTCCTTGGGCTTCGCGGCGGGTGTGAAGCGTCCGTCGGGTCCCTTCGTGCCGCGCACGAGGGTGGGTTCGACGCGGACACCGCCGTTGGCGATCGTCGAGTAGACGGACGCGGCCTGCATCGCGTTGAGGGACACGCCCTGGCCGAAAGGGATCGTGTACTGCTGCGAGGTCGACCAGTCCGCGGGCTTGGCGAGGATGCCCGGGGTCTCGCCGGGGAAGTCGAGCCCGGAGTAGCGGCCGAGGCCGAATTTGTGCAGGTAGGAGTAGAGGACCTGGTTGGCCTGCGCCTGGGTCTTGCCGAGCTGGCCGGTCGCCAGGATGGTGCCGATGTTGCTGGACTTGGCGAGCACGCCGTTGAGCGTGAGGTACCAGGTCTCGTGGTCGATGTCGTCCTTGAAGAGCCGGTCACCGCGGTGCAGCCGGTTGGGCACGATCACATGCGTGAGCGGGGTGGCGACCCCCTGTTCCAGTACGGCGGCCATGGACATGACCTTGGCGGTGGAACCGGGCTCGTAGGCGTCCTGGAGGGCCGCGTTGCCCATGTTCACCGAGCTCGCCTTGGACAGGTCGTTCGGGTCGAAGCCGGGCGAGTTGGCCATCGCGAGAACCTGGCCGGTCTGCGTGTCCTGCACTATCACGTACCCGCGGTCCGCCTTGGACTCCTTCACCTGCTCGGTGATGGCCTGCTGGGCGGCCCACTGGATGTCACGGTCGATGGTGAGCTCGACGTCGCTGCCCGGCACCGCGGGGGTCTCGGTGGAACCCACGGTGGGTACCTGGCGGCCGCCGGACTGGGCGTAGCGGATCTTGCCGTCCTTGCCGGCCAGCAGGGAGTTCAGCTGCTGCTCGACACCGCCGCCGCCCTTGCCGTCGGCGTTGACCCAGCCCAGTATCCCGGCGGCGAGATCGCCGTTCGGGTACACGCGCTTGGTGGTCGGCACGGACAGGACGCCCGCGAGGACGTTGGCCGTGCCCGGGTCGGTCCCGCTCTTGGCGGCGAGCGCGGACTTCAGGTCCTTGATCTGCTTCCAGACCTGCGGGGTCTGGCGGTTGGCGAGCAGCGCGTAGCGGAGTTTCTTGTCCTTGGGCCGCAGCTTCTTGACGATCGCCTCCTGGTCCTGCCCCAGGATCGGGGCGAGCAGGGCGGCGGCCTGCTCGGGGCCGTCGTCGATCTTCAGCTCCTCGCGGCTGAACAGCGTGGGGTCGGCCGTGATGTCGTACGCGTCCTCGCTGGTCGCGAGGGCCACGCCGTCGCGGTCGGTGATCCCGCCGCGCTCGGCGGCCAGCGTGTAGCCGACGTACCGGTTCTGTTCGGCCTTGGCGGCGTAGGTGCTCGCGTCGACGGCCTGCACCTGGAGCAGTCGTACGACGAAGGCGGCCAGCACCAGCGTCAGTGCGAGGCCGACGAGGCGCAGCCGGGGGCGCGGACTGCCCAGGCGGATGGTCTTGGGGGCGGCGGGGCGGGGCGCCGCGGGGCGGCGGGCCGGGCGGGCTCCGGGGCCCGGGCGCCGTCGGCCGACGGGGCGGGCGGAGCGCTCGGGGCGCGCGGGTCCGGGCACGCGGCGGCGCGGCGGTTGCCTGCCGAAATCGTCGGACACTTCCGTCACCTGCCGGGGGTCGGGGTCGTGGGGGGCGGGACGACCGAGGGCACGGCCTCGGGCGCTGGTACGACGGTCTCCGTCGGGGTGGAGCCGGCCGTGGGCGTCGGGACGGTCGCGCTGTCGATCACCTCGGGGGCGAGGACGAGCGGCACCCGCCAGGAGGCCTGTTCGACGTCGGAGGCGGGGGACGGGACGCCCTTGACGGTGCCGTCGGGGTCGAGGAAGGCCGGGTCTCCGCCGGGCACCATGCCGAGTTCACGGGCGCGGCGCACCAGGGCCTCGGGCGCGGAGTAGGCGTCGATGTCCCGTTGGAGACCTTGTTGCTCGTCGGTGAGGCTCTTCGTCTCCTTCTGGAGGTCGGTGAGCTTGAACGACCCTTCGCTGAGCGCGGAGTTCAGCACCAGCAGCCCGATGAGGCCGCCGCCGAGGAGGAGGACCACGAGGAGCACGAAAGGGGTGCGGGCCGCCTGTCCGGAGCCCGTCGGGCCGGGGAACAGGCGCGCGAGACGGGCCGCCCTCCCCCTCAGTTCGGGTTTCCTACTCACTCACCCTCCAGTGAGTCCGGTTTCCCAACTCACTGACGCGACTCGCGCGCCTCACGCACTTCACGCACTTCACTCGATGGACTCCCTGATTCGCTCGGCGCCCCTGCATCGCGCCGGTGCGGCCCGCCGGTTCTCGGCGATCTCTTCCTCGGTGGGAAGTTCGGCACCGCGCGTGAGCAGCTTGAGCCGGGGCTGGTACTGCTCGGGGACGACGGGCAGTCCGGGCGGGGCGGTGGTGGCGGCGCCGGCCGCGAAGACCTGCTTGACCAGCCGGTCCTCCAGCGAGTGGTACGACAGCACGGCGATCCGGCCGCCCACGGCGAGCGACTTCACCGCGGCCGGGATCGCCCGCTCCAGGACGGAGAGTTCGCCGTTGACCTCGATACGCAGGGCCTGGAAGGTGCGCTTGGCCGGGTTGCCGCCGGTGCGCTTGGCGGCCTGCGGCAGGGAGTCCCTGATCAGCTCGACGAGCCGGGCACTGTGGGAGAAGGGCTGCTTCTCCCGCTCACGCACGATGGCGGACACGATCCGCTTGGCCTGCTTCTCCTCGCCGTACGCCCGGAGAATCCGGACGAGTTCGCCCGGCGGGTAGGTGTTGAGGACCTCGGCGGCGCTCATGCCGGTCGTCTGGTCCATGCGCATGTCGAGGGGGGCGTCCTGGGCGTAGGCGAAGCCCCGGTCGGCCTCGTCGAGTTGCATGGAGGAGACACCGAGGTCGAAGAGGACACCCTGCACGCGCGCGATGCCGAGCCTGTCGAGGACGTCGGGGAGCTCGTCGTAGACCGCGTGGACGAGGATGGCACGCTCGCCGAAGGGCGCGAGCCGCTCGCCGGACAGGCGCAGGGCCTCCTTGTCGCGGTCGAGGGCGACGAGCCGGGCCTCGGGGAACCGCTGGAGCAGTGCCTCGCTGTGGCCGCCGAGGCCGAGCGTGCAGTCGACGACCACCGCTCCGGGCCGCTCGAGAGCGGGGGCCAACAGGTCCAGGCACCGCTGGAGCATCACCGGGACGTGTCGACTCTGACTCAAGGGGCCCTCTCAGGTCCGGCGCGGCCGTGCGCACCGCCGGGTCCCCGCCCTCCCTCCCCGTCGCCGGGGACCCCGGTGAAAGGGGAGGCCTGCCGGCGCCGGAAGCGTCAGCCGACCGGGAGCGGGAGGAGGCCGAGCCGTACGTACGCGCCGCGCACGTGGGGAGATCTCCGGAAAATCGCCGGGGTCTCCGGGGAAAGTCCAGCAGGGAGGCCTCGCCTCCCGCTTCGCGTCACTTTAGTCCACGGCCTCTCGCGGTCAATCAACCGGCCTGCGCGTCGCGCCCCGGTACGGACTCGACGCCATGAAAGGGCTCAAAACACCTGTTCGGGTGCACCCGGGACCCCTGTGGGGTACCTCACACAGAGCACGTGATGACGCTCTTTTTCCCTTCTCACGGCAGGACCGGAACGGCGGTGACCAGTACCGTCATGGTTATGACGACTTCCGCATCCGTTCCCACCGAAGGCGCCATAGCCCCCGGCGGCCGTGTGACCGATCGCCTGGTCGACGCCAACGAGCGGTACGCCGCCGCGTTCACCGACCCCGGTATGGACGCCCGGCCGGTCCTGCACGTCGCCGTCGTGGCCTGCATGGACGCCCGACTCGACCTGCACGCCGCGCTCGGACTGGAGCTCGGCGACTGCCACACCATCCGCAACGCGGGCGGTGTGGTCACCGACGACGTGATCCGCTCGCTCACCATCAGCCAGCGCAAGCTCGGCACCCGCAGCATCGTCCTGATCCACCACACGGGCTGCGGCCTGGAGGCGATCACCGAGGACTTCCGCACCGAGCTGGAGATGGAGGTGGGCCAGCGTCCCGCGTGGGCGGTGGAGGCCTTCCGGGACGTCGACCAGGACGTACGGCAGTCCATGCAGCGGGTGCGCACCTCGCCGTTCCTGGTGCACACCGACGACGTGCGGGGGTTCGTGTTCGACGTGAAGACGGGTCTGCTGCGCGAGATCGACCCCGCGTAACCGGCCGCCGTAGCTGTCGTTTCGCTGTTGATTTCGGCCCTCAGGGTGCCCAAAACACCGTAAGACCCGACATAGTGCAGCCAGTTGTCCACAGTCGAGTGACACGAATCGGTAACGGCAGCAAGAATGCGGGTGTGGCGTCACGCGGAACTTTTCACGCGTGGTGTCCGTGATTCGGGGTGGGCCGGTTACGCATCACAGAGCGTCGGCCCGGAAAGTACGGGCCGAGGAGGGCCGGGTGACCACCTATGACGATCGATCGAGCCTCACTGATCTGACCGCCGTCGTGGAGCGGGTACGCAGTTCGGTGGAGGGCGTGATCGAGGGGAAGCCCGAGGTCGTTCGGCTTTCGCTGACCGTGCTGCTCGCCGAGGGACATCTTCTGATAGAAGACGTCCCCGGCGTCGGCAAGACCATGCTGGCCAAGGCGCTGGCGCGGTCCATCGACTGCTCGGTGCGCCGCATCCAGTTCACGCCCGACCTGCTGCCCTCGGACATCACGGGTGTGTCCATCTGGGATCAGCAGCGCCGGGACTTCGAGTTCAAACCGGGTGCGATCTTCGCGCAGATCGTGATCGGCGACGAGATCAACCGCGCCTCGCCGAAGACCCAGTCGGCGCTTCTGGAGTCGATGGAGGAGCGCCAGGTCACCATCGACGGGCAGACCTACGAGCTGCCCAGTCCCTTCATGGTGGTGGCCACGCAGAACCCGGTCGAGATGGAGGGCACGTATCCGCTGCCGGAGGCCCAGCGCGACCGTTTCATGGCCCGGGTCTCCATCGGCTACCCCAGCGCGGACGCCGAGCTGCAGATGCTCGACATCCACGGCGGGGTGAACCCGCTGGACGACCTCCAGCCGGTGGCGCACGCCCACGACATCGTGAAGCTGGTCGAGGCCGTCCGCGGGGTCCACGTCGCCGAAACGGTCCGGCGGTACGCGGTGGACCTGGTCTCCGCCACCCGCACCCACCCCGACCTCAGACTCGGCGCGTCCCCGCGCGCGACGCTGCACCTGCTGCGCGCCGCCAAGGCCTCCGCCGCCCTCAGCGGCCGCGAGTTCGCGCTGCCGGACGACATCCAGGCGCTCGCCGTGGCCGTCCTCGCCCACCGTCTGCTGCCCACCGCCCAGGCCCAGCTGAACCGGCGCACCGCGGAGCAGGTCGTGCAGGAGATCCTCCAGCGCACCCCGGTTCCCGCCGCGCCCCAGCAGGGCGGCCTCGGGATCGGCCGCACCGCACCCGCGTATCCGCAGCAGCCGCCGCGGAGCCTGTGATGTCCACCGGGGTGCCCTCGGCCGACGGCCCCGAGGCCGACCGGGGCGACAAGGGCGGGGTGCGTACCGCTCTGGCGGGTCTGACCACCCGGGGCCGCTCCTTCTTCGCCGCCGGCATCGCCGCGGCCGTCTGCGCCTACGTCCTCGGCCAGAGCGACCTGCTGCGGGTCGGCCTGATGCTGGCCGTGCTGCCCCTGGTCTGCGCCACCGTGCTCTACCGCACCCGCTACCGGGTGGCGGGCAGCCGAAGGCTCTCCCCCGCGCGCGTGCCCGCCGGCAGCGAGGCCCGCGTCCATCTGCGGATGGACAACGTCTCGCGGCTGCCCACCGGCCTGCTGATGCTCCAGGACCGGGTCCCCTACGTCCTCGGCCCGCGCCCCCGCTTCGTGCTCGACCGCGTCGAGCCGGGCGGCCGCCGCGAGGTGTCCTACCGGGTCCGCTCCGACCTGCGGGGCCGCTACCCGCTCGGCCCGCTCCAGCTGCGCCTGACCGACCCGTTCGGCATGTGCGAACTGACCCGCTCCTTCTCGACGTACGACACCCTGACCGTGATCCCGCGCGTGGAGGCGCTGCCGCCGGTGCGGCTGAACGGCGAGGCGAAGGGGTACGGCGACGGGCGGCAGCGCTCGCTCGCCCTGGCCGGCGAGGACGACGCCATCCCGCGCGGCTACCGGTACGGCGACGACCTGCGCCGGGTGCACTGGCGTTCCACCGCCCGCTACGGCGAGCTGATGGTGCGCCGCGAGGAACAGCCCCAGCGCGCCCGCTGCACCGTGCTCCTGGACACCCGGGGTCTCGCCTACGCGGGCGCGGGCCCGGACTCGGCCTTCGAGTGGGCCGTCTCGGGCGCCGCCTCCGTCCTGGTCCACATGCTCGAACGAGGCTTTTCCGTACGGCTGTTGACGGACACCGGCAACTCCGTGCCCGGCGAGGGCGCCGACGGCTTCGCGGGCGCCAGCCAGGGAACCGCGGACGCGGCCGGGCTGATGATGGACACGCTCGCGGTGATCGACCACTCCGACGACACCGGCCTGTCGCGCGCGTACGACGTGCTGCGCAGGGGGAACGAAGGACTGCTGGTGGCCTTCTTCGGCGACCTCGACGAGGAGCAGGCCACGGTGGCCGCCAAGATGCGGCAGCGCAGCGGGGGCGCGCTCGCCTTCGTGCTCGACAGCGAGAGCTGGGTGCGGGAAGCCACCGATGTGCCCGGGGCGTTGCAGGAGCGCGAGGAGCGGCTGCGGATGCTGCGCGAGGCGGGCTGGACGGCACTGGGTGTGCCGCGGGGCGCCTCGCTGGAAGAGCTGTGGCGCCTCGCCGACCGCGAGCGCACGGGCGTCGGCGTGGCCGGCGCCGGGGAGGGACCGTGATGAGCGGGCGGGGACGACTGGCGCTGTGCGCGTGGGCGGCCACGCTGATGGCCGCGTGCGCCCTGCTCCCGCTGGTCGAGCCGGTCACCTGGATCGTGCAGGCCGCCTTCCTGCTCGGGGTGCAGACGGTCGTGGGCGCGGTGACCCGGCGGATCCCGCTGGCCCGTCCTCTGACGGTGGCGGCCCAGACCCTCGTCACGCTGGTCATGCTGACCCTGATCTTCGCCCGGGACCAGGCCCTCTTCGGGCTGATCCCCGGCCCGGGCGCCTTCGTGCACTTCGGGGACCTGCTCCAGCAGGGCGGCGACGACATCGCGCGCTACGCGATCCCGGCGCCGCTGGCGTCCGAGGGCATCAAGCTGATGGTCTTCGGCGGTGTCCTGATCATCGGGCTCGTGGTGGACACCCTCGCGGTGACCTTCCGCAGCGCGGCCCCGGCGGGCCTGCCGCTGCTCGCGCTGTACTCCGTCGCCGCGGGGCTGTCCGAAGGCCACGGCGACTGGTTCTGGTTCCTGGTCGCGGCGGCCGGCTATCTATTGCTGCTTCTGGCCGAGGGGCGCGAGCGGCTCTCGCAGTGGGGCCGCGTCTTCGGCGGGGCCGCGCGCGGCCCGGGCGCCGACTCCGGGCCGGTGGCGCCGGTGCGCACCGGCCGGCGGATCGGCGTGGCGAGCCTCGGCATCGCCCTCGTCGTATCGGCCGCCCTGCCCTCGATGAACGGCGGCCTCCTGGACGCCACCGGGGCGGGCGTGGGCACCGGAAGCGGCAACGGCGGCACGATCTCCGCCGTGAACCCGCTGCTCACCCTGCGCGACAGCCTGAACGTGGACGAGGACCGTCAGGTCCTGTCCGTGCGGACCGGGAGCAGCACCGACGTCTCCAACCTCTACCTGCGGATCGTCTCCCTGGACGAATTCGACGGCCGGACCTGGAAACCGTCCAAGCGGCCCATCAAGGCCGTACCGGACGACTTCCCCACCCCGGTCGGCCTCGGCGGCGACGTCAAGCGCTCGGAGGTGGAGACGACCATCGAGGCGGCGAACTGGTACGCGCAGGACTACCTGCCGATGCCGTATCCGCCGAGCGGCGTGAAGATCAAGGGCAGCTGGCGCTACGAGCCCGAGGGGATGGCGCTCGTCGGCGACCACGGGCAGAACACGCGCGGGCTGACGTACCAGGTGAAGAGCCTGGACGTGCAGCCGACGGCCGAGCAGCTCGCGTCGGCGCCGACCGCGCCCGCGGCCATCGAACGCGACTACACCAAGATGCCCGACTCGGTGCCGTCGGTGGTGGCCAAGACCGCCCGCGAGGTCACCGCGGGCGCGAAGAACCCCTATGAGGCGGCGGTCGACCTCCAGGACTACTTCGCGGTGACCGGCGGCTTCGAGTACGACACCAAGGTGGAGGTCGGCGACGGGCCGAACGCGATCGCCAACTTCCTGCGGGACAAGCAGGGCTTCTGCGTCCACTTCTCCTTCGCCATGGCGGCGATGGCCCGCTCCCTGGGCATTCCGGCCCGGGTCGCGGTGGGCTTCGCGCCCGGCACCCCGCAGGCGGACGGCTCGATCTCGGTGGGGCTCAAGGACGCCCACGCCTGGCCCGAGCTGTACTTCGAGGGGGTCGGCTGGACCCGCTTCGAGCCCACCCCGACCCGGGGCACGGTGCCCTCGTACACCATCCCGGACGCCAGCAGCAATCTGCCCCCGGACGTGGCGCGGCCGTCCGCGGGTTCGTCCACGGCGCCGTCGGCCTCCCCCTCGGCGAGCGAGAGCTGCTCGGCCCAGCTGCGCAAGCTGGAGGCGTGCGACAGCGCGTCGCCCGCTGCCGTGGCGGCCGGGGACGGTGGCGGCCCCTGGTGGGCCGTACAGGGCCAGTGGTGGTACCTGAAACTGCTGTTCTGGGTGCTCGTGGGGCTGGTCGTGCTGTCCATCCCCTTGGCGCCGATGATGGGGCGGCTGCGCACCCGCTCGGTACGCCTGGGCGGGCACGGCCGCAGCGACGCGGATGCCGCCGCGCACGCCCTGGCGGCCTGGCAGGAGCTGACCGACACGGCGTGGGACTTCGGGATCCTGCCGGACGACTCGCAGACGCCGCGCAAGGCGGCCGCGCGGATCGTACGGCTCGGGCATCTCGATCCGACGGCCGCGGCCTCGGTGCACCGGGTGGCGGACGCCGTGGAGCAGGTGCTCTACGCCCCGCGCCCCCGGCCGACGGCCGGCCTCTCCCAGGACGTCTACCGGGTGATCGGCGGACTGCGCGGCTCGGTCGGCCGCGCCACGCGGGCGCGCGCGCTGATCGCCCCGCGTTCCACCGCGCGGGTGGTGTGGGCGGTGTCGGAGTGGTGGGCCGGGGTCAGGGCTCGTGCGACGGCGATCCGGCCGACGCTGCGCAAGCCGTTCGGTCAGCAAGGCTGAAAAGCGCCGCACGCAGGCGGCGGAACGACGGTGGCCCGGGCCTTGAAAGGCCCGGGCCACCGTGTTGCGAGGGGTGGGAGTGTCCTGCGGAGATTGGTGGGGGGTGGCGTCCTGAGGACGTGCGCGAGCTTGAGGACATACGTGAGGGGGTGAGCACCCGGCTGGGTGCTCACCCCCTCAAAACGTCTGTGGGAGCGGCTCGGCGGGCCGGCTACTGGCCGCCCTGCTCGTCTCGTCGCCGCTGCCAGCGCTGCTCGATCCGATCCATCATCGAGCGCTTCTGGCGTCCCTGGCGACGGGCATGCGGGGCGCCCGCGGCGGGCTGCTCGCCCGGCTTGGGGGCCTTGCGCCAGCCGGTCACGGCGAGTACCGCGCAACCCAGCATGACGAGGAAGCCCACCACGCTGAGCCACACCTGCTTGGCGACCATACCGGCCATGAGGAGCGCGATACCTACGAGGAAGCCGGCAACTGCCTGGTAGACCCGCCGCCGGGTGTACGTACGCAGCCCGCTTCCCTCGAGCGCCGACGCGAACTTGGGATCTTCGGCGTACAGCGCTCGCTCCATCTGCTCGAGCATGCGCTGCTCGTGCTCCGAGAGCGGCACGGAGTCCTCCTCATCGTGCAGTCGCCGGGGCGACTCGGGGGGTCCCTTCAGGATAGGCAGGGAATCGCCCCCGTGAAACCCGCCCCTCTGCGCCAATTGGCCAACCGGATTCCGCCATGAACGCTCCGGCTGCTGAATCTTGTCATTCCCCAGCGGCCGTCCCGTCATGCCGGTCGGTCTCCCTCGATCATACGGCGCTGCGCGCGCGATCGGGGGGCCTGTGGCGTACTCCATGTGCCCGCAAGTACCTGATCAGCACTCCGGCACAGGGGGCGACTCAGGCCTCGGCGGCCTCACGGGTCTCGCCGAGCACATGGAGCTGCGTGGCCACGGAGTGGAAGGCGGGGAGCTCGGCCGCCGCCTCCTCCAGCTTCAGCAGGGCATCCAGGGCGCCGGGCTCGGTGTCCACCAGCACGCCGGGGACGAGGTCGGCGAAGACCCGCACGCCGTGCACCGCGCCTACGGTGAGGCCCGCGCCCTCGACGAGCGCGGTGAGCTGTTCGGCCGTGAAGCGGCGCGGCACGGGGTCGCCGTCGCCCCAGCGGCCGTTCGGGTCGTCGAGCGCCTGCCTGGCCTCCTTGAAGTGGCCGGCCAGGGCCCGGGCGAGCACGGCGCCGCCGAGACCGGCGGCGAGCAGACTGAGGACGCCCTCGGTGCGCAGGGCGGCCACGACGTTGCGCATGCCCTCGGCCGGGTCGTCCACGTACTCCAGGACGCCGTGGCACAGCACCACGTCGTAGCCGCCGCGCTCGGCCACGTCGAAGAGGCCGTGGGCGTCGCCCTGGACGCCTCGCACCCGGTCGGCGACTCCGGCCTCGGCCGCGCGGCGCTCCAGGGCGAACAGCGCGTTCGGGCTGGGGTCGACGACGGTGACCTGGTGGCCGAGGCGGGCGACGGGCACGGCGAAGTTGCCGCTGCCGCCTCCGGTGTCGAGGACGTCCAGCGCCTGGCGTCCCGTGGCCTTGACCCGGCGGTCGAGGGCGTCCTGGAGGACCTCCCAGACCACGGCGGTACGGAGAGAGGCGCGGGGTCGCAGCGGGTCCGACACGGCAGTTGACTCCTCGGCGCGGCACCGCCCGTTGCACGGCGGAGCGATCGGGGCGCCTTCCCGGCCGGGGGCGTGGACGGGGAGGCTTCAGGCGCTCCCCACCCTATTGCCTCCACCGCCGCACCCAGCCATCGCGGTGCCACGGCCAGGGGCACGTCCCACCGGCCGGGGCGGCGGGAACGACGGGCGACCGGAGCGGAGCACGGGGCGCTGCGAGAAGCGGCTTGGCGGGGCGGTCGGCGGAGGGCGGAGGGCACTCCGTGGATCGCTCCGCGCCGGGTCGAGGAGGCGGCGCCTGAGGCTCGGCGGGGTGATCCACGGGCGGTGCTCCGCGCGTCCGCGCCGGGTCGAGGCCGGGAGACGGCGCCCGCGGCTCGGCGAGATGGTCCACGGAGGGCACTCCGCGGCCCGCTCCGGGTCGGGAAAGCGGCGGCGCCTGAGGCTCGGCGGGGTGATCCACGGGCGGTGCTCCGCGGTCCGTGTCGGGTCGAGGCAGGGGGCGCGGCGCCTACCCCGGTCGAGAGGCGGTTTGCCGGGGCACCCGCGTAAGGCTGCGTCCTGGGCCTCCCCCGCGACACGTGTTCCGGACCCCACCCGCGAGTGTCCGTCCAGGCCGCCACCCGCGAGCATTCTCTGCCGACGGCCGCGAGACGCTTCCCCCCTGGCCGCCACCGGCGAGCGGCCGCCTCCTGGACCACCCCCCGTGGAACGACTGCCCGAGTCGCCGTGCTCAGCCCGCGTCCGGAAAGTCACGGTCGCGGTCGGTGTCGCCGGCGCCCCCCTCGGGCTGGTCCGCGTCCTGGCGTGGTTGGGGCAGGACCGGCTGGAGCACCAGCATCCGCTCGACGAGGCGCAGGAACATCGCCACGTCGCGTATGAGGTCGTCCGCGTCCCGGCGGCTGGCCGCGCCCTGGATGCCGGCCTCGGCCCGGGCGCGGCGCCGGGCCCCGGAGGCGAACAGCGCGCTCCACTCGGTGAGCTCGGGCGCTATCTCCGGGAGCACTTCCCAGGCGCTCCGGATCTTGGCGCGGCGTCGGGGCGTGGGCTCCGGACGCCCCCGCGCGGCGAGCACGGCGGCCGCGGTGCGCAGGGCGGCGAGATGCGCCGTCGCATAGCGCTCGTTCGACGTCTCCAGCGCCGAGGCCTCGTCGAGGCCGGCGCGGGCCTGGGCGAGCAGGTCGAGGGCGGCGGGCGGGGCCGTCGCCCGGCGCAGCACAGGGTGTACGTCGCTCGCCGGGCCGGTCAGTGAGGGGGCAGGGCCGGTGGCGCGGCGCCGACGGGCGGCGGCTGCGTGATAGCTGGCCATGACGAACCTCCTGTCGTCTGGTTGCCGGCACATCCCGCTACGGAGTGCCGTATGTGCCCATCGTGAGGTATGCCACTGACAATCCGTTCTGACCTGGACTTTTGCTTCGATCGAAGGTTCGGGTTAGTTTTTGCACTGACCAGTCAGTTCAAAAAGTTCTCGATTCAAGAAGATCAGGGGGTGGCCGTGGACGGAATCGCTGTCACGGCCGAAGGTTTCGGGCTCGAGGGGCCTCGCGGCTGGGCGTTCCGCGGGGTCGACCTCGCCGCGGAGCCCGGCGCGTTGATCGCCGTGGAGGGGCCCTCGGGGTCCGGCCGTACGAGCCTGCTGCTCGCGCTCACCGGGCGGATGAAGGCCACCGAGGGGACGGCGACCGTGGGCGGGGCGCGGCTGCCGAAGCAGCTGGCGGCTGTGCGCCGGTTCAGCGCACCGGCGAACGTCGCCGGGGTCACCGACCTCGACCCGGCCCTGACCGTCGCGGAGCACTTGCGTGAACGGGCGCTGCTGCAGCGCCGGTTCGGCGACTCGGTGCGCACGCTGCTGCGGCCGCGCGAGGAGCGCAGGTCCGAGGCGAGGCTGAGGATCGACACCGCGCTGACGGCCGCCGGGCTCGACCGGGAAGCGCTGCCCAAGGGCGCGCGAACGGCCGTACGCGATCTGGAACGCCTGGAGGCCCTGCGGCTGTCGATCGCCCTGGCCCTGATCGGCCGCCCGCGTCTGCTCGCCGTCGACGACCTGGACCTGAAGCTGTCGGACGCCGAGCGGACCGAGGCCTGGGCGCTGCTGAGGTCCCTCGCCGCGGCCGGGACGACGGTCGTGGCCGTGTGCAGCGAGGCCCCGAAGGACGCCGTGACGGTGTCCACGCGACCTGAACCGCAAGAGGACACGCACACCCGGAAGGAGACGGCCGATGCGCTCGCCGAGACTGGCCGCGCTTGAGCTGCGCCGCTTCGGCAGGGGGAAGCTGCCCCGCGCCGCCCTGGTGGCGCTGCTCGTGCTGCCGCTGCTGTACGGCGCCCTGTATCTGTGGTCCTTCTGGGACCCGTACGGCCGCCTGGACCGCATCCCCGTCGCCCTCGTGAACGACGACAGGGGCGCCACCGCCGACGGCAGGAAACTGACCGCGGGCGACGACCTCACCAAGGGGTTGCGCGAGAGCGACACCTTCGACTGGCACCAGGTGAGCGCCGCCGAGGCACGCAAGGGTGTCGAGAACGGCACCTACTACCTGTCGCTGACCATGCCGCGCGACTTCAGCGGGCGGATCGCCTCCAGCGCGGGTGACTCCCCCGAGACCGGCGCCCTCCAGGTCCGTACGAACGACTCGAACAACTACATCGTCGGGCAGATCTCAAGGACGGTCTTCGCCGAGGTGCGCCGGGCCGCGTCCACGAAGGCGTCGCGGTCCTTCCTGGACCGGATCTTCATCTCCTTCTCCGACATCCACGGCGCCGCGGTGAAGGCCGCCGACGGGGCCGACGACCTGGAAGGCGGCATCGGCAAGGCGGAGAAGGGATCCGAGGACCTGGCCACGGGCCTGAAGGACGCCGAGGCGGGCAGCGGGAAGCTCGCAGACGGGCTGGCGAAGCTGGACACGGGCTCGGGTGACCTCGCGGACGGCGCACAGCAGGTCGCCGACGGTACCCAGAGCCTCGCCGACAGGGTCAACGGGATCGCGGACAAGGCTGGCCCCTTCCTCGAAGGCAACGAGAAGGCCATCGGCGACACCGCGCGGCTCGTCGCCGACTCGGCCGGAGCCGTCCGCCACAATCTCGACACCCTGGTCAGGACCGCCCCTGCGGCCGCCGAGGGAGCGCACAAGGCCGCCGCCACCCTGAACGCCGTCTACAAGGCACGCTGTACGGACCCCGTGCTGCCGGACCCAGCCTGCGCCGACCTGAAGAAGGCCGAGCAGGCCGCCGCCGACGTGGCGAAGGTCGCCGACGACGTCAACGCTCTCGTCGCCGACCAGAACGGCGACCTGAAGAAGCTCGACAGCCGGCTCGCCACGCTCCAGCAGCAGGCCCGAGCGCTCGCCGACCGGGCGCCCCGCCTCTCCGAGGACCTGGACGACGCCGTAGCGAAGATCAACCAGCTGAACCAGGGCGCAGGCAAGGTCGCCGCCGGCGCCAGGACGCTCCACTCCGGCCTCGGCACCGCGCGGACCGGCGCTCAGGACCTGGACGAGGGCGTCGGCCGGCTCAGGACCGGAGCCGACGACCTGAGCGGCGGCATGTACAAGCTCGCCGACGGCTCCGAGAAGCTCTCCGACGGGCTGCACGACGGCGCCTCGCAGATCCCCGACTACGACAAGAAGGACCGCGACCGACGCACCGACGTGATGGCGGACCCGGTCCAACTGGTCTCCAGGGACCTGCACAAGGCGCCGAACTACGGCACCGGGTTCGCCCCGTACTTCATCCCGCTGTCCCTGTGGGTGGGCGCGATGGTGGCGTACATGCTGATCACACCGATGAACCGGCGTGCGCTCGCCGCCGGTGCCGCGGCCTGGCGGATCGCGCTGGCCGGGTGGCTGCCCGTGGTGGCGATCGGAGTGCTCCAGACCGTGGCCCTGATGTCGGTACTGCACTGGGCGATCGGCCTGCAGATGGCGCGGGCGGCCGGGACCGTGGGCTTCCTCTTCCTCGTGACGGCCTGCTTCGCGGCGATCGTCCAATGGCTGAACGCACGCTTCGGAGCGGCGGGCCGGATCCTCGTCCTGGCACTCCTGATGCTCCAGCTGACGTCCGCGGGCGGCACCTACCCCGTCCAGACCAGCCCGGGCTTCTTCAACGCGATCCACCCCTTCCTGCCGATGAGCTACGTCGTGGACGCCCTCAGGAGGCTCATCACGGGCGGTGGTCTCTCTCCGGTGTGGCACGCGTGCGTGGTGCTCCTCGCCTTCACCGCGGGCGCCCTCGCGCTGACCGCCCTGTCGGCCCGCCGCCGGCAGGTGTGGACGCTGGACCGGCTGCACCCGGAGCTGACCCTGTGAGCCCTTCCGCGACCTCAAGGGCGGCCTCACCTGTGAGAATCAGGAGCATGGAAAGCAGCAGCGCCACGGCGGGCGTCAGCACGCGCCGAGAGGCCACCCGGCAGAAGCTCTACGAGGCGGCCGTCACGCTCATCGCCGAGCAGGGCTTCTCCGCCACCACGGTCGACGAGATCGCCGAGCGGGCCGGAGTCGCGAAGGGCACGGTCTACTACAACTTCGCGAGCAAGTCCGTCCTCTTCGAGGAACTGCTGCGGCACGGCGTGGGCCTTCTCACCGCCTCCTTGAGGGACGCGGCGGAATCGACGGCACGCGCGGGTGGCGGCAAGGTCGACGCCCTGGACGCGATGATCCGGGCCGGTCTCGTCTTCATCGACCGCTACCCGGCCTTCACGCAGCTGTACGTGGCCGAGCTCTGGCGCACCAACAGGGCCTGGCAGTCCACGCTCATGGTGGTCCGTCAGCAGGCCGTGGCGGTCGTGGAGGGCGTCCTGCGCGAGGGCGTGGAGAACGGTGAGTTCAGCGACGAGATCGACGTACCGCTGACCGCCTCCGCCCTGGTCGGCATGGTCCTGGTGGCCGCCCTGGACTGGCAGTCCTTCCAGCCCGAGCGCTCTCTGGACGACGTGCACGCGGCGCTGTCGCGGCTGTTGCAGGGGCGGGTGAGCGGGCGCCGGGGGTGACACGAGGCTGACATGCGAAAGCGCCGGTCCGGTGTGGCCGCGTCCCCCGCGGGCCACCTCGAACCGGCGCCTTCTCCTGCTCCCCCGATTCCCCCGTTCTCCCCCGTCCCCCCGTTGGGCCCCCGTTCGGTCGTTCCCCCGCTTTCCCGGGTTCCCCCGTGCCTCGCTCCCGCCGACCTCGGCCGGCGGAAGGAGCGGATCCGGGGCGGCTCCGTTCCGGCGCCCCGTGTCGCCGGTGCCGGAGCCGTTCCCCTTCGCCGTGGCTCCACTCTCTCGTTCGAGCAGGTCGGGGCCCATCCGCGCGCGTACTCATCTCACCCCCTAGGTACGGATACTCAGTCCTGCGCACTCACCCCCAGACCGCTCCGCGGCCGACTGGTTACGATCGCGTCCGTGTCCGTACTCCCTCTGGTGTTCACCAGCGGCTGGGCCAGCGGCGTCAACGCCTACGCGGTGGTGCTGCTGCTCGGCGTGTTCGGCGCGACGGGGCTGAGCGACGACGTCCCCGAGACCCTGCAGCGCCCTGAGGTCCTCGTCGCAGCGGGCGTGCTGTTCCTGTGCGAGGCGGTGGCCGACAAGATCCCGTACGTCGACTCGGCCTGGGACTCGGTCCACACCGTGATCCGTCCCGTCGCCGGCGCCTGGGTCGGCGCGCTGCTCGCAGGTCAGAGCGGTTCGCTCTCCGATGTGGCGGCGAGCCTGATCGGCGGTTCGACGGCCCTGGCCAGCCACACGGTCAAGGCGGGCACGCGCATGGCGGTCAACACCTCGCCCGAGCCCTTCAGCAACGTGATCCTGAGCCTGGCCGAGGATCTCGGGGTCGCCGGCGTCGTCACCTTCGCGATGTTCCACCCGGAGGCGGCCGCGGTCATCGCGGGCGTACTGCTGCTGGCCGGCCTGCTGACGCTCTACTTCCTGATCTCCCGCATCCGAAGATTCCGACGCCGCAGGGCCCAACGCCGGGAGGAGAAACGCCTCGCGGCACGAATGGGACGACCGCCCGGCTGACGGCCGGCGACGGTGTGCCGCAGGTCCTCGTCGGCAAGCCGGCCGCCCGCGGTCGGAGTGTCAGTGGCGGCCGATAAAGTCGCAGGCATGGCACGGATTGCGGTGATCGGCGCCGGGATGGGCGCGATGGCGGCCGCTGCCCGGCTGGCCGTCGCGGGCCACCGGGTGGCGGTGTACGAGCGTACGGAGACGTACGGCGGTGCGGTGCGCCGGTTGGAGCGGGACGGATTCGGGTTCGACACCGGGCCGGGACTGCTCACCCTCCCCGCGGTCTACCGCGATCTGTTCATCAAGACCGGCAAGGAGCCGCTGGAGTCGGTCGTCGAGCTGGTCCAGGTCGATCCGTCGTCGCGGCACATCTTCACGGACGGCACCGAGGTGTCCCTGCCGAACGCCTCGCGCGCAGGAGTGGTCGCCGCACTGGACGAGGCCCTCGGCGCAGGCGCGGGCGGACGCTGGGGTGACTTCCTCATCCGGGCCCGCGAGGCCTGGGACCGCACCCGCAGGCCGCTGCTGGAGGAGCCCCTGTGGCCCAACTGGCAGGTGCTGCAGCGGGAGCCCTACCCCGCGGTGCCGCACAAACGGCTGCTGCGCACCCGACGGGCCTGCACGCTGTACGAGATCGGCGCCTGGGAGCTGCGGGACCCGCGGCTCGCGGCCCTGCTGTACGGCCATGCGCTCGCCCACGGCGTCGACCCCGGCAGCGCGCCGGCGAGCGCGGCCGTCCTGCCATACATGGAGCACGCCTTCGGGACCTGGTACGTCCGGGGCGGGATGCGGGAGTTGGCGCGGGCGGTGTACGAGCGGTGCGTCCAGCGCAAGGTCGAGTTCCACTTCGGCGCCGAGGTGACGAGCGTCCTGGAGAAGGACGGTCGCGCGGCAGGTCTGGAGCTGTCCGACGGGGCGGTCGTGGAGGCGGACACCGTCGTCGGAACCGGACCCTGGCGACTACGCGGGCTCGTACCGGGTCGTGAGCTCTACGGCACGAAGGAGGTCCTTCCCGGCGCCGAGGACCTGCACCCGGGCCGGGTCGTGCTGTGCCTCGCCCTGCGCAGAGCGCGGGAGCCGGACGCCGTGCACCGCACGGTGGTCTACAGCCCCGATCCGCAGGGCGAGTTGGGCCTCTTCTCGCACGGGGAGATGCCCAACCTCACGGTGCGGATCGACCGGCCGGACGACCCTGCCCTGCGCCCCGACGCGGACCACGAGTCCGTGGTGCTGACGGCGACCGTGCCCTGCGGCCTTGGGTACGACTGGGCCACCCCGGGAGTCGTCGAGGCCCTCGCGGACCGCATGGTCTCCGCCGCCGAGCGGGCGATGCCGGGCCTGCGCGAGCGGATCCTCTGGCGCGAGGTGCGGACGCCTGTGCACACCGAGCGGGAGACCGGGGCCACGGGCGGCGCCGTCCCCCCGCCCTCGCTGGCGGGCGGCGAAGGCACCCTGCACCCGTCCAACAGCACAGCGGTACCCGGCCTGTTCACTGCAGGCGGCTGGTCGCATCCCGGCGGCGGTCTCCCCCACGCGGGCATGTCGGGGTCGCTGGTAGCCGGGCTGATCGTGGAAGGACCGGAGTTCCGCGGTTCCCAGTGACGGAGCCGCCCCGCTTCAGAAGCGGTACTGCTCGTCGTACCCCTGGCCCTGGTTCTGCTGCCCCTGGCCGCTGTTGTCCTGGTAGTACCCCTGCTCCTGCGGGAGTTCGCCACCGTAGGGCTCGTCGGTGCGCTGCTGCGGCACCCACACCCCGCCGGCCGGGGTCTCGCCGCCGTACGTCCCGCCGTACTGGTCGTAGCCCTGCTGGACGAACTGCTGCTGGCCGCCGTAGGAGGCGTCGTACGACCCCGCGCCATAGGTCTGGGTGCCGATGTACGGGTCGGAGTAGGCGGCGTACTGCTGCTGCCCGGCCTGGTCGTAGCCGTACTGCTGCTGGTCGTAGCCGGAGTAGCCGTCGTAGCCGTACGTCTGGTCGGCGGCGGCCGTCGCGTACTGGTCCTGGGTCTGGCCCGCGGACGCGTAGGACTGGTCACCGGCGTAGGAGGAGTCGTTGTATATGCCGTAGGAGCCGGTGTCGTCCGGCAGGGGCTGCGGCTCGTAGACCGAGGTGGTCTCGGCGGCCGTGGGCGCGGCGGAGCGCGCGGGCGTGAAGACGTCGTCGCGGTCGTAGTCGTCGTGGCCGTAGCCGGAGGCGTCCGGTCGGCCCTGGGCGTACCCGGCTTCGTCGCCGTGGGCCGCGTCACCTGACTCGAGGTCGGAGACCTCCAGGTCGGGCTCCTCGCGGCCGCGCTCACGACGGCTCTTCTTGCCGCCGGTCAGACCGCCCAGCGCGGCCGGCGGGTTGACCGCCCAGCCCTGCTCGAAGCCGCGGCGGAACGACAGCGTGACGTAGGTCTGGCCCACCGCGAAGGCGATCGCGCCGAGCCCGATGACGACCACCGACGGCATCAGCACGCCGAGGACCACACCGAGGAAGCCCACGAAGGCGAGCAGTCGCCAGCGCAAACGTGCCTTGTACTGCAGCAGCACCTCGCCGAGCAGCCACAGCGCGACGATTCCGAACGCGATGTAGAGGACCGTCCAGCCCATGTACGCCCCTCTCCCAGTGACCGCTACGCAGTGTGTCGTATATACGTGCGGCCGGTCTAGGCCTGCGGTGGATGGTGCAGACCCAGGTTTTCGTAGATTTCCAGCGTCGCCGTGGAGTTGTTGAGCGTGATGAAGTGCAGTCCGGGCACTCCCTCGGACAGCAGCCGGGCGCAGAACTCCGTGGCGAACTCGATTCCGATCGAGCGTACAGCGGTCGGATCGTCCTTTGCTGTGAGGATCCGCTCTTTCAGGACGGAGGGGATGCTCGCATTGCTGAGCTGTGGGAGCCGCTCCAGCATCCGCACGCTGGTCACGGGCATGACCTCGGGAATGACGGGGGTCGCGCAACCCGCCGCGTGGACTCGGTCACGTAGCCGCAGATACGACTCCGGCTGGAAGAACATCTGGGTGATGGCGTAGTCGGCGCCGGCGCGGCACTTGTCGACGAAGCGCGTGACGTCGGAGTCCCAGTCGGCGGAGCGCGGGTGCATCTCCGGGAAGGCCGCGACGCCGACGCAGAAGTCGCCCGACTCCTTGATGAGCCGGACGAGTTCGGCGGCGTAGGTCAGGCCCTGCGGGTGCGCCACCCACTCGGCCATCGGGTCGCCGGGCGGGTCGCCGCGCACGGCCAGGATGTTGCGGATCCCGGCGTCGGCGTACTGGCCGATGATGTTGCGCAGTTCCGCGACGGAGTGGTCGACCGCGGTGAGGTGGGCGACCGGGGTCAGCGTGGTGTCCGCGACGATCTGCTGGGTCTCTTTGACCGTGCCCGCGCGGGTGGAGCCACCGGCGCCGTAGGTGACGGAGACGAAGTCCGGGGCGACCGCTTCGACCCTCCTGAGCGCGCTCCACAGGTTCCGCTCACCCTTGGGGGTCTTCGGCGCCGAGAACTCGAAGGAGTACGTCGTCTTGCCTGCGGCGAGCATGTCACGCACCGTGCGTGCGCGGTCAGTCCTGGTGGATGCGGTTCCTAGGGCCATACCCGCAGGTTAGCCAGGGGGCAGCGGTCGCCCAACCGGATCACGGAAATTTGCCCGTTTTGTCGACTTGTTGTCCACCCCTCGGACACCGGGACGATCATGTGACCGCCGAACGCCAGCTCCTCACGCTGTGTCACGCAACCGCTTCGCGAACTCCGCGGCGGCCGCGCCCGGGTCGTCCGCCTCGGTGATCGCCCGGACGACCACGACCCGGCGGGCACCGGCGTCCAGGACCTCGTCGAGGTTGCCGAGGTCGATGCCGCCGATGGCGAACCAGGGGCGGTCGGTGCCGAGGGCGGCGGTGTACCGGACCAGGTCGAGGCCGGGGGCGTGCCGGCCGGGCTTGGTGGGGGTCGGCCAGCAGGGGCCGGTGCAGAAGTAGTCCACGCCGTCCTGGACCGCGGCCGCGGCGGCCTCCGCCTCGGCGTGCGTGGAGCGGCCTATGAGGATGTCGTCGCCGAGGATCGCGCGGGCGGCGGGGACGGGCAGGTCGCCCTGGCCGAGGTGCAGCACACCGGCGCGCGCCGCGTGGGCGACGTCGGCCCGGTCGTTGACCGCGAGGAGCTTGCCGTGTCGCGCGCAGGCGTCGGCGAAGACCTGGAGATGTTCCAGTTCCTCGGCCGCCTCCATGCCCTTGTCCCGCAGCTGCACGATGTCGACGCCTCCGGCCAGGACCGCGTCCAGGAACTCGGCGAGGTCGCCCTGGCGCTTGCGGGCGTCCGTGCAGAGGTAGACGCGGGCGCCGGCGAGCCGGTCACGGGTGGTGTCGGGCATGCGTGAGTCTCCCCCGGGGTTCGGTGGCGTACGGGCCGTGCCGGACCGTGGCCGTGGCCTCGGCGGTCACGGCCCGTACGCCGGTGTGGTTCGGATCAGACGGCGAGCGCCTGGGCCCGGCGCTTCACCTCCGTGCCGCGATTCTCACTCAGGGCCTGCGCGGGGGTGCCCGGCAGGCTCTCGTCGGGCGTGAAGAGCCACTCCAGCATCTCTTCGTCGGTGAAGCCGTCGTCCCTCAGGAGCGTCAGGGTCCCGGCCAGGCCCTTGACGACCTTCTGCTCGGCCCCGTCGATGAAGGCGGCGGGGACGTGCAGCGCGCGGTTCTCACCACGGCGTACGGCGATGAGCTGGCCGTCCTTGACCAGCTGCCGCACACGCGTCACCTCGACATCGAGCAACTCTGCGATGTCGGGGAGGGTGAGCCAGGCGGGGACGAGAGCATCGATCTTTGCGTCAATCTCGGTCACGGGATTAAGCGTGCCATCCCGCACTGACAGTCGGAAGCCGGGGCGCCCCCGGCGGGGGAACCCAGTTCTCACAGCGCCACCCGGTGGGCGCCTAAGCCGTCGCCGCCTTCAGCGGCCTCGCCGGGTCCACCAGCAGTTCCGGGTCCATCTCCGCGCCGGCCTCGATCAGGCGGCGGCCCTGGGCCAGGTCGCGGGGCCGGCCCACCGCCAGAAGGGCCACCAGGCGCCTCTCGCGCAGCCAGCACACCGTCCAGGCGGGGCCCGACGGCTCGCCGCGCCACAGCGTCGTGTCGGCGGACGCGTGGTGGCCGGCGTACTGGACGAAGCGGCCGAACTGCTCGGACCAGAAGTACGGGACGGGGTCGTAGACCGTGCGGGTCTCGCCCAGGATGTCGGCGGCCACCGTGCGGGGGCCCTGGAGGGCGTTGTCCCAGTGGTGGACCAGCAGGCGCTCGCCGTACCTGCCCGAGGGGAAGGAGGCGCAGTCGCCGACGGCGTGGACGTCCGGCACGGAAGTGCGCAGCCGGTCGTCCGCGACGACCTCGCGGTGGGCGCCGAGTTCGATGCCCGAACCGGCGAGCCAGGCCGTGGCGGGCCGGGCGCCGACGCCCACCACGACCGCGCCCGCGGCCACCCGGGAGCCGTCGTCCAGGACGACCGCGCCGGGCTCGACGCGCTCCACGCGCGCGTGGGTGCGCAGCACGGCACCCGCGTCGGCGTACCAGGAGGTCATCGGCGCGGCCACCTCGGCGGGCAGCGCGCCCGCGAGCGGCCGGTCGGCGGCTTCCACGACCGTCACCGCGCAGCCCGCCTCGCGCGCGGCGGTGGCGAACTCGGCGCCGATCCAGCCCGCCCCGACGACCACGATGTCGTGCTGCCGGGCGAGCACAGGCCGCAGCCGCTCGGCGTCGTCCAGGGTGCGCAGCAGATGCACGCCCGGCACACCCTCCGTGCCGGGCAGCCGGATCGGTTCGGCACCGGTGGCGAGGACCAGGGCGTCGTACGGGACGGGCCCGGCCTCGGTGTCCAGTTCGTGCGCTTCGGGACGTACACCGAGCGCCTCACGGCCGAGCAGCAGTTCGATGCCGAGGGCCTCGAAGTCCACGTCGAAGGCGGAACCCTCGGCCTTGCCGAGCAGGACGGCCTTGGACAGCGGCGGACGGTCGTACGGCTGATGGGGTTCCGCGCCGATCACCGTGACGGTGCCTTTGAATCCCTGTTCGCGCAGGGCGACCGCGGTCTGTACGCCGGCCATGCCCGCGCCGACCACGACCACCCGCCGCTGCGCCTGCGTCTGCTCGCTCATTTGATCACCCTAGTCACCTGACTATCAGTCAGTCAGGAGTCGTGCTCAGTGACCTGTTCCACAACGCTCGTCCCGCTGCCCGACTGCGACTCCCACTCCCACGTCTCCTCCAACCGCAGCCGGCCGTCGGGAAGCTCCAGGACCGTCGAGACGCAGTGCCCGGAGGATGTCGTTCCGTCGTGCTTGAGCTGCACGTACCGGAAGTCGAGACGGTCCCCCGCGCGCGTGCCGACGAGATGTCCGCGTACGACGTCACCGCCCGCGTACTCGGCCCAGATCTCCCCGTCCTTCTCGTGGTAGGTGAACCGGGTCCGTGTACCCACCTGACCTGGGGCCTGATCGGCCACCGGGGCGAGGACGAGGCCGTCGAGCGAGCGGGGCATGGCGGAAGGCTCCCTTACAGAGGCGCGCGGGCACGGGCTAGGGTGGCCAACGTAGAGCACTCGCGGGAGCCCGGACGCACCGGGCTGAGAGGGAGGCTGGCGGCCTCCGACCGTACGAACCTGATCCGGGTCATGCCGGCGAAGGGAGGGGCTGGACGCCCATGTCCTCACGTACGTCAGACGTCCTCGTCGTCGGAGGCGGCATCATCGGCCTGGTCACGGCCTGGCGGGCAGCGCAGCGCGGACTCACCACGGCCGTCGTGGACCCCGAACCGGGCGGCGGGGCCGCCCAGGTGGCCGCCGGGATGCTGGCCGCGGTCACCGAACTGCACTACGGCGAGCAGACCCTGCTGGGGCTGAACCTCGCCTCGGCCCACCGCTATCCCGACTTCGCGGCCGAGCTCACCGACCTGACCGGCCTCGACCTCGGCTACCGCCGCTGCGGCACGCTCGCCGTGGCCCTGGACGCCGACGACCGCGCCCATCTGCGCGAACTGCACGCGCTTCAGCGGCAGTCGGGGCTGGAGTCGGAGTGGCTGTCCGGCCGGGAGTGCCGACGCCTGGAGCCGATGCTCGCACCGGGGGTGCGGGGCGGACTGCGGGTGGACGGCGACCACCAGATCGATCCACGACGGCTCACGCGCGCGTTGCTGGCCGCGTGCGAGCAGGCGGGTGTCGTCTTCCACCGCGCGTGGGCCAAGGGCCTCCGTGTCGCAGGGAACCGGGCCGCGGGGGTCACCACGACCGACGGCGACGAGCTGGGCGCGGGCCAGGTGGTGCTCGCCGCCGGAAGCCTCAGCGGCCGCCTCGAAGGGGTCCCCCAGGACGTCCTGCCCCCGGTACGGCCCGTGAAGGGCCAGGTGCTGCGGCTGACCGTGCCTCCGCACCGCGCGCCCTTCCTGAGCCGCACTGTGCGGGCCGTGGTCCGCGGCAGCCAGGTCTACCTGGTGCCGCGGGAGAACGGCGAGCTGGTGATCGGCGCGACCAGCGAGGAGCTCGGCTGGGACACGACGGTGACCGCGGGCGGGGTGTACGAGCTGCTGCGGGACGCCCACGAACTCGTCCCCGGCATCACCGAGCTGCCGCTGACCGAGACCCGCGCGGGACTGCGCCCGGGCTCCCCGGACAACGCCCCGCTGCTCGGGCCCACGGAACTGACCGGACTGGTGCTCGCGACCGGCCACTATCGCAATGGCGTGCTGCTCACGCCGATCACCGGGGACGCCATGGCGCACGTCCTGACGACGGGCGAACTCCCCGACGTGGCACGCCCGTTCACCCCGAGGCGATTCGGCGCCGCGGAACTCCTGGAGCAGCCGGCATGAACATCTCCGTCAACGGAGAGCCGCGGGAGTGCGCTCCCGGCACGGCTCTCGACACCGTCGTGCGGACGCTGACGCCGGCGCCCTCCGGGGTGGCCGCCGCGCTCAACGAAACCGTCGTCCCGCGCGCGCAGTGGCCCTCGACGTCCCTCTCCGAGGGAGACCGCGTGGAAGTCCTCACCGCCGTCCAAGGAGGCTGACCCATGGCCGACGATCCCTTTGTCATCGGCGGTACGTCCTTCTCGTCCCGGCTGATCATGGGTACGGGCGGAGCGCCCAGCCTGGACGTGCTCGATCGAGCGCTGATCGCCTCCGGCACCGAGCTGACGACGGTCGCCATGCGGCGCGTGAACCCCTCGGTGCACGGCTCGGTGCTGTCCGTACTGGAGAGGCTCGGCATCCGGGTGCTCCCGAACACGGCGGGCTGTTTCACCGCCGGAGAGGCCGTCCTGACGGCCCGCCTCGCGCGCGAGGCGCTCGGCACCGACCTGGTCAAGCTGGAGGTCATCGCCGACGAGCGCACCCTTCTGCCGGACCCGATCGAGCTGCTGGACGCGGCGGAGACCCTGGTGGACGACGGTTTCACCGTGCTGCCGTACACGAACGACGACCCGGTGCTCGCCCGGAAGCTCGAGGATGTCGGCTGCGCGGCGATCATGCCGCTGGGCTCACCGATCGGCTCGGGCCTCGGCATCCGCAATCCGCACAACTTCCAGCTGATCGTCGAGCACGCGCGTGTGCCGGTGATCCTGGACGCGGGAGCGGGCACGGCGTCCGACGCGGCCCTGGCGATGGAGCTCGGGTGCGCGGGTGTGATGCTCGCCTCAGCGGTGACGCGGGCGCAGGAGCCCGAGCTGATGGCGCACGCGATGCGGCACGCGGTGGAGGCGGGACGGCTGGCGTACCGGGCGGGACGGATCCCTCGACGGCACTTCGCCGAGGCGTCGTCTCCGGTGGAGGGCAGGGCGGTACTGGACCCGGAGCGGCCCGCTTTCCAGTGACCTGACGTGGACGCTGGGGCCAGGGAGGTGCCCCAGCTGCACACCTGCCCCCGACCGGCAACTCCGTGCGATCTGCGTCACAGCTACGCTGCAGTCCCGCCTCGATATCGGCCGAACTGGACGGGCTGTCAGCGACGGCTCGTAGACTCACCTGCGTGGATACGACCCTTCAGGACCCGCTGGTCGGGCAGGTGCTCGACGGCCGCTATCGCGTGGACGCGCGGATCGCGGTCGGCGGGATGGCCACGGTCTACCGGGCCCTGGACACCCGTCTGGACCGCGTGCTCGCGCTCAAGGTGATGCACCCCGCGCTCGCGGCGGACGGGTCCTTCGTCGAGCGGTTCATCCGGGAGGCCAAGTCCGTCGCCCGGCTCGCCCACCCCAACGTCGTGCAGGTCTTCGACCAGGGCACCGACGGTTCGTACGTCTATCTCGCCATGGAGTACGTCGCCGGGTGCACCCTGCGCGACGTGCTGCGCGAGCGCGGGGCCCTGCAGCCGCGCGCCGCCCTGGACATCCTGGAGCCCGTGCTGGCCGCGCTCGGCGCCGCACACCGCGCGGGTTTCGTGCACCGGGACATGAAGCCGGAGAACGTCCTGATAGGGGACGACGGCCGGGTCAAGGTCGCCGACTTCGGACTCGTGCGGTCGGTCGACACCGTGACCAGCACCACCGGAGCCGTACTCGGCACCGTGTCCTATCTCTCGCCCGAGCAGATCGAGCAGCCGGGCACCGCGGATGCCCGCGTCGACGTGTACGCGTGCGGTGTGGTCCTGTACGAGATGCTGACCGGCGACCGCCCGCACGACGGCGACTCCCCCGCAGTCGTCCTCTACAAGCACCTGCACGAGGACGTCCCGCCGCCCTCGGCCGTGGTCCCGGGGCTGCCGTACGAACTGGACGAGCTGGTCGCGTCGGCCACCGCCCGCACCCCCGACCTGCGTCCGTACGACGCCGTGGCGCTGCTCGCGCAGACCCGCGAGGCACACGGCAGGCTGAGCGCCGACCAGCTGGACGCGGTACCGCCGCAGGCGCTCTCGGCGGAGTACGCGGGCGCCGAGAACCGCACGAGCGTGATCCCGCGCACCCTCACCGTGCCGCGCCCCCTGCCGGTCAACGAGGACGAGCCGGTGTACCACCGCACCAGCCGCCTGGAGAGCCCGCCGCCCCCGCCTTCCCGGCGCGGCCGCTCGTCCGGCGGCCCCCGGCGCGGCCCGCTCCTGATCGTCGCCGCGCTCCTGCTGGCCCTCGGGCTCGGGGCGGGTGTCTGGTACATCAACTCCGGCCAGTTCACCCAGGTCCCGGCCCTCCTCACGAAAACCGAGGCACAGGCCCGGGACCGGCTGGACGACGCCGGTCTGGAGACCGGCAAGGTCACGTACGCCTACAGCGACACCGTGAAGCGCGGCACCGTCATCAGCACGGACCCGGGGGTGGGCGCCCGCATACGGAACAACGACTCCGTGTCGATCACCGTCTCCAAGGGCCCGCAGACGGTGAAGGTGCCCGATGTGCAGGGGGACGCGCTGAGTAATGCCCGGACCCGCCTGAAGGCGGAAGGGCTGCAACCGGGCATGGTCACCCGGGAGTTCAGCGACGACGTACCGAAGGGTTTCGTGATCAGCACGGATCCCGAGGACGGCACCACGCTGCGTGCCGGCTCGGCGATCGCGCTCACCGTCAGCAAGGGCGCCCCGGTCGACGTCCCGGACGTCACCGGCGAGGATCTGGCCGACGCCAGGGCCGATCTGACGGAGGCCGGTCTGAAGGTGAAGATCGCCACCACCCGGGTCAACTCCGAGTACGACGCGGGCCAGGTCGCCAAGCAGACCCCGGCCGGCGACAGCCAGGCGGCCGACGGTGACACCGTCACCCTGACGATCTCCAAGGGCCCCGAGATGATCGAGGTCCCGGACGTCACCGGCGACAGCGTCGACGACGCCAAGACCGAACTGGAGGACGCGGGCTTCCAGGTCGACGAGGACCGCGGACTGCTCGGCCTGTTCGGCGACACGGTGAAGAAGCAGTCCGTGAAGGGTGGGGACACGGCCCCCAAGGGTTCGACGATCACGATCACCATTCGCTGACCAGCGCGAGGGGTGCGATGCACGGTGTGGTGCGCGCACCGCACCCCACCCGCACAGGCGCCGCAGGCAATGGCACCCTTGACCGGTGACAACTCAGCGCAACCCCGTCGGCGGCCACGTCCCCGTGGCCGGCGGCCTGAACTCCGTCGGCCTGTCGTACGCCCGTGACCTCGCCGCCGAGACCGTGCAGGTCTTCGTCGCCAACCCGCGCGGCTGGGCCACCCCCGCCGGAAACCCCCGCCAGGACGAGGCTTTCCGCGAGGCCTGCGCGCAAGAGGCGATCCCGGCGTACGTCCACGCCCCGTACCTGATCAACTTCGGCTCGCACACCGAGGCGACCGTGGAGAAGTCGGTCGATTCGCTCCGGCACTCCCTCCGGCGCGGACGCGACATCGGCGCGCTGGGTGTCGTCGTGCACACCGGCAGCGCCACCGGCGGCCGCGACCGTTCCGTGGCCCTGAAGCAGGTGCGCGAGCACCTGCTTCCGCTCCTCGACGAGCTCACCCACGACGACGACCCGTACCTGCTCCTGGAGTCGACGGCCGGCCAGGGCGCGTCCCTCTGCTCACGCACCTGGGACTTCGGCCCGTACTTCGAGGCCCTGGACGCCCACCCGAAGCTGGGCGTCTGCCTGGACACCTGCCACATCTTCGCGGCCGGCCACGATCTCACCGGTCCGAGCGGCATGCACCAGACGCTCGACCTCCTGGTGGAGACCGTCGGCGAAGGCCGCCTGAAGCTGATCCACGCCAACGACTCCAAGGATGTGGTCGGCGCCCACAAGGACCGCCACGAGAACATCGGCTCCGGCCATATCGGCGAGGACCCGTTCCGCGCCCTGATGACCCACCCCGCCACCGAGGGCGTGCCTCTGATCATCGAGACACCAGGCGGCAAGGAGGGGCACGCGGCGGACGTGGAACGACTGAAGAAACTCCGGGACGGCTGAGGACGGCTGAAGACGGCCGAGGCGGCGAAGGAAGCCGAGACGATCGGGTCAGCGCACGACGGCTGACAGGAACGCCAGCAGCAGCCCTGCCCCGAGCAGCCACATCGACCGACGCAGCCAGCGGTACTTGGCCGAAAGGATGACGCTGACGTCCTGGAACTGGGTCAGCAACCAGCTCACCCGGTCCGCGCCGGCCTCGGCGGTGGCACGGCGCAACTCCTCCAGGTCCGTGCCACGAAGGGCGTCGGCGTAGTACGTCGGACCTGGAACCGAGCGGACCGTGCCGGTACGGGGCAGGACCACCGCGAGGAGCAAGAGCGTGCCGGCCGCCCAGAGTGCCCCGCCCGCCGCGAGGAGTCCCAGGGCAACCCCCGAGGCCTCGGTCGGCACCCCTCTGCCGAGCGCCAACGCGGGCACCGCCACAGCACCCGAGAGCAGGATCGACGCCTTCACGTCCGCCCTGCCCAGGTCCTCGCGCACGGTCAGCAGCAGCCGCTCGGCGACGTAATGCCCGGCGTCCGGTTCGCCTGCGGTCACTCGCGGGCCCCGGAACCGTGGTCGTACTCCATTCCCGTGCCCTCCCCGGGCACCGAGTCGGTCGGCGGCGCGGGAGGGATCGGCGGTGCGTCGGCCGGGGCCAGCGGCGGTGCGGGCGGCATCGGCGGTATCGGCAGCGCCGTCGGCGCCTGCGGCAGCCCGTTCGGGAAGACGCCGCCGGCGACCGTACGGCTGTAGTCGATGAGGGCCTGGACCTGCTCGTCGATCTGGTGGCGCTGGACGACACCCTGGTTGATCAGGTTGGTCAGATAGTCCAGGGCGCCCTGGCGCTGCTCGCGGGCCTGCTGCTGGAGCACGCCGAGGATCTCGTGCGCCCGGCTGGGGTCCTGGGCCAGCATCGTGGCGTACTGGACGGTCTCGCCCGCGCTGATCAGCTTCCGCGCGTCGTCGAGGTTGGCGGCGATCCGTGCCTTGTGGGCGATGTCCATGGCCTCCTGGACCTTGCTGCCCTTCTCCACCGCGACCATCTGGGCCTGATGGTCGGCGGCCGCCTGGCCCAGGTCGATACGGATGAAGACCTGGGTGACCAGGCCGAGGTCGGCGCCGAAGTCGTTCCACCGGCCGCTGGCCAGCTCGTCCTGGATCGCCTCGTCGACCTGCTGCGCCGAGTCCAGGCTGTAGCGTCGGCTGATCCCTCGCAGCCGGGCTTCCAGCGACGGCCGGAGCATGCGCTCCACGTCGACCACCCGCTTCTCGGCGGCCAGGTAGAAGTCGCGCACCTCCCAGTTGACGTCGGCGCCCGCCTTGAAGCGCGACCGGTCGCCGTAGGTGGGCAGTTCGAGCTGGAAGGAGGCCTGGTGCTGACCGCGGGCGACCCAGCACACCGAGGTGGGCTTGGCCATCAGCGGCTTGTTGACGTGCTCGGCGCCGCGCACGGTGATGATGCTGTATCCGCCGTTCTTGTAGTAGAGCACCGAGGCCACCTGGCTGTTGCGGTGCCGGTAGGCGGCCTGTGGGGCGAACTCGCGTACGAAAGGGCCTCTGAGGTCGTGGGGCAGGACGAACTCCTCGTCCTGCCGCGGCCACTGCTGGCCCCACTGGTTGTGCGTCATCGTGTACTCGCTCCCTGGACCGCCCCCCACAGGCGGCGGACCTGCTGTTCGTTCAGTGGTTGGTCGGGGTCTTCGGTCAGTTCCGTGATCAGCGACAGCAGTCGGTCCCGGTCGTCCTGGCTGTGCACCAGCAGCGGCAGGAACCGCTCCAGGCACTCGGTCCAGGGCTGCTCGGCCGAGTCGCGCAGCCAGCCGGACAGGGTGTCGACGGCGGCCTCGTAGGACCGCGGGGTCTGCAGAGCCGTCCACAGGAGCCCGGCGAGTTCCGCGGACTGGGCGGGCCGGGCGGCGGCGAGGGCCAGCATCAGCGGCCAGTCGCCGTGTCCCTCCAGGTCGTCGTGCTGGTTCCAGAGATCGACCACGGAGACGGAGGCCAGGAAGATCGTGCTCTGCAGACCGAGGTCCTGGTGGGGCCGGCGTTCGTCGGACAGCCAGGCGCGGATCCGGCTCGGAGTCCGGCCGTCGGGGTGGGCGCCGGCGAAGTGGGCGACCTGGACGGCCGCGTCGGCCCGTAGCCTGCCCTCGTCCCAGGCACCGATCCCGCCGAGCAGGTCCAGCGACTCGCGCAGAGTGACCGTGGCCCGCCCCCTGCCGAGCACCGCGCCCGCCGTCCAGCGCAGCTGTTCGTCGCCGTGCCGGGCCCAGGAACCGACCAGGGCGCGGACGGCGCCGCCGACGTCCGGGGAGCGCAGGGCCACGTCGAGCACGGTCGCGGCGAACAGCCGGCGCCGGGCCTGCCTGGCCTGGGCCATGGGCTGGACCAGCTCGTGCACGGTGTGCGACAGGTCGAGGCGGCACAGCTGTCCGGCCGCGACGGCGGCCCGCACCCAGACCTGGGGCCGGTCGTCCTCGCACAGTCCGGCCAGCCACCGCAGCACGGGCCCGCGCGCGTTGTGCCGGTGCTGCCAGAGGTGGCCCAGGACGGCCGGGGCGAGAGCTTCACCGGCGAAGCGCACCGTGCGCACCGGGACCTCCTCGGTGCCGACCTCCTCCGAGCCGAGTTCGGCGACCGCACGGGCGGAGACCAGCCGGGCGTCGACGCCGTCGCTGAACAGCGGGCGGCCGGGTGTCGCCTCCGGATCTACGGTGACGGCCAGTTCCCAGGCGAGCACCTCGGCGGCCTCGGCGACGGCGCTGAGCGAGGCCCCGTCCAGGACGGCGACGGCGATCCGGTAGGCCGCGTCCCGTAACCGCTCGGGGGTTTCCGAGCGGACGCCTCCGGCAAACCACTCGGCGGCCTGGCTCTCGGCGAACTTCCGGCATGCCGCGAGCAGTTCGTCGTGCGTGAGCTCGCCCCGGGTGTTGCGGGCCAGCAGGGTCGCGAAGTGGGCCGCCTCCGCGGGCCGCAGCTCGTCGAGGCCCCGCGCCTCCACCACCTCGGGATCGAGCGCCATGGCCCGGGCCCGCTCGTACGCCTCGGGCCCCGCCTCGTCGAGTTCGTCGGCCAGGTGACCTTCGAGTACGGCGGTCTGGGGGGCCGGCGTGTGGACGCGGTAGTAGCGGCCGCCGCGGGAGAGCACGTCCCCGGGTTCGGGGGTGGCCAGCAGGACCGCGTAGGCCTGCTTCTTGCGGAGCAGTTCGCAGAGCCGGTCCAGGCCGGTCTCGTCGGGCAGTCCGACGGCGCTGGGTTCCAGCACATAGCCGTGGCCCTCGTTGATCTGGTTGTCGTCCAGCTTGTCCAGGTCGGTGCGCGGATCGAGCCGCGAGACCTGGCCGCGGGTCAGGTCGTCCAGCAGGGACAGCGCGGTGTAGGAGCGGCCGGTACCGGGACGGCCGAGCAGGACCAGGAGCTGTCCGCCGCGCAGTTGCCCGCGGTACTCGCCGTAGTCCTTCGGTTCCTGGAAGACCCGGCGCAGCCTGCGTAGTTCGTCCTCCGGGAGCGGGCCGGCGAGCAGCCGCTCGGCCGCCTGTCCGCCGTAGAAGTTCATGGTCTGGACGGACCCGGAGCTGATGAGGGTGCCGGAGCCGTGCGAGGACACGGTCGAGCGGTAGATCCTGGAGGCGGCTGCCGCGGCTCCGGGCAGCGCCTCCTCGCCGAGCGGGTAGGCCGCGGTGCCGCCGATGACGTCGGACTGAGGCTGTTCCGGGCCGCTCCCCTGGTCGGGGCCGGTGGACTTGTCCGGTTCGGCTTTCTGCTGCGGCTGTTGCTGCTGGGGTTTCGGGTTGCCCTGGGGAGGCTGGGGGCTCTGCGCGTTCACCGGTCACCGCCGTACTGGTTGATGTGCAACGTGTCGACGTTGCCGTTGGCGATGAACTGGCCGCTGCCGTGGTGGTGGTTGTTCTGGACGAAGCTGTCCCCGGTGCCCTGGGGCTGCGGCGGCTCGGGCGGGAGGTCCTTGGCCGCAGTCGCCGGGTCGGGCGGCTGCGGCAGCCCGGGCACCGTGAACCAGGCGGCCCTGCGGCCCTCCTTCAGCTCCACCTCGTGGCGGCGGTAGTGGTCCGGCTCCACCCAGCGTCCGCCGGCGAGCACGACGTCCTCGTACAGCCGGTCGGAGGCGACCACCACCAGGGGTGCGCCCTCCGCGGCTTTGAGGATCGCCTTCGCGGTGTCGCAGTCGCCCAGTCGGCAGGCGAGATCGACGGCCCGCCCGGAGCGGCCGTGTGCGTCGGGCGTGACGGGGCCGATATGCAGACCCACGCGCAGCCGCAGGGGCTTGTTGAGGTCGCGGTTGGTCTGGCGGAGGTTCTGGTGGAGGTACTCCAGCCACTCCCCCACCACCCGCTGGGGCGGCACGTCGGGCGCCAGGACGCTGAGGATGCCGTCGCCGCGGTCCTCCTGGTAGAGCCGGGGAGCGCGGATACGGGCCTGTTCGAAAGCGGTGTTCGTGACCTCGTAGAGTCTGCGCCGCATCCCGGGTTTCTCGGTGTCGGACAACAGGCCCGAGCCCTGCGCGTCCACGTTGACGATGAAGCCGTACTCGGCTTCCTCCTCCATCGTTCTCTCCTCCCTGCCGTCCCGTCGAACCACCGGCTCCTCGGATGGTCGCGGAGCCTGCCGATCCCCGCTGTAGCCGTTTACACAGCGCGGCGCCGGGTGCTTCTAGGTCTGGGTGCCATGGGGTTGTCCGGCGGCGAGCAGGCGGAGGGGATCCAGGTCGGCCACGGCGAGGGTGCCGGGGCCGGTGCGGACCAGGCCCTGGTCGCGCAACAGGCGCAGAGCCTTGGCGACGGCCTCGCGGGTGGAGCCCACGGAAGCGGCCAGTTCGTGCTGAGCGAGGGGGAGCCGTATGGTCACGGCCTCGTTCTCCAGCCGGCCGGTACGGTCGGCGAGTTCGACCAGGCGTTCAGCGAGCCTCTGTAACACCGTCATGGAGGCGAGGGCCCGGCGCTCGTGGTCCGCGCTGCGCAGCCGCTCGGTGAGCTGAATCGTCATCAGCGCGTTGGCGGGCGGCCGGGAGGCCAGGAAGCGCCGGAAGCGCTCGCCGGGTACGACCAGGCCGGTCACCGGACCGAGGGAGCTCACCGAGGCACTGCGGGGACGGCCGTCGAGTGCCGCCATGTCTCCCACGACCTCGCCGGCCCGACGCAGGGCCAGGATCAGACGGCCGCCGCGCTCGGTCGGCGTCCACACCGTGCACCAGCCGCTGAGCAGGACGACCACGAACGTGGTGCGGTCGCCCTCGGCGAGGGGCGTGTCGTGCGGTGAGTACTCGTGCCGGGTGCCGAGACCCGACAACGCCTCCCGGTCCGCCGGGCCGAGACCCCCGAAAAAGGTACGCCGCTCTCCGAACAGCCCCACCGTCGTCCCCCGTGTGCCGCTCTCCCCCGAACCGGACCGCAAGCGGAACCCCGAAGGCCCCTTGGATCCGTCTCCACCCGACGTTTCCCGCCAGGCAAGGATCTCAGCGTAGCGCTCTGGGCACGGAATGTGCGGTCAGTTACCGGAACGACGTCCGAACCTTCACACGGATACCCCTAGGGGGTATATAGTCGGACCCCTGGAAGGATCCGTCATCCGACGCTGGAGGCCAGCCGTGGACCACGAACACACCGCGCACGCCCACACCGGGCACACCGACGCCGCACAGCCGGGCGCCACCTGGGCCGTCGCCGTCCAGGCCACCCTTCACTGCCTCACCGGCTGCGCCATCGGCGAGGTGCTCGGCATGGTCATCGGCACCGCGCTCGGCTGGGGCAATCTGCCCACCACCGTCCTGGCGATCGTTCTCGCGTTCGTCTTCGGCTACTCGCTCACCCTGCGCGGGGCCCTGAAGGGCGGCCTGGACTTCCGGGCCGCGGTCCGGGTGGCACTGGCGGCCGACACCCTCTCCATCGCCGTGATGGAGCTCATCGACAACGGCGTGATCGTCCTGTGGCCGGACGCCATGGACGCGGAACTCGCCGACCTGCTGTTCTGGGCGTCACTGGCGATCTCGCTGGCCATCGCGTTCGTCGTGACCGTGCCGGTCAACAAGTGGATGATCGGGCGCGGCAAGGGTCACGCGGTGGTCCACCAGCACCACGCGCACTGACCGACCGTCACAGCTCGGGGCCGTCCCCCGGCTGCTCCTGGTACGAGTACCGCTGTTCCTTCCAGGGATCGCCGACGTTGTGATAGCCGCGCTCCTCCCAGAAGCCCCGGCGGTCGGCGGTCATGTACTCGACGCCACGGACCCATTTGGGCCCCTTCCAGGCGTACAGATGGGGGACGACCAGCCGGAGCGGAAAGCCGTGCTCCGCGGTCAGCAGTTCCCCGTCCTTGTGGGTGGCGAAGATCGCGTGTTCGGACGCGAAGTCCTCGAGGCGGAGGTTGGAGCTGAAGCCGTACTCGGCCCAGACCATCACGTGGGTGACCGCCGGGGCGGGCGGGGCGATCTCCAGGATCGTGCGGGCGGGAATGCCGCCCCACTCGGCACCGAGCATGCTGAACTTCGTCACGCAGTGCAGGTCGCCCACGACGGTGGTGTACGGCAGCGCCGTGAACTCCTCGTGGTTCCAGCAGTGTTTCTCGCTGTCCGCGGTGGCGCCGAAGACCCGGAACTCCCAGCGCTCGGGCCGGAACTTGGGGACCGGGCCGTAGTGCGTGACGGGCCAGCCGCGCTGCAGTCGCTGCCCTGGCGGAAGCTCGGAGTGTGCCGCTTCTCCGCTCTCGCTCTCCACCGGCTGACCCATGCCTTCCATCCTGACAGACCCGAGGGGATGCACCCGACCAGCCCTCGCCCAATCCCCCTCAAATTGGACTAAGCATGCCCTTACTTACTAAGTGAAGACTTACTGGACGATCTTCTTCACCGGTGCAAGGATGCGGCGCAACCTGCCAGTTCCCCACGGTTGGAAGGAGCCTCTGCGATGCAGGGCGACCCCGAGGTCATCGAATTCCTCAACGAGCAGCTCACGGGCGAGCTCACGGCGATCAACCAGTACTTCCTGCACGCGAAGATGCAGGAGAACTTCGGCTGGACGAAGCTCGCGAAGTACACGCGGCACGAGTCGTTCGACGAGATGAAGCACGCCGAGGTGCTGACCGACCGCATTCTCTTCCTGGAGGGGCTGCCGAACTACCAGCGGCTGTTCCACGTGCGCGTGGGCCAGACCGTCAAGGAGATGTTCGAGGCCGACCGGCAGGTCGAGGTCGAGGCCATCGACCGCCTCAAGCGCGGTATCGAGGTGATGCGCGCCAAGGGCGACATCACGTCGGCGAACATCTTCGAGTCGATCCTCGCGGACGAGGAGCACCACATCGACTATCTCGACACACAGCTGGAGCTTCTGGAGAAGCTCGGCGAGGCGCTCTACATCGCGCAGCTGATCGAGCAGCCGGAGAGCTAGGCGGCCTCGTCCAGTGCGGCGAGGGCAGGCTGACCCTGTTCGGCGAGCTCACGGCGGGGGTACTCGCCCCGGCGCAGGAGCGCCTGGATACGCCGTACGCACGAACCGCAGTCCGTGCCCGCCTTGCAGGCGGAGGCCACCTGGCGGGGGGTGCAGGCACCGTCCTCGGCGTGCTTCTTGACCTGCTGCTCAGTGATGCCGAAGCAACTGCAGACGTACACGCGGTTCCACCTCCCGCCGGGATTGCTCGGTCTCGCCATCCCGATGATCGGTGAGGCTAACCTAACCTTACCCGGCGCTCAGGAACCGCAAAAGTGGAGCGGGGCGCGGATCGTATGTGATCCGCGCCCCATTCACGTTCCTGTAACAGGTGCTCCTGTCACTGGTCCCTGTACATCTCCGCGACGAGGAACGCCAGGTCGAGCGACTGGCTGCGGTTGAGGCGCGGGTCGCAGGCCGTCTCGTAGCGCTGGTGCAGGTCGTCGACGAAGATCTCGTCGCCGCCGCCCACGCACTCGGTGACGTCGTCACCGGTGAGTTCGACGTGGATGCCGCCCGGGTGGGTGCCCAGGCTCTTGTGGACCTCGAAGAAGCCCTTGACCTCGTCGAGCACGTCGTCGAAGCGGCGGGTCTTGTGGCCGGAGGCCGCCTCGTAGGTGTTGCCGTGCATCGGGTCGGTAATCCAGGCGACGGTCGCGCCGGAGGCGGTGACCTTCTCGACCAGCTCGGGCAGCTTGTCGCGGACCTTGTCGGCGCCCATGCGGACGATGAAGGTCAGCCGGCCGGGCTCGCGGTCGGGGTCGAGGCGCTCGATGTACTGCAGCGCCTCCTCGGCCGTGGTCGTCGGACCGAGCTTGATGCCGATCGGGTTGCGGATCTGCGAGGCGAACTCGATGTGCGCGTGGTCCAGCTGCCGGGTGCGCTCACCGATCCACACCATGTGCGCGGAGACGTCGTACAGCTGCCCCGAGCGCGAGTCCACGCGGGTGAGCGCCGACTCGTAGTCGAGCAGCAGCGCCTCGTGCGAGGAGTAGAACTCGACGGTCTTGAACTCCTCCGGGTCGGTCCCGCAGGCCCGCATGAAGTTCAGCGCCTGGTCGATCTCGCGCGCCAGCTGCTCGTAGCGCTGGCCGGACGGGGACGACTTCACGAAGTCCTGGTTCCAGGCGTGCACCTGGCGCAGGTCGGCGTAGCCGCCGGTGGTGAAGGCGCGCACCAGGTTGAGCGTGGAGGCGGAGGCGTTGTACATCCGCTTCAGGCGCTCGGGGTCCGGGATACGGGCCTTCTCGTTGAACTCGAAGCCGTTGACCGAGTCGCCCCGGTACGTGGGCAGCGTCACGCCGTCGCGGGTCTCGGTGCCCTTGGAGCGCGGCTTGGAGTACTGGCCGGCGATGCGGCCGACCTTCACGACCGGCACCGAGGCGGCGTACGTCAGCACGGCGCCCATCTGGAGCAGGGTCTTGAGCTTGTTGCGGATGTGGTCCGCGGACACGGCGTCGAAGGCCTCGGCGCAGTCGCCACCCTGGAGGAGGAACGCCTCTCCCTTGGCGACGGCCGCCATCCGGGCGCGCAGCTGGTCGCACTCGCCCGCGAAGACGAGCGGCGGATACGACTCGAGGTCCGCGATCACTGCGCGCAGAGCCTCGGTGTCGGGGTACTCGGGCTGCTGCGCCGCGGGCAGGTCTCGCCAGGTGTTGCCAGCGCTCGCGCTGGTCTTAGCGTTCACGGTCACGACGTCAACATTACGGGGTCGTGTCATGGCTCCAGCGCCGTGCCCAGCAAATGAGACACGAGGGGCGGACCGGCACCGCCCGTTCTGGAGGAGCAGCTGCCCGGACCGCGCAGCGCCTCGGCCAGTTCAGCGGCGAGCATCCGGGCCTCCCGGGACCGGTCGCCGGCAAGCTGTTGGGCCCGGCGCGCCGCCGGCCGGCAGCCGGGCACCAGACGGGCTCATGAGCACGCCAAGAAGAAGCCTGAGACGTTCCTGTGAAGGAAAGACGTGTAAGATCCGCGCCATGCACGCGCACTCGACCCAGAACTGGTGGTGGACCGCTCATCCGGCGGCCCACTGACAAGCGCGTACGCAAGACTTCGCGAAGGCCGCCCGAGGGGCGGCCTTCGGTGTTTCCGGGGTCGTTCCTCGCAATCAACAGCTGAGGAACCATGGACCTGACCCAGCTTCTGCACGACGACCGTCCTTTCGCCCTGCTCCGCCGCCGCACCCCGGGCCACGACGAGAACACCGTCGAACTGCTCGTCGGCCCGGTCGGCACCTACGACCGTCTCGCCGACCTCCCCGACGAGGGCCTGGCGCTCGTCCCCTTCCGCCAGATCCGTGAGCGCGGTTTCGACGTGCGGGACGACGGGACGCCGCTCGCGGTGCTGACGCCCGAGGAGACCCACGCCCTCTCCCTCACGGAGGCCCTCGCGCAGCTTCCCGCCCACGACGTCCGCGTCGAGAACGGCGGCTTCGACGTGGCCGACGAGGAGTACGCCGAGATCGTCGGACGGGTACTGCACGAGGAGATCGGGCGCGGCGAGGGCGCCAACTTCGTGATCCGGCGGACCTACGAGGGCGGCATCCCGGGGTTCTCCCGCGCGGACGCGCTCGCCCTGTTCCGGCGGCTCCTGGAGGGCGAGCGGGGCGCGTACTGGACCTTCGTCGTGCACACCGGCGAGCGGACCCTGGTCGGCGCGAGCCCGGAGGTGCACGTCCGGATGTCCGGCGGGACCGTCGTCATGAACCCGATCAGCGGGACGTACCGCTACCCCGCCGAGGGCCCGACCCCCGAGCATCTGCTCGCCTTCCTCGCCGACGGCAAGGAGATCGAGGAGCTGTCGATGGTCGTCGACGAGGAGCTCAAGATGATGTGCACCGTCGGTGACATGGGAGGGGTCGTCATCGGACCCCGGCTGAAGGAGATGTCCCACCTCGCGCACACCGAGTACGAGCTGCGCGGGAAGTCCTCGCTGGACGTGCGGGAAGTCCTGAAGGAGACCATGTTCGCGGCCACCGTCACCGGTTCCCCCGTGCAGAACGCCTGCCGGGTCATCGAGCGGCACGAGGTCGGGGGGCGCGGGTACTACGCCGGCGCGCTGGCCCTGCTCGGCCGTGATTCCGGCGGGGCGCAGACCCTCGACTCCCCCATCCTCATCCGCACCGCGGACATCTCCGCCGACGGCCGCCTCAGGGTCCCCGTCGGCGCGACCCTCGTGCGCGGCTCGGACCCGGTGAGCGAGGTCGCGGAGACCCACGCCAAGGCGGCGGGGGTACTGGCGGCTCTCGGCGTACGACCGTCCCGGCCCCGTGCGGAGCACGCGCGCGTGAGTCTCGCCGACGATCCACGCGTGCGTGCCGCGCTCGACGGGCGGCGCACCTCGCTGGCGCCGTTCTGGCTGCGGATGCAGGAACCCCTCGACGAGCTCACCGGACATGCACTGGTCGTCGACGGGGAGGACACCTTCACGGCGATGCTCGCGCACGTCCTGCGGTCGAGCGGGCTGGACGTCACCGTCCGCCGGTATGACGAGGAAGGGCTCCGGGAGGCGGTGCTCGCGCACGAGGGGCCGGTCGTGCTGGGCCCCGGTCCCGGTGACCCCTGCGACCTGGACGACCCGAAGATGCGGTTCCTGCGGGGCCTGACCACCGAGGTGATCAGGCAGCACCGGCACGGCGTCCTCGGCGTCTGCCTCGGACACGAGCTGATCGCGGCCGAGCTGGGCCTGGAGATCGTACGGAAGGAAGTGCCGTACCAGGGCGCGCAGACGACGGTCGATCTGTTCGGGCGGCCCGAGACCGTCGGCTTCTACAACAGCTTCGTGGCGCACTGCGACGACGAGACGGCGACCGAACTGGCCGCGCACGAGGTCGAGATCAGCCGGGCGGACAACGGAGAGGTGCACGCCCTGCGCGGCCCCGGCTTCGCGGGCGTCCAGTTCCACCCGGAGTCGGTCCTGACCCTGAACGGCGCCGTCGTCGTACGGGAGTTGGTGAGGCAGCTGCGCCGCACGACCGTGTGAGCCGGCCGGCGTCAGCCGAAGAACACCCCCACCTCCTCGTACAGCTTGGGATCCACCGTCTTCAGCTTCGCCGTCGCCTCCGCGATCGGCACACGCACGATGTCCGTCCCGCGCAGGGCGACCATCTTGCCGAAGTCGCCCTCGCGGACGGCGTCGATGGCGTGCAGGCCGAAGCGGGTGGCGAGCCAGCGGTCGAAGGCGCTGGGGGTGCCGCCGCGCTGGATGTGCCCGAGGACCGTCGTGCGGGCCTCCTTGCCGGTGCGCTTCTCTATCTGCTTGGCCAGCCACTCGCCGACACCGGACAGCCGAACGTGTCCGAAGGAGTCGAGCGACTCGTCCTTGAGGACCGCGTCGCCGTCCTTCGGCATGGCGCCCTCGGCGACGACCACGATCGGGGCGTACGACGCCTTGAAGCGCGAGGTGATCCAGGCGCACACCTGGTCGACGTCGAAGCGCTGCTCGGGGATGAGGATGACGTTGGCGCCGCCCGCGAGGCCGGAGTGCAGGGCGATCCAGCCGGCGTGGCGGCCCATCACCTCGCAGACCAGGACGCGCATATGGGACTCGGCGGTGGTGTGCAGCCGGTCGATGGCCTCCGTGGCGATGCCGACCGCGGTGTCGAAGCCGAAGGTGTAGTCGGTGGCGGAGAGGTCGTTGTCGATGGTCTTCGGTACGCCGACACAGGGCACGCCGTGTCGGTCGGACAGTTGCGCGGCCACGCCCAGGGTGTCCTCGCCACCGATGGCGACGAGCGCTTCGATCTCCCGCGCGGCCAGGTTCTCCTGGATCCGGCGGATGCCGTCCTCCTGCTTCAGCGGGTTCGTGCGGGAGGAGCCGAGGATGGTGCCGCCGCGGGGCAGGATGCCGCGCACGGCCGGGATGTCGAGACGCACGGTGGCGTCCTCCAGTGGACCCCGCCAGCCGTCCCGGAAGCCGGTGAAGTCATAGCCGTACTCCTGAACGCCCTTGCGGACGATGGCCCGGATGACGGCGTTGAGGCCGGGGCAGTCGCCGCCTCCGGTCAGTACTCCGACGCGCATGGACAGTTCCCTTCGCCGCAGGTGCCTGACGAAGGGTCAGTGTGACGCGCGTCTCACTCGTCGTCGAGGCCTCTTTCGATGGCGTATCGGACGAGCTCGACCCGGTTGTGGAGTTGCAGCTTGCCGAGGGTGTTCTGGACGTGGTTCTGGACCGTGCGGTGGGAGATCACCAGACGTTCGGCGATCTGCTTGTAGCTCAGGCCCTTGGCGACCAGCCTGAGCACCTCGGTCTCGCGCTCGGTGAGCTGCGGGGCCCTGGGCTGGTCGGGGTCGGTGGTGGGCGCGGGGTCGGTGGCGAGGCGGCGGTACTCGCCGAGGACCAGGCCTGCGAGGCCGGGCGTGAAGACGGGGTCTCCGACGGCCGTGCGGCGGACCGCGTCCAGGAGTTCCTCGGTCGACGCGGACTTCAGCAGATAGCCGGTCGCGCCCGACTTCACGGCCTCCAGTACGTCGGCGTGCTCGCCGCTCGCCGACAGCACGAGGACACGCAGCGCCGGGTTGTGCCCGACGAGCTCCTTGCAGACCTGGACGCCGGGCTTCACCGGCAGGTTCAGGTCGAGCACCAGCACATCGGGGTCCGCCGCCTTGGCCCGGCGTACGGCCTGGTCGCCGTCGCCCGCCGTCGCGACCACGTCGAAGCCGGACTCGGCCAGGTCCCGGGCGACCGCGTCGCGCCACATGGGGTGGTCGTCGACCACCATCACCTTGATCGGGCCCTTGTCACTCATCGCTGTCCTGCCTTCCCCCGTGAAACCTTCGGTACCTTCAGTTCGACCTCCGTGCCCTGTCCCGGAGGCGAGATCAGCTCGGCGCTGCCGCCGAGCTCGCGCAGCCGGCCCCGGATCGACAGGGCCACCCCGAGCCGCCCCTCGCCCTCGGCCTGGGCGAGCCGGCCCTCCGGGATGCCGGGTCCGTCGTCCCGTACGGTCACGATCACCTCGTCGGGCTCGTCCTCGACGAGGATCCACGCACGCGCGTGCTCACCGGCATGCCGGTGGACGTTGTCCAGGGCGGCCCCGACGGCCGCGGCCAGCTCGCGCGCGGCGGGCGGAGGCAGCGGGACGGGGGCGCCGGGCTCGACGAGGGAGACCTTCGCCGAGGCGTACGGGGCGAGCAGTGCGCGCAGGTCGAGCGGACCGGTCTCGTCCGGCCCGTCGTCGTCGACGACGTGGACGACCGCCCCCTGGGCCGCGTCCCGTGACACCCGGGAGACGGAGGTCAGGCCGCCGGAGACCAGGGTGCGCAGTGCCACCTCCTGCTCGCCGGCCATCCGGCCCAGTTCGGCCGCCTCGCCGCCCATGACCGCGCCCCGGCGCTGCACCATGGCGAGCACCTGGAGGACGCTGTCGTGGATGTCCCGGGCCAGTCGCTCACGCTCCCGGGTCGCCGCCTCGATCTCCAGGGCGCGGGCGAGGGTGCGCTCGGAGGCGCGGGCGACCTCGACGACGTAGCCGATGGCGATGGAGGCGACCCAGACGAGGATCACGTTGTGGACGGTGTCGCGGGCCGGATGGCCGCGCTCGAACAGGTTGGCGGCGGCGACCGGCGTGGAGGCGAGCGCGGCCCAGCGCCAGCCGCCCTTGATGGCGAACGCGAGGACGGAACCCGCCGTCCATATCGACGGCAGGGTGGGGCCGCCGCTGTCGATGTGGTGGTCGTTGACGACCAGCGGGGTCAGCACGATCCCGGTGATCGCGATCGCGAGGTCGACGGCGAGGAAGCGCTTGGTGCAGGCGGCCGCGTTCTGGACGCGGGGCAGCGTGGCGAGCGTCCACACGCACAGGACGACGTAGTAGGCGATGGCGATGCCGGGCCGGTCGAACTCGTCGTACTCGGTGGCGAAGAGCCCGACGGCGTACAGCATGGTGAGCACCCGGTACCCGGTCAGCGCACGCCACAGCGGCTGCTCGACCGACATGCGCATGACGCGCACCTGCTTGACCATGTCCCCCACCCCTGGGCTCCGACTGCCGTGTCCGAGGATCCTAGGACGCCGGCTGCTCGGGCTTGTCCTGCTCGGCCTTCGCGGCAGCCGCCTTGGCGGCCTTCTCGGCCTTGGCCGCGTCCGAGATCCGCCGCTTGGCGGCGGTCGCGTAGATGTCGACGTACTCCTGGCCGGAGAGCTTCATGATCTCGTACATGACCTCGTCGGTCACCGCGCGCAGCACGAACCGGTCGTGCTCCATGCCCTGGTAGCGGCTGAAGTCCAGGGGCTCGCCGATGCGGATGCCCGGTCGCATCAGCTTGGGCATGACCTTGCCCGGCGGCTGGATCTTCTCCGTGTCGATCATCGCGACCGGGATGACCGGGGCGCCGGAGGCGAGCGCCACGCGCGCGAGGCCGCCGGGCTTGCCGCGGTAGAGGCGGCCGTCGGGCGAGCGGGTGCCCTCGGGGTAGATGCCGAACAGCTCGCCGCGCTCCAGCACGTCGAGGCCGCTCCTGATGGCCGCCTCGCCCGCGCCGCGTGCGCCGGAGCGGTCCACCGGGAGCTGGCCGACGCCCTTGAAGAAGGCGGCCGTGAGGCGGCCCTTCACTCCGGGAGTGGTGAAGTACTCGGCCTTCGCGATGAAGGTGACCTTGCGGTCGAGGACCGCGGGCAGGAAGAAGGAGTCGGAGAAGGACAGGTGGTTGCTCGCCAAAATGGCGGGGCCCTCGGCGGGAATGTTCTCGAGGCCTTCCACCCAGGGCCTGAAGGCGACCTTCAGCGGCCCTCCGATGGCGACCTTCATCGTGCCGTACAACAACCGAGTGCCTCCTGTGTCCGTCGATGAGACCTTAACCCGGAGCCCTGTCAAACAGCCCGACGGCCCTGGTCGGTGTCAGTGCGGTCGCGTACGGTGAACCTCACCTGGACTTGCTCACGCTTCTTTCATGAACAGGAGACCTAGGTGCCGGTCCTCCCCGGAGCCGAGCCGTTCCGCCATGAGGGCGGGGAGGCCGGTGTCCTTCTCTGCCACGGCTTCACCGGTTCCCCCCAGTCGCTGCGCCCCTGGGCCCAGTACCTCTCCGAGCACGGCCTGACGGTCTCCCTGCCGCTGCTGCCCGGGCACGGCACCCGCTGGCAGGACATGGCCCTCACCGGCTGGCAGGACTGGTACGCCGAGGTGGACCGCGAGCTGCGCGCCCTCAGCGAGCGCTGCTCCTCCGTGTTCGTGGCCGGTCTGTCCATGGGCGGCACCCTGGCCCTCAGGCTGGCCGCCAAGCACGGGGACGCGGTGAGCGGTGTCGTGGTCGTCAACCCGGCGAACCGTATGCACGGCCTCGCGCCGTACGCCCTTCCGGTGGCCCGTCACTTCGTCCGTACGGCGCCCGGTATCGCCAGCGACATCGCCAAGGAGGGCAGCGTCGAGCTGGGGTACGACAAGGTGCCGCTGCACGCGGCGCACTCCCTGCGCACCTTCTTCCGGCAGGTCGACGGCGAGCTGCCGCAGGTCACCCAGCCGCTGCTGGTGCTGCGCAGCGCCCAGGACCATGTGGTGCCGGCGGCCGACTCCGCGCGCGTGCTGAGCCGGGTGTCGTCGACGGACGTAACTGAGATCGTGCTGGAACAGAGCTACCACGTGGCGACGTTGGACCATGACGCGGAGCGGATTTTCGACGAGAGCCTCGCGTTCATCGGCCGGCACACCACCGGCATCGGCAGCGAAGGGACGGCCGCACGTGGCTGAGCACGACTCCGACCGCGAGGACCGCGAGCCGGACGAGCAGGGCGTCCCGTTCGACGAGGAGGCCGCGTGGGCGGCCATCGTGGCCGGGTACGGCGAGGAGCCGAAGGACCCGCCGGGCACGAAGCCGTTCAAGTCGGTCGAGGATCTCGCGCTGCTCGAGACCGAGACGAACGACGAGCCGACGACCACGGAGACGCAGCCCAAGAAGGACGGGGCGAAGAAGGACGCGCCGAAGCAGGACGAGAAGCCGGCGAAGCCGCTGGGCGGTTCCGTCGCCTTCGCACCCGGTGTCGGGCCGCGCGACTACAGCGCGCCCGAGCCGTCCGAGGAGGACTTCGAGGAGGACGACGAGGGGCACTTCGTCCCCCCGGAGCCGCCGCCGCTGCCGTCCGCCGACACCACCTCGAGGTTCGCCTGGCTGGGAGTGCTGGGCGGGCCGGTTCTGCTGCTGGTCGCGGTGCTGCTCGGCTGGGAGATGACGTGGTGGCTGGCCACGGCGGGGATCGGCGGGTTCCTGGGTGGCTTCGTCACGCTGGTGACGCGGATGCGGGCGGACGACGAGGACGACGAGGATCCCGGCCGGGGTGCCGTGGTCTAGTACCGCTCAGTTCGCGGGGATTCCGAGGGTGGCCAGGACCGGGAGATGGTCGGTGGCCGCCCTCATGTCTGCCTCCGTGATCCCGGGGAGGTGCGTGGGGACTCCGCAGCCGAGCACGTCGATGCCCTTCGTGGCGAAGATCGCGTCGATGCGCTGGTGGGGTTCCGAGTGGGTCCAGGTGTGTTCGGCACCCGTCGGGCTGGTCGCCCAGCAGTCCTGGAGGTTCGTGGCGAGGCGCCTGAAGGTGCGGCCGGTGGGGCGGTCGTTCAGGTCGCCGCCGGCGATGACGTGGTCCACGCCCATGCCGGCGAGGCGGTCGAGGAGCATGCCCGCCTGGTCGTAACGCTCGTCCTCCTGCAACGACAGGTGACAGCTCAGTACGCCGAGGCGGGTGCCGCCGAGTCGTACGACCGCTGTGGCGAAGCCTCTTCTGTGCTGCCCGGGAGTAAGAGGGAGGAGGACGTCTTCCGTACGTTCGACCGTTGCCCGCAGGTTGCAGAGGATCGCGGGGCCCGCCGCTGTGCCGCCTCCGGTGAGGATGACCAGTCCTGAGGCTGACGCCAGCCTTGCCAGCTTCTTGCGCCAGCGGAAGAAACGGGGGGCTTCCTGGATCAGTACGAGATCGGGTTCGCAGGCCTTGATGACTCGGGCCAGCGCGTCTGTGTCGTCTCGCATCGAGCGGATGTTGTAGCTCAGGACTTTGACCGGAACCATGTGGATCAATTTACGCCCAAGAGCAAGAGGAAGGGGCGCGAGGTGTGTGCCGCCCCGCGCCCCTGAGTAGGTCCACCGAATGCAGGTCTACATGATCGGGTCCGGCTCTCTCGCCAGGTCCGCCGCGCCCACCAGGCCCGCCTTGTTGCCCAGTTGGGCCGCGATGACGTCGGCGACCGGGCGCCAGTTGCCGCCCACCAGCCAGCGCTTGTAGGACTTGCGGATCGGGTCCAGGACCAGTTCTCCCTCGTCGGAGAGGCCGCCGCCGACGATGAACGCGGAGGGGTCGAAGAGGGAGGCCAGGTCGGCGAGGCCGGCGCCGGCCCAGCGGGCCAGCTCGCGGTAGGAGTCGACGGCCACCGGGTCGCCCTGTCGGGCGGCCATGGAGATGTGCTTGCCCTCGATGCCGTCGGGGCTGCCGTCGCCGAGGCCGAGGAGGATCTCGGCGTTCTCCGGGGTGGCGTTGGCGCGCTGCTTGGCGTAGCGCACCAGGGCGCGGCCGGAGGCGTACTGCTCCCAGCAGCCCTGGCTGCCGCAGCCGCACAGGAGACCGTCGGGCACCATGCGGATGTGGCCGAACTCGGCCGCCACGCCGAAGTGGCCGCGGCGCAGCTTGTTGCCGATGATGATGCCGCCGCCGAGGCCGGTGCCCAGTGTGATGCAGATGACGTTGCGGTGGCCCTTGCCCGCGCCGAATTTGTACTCGCCCCACGCGGCCGCGTTGGCGTCGTTCTCCACGACGACCGGAAGGCCGACCCGGGTCTCGACCTTCTCCTTCAGCGGCTCGTTGCGCCAGTGGATGTTGGGCGCGAAGTAGACCTCCGAGCGCTGGCGGTTGACGTATCCGGCCGCACCGATGCCCACGCCCACGATCGCGTGCCCGGCGCGCGCGCCCTCCACCGCCGAGGCGATCGCGTCCACGATGCCCTCGGCCGTGCCCGGGGTCGGCACCTTGTAGGTCGAGAGGATGTTGCCTTCCTCATCGACCACGCCGGCCGCGATCTTCGTGCCGCCGATGTCGACGCCGATGGTGAGTCCCATGAATCCCTCAGTTTCGGTCGAGCCCCGCTACGGCCAACCGTACCCGAGCCCCTGCCGTCAGGGGGTTTCAGTCCAAGTCGATGCGCTCGCCGGGGCCGGGGTCCTCGCCCCGGTCGCGCAGCGTGTCGTCGTCGCGGCGGCTCCAGCGCTGCTCCTGCGCCTGGACCGCGGAGCGGTAGGCGGCGAGGAGCTCGCCCCCCGCGGCGGCGAGGTGGTCGAAGACGTCCGGGTTGCGTTCGATGACCGGCTCGACCGCGGCCTTGGCCTGCTGGACGACCTGCTTGACCACCTGCTGGGCGGCGGGTCCGGCGATGCCACCGAGGAGCGGGGACTGGAGGCCGGACAGCTTCTCGGCGACGTTGTCGACGAGCTTGCGCAGCTCTTCGGCGGCCGAGCCCGGGGGCGGGCCGTACTGGGTGCGGCGGCGGGCCTTCTCCGCCGCGAGGTCCTCCGCGACCGCCGTCGCCCACGCGTCGGCGTCGGTCGCCCGTACCTCGTCCACGGAATCCACGGGCTCGCGGTCTCCGGCGTCGGACGGGGGGAGCTCTTCGCTCATGACGACCTCCTGACTACGGTTCGTCCCTACGACGTTACCCGAACGGGCGTACACGGTTCACGGTGTCCGGGGCCACAGATCCGGGTCCGGCGCGAACCGGATCCGCAGCTCGCCCTCGCGCAGGGCGGCGCCGGCGACGGTGCAGCGGCGCAGAGCCGAGGGCAGCGGGACGATCCGGCGGAACTGCCCTGCGCTGACGAGGAGTTCGTCGCCGCGCCGGATCAGCTCCAGCTCCTCGCGTATGGCGCCGGGCAGCGGGAGGTGCCACACCAGGACGCCGTCCTCGGCGAGGTGATCGACGACAGGCCACTCGACGGTGGAGGTCGTGTCGTTGACCTCGGGGACGGCGAGGGCGGCGAGGTCGTCGGTGCCGCGCGGGTCGTGGCCGAGATGCGGGACGGCATGGACGTCGTACGACTCCTGCCACTCCTCCAGGGCCTTGCGCTGCTGGGCGACGAGGCCGGCGGGCCACTCCTCCGGTACGACGCGGTTGGCGATCAGTGCGTCGGGGCGCAGGCCGCGCAGGGCGAGGGCGAGGCTCGCGGACCGTACGTCGTCAGTACCGGCGGGGCCGGGTTCGGCGACGAGTCGTACGACGGCCTCCCGATCGGCGAGGACGGCCTCGACCGCGCCGAGTTCGGTGTCCCAGCGGGCGGCGGTCTCGTACAGCCACTCCGAGGGCATGGGGACGCCGGCGAGCCTTCCGAGCACGGGGCGCAGGCCCGCGGCGGCCTGGCGCTCGGCCGGGAGCAGACGGCGCAGGTAGCGGCGGAGTTCCTCGGGGAGGGAGAGGAGGGCGAGGGCCTGCTGGGTGGGCGGCAGGTCCACGACGAGCAGCTCGTGCCGCTCTGAGAGCGCCGCGTCGCGCAGGGCCCGCAGGAGGGTGAGTTCCTCGGCGCCGGGGAGGGGGGTGACCTCCTCGGGGTCCAGGCGGGAGGCGCCGAGCAGGTTGAGGACGTTGGAAGCGCGGTCCTGGAAGCGGGCGAGGTCATCCCGGAAACCGGCGGTGGCGTCGGGGCGCCAGGCGGTGAGATGTGGGTTGACCCGGGTGGGGGTGGGGCCCGTTGCCGCGCCGAGAGTTGTGCCCAGGGTGTCCGTGCGGTCGGCACTCAGCACCAGGGTGCGGATGCCGTCGCCTGCGGCGCGCAGGGCGGTGGCGGCGGCGACTGTCGTACGACCGCTGCCGCCGGGGCCGGTGATCAGGATGGTGCGCATAGGGGTGAACCGTAACGGACGCCACGGTTCGGCCCGGCCGTGCGGTCTCGCGGCTGCGGGCCGGTGGGGGCTGGTCGCGCAGTTCCCCGCGCCCCTGAGTGTTTGGGGGCGCGGGGCTGTATCAACGTGCGGCTCCGCCGCGTGGGCGCGACCAGCCACGACGGACCCGCACCCGACAGCCGACCGGCGAACCCCTACTCCCCCGACTCCACCCGCTTCTTCAACCCCGCCAGCGCCCGGTCGATGATGACCTTCTCCGCCTTGCGCTTGATCATGCCGAGCATCGGGATCTTGACGTCGACCGTCAGCAGATACGTGACCTCCGTCGCCCCCGCACCCGCCGGCTTCAGCACATACGAACCGTCCAGCTGCCGCAGCATCTGGGACTTCACCAGCGTCCAGGAGACCTCGTTCTCGCCGGTCCATGTGTAGCCGAGGACCTGGTCGTCCTTGATGGCGCCCGCGTCCATGACCAGCCGGACCTGCTCGGCGCGGCCGGACGCGTCCGTCGAGAGGACCTCCGCCTGCTTCACCTCGCCCGTCCAGTCCGGGTAGCGGGCGAAGTCCGCGATCACCGCCATGACGTCGGCAGGCGCAGCTTCGATCGTGATGCTCGAACTGGTGTGTTCCGCCATCGCCGTGGCTCCTCCAGAAATGGTCCGGTGAGGAAGGGTGGTACGCACGTCTGTGCAGCGTGAAGGCTACCGCGCGTCCGGACTCACCATTCCAGCGCCCACGGCTTGCCGGTCCCCGCGAAGTGCCCCACGTTCACGCACTCGGTCGCCCCGATCCGCATTCGCCGGACCAGGGGCTGGTGGACGTGACCGAACAGCGCGTACCGGGGCCGGGTGCGGCGGATCGCGTCCAGCAACGCCCGGCTGCCCCGCTCGAACCGCCGCGCCACCGTGTCGTACACCAGCTCCGGCACCTCCGGCGGGATGTGCGTGCACAGCACGTCCACCTCACCGACCGCCTCGATCTTCGCCGCGTACTCCTCGTCGCTGATCTCGTACGGCGTCCGCATGGGCGTCCTGAGACCGCCGCCGACGAAGCCGAACGTCCAGCCGCCGATCTCCGCCCGCTCGCCGTCGAGCACGGTCGTACCGGGTCCGGCGTACTCCGGCCACAGAGGCGGCATGTCGACATTGCCGTAGGTCGCGTACGTCGGTGTCGGGAAGGCGGCGAACATCTCGGCGTACTGCTTGCGCACCGCCTTCTCGATCACGGAGGCCCGGTCGGCGCCGATCCCGTCCCACAGCCGGGCTCCGAGCTCTCGCGCCTCCTCGAAACGGCGGGCGGTGCGCAGTTCCACGATCAGGTCGGCGTTCTCCGTCCCGAACAGGTCGGGGAAGATCCCGCGCGAGTGGTCGGCGTAGTCGAGGAAGAGAACGAGGTCACCCAGACAGATCAGGGCGTCGGCACCCTCGCCGGCTCTGGCCAGGTCACGGGCGTTGCCGTGCACATCGCTGACCACGTGTACGCGCGTCTTCCGGTTTCCGGCCGGTGTGGGTGCCATGACGATCAAGAGTAGGCCTGTGCGGCATACGTGAACAGAGCCGACCGGTCCTGCGGTTACTGGCCAGTCAGTAAGCAGGTGGACTACTGTGCGCGAAGAACCCCAATCCGTGTGACGCAGCGAACATCTCGCCGGGACCCCCTGTCGAAGAAGCCATACCGGCGGGTAACGTCCGGGCAGTCCAGTCGTGCTCAGCTTTCAATTACTGAAACCCTGAGTACCTGCCCGAGCCTTGGACCGACCGTCGCATCACACAACGTCGTGGCGCCGGCGCCCTATGAGGAGCAGCAGTCTTGCGCGAGTTCAGCCTTCCGGCTTTGTACGAGGTCCCTGCGGACGGCAATCTCACCGACATCGTCCGCAGAAACGCCGCGCAGCATCCCGACGTCGCCGTCATCGCCCGCAAGGTGGGCGGTCAGTGGCAGGACGTGTCGGCCACGGCGTTCCTGGCCGAGGTGCACGTCGCCGCCAAGGGGCTCATCGCCTCCGGCGTCCAGCCGGGCGACCGGGTCGGCCTGATGTCCCGTACCCGCTACGAGTGGACGCTGCTCGACTTCGCGATCTGGAGCGCGGGCGCGATCACCGTGCCGGTGTACGAGACCAGTTCGCCGGAGCAGATCCAGTGGATCCTCGGTGACTCGGGCGCGACCGCCTGCATCGTGGAGCTGGACGGTCACACCGCGGCCGTCGAGTCGGTGCGCGACTCGCTGCCCGCCCTCAAGCACGTCTGGCAGATCGAGGGCGGCGGGATCGAGGAACTGGCCCGCGCCGGCAAGGACATCAGCGACGCGGCCGTGGAGGAGCGCAGCTCGCTGGCGAAGGCCGACGACCCGGCGACCATCGTCTACACCTCCGGCACCACAGGCCGCCCCAAGGGCTGTGTGCTCACCCACCGCAGCTTCTTCGCGGAGTGCGGCAACATCGTGGAGCGGCTGCGCCCGCTGTTCCGCACCGGTGACTGCTCGGTACTGCTCTTCCTGCCGCTCGCGCACGTCTTCGGCCGGCTCGTGCAGATCGCGCCGATGATGGCACCGATCAAGCTGGGCATGGTCCCGGACATCAAGAACCTCACCGACGAGCTGGCGTCCTTCCGGCCGACGCTGATCCTGGGCGTCCCGCGCGTCTTCGAGAAGGTCTACAACTCGGCGCGCGCCAAGGCGCAGGCGGACGGCAAGGGCAAGATCTTCGACAAGGCCGCCGACACGGCGATCGCCTACAGCAAGGCCCTGGACACCCCGTCAGGTCCGTCGCTGGGCCTGAAGATCAAGTACAAGACCTTCGACAAGCTGGTCTACAGCAAGCTGCGCGCGGTCCTCGGCGGCAAGGGCGAGTACGCCATCTCCGGTGGCGCCCCGCTCGGCGAGCGCCTGGGGCACTTCTTCCGCGGCATCGGCTTCACGGTCCTGGAGGGCTACGGCCTGACCGAGTCCTGTGCCGCGACCGCGTTCAACCCCTGGGACCGCACGAAGATCGGCACGGTCGGTCAGCCGCTGCCGGGCTCGGTGATCCGGATCGCGGACGACGGCGAGGTGCTGCTGCACGGCGAGCACCTGTTCAAGGGCTACTGGAACAACGAGGCCGCCACGGCCGAGGCGCTGACCGACGGCTGGTTCCACACCGGTGACATCGGCACCCTCGACGAGGACGGCTACCTCAGGATCACCGGTCGCAAGAAGGAGATCATCGTCACCGCGGGCGGCAAGAACGTCGCGCCGGCCGTGATCGAGGACCGTATCCGGGCGCACGCGCTGGTCGCGGAGTGCATGGTGGTGGGTGACGGGCGGCCGTTCGTGGGTGCGCTGATCACCATCGACGAGGAGTTCCTGGGCCGTTGGGCCGACGAACACGGCAAGCCGGCGGGTGCCACCGCGGCGTCGCTGGCCGGGGACGCGGACCTGAACGCTGCGATCCAGGCCGCGATCGACGACGGCAACGCCGCGGTGTCGAAGGCGGAATCGGTGCGGAAGTTCCGCATTCTGTCCTCCCAGTTCACGGAGGAGACGGGCCACCTCACGCCGTCCCTGAAGCTGAAGCGCAATGTGGTGGCGAAGGACTACGCGGACGAGATCGAGGCGATCTACGCGAAGTAGAACGCCTGTTGAGCGAGCGTCATGGCGCGGTGTCCTCGGCGAGGACCCGCGCCATCGTGCGTTCGGCGAGCGCGGTGATGGTGACGAACGGGTTCACCCCGATGTTGCCGGGGATCAGTGAGCCGTCGGTGACATAGAGCCTCGGATAGCCCTTCACCCGGCCGTAGTTGTCGGTGGCCCTGCCCAGCACGCAGCCGCCCAGCGGGTGGTAGGTGAAGTCGTCGGCGAAGACCCTGCTGGGGGAGCCGAAGAGGTCGTACCGGTAGATGGTCGAGTTGGCGGAGTTGATCCGGTCGAAGAGCTTCTTGGCCATGCCGGAGGAGACCGAGCTCTGCGCGGCGCTCCAGTTGAGGTTCAAAGCGCCGCCCGAGTACGAGAAGGCCGCGCGCTGCGGGTTCTTGGTGATCGCCAGATACAGGCTCACCCAGTGCTCGAGTCCCGTGGGTAAAGGCGCGATCTCGGCGAAGACGGGGTTGTCGGTGTTGGCCCAGTCGTCGATGCCCATGACCGGCATGGTCGACTGGTTGGCGCCGACGGTGTCCCACAGGTGGTTGGCCCGCCCGAGCATCACGTTGCCGTTGGGGCCCCAGCCGGCCCCGACGCTGGCGTCCAGCGCCGGGAGGGTCCCCGACTGCTTCGACCGGAGCAGGAGTTCACTCGTGCCCAGGCTGCCGCCGCCGAGGAACAGATAGGTGCAGCCGTACTGCTTGGTCTCGACGACCGCGCCGGTGTTGTCGATACGGTCGGCGGTCAGCACCCAGCTGCCGTCGCTCGCCCGGCTGATCCCGGTGACCTTCTCCATGGTGTGGATGGTGACGTTGCCGGTGCCGAGCGCGGACGCCAGATACGTCTTGTCGAGGCTCTTCTTGCCGTGGTTGTTGCCGTAGATGACCTCCTGGCCGAGGGCGGACTTGGTGGCGGTACCGGCGGCCTCGCGCTGCATGTAGCCGAAGTCGTAGACGCTGGGCACGAAGGTGGTCTTCAGGCCGGTGTTGCCGGCGTGCTTCCGGGAGACCCGGCTGAACTGGTACCACTCGGTCGACTCGAACCAGGCCGGGTCGACGGTGTTGACGCCGAGCATGGCGCGGGCGCGCGGGAAGTACGTGTTGTACATCTCCGCGGTGTCGACGCCGGGGAACTGCTCGGCGAAGTAGGACTGGCGCGGGGTGACCGCCATCGAGCCGTTGACCAGGGAGCCGCCGCCGACCCCGCGGCCCACGAACACGGACATGTTGGAGAAGCGGACGCGGTCCAGGACGCCGGGGTAGGGGTTGATGTCCTTGTTGACGACGTCCAGCCACAGGAAGGTGGCCAGCGGCGCCTCGGTGCGGGTGCGGAACCACATGGAGCGCTGGTCGGGGTTGGCGGTGTTGCAGAAGACCTTGCCGTCGGGGCCGGCGGTGTTCCACAGCCGGCCCATCTCGAGGACGAGGGTGCGGATGCCGGCCTGGCCGAGTCGGAGGGCGGCGACGGAGGCGCCGTAGCCGGAGCCGACGACGATGGCGGGGGCGGACTCGACCGCGACGGGCTCGTCCGCGCGGGCCGACTGGAGCCCGACACGGGTGAAGCCGAGAGTGGCCGCCGTCTGGAGGGCGGCCATACCAAGGATCTGACGTCTAGTCAGCTGACGCTGTATCAGTTTTGCTGTCATGCGCGCAGCATCGGCGGATTATTGGCCTCCGGCTATAGCAACGCCTTCAACTTTTCCGCCAACAAATCCCATCGCCACTTCTCCTCGACCCACTCCCGTCCCCGCTCCCCCATGCGCCTCCGCAGTTCCGCGTCGCCGAGGAGGACGACGATCCGCTCGGCGGTCTCCTCGGCCGATCCGCCGCGCACGACCCAGCCGGTCTCGCCGTCGAGGACCGCGTCCGGGGCACCTCCGGAGTCTCCTGCGACGACGGGCAGGCCGGTCGCGGAGGCCTCCAGGTAGACGATCCCGAGCCCCTCGACGTCGAGCCCGCCCCGGCGGGTCCGGCACGGCATCGCGAAGACGTCCCCGGCGCCGTAGTGGGCGGGCAGCTCGGCCCAGGGCACGGCTCCGGTGAAGCGCACGGAGTCGGCGACACCGGTCTCGTGGGCGAGCCTGCGCAGCTCCTTCTCGTAGGGCCCGCCGCCGACGATCAGCAGAACGGCGTCGGGCTCCTTCGTGAGGATCCGCGGCATGGCGAGGATCAGCGTGTCCTGTCCCTTGCGCGGCACGAGCCGGGACACGCACACGACCACCGGCCGGTCCGTCAGGCCCAGCCGCGCCCGCACGGCGTCGCCGCCCGACCCGGGATGGAAGGTCTTCTCGTCGACGCCCGGCGGCAGCTGCACCATCCGCCCGGCCGCCCGCGGCGTCAGCGCGCCGGCGATCCGCGAGCGCGTGTACTCGCCGAGGTAGGTGATGGTGTCGGTCGACTCCCCGATCCGGCCCAACAGCTGCCGCGCGGCGGGCAGTTGGGCCCAGCCGGCCTCGTGCCCGTGGGTCGTGGCCACCAGTCGCCCGGCACCCGCCCTCCTGAGCGCCGGCGCCATCAGCCCCAGCGGCGCGGCCGCCCCGAACCAGACCGACGTACAGCCGTGCTCACGCAGCAGACCGACGGCCCTGCGGGTGGCCCCGGGCGTCGGCAGCAGCATGGTGGTGGAAGCCCGTACGACGGTGAAGGGCTGCTCCGCGTCGAAGGCGGCGGTCGCCTCGATGCCCTCCCGGCTACGCTTCCAGGTGGAGGCGTGGACCACCAGGCGCTCGGGGTCGAGCCGGAGCGCCATGTTGTGCAGGAAGGCCTGGATGCCACCCGGGCGGGGCGGGAAGTCGTTCGTCACGATCAGGGTCTTGTGCATCGCCGCCGACCCTACCGAACCGGCAGCTCACAGCCGGGGACGGCCGCCCTTATGGCACCCTCACAGGAGAGCGGGACATCATGTTCTCCTCAAGCGACCATTTCAGGGCGACGGCGAACGGCGGGGAACCACGTGGAGACGACAGGCGTGCGGCGGTCCCTGACGTGGCTGCTGCTGACCTGGGGCGCGACCAGGCTGCTGCTGCTCCTGTTCGTCTTCAAGGTGTACGTCTTCCCCGGGCCGGACGTCACCAGTGACGTGTCGGTCATCTACCAGGGCTGGTACGACGTCCTGCGCACCGGAACGTTCCCGCAGTCCGACGTGACCTGGCAGTATCCGCCCGCCGCCGCCCTCGCGATCCTCTCCCCCGCGCTGCTGCCCTTCCTGGAGTACACGCAGGCCTTCTTCCTCATGGCCTTCGCCGCGGACCTGGCGGCCCTCCTCCTGCTGCTGTACGCGGGCCTGCGTCCGGGACGGCGGCTGCGGGGAGCCTGGGTGTGGGTGGCGGGCGTACCTCTGCTCGGCCCGACCGTCTACTCCCGCTACGACGTGATGGTGACCGCGGTGGCCGTTGCCGCGGTCCTCGCGGCCGCCCGGCATCCGAAGGTGGCCGGGGCGCTGGTGGGCTTCGGGGCGCTGCTGAAGGTGTGGCCCGCCCTGATCCTCGTCGGGATCCGCAGGCGGAGCGTCTGGGCCTCGGCGGCGGTGACGGTCGTGGTGGTGGCCGGACTGTTCTCCGTCGCGATGCCCGGGGCCTTCGCCTTCCTGACCTTCCAGCGGGAGCGGGGCACCGAGGTGGAGTCGCTGGGCTCGCTGGTCTTCCACATCGCCCGGCACCACGGCTGGAACGGCTCGGTCCTGCTCAACTACGGCTCGGTCGAGTTCCTCGGCCCCTGGGTGACCATGGTCAGCACGGCCGCGCTCGCGCTGACCGGTATGGCCTTCGGCCTGCTGCTGCTGTGGCGGCTCGCGGCCACCCGGTTCGAGGCGCACACGGCTGCCGACGCGGCGCTGGTGGCGGTGCTGATGTTCACCACCACCAGCCGCGTGATCAGCCCGCAGTACATGGTGTGGCTGGTCGGTCTCGCGGCGGCCTGTCTGTGCTTTCGCGCGAGCCGGATGGGCGTGCCGGCCGTCCTGGTGCTGATGGCGTGCTTCGTGACGGTCCTGGAGTTCCCGATCTGGTTCGCGGACGTCGTCGGGAGCACCCCGCGCGGCATCGTCCTCCTGGTCGCGCGCAACGGCCTGCTGGTCCTCGCCACCGTCATCGGCATGCGCGAGCTGTGGAAGACGACGGTCCCGAAACCGGCCCCGGAGGTCCCGGTGCCGGATCAGGCCGAGGCTCCCGCCCAGGAGGCCTCCGCCTCGTCCTGAACTCCGGCGCGCGTCCGCCGGAACAGCACCGTCGCGACCCCGCACTGAAGGGCCATGGCCAGCGCCATCGCCAGGCACACACCGGGCAGTCCGAGGCCCGTGCAGCCGTACGCCAGCGCCGGCTGGACCGCCGTGCCGACCAGCGTCACCGGAAGCAGCACCCGCGCCTGTCCACTGCCCTCGAAGACCCCGCCGAGCGCGATGAAGCACGCCATCAGCAGCAGGTACGGACCGACACAGCGCAGGAACAGCACGCCGTCGTGGGCGACTTCGGGGCCCGCGCCGAAGGCAGCCATGATCCAGGGGGCGGCCACGAAGAGCAGCACCGCCGCCACGAGCCCCACCGCGCCGGACACGACCACCGCCTCCCGCCCGATCGCCCGCCGCGCGTCCCGCCCGGCGCCCCGCAGGTGCGCGGTGTGGATGGAGGCGGCCTGCCGCACGGCATAGAAGGCCATGGTGGCCACATACATGACCTTGTACGCGATGGAGTAGGCGGCCACCGCCGTCACCCCGAGCCGCGCCACGATCGCCACCAGGACGAGCGCGCCGCCCTGGCGCACGGTGAAGTCGGCGGCCATGGGCAGCCCGGTGGTCAGCGTCGCCCGCAGCGGGACACCGGCCGGGACACCCCCGCACGACCGGAGCAGTGTGTTCCGGCGCACGGCGAGCAGTCCCACCCCGAGGGTCAGGGCCCGGCACAGCACGGTCGAGGCCGCGGCGCCCTGGACGCCGTACCCGTGGATCAGGAACGGATCGCACACCAGGATCAGCCCGTTCGCGAGGAGAGCGAGCCGCATGGGCGTCCGGGTGTCGCCGGCGCCCTTGAGGATGCCGTCGACGAGTTGCTGGGCGAAGAAGACGGCGATGCCGGGCATCGAGATCGTGAAGTAGGCGGTGGCCAGGGACACGGCCCGGCCGCCGTCGAGCACCAGCCGGGCCAGCGGCTCGCGCAGCAGGAAGCCGCCCACGGCGACCACCGGGGTGACCAGCGCCCACAGCGCCACGCCACCGCGCACGGCCGCCCGCACGCCGCCGGGATCCCGCGCGCCTCGGGCGTGCGCCACCAGCACGGTCGTCCCGGAGGCGAAGACGAGCGCCACGCCGAGCAGCACGTTCTCGGTGTTGGTCGCGACGGCCACGGCGGCGACGGCGGACCCGCCGAGCCGGGAGACCCACACGGTGTTGATGATCCCGGCGGCGACGGAGGCCAGCAGACCGAGGTAGACGGGGCGGGCGAGCGCGACGAGTTGATGGCGGTGGCTGTTCATCCGGAGTTCCCCCTCGATACGAGCTACCTCGAATAGAGGTAGCTCGATAAGAGGTAGCATGAGGTCACGACCCCCGCAAGGAGGAATGCAGTGCTGGAGCTGTCGATCCTCGGCTTCCTCGCCGAAGAATCCCTGCACGGCTACGAGCTCAAGGAGCGCATCAAGGCGCTCACCGGCCATGTCCGCCCGGTCAGCGACGGCGCGCTCTATCCGGCGATCACGCGTCTCGTCAAGGCGGGCAAGCTCGACGAGCGGGCCGAGCCGGGCGCGAGCGCGGCCCCGCGTCGGACGCTGTCGCTGACCGGTCTGGGACGCGAGGAGCTGCTGGAGCGGCTGCGGCACCCCAAACAGGCCGAGATCACCGACCAGGTCCGTTTCAACACCGTCCTCGCGTTCCTGCGGCACCTGCCGGACCGGCGGGAGCAGGCAGCCGTACTGCGCCGGCGGCTGGAGTTCCTCCGGACGCCCGCCAGCTTCTTCTACGACGGTGGCGAACCGGTGCGCGCGGAGGAGACGGACGACCTGTTCCGGCAGGGCATGCTGCGGGTGGCGCGGGCGACCGGCCAGGCCGAGCGGGCGTGGCTGGCGGAGGCCATCGAGCAGTTGGATCAGCCGAGCTGAGCCCGCAGATACGCCCGCCACTCGGCCGTGAATGCCTTGAGGTCGGTGCCGAGCACCTTCGCCATGGCCTCCTCCACCGCCCCCGGCCGCTTCGTGTGCGTGCCCACGGCCCGGTAGAACGCACCCAGTTTGGCCTCGCCCCACCGGTCCGCGATCATCCGGCAGGCCATCCAGCCGCTCTCGTAGGACTTGGCGAGCGCGGTCGCGCTGCCGGCGAAACCGAAGTCCGCGTCGGACGGCAGGACCGTCGGCACCCGGCGCTCGGCGACGGCCTCTCCCAGCTCCGGTGCGGCCTCCGCCGGGGTGCGTCCGGTGCCGCGGTAACCGACCCAGTCGGCGTACCCCTCCGACAGCCACAGCGGGGTCGCGGCGGTGGTGTCGGCGCGGGTGGCGACATGGGTGGTCTCGTGGGTGAGCACGACCTGCCCGCCCACGGCGCCGAGGAGGCCGTACGCGTCGGGGTTGACGATGATCCGGTCCGCGGGCGCCTGCGCCGGGGCGCCGGTCTCGCCGGTGGTGACGGCCGCGATCCCGCGGTACGAGGAGGCGGGCGAGCCGAGCAGGCCCGCCATCCCCTCCACGGACCTCGGTACGAGCACGACGACATGCCGGGACCACTCGGTGCCCCAGGCGTCCGACACCGCGGGCACGGCGCGGTCGGCCAGATCCGCGAAGGAGTGCAGCCTCTCGCCGGACTGTCCGACGCCGAGGACCAGGCTGTGCGTTCCGCGGACGACGGTCACCTCGCCCTGGTCCCACAGCTGCTGCGGGGCCTTCTCGGCGGGCTTCTCACCGACGACGTACCACTGGTCGGACGCGTCCAGGGAGAGGTCCAGGGTGCGGGCGACGGCGACGGGGGCGCTGTCGTACCCCTGGACCTGGTAGCGCAGTTCCGCGTCGGCGGTGGCGGTGGAGCCGCTGCGGCGGACGCCGGTGACCTTGTAGGACCAGGAGGCGAGCGGTACCGCGCTGACGTCCTCGAACCAACTCGCGGTGCCTGTCTCGGCGATGGCCGCCTTGTCCCGGTCGAGGACGGCGGTGGCCCTCCGGTCGAGGACGCGCTGCACGTCGGCCTTCGCGGTGTCGGCGGCCGTCGGCCTCCCGCCGCAGGCCACCAGGGAGGCCAACAGCAGGCACAGCACCACGACACCGTGTTTCGACGCCCGCCTTCGACCAGCCATGTTTCCCGATCGTACGGGTATCGGAGCCGTCGGTCAGGGGCGTGTGACCGTCGCCCCCGGCATCATGCCCACCGGGTCGTAGCGCACCGGGGCGCCGGGATAGGGGGCGTGGACGACCTGACCGTTGCCGACGTACATGCCGACGTGGCTGGCGTCGCCCCGGTAGGTGACCAGGTCGCCGGGCCGCGCCTGGGAGAGCGGGACCTGGCGGCCGGCGTAGCGCTGGGCCTGGGACGTGCGGGGCAGGGCGACGCCGGCCTGGGCGTAGGCCCACTGCGTCAGGCCCGAACAGTCGAAACCGGTGGGCCCGTTGGCGCCCCACACGTACGGCATGCCGATCGCCGACTGCGCGGCGGACACCGCGGCGGCCGCCCGGCCCGAGGGCGCCACCGCACCCGAGAGGTCGGGCATCTCCGAGCGGCCGGAGCGGGAGGCCCGGTCGTAGGCGGCGCGTTCGTCGGACGGCAGGGAGTTGAGCAGCTCGCGCGCCCTGGCGAGCTTCCTCTCGACGGTCCGCTTGTGGGCGGCGACGGCCTTGCGGCTCTTCTCCAGTTCGCCGAGCTTGAGTGCCGCTTCGCTGCGCTCCTGGGTCAGTTCGCGCATGGCCTCCTGGAGGTCCTTGAGCTCACCCGCCTGGTGGGCGCTGATCCGGTCGAGGACGGCGGCCTTGTCGAGGTACTCGTCCGGGTCGTCGGAGAACAGCAACGCGAGGGACGGGTCGAGGCCGCCGGAGCGGTACTGGGCGCCGGCCAGCGAACCGAGCGCCTCCCGCATGGAGTTGATGCGCTCCTGCTGCCGCGCGATCCCGTCCTGCGCGGTTCCGACCTCCTCGCGCAGCGAGTCGGCGCGCTCGTCGGCCTTGTTGTAGGCCTCGGTGGCGTGCTCTGCCTCCTCGTAGAGACGGTCCACCTCGGCCCGGGTGTCGTCGGACGGGGCGGCGACGGCCGGTACGGCGCCGAGCGCGGCGGCCGCCGCGGACAGCACACACAGGGCGGCACCGGCGCCCCGGTTGAACCCGGACGTCTGGACAAGGCGGCGATGGGACCCCACGGGAAGCCGCGCTCCTTCCACTGGCGGACAGAGACGTTCCCCGGCGAGGGGGAAACGCGGCCGACAGTAGCCCCGCGGCGGGGGCGTATCCAACGACCTCCGTGGGCACACAACGTGACACCCCGCCTATGACGCAGGTCATGGGCGGGGTGTGGAGTCAGTTGTGCTTGTCGCGATTCGCCCGAACGGACGGCGAGTTGTCGCGATCTTGAGCAGTCGGGAGGCTCAGATCCGCACGCCGAACTGGAACGGCATGTTGTTGATCGACTCGTAGCGCACGACCGTGCCGGTGCGCGGGGCGTGGATGACCTGGCCGTTGCCCGCGTACAGGGCGACGTGGTGCAGGTCGCCGTAGAAGATGACCAGGTCGCCGACCTTGAGGTCGCTCATGCTGTAGATGCGCGTGCCGGCGTTGGCCTGGGCCTGGGAGGTGCGCGGGATGGTGATGCCGGCCTGGGCGTAGGCCCAGGAGGTCAGGCCCGAGCAGTCGTAGGAGGCGGTGCCGGTGGCGCCGTAGACGTACGGCTTGCCGAGCTGGGTCTGGGCGGCGTTGAAGGCCGCCTGGGCCCGGGCGGAGGAGGCGGGGGCGTCACCGAGGTCCACGCGCTCGCTCGCGGAGCGGCTGGCGCGGGCGTCGGCGGCGGCGAGGGCGGCCTTCTCTGCGGCCGTCAGCGTGTTGAGGAGCTTCTGCGCCTCGGCGAGCTTGCCCTGAACGGCCTTCTTCTGCTTGGCCAGTTCGGTGCGGGTGCTCGAGAGGTCCTTGAGCTTCTCGGAGGCCTCGGCGCGGTCCTGGGCCAGCTCGCGCTGCTTCTCCTGGATCTTCTTCAGCGCCTCGACCTGCTGGGAGCTGAGCTGGTCCGCGGTGGACGCCTTGTCCAGGTAGTCCTCCGGGTTGGAGGACAGGAAGAGCTGGAGCGAGGAGTCGATGGTGCCGCTGCGGTACTGCGCGGCGGCGGCGAGGCCTATGGAGTCCCGCAGTTCGTTCAGGTCGTCCTGGCCGCGGGCCACGTTGTCCTGGATGGTGGAGATCTCCTTCTGGAGCTTCTCCTGCTTCTCCTTGGCGCCGTTGAGCTTCTCGGTGGCCTGCTCGGCCTGCTCGTAGAGGGCGTCGACCTTCGCCTTGACCTCGTCCTTGCTCGGCTTCTCGCTCGGCGCGGCGTTGGCGGCATTGGCACTGAGGGCCACGGCGGCAGCGGCTGCGGTCGTGAGCACGGTCACGCGCGTACGGCTCGGCTGCTTGGGTCGACGGTGGGACGCCACGGAGGTGAACTCCTTCTTTTGAGTGATCACCCGCTCGGAGGTTCGAGCCCAGACCTTAGTGACCTTCCCGTGATCAGTTCAAATCCTCAGGAGCAAAATCTCGTCACGCCCTGCATTCTTTGCACATAACTCACATGCGGTGACGCCAACTTGACACTACGTTGCGTGACGATACGGCTAATTCGGTCATTCAGCCTGGACTTTGATGTTTAGGACAGCCGCTTCAGAAGCACCGCGGAAGCGACCGGCCGCGCCCCCGCCTTGGCGATGCCGTCGGCGACCTCGCGGTCGGTCGAGGCGACGATCACCGGCCGCCCGGGCGGCTCGGCGCGCACCAGCTGGCGGATCAACTCGTCGGCGGTGACACCCGCCTTGGAGAACAGCACCCGCACCCCGCGCGGCGGCGCGAGCAGCACGGGCGCGGCCAGCTCGGCCCCGTCGAACACACAGGTCACCTCTGCCCCGGTCTGCGCGGCGAGCTGGGAGAGCTGCCCCAGGAGCCTCAGACGCTGCTTCTCCAGCGGCATCTGGGGATAGCCGGTCTTGGTGACGTTGTAGCCGTCGACCACCAAGTGCGCCTGCGGCAGGGCCAGAAGCTGGTCCAGGATCGCGGGGTCGTTCTCGGACAGGGCCCGCGCGGCGATGTCCTTCGGGGTCATTCGTCCCGGTTCGACCGCGTCCACCGTCTCGGCGGGCCGCACGGAGACCGGCGGCAACGCCAGCTCCCGCCGCAGCCCCTGGGCCGCGTCCAGAACGGTGTCCAGAAGCAGACGCACGCGCATGTCCTCGACACTGCGCCCCTCCCGCGCCGCTCTGCGCGTGGCCTCCAGAGCGGCCTCCGACTCCCCGAGGCGAGCCTTCAGGCGCCGGGACTCGCTCTCGGCGGCGGACAGCTGGGCCTGCCCCTCGGTGCGTACGGTCTCCATCTCGGCCTGCAGCTTGCGCAGGGCCGCCTCGCCGCGCTTGACGTCACTGTGTGCCGCGCGCAGTTTGCGGTGAAGCGATTCGGCTTGCTTCTTGGCGGACTCCAGCTCGGTGCGCAGCCGCTCGGTCTCGGCGCGCGTCTGGTCGCGAGCGGCCGTGAGCTCCTCGCGCAGCCGCTCCAGCTCGGCACGGCTCTCCTCGTCGGCGCGCTCGGCGTCCGCCCGCAGGGCCTCCTCGCCGGCCGCGGTGACCAGCTTGACCCAGCCGGTCGGCCGCAGAACATAGGCCGCGGCCGCCACATCCAGCGGATCCGCGGCCGGGGGCGGCGCACCTGAGTCCAGCGCGCCGGCCAGCTCCGGCTGGGCCTCTCTGAACTTCTCCCCGATCCGCTGGCGGAACAGCGGATCGGTCTCGAGCGCGGCCGCCATGGCGTTGCCCGCGAACTTGGCCCGCCGGTTCGGCGCGAAGCGCGCGTACTGCCTGAGCTGTGCGGGCAGTTCACCGACGGTCAGCCCGCCGAAGCCCTCCGAGACGATGTGCACGACCCTGCGCCGCACCCCGTCGGGCAGCGGACGGTCGAGCACCTCGGCGGCGCCGTCGCCCGGCTCCCCGCCTTGTGTCTCCACCATCCGTCACACCCCATCACTGTGCGGGGCCGGCTCTCTCAGGAGTCGGCGCCCGGCCTGTCCACGAGTTCCACCTGGTCCACGGCGTTGCACCAGCGGCACCGCACCGACTCGATGGTCTCACTGACCACCTCGCGCTCCTCGACCTTCGGCTCTCCGGCCAGGTCGAGGTGGACGTACTCGACGACCTTCGACGAGCGGGTCACGTCGAAGCGCGTGAGGTTGCCGCAGAGCGTGCAGCGCCACCGCGTCGAGGCGGTCGGGAGGGGAACCGTCATCGTGACTGTGCTCTTTCCTACTAGCCATTGTCCGTGACACACCGGCGGCCCGGTGCGTGTGGCTCGTAACCCTAAGGCCTGGCGGGTACTCGCCGCTCGGGCGTCCACAGCACCTGTCCGACGGCGAGGCGGTCTGTGCGGTTGCGTCCCGTTACGCCATGCTCTGTGTTCGTGATCAGTAACTGGAGGGTGACGGTCGGTGGAGCGAAAAGGTCGCTGTGGGGGCCGGCACCGGTCACCTACGGCCTGATCGCCCTGTGCTGTCTGATCTTCCTGGTCGGCCCCGCCTCGGGTCTCGATCCGGCATACGGCTCCGGGGACGCGGCCCTGGCCGCTCAGCGGGCCTACTTCCACCGCTGGGGCGTGGTCCCCGCCGAGCTCTTCGCGGACTCCCCCGGTGCGGCTCTCACCCCGGCCACCGCGCTGTTCGTGCACGGCAGCTGGGTGCACCTGCTGGGCAACATGCTCTTCCTCTACGTCTTCGGGGTGATGACCGAGGAACGGATGGGCCGGGTGCAGTTCCTCCTCTTCTACGTCGGCTGCGGCTACCTCGCCCTGCTGGGCTACGCGGCCGCCAACGCCGACTCCGAGCAGTCCCTGGTCGGTGCCTCCGGGGCGATCTCGGCGGTCCTCGGCGCGTTGCTGTTCCTGTTCCCCGGGGCCCGGGTGACCAGTCTCCTGCCGTTCCTCTTCTTTCTCCCGCTGCGCTTCCCGGCCTGGGTCGTCCTCCCCTTCTGGGCGGCCCTGCAGTGGCTGGCGGCGGGCCGTGCCTCCGACGGCCCCGGGGTGGCCTATCTGGCCCACCTGGTGGGCTTCGGACTGGGCCTGGTCTTCGCGTGGGTGCGCTTCGGCCGTACCACTAGAGTGAAGTCCGCCCCAGCTCCGTCCCCCGAGGGAGAGAACCAGCCGTGATCACCGCGATCGTCCTCATCAAGACCAGCGTGGACCGGATCCCCGAGATCGCGGAGCGGATCGCCGCGCTGGAGTCCGTGAGCGAGGTCTTCTCCGTCACGGGCACGTACGACCTGATCGCCATGGTCCGGGTCAAGCAGCACGAGGACCTCGCCGAGGTCATCCCCGGCAGCATCAGCAAGATCCCGGGCGTGGAGGGAACGGACACGCATGTGGCGTTCCGGACCTACTCCCAGCACGACCTGGAGGCCGCGTTCGCGATCGGCCTCGACGGCTAGGGCCTAGGAGTCGAGCGCGAGCACGGTGATGCCGTCGGCGGTCGCCACGTACACGCGGCCGCTCCGGACGACCGGCGACTGGTTGCCGACGGAGGCACCGCCCTCGACGCGCTTCTGCCAGGTCTGCTTGCCCTTGCGGTTGACGCCGTAGAGCGTCGAGCCGTGGCGTACGTAGACGGTGTCGCCGAAGACCGTCGGGTTGCTGTACTGGCTTCCCTCGTCGTTGAACCGGAAGGACCAGACCGTCGACCCGTCGGCGGGGTCCAGGGCGACGAGTTCGTAGTCGGAGGCGGTGACGCCCAGGCCGCCGAAGGGCACGCAGGTGAAGTAGCGGCTGCCGTACACCTTGTCGTTGGTCGAGTCCCACAGCGGCTTGCCCTTGCGGCCGATGCCGTGCAGCATCTGCTCGCCGCCCGATCCGACCACCAGCGTGTCGCCGACCAGCGCGGGCCGCCCGGCGTCGAGGCCGGCCGCCGTCGCCCAGAGCCGCTTGCCGGTCTTCGCGTCCAGCGCCTGCACCTGGTCCCCGAACGTGCCGACGTAGACCACCCCGTCCGCCACCAGGGGCTCGCTGGTGGGCGCCGGCCCGGTCGGCGTGGACCAGCGCACTCTGCCGTCGGGGGCGTAGGCCCGCACCCCGCCCGCCTCCGAGCCGTCGCCGTAGGACACCAGGATCAGTTGCCCCGCGGTGACCAGGAACTGGCTGTTCGCGGCGAACGCCTTGGCCCAGCGGACCTTGCCGCCCCGGCCGAGCGCGCACAGCTTGGAGGCGCCCTCCTGGTCGTCCTCCAGCAGGCAGTACACGCCCTGCGCGGTGGCGAGCGGGGACATGGCCTCGGCGCCCAGTGCGGTGTGCCAGACGGTCCGCCCGTCCAGGTCCAGCGCGTGCAGCGAGCCGTCCGCGCCGCCGACGTACACCCGTGTGCCGTCGGGCGAGAGGGCGGCGCAGGGGCCGCGCCGCCCGCCGAGCCCCTGGACCTTGTACTGCCAGCCCGTCGCGGGCGTGCCCGTCACGGACCCCGCACCGCTCGCCCCGGCCACCGTCTCGCCCTTCGCGGATCCGTCCGAGGAGTCCCGCAGCCACAGCCACCCGCCCACACCGCCGGCCGCCACGACCCCGGCACCGCCCACCGCGGCCCGCAGCAGCCGCCGCCGGGAGGGTGGAGCGGGCGTCGGTGGGACACGGGTGGCCGCGGGGACGTCCGTGACGGTCACCGGCGCCACGTACTCGACCCGGCTCTCCCGCTCCCCCGAGTCGTGCCCGGGAACCCAGCGCGCACCACCCTGCGCGGCCTCCGGCTCCTTCACGGTGCCGGGGCCGTACCACCCCGCCCGCAGTCCCTCGCGCAGCGATCCCGCGGTGTGCCCCGCGGCCGCGACCAGCTCCGCGGGCGTCGGCCGCGCGCCGGGGTCGTCCCGCAGACACGCCTCCACCAGCGGCAGCTGTTCCTCCGGTACGGCGGACAGGTCGACGTCCCCGGTCAGGATCCGCAGCAGAACGACCGAATCCTGCCCCTCGCCGAACGGTTCCTTGCCGCCGGACGCGTACGCGAGGACCGCGCCCAGGGAGAAGACGTCACTGGCCGGTACCACCTGGGCGCCGTTGCGGATCTGCTCGGGCGAGAGATAGCCGACCGACCCGACGACCACGCCGGTCCGGGTCAGTGCCGTGCCCTCCAGAGCCCTGACGATCCCGAAGTCGATGACCCTGGGCCCGTCCGGCGAGAGCAGGATGTTGGAGGGCTTGAGGTCCCGGTGCACCAGCCCCTTGGCGTGGATCGCGGCGAGCGCCTCGGCGAGCGCGGCCGCCAGCAGCCGTACCGCGTCCGCGGGCAACGGTCCCCGGTCGAGCACCGCGTCCCGCAGGTTGGGCCCCGCCACGAACTCGGTCGCCATCCACGGCCGCGCGGCCTCGGTGTCCGCGTCCACGACCCGCGCGGTGTACGTGCCCGTCCCTCCGACGGTCTGTGCGGCCCGCACCTCGTGCCGGAACCGGGCGCGGAAGGTGCGGTCCTCGGCGTGCTCGGCCCGTACGACCTTCACGGCCAGCCGCAGCCCGCCCCGCGCCTCGGCCAGATACACCTCGCCCATGCCGCCGGACCCGAGTCTGCCCAGGACCTCGTAGGGCCCGATGGTCCGCGGGTCCGTCTCGCGCAGCTCCTGCACCCCGTGCTCCCCCTGCTTTCCGTACGGCTGCTGAGGGGGAGCGTATACGCGCGCCGGACGTCAGTACGTCAGACGGCCGGGACGCAACGGCCGTCCTCGGTGCGGTACGTCCACTTCGCGCCGTCCGCGACCAGTTCCTTCACGGCCCGCACGAACCGCTCCACATGCTCGTCCGGTGTGCCCGCGCCGAAGCTCACCCGGATCGCGTTGAGGGACTTCTCGCCGGGCGCGGCCTCGGGGGCACCGCACTCGCCCTGGGACTGCGGGTCGCTGCCGAGGAGGGTGCGGACGAGGGGGTGGGCGCAGAAGAGGCCGTCGCGGACGCCGATGCCGTACTCGGCGGAGAGGGCGGCGGCGAAGTGGGAGCTGTTCCAGCCCTCGACCACGAAGGAGATCACGCCGACACGGGGGGCGTCGTCACCGAAGAGGGACAGGACGCGGACCTCGGGGACCTCGGCGAGGCCCGCCCGCACCTTCTCGATCAGGTGCTGCTCGCGGGCGACCAGGGTGTCGAAGCCGGCCTCGGTGAGGGCCCGGCAGGCGGAGGCGATGGAGTAGGCGCCGATGACGTTCGGCGAGCCGGCCTCGTGGCGGGCGGCGCTCTCGTGCCACTCCACGTCCACTCCCCCGTCCTCGCGCCGGGTGACCTTGCGGCTGGCGCCACCGCCCGCGAGGTAGGGGTCGGCGGCCCGGAGCCAGTCGGCCCGGCCGGCCAGGACTCCGGAGCCGAAGGGGGCGTAGAGCTTGTGGCCGGAGAAGGCGACCCAGTCGACGTCGAGGTCACGGACGCTCAACGGGTGGTGCGGGGCCAGCTGGGCCGCGTCGAGCACGATGCGGGCGCCGTGGGAGTGAGCGGCTGCCGCAAGCTCCCGTACGGGCCACAGCTCACCGGTGACGTTGGAGGCGCCGGTGACGCACACCAGGGCCGGGCCCTGGGGGTCCCGGTCGGCGAGGGCCCTCTCCAGCGTCTCGACGGCCTGCCGCGGGGTGCGCGGGGCGTCGAGGTAGGTGACCCGGGCGTCCTTCCACGGCAGCAGCGAGGCGTGGTGCTCGGTCTCGAAGACGAAGACCTGGCAGTCGGCGGGGAGGGCGGCGGCGAGGAGGTTGAGCGAGTCGGTGGTCGACCGGGTGAAGACCAGCTGGTCGTCGTCCCGGCAGTCGAGGAACTCGGTGACGGTCCTGCGGGCGTTCTCGAACAGGTCGGTCGACAGCTGCGAGAGGTAGCCGGCACCGCGGTGCACGCTGCCGTAGTAGGGCGCGTAGGCCGCCACGTCGTCCCAGACCCGCTGGAGGGCGGGGGCGCTGGCCGCGTAGTCGAGGGCCGCGTAGGTGACCTCGCCGCCGGTGACGAGCGGGACGGTGACATCTCGCCCCAGAACGGGCAGCTGGGCACAAATGGTCTGGGCGGAGGCAGCGGTGGAGACAGACATGGGGACTCCCGTGAAAAGAAAGGTGAGATGGGTGTGCGGAGGCGGGGCTCGGCGCCCTATCGCATTCGCTTGCTCACGGAAGACTCCCTCGAATGACCAGGACCCCTGGGTTTCGAGAGGGGCCCGCGCTTGCCGTAGACCTCGCTGCCTACGGCCTGGTCTTCACCCGGGGCACCCCGCCACGGACGGAGGGTTGCCGGACAGTCGGCCGGGGCCTCATGACTGTCACTCATGACCTGGTACAGGAACGTACGTGAAGTGATCGCGGTCCCGCAACCCGTGTCCGGATTACGGGACCGCAGTGCCTGCTACGCGTGGCTCGCGGCCACCCAGCGGTCCAGCGTGCGCTTGGCGGACCCGGAGTCGATCGACTCGGCGGCCTTCGTCATGGCGGCGCCGATCTGCTCGGCCAGCGTCCCCGAACCCGGGTCGAGCGCCACCAGCGCCGCCGCCGAGTTCAGCAGTACGGCGTCCCGGACCGGGCCCGTCTCGCCGTCCAGCAGCCGCCGCGCGACCTCCGCGTTGTACGACGGGTCCGCGCCCCGCAGCGCCTCCACCGGGACCAGCTCGATGCCGACGTCCCTCGGGTCGAAGCTCTCCTCGGTGACCTTGCCGTCGCGCACGACCCACACCCGGGACGTGGACGTCGTGGTCAGCTCGTCGAAGCCGTCGTCGCCGCGGAAGACGAGGGAGGAGTTGCCCCGCTCGGCCAGGACGCCGGCGATGAGCGGTGCCAGGCGGGGGTCGGCGACGCCCACGGCCTGCGCCTTCACCTTGGCCGGGTTGGTCAGCGGACCGAGCGCGTTGAAGGTGGTCCGGATCCCCAACTGCCCTCGCGCGGCAGCCACATGACGCAGCGCCGGATGGAACTTGATCGCGAAGCAGAAGGTGATCCCGGCCTCCTCGGCCACCTCGGCCACCCGCTTCGGCGTCAGCTCCAGATTGACGCCGAGCTTTTCCAGGACGTCCGAGGCGCCGGACGCGGAGGAGGCGGCCCGGTTGCCGTGCTTGACGACCTTCGCACCCGTGCCGGCGATGACGATCGCCGACATCGTGGAGATGTTCACCGTCTTCGCCCCGTCGCCGCCCGTGCCGACGATGTCGACGGTCCGGCCCGGCACCTCGATGACGTTCGCGTGCTCGTACATCGTCCGGACGAGCCCGGTGATCTCCTGGACGGTCTCGCCCTTGGCGCGCAACGCCACCGCGAACCCGGCGATCTGCGCGTCCGTGGCCTCGCCGCGCATGATCAGGTCCATCGCCCAGGCGGTGTCGTCGGCGGACAGGTCACGGCCCTCCAGCAGGCCGTTGAGCAGAGCGGGCCAGGAACGGCCCGCCGCGGTGTTGCCTCCAGCGGGGGTCACAGCGCTCATGGGGCCGCTCCAGATGTCGTAGAACAATGTGCTCCCACCCTATCCAGCCCGGGGCACGGCAAAGGGCCCCGTCCGGTGTTCGGACGGGGCCCTTCATCGCGCGTGGCGAGCGCAGCGATCAGTGGTGGCCGTGGCCGCTCGTGATCTCCTTGTACTCCTCGACGGTGGGCTTGGGGATCTGGGCCTCTTCGCCGTAGTACGCCTCGCTCAGCTTGGCGCGCAGCTTCTCGGAGCCCTTCACCTTGCGCTCGACGCCGTTCTCGTCGACCGTGGCACCGATCGCGGCCGGCTCGTACTGCTCGTGCGCCGTGAGCGTGTGCAGCTGCTCCTGGCTGAGCGGCTCGTGCACCTCGATGAACTCACCGTGCGGCAGGCGCTTGATGATGCCGGACTCGCGGCCGTGCAGCACCTTGTCCTTGTCGCGGCGCTGGAGGCCGAGGCAGATCCGCTTGGTGGCGATGAACGCGAGGACCGGGGCGACGAAGAACGCGACCCGGACGAACCAGGTGATGGCGTTGATCGACAGGTGGAAGTGGGTGGCCCACAGGTCGTTTCCACCACCGATCAGCAGCACCATGTACCAGGTGATCCACGCGACGCCGAAGGCGGTACGCGTCGGCGCGTTGCGCGGGCGGTCCAGGATGTGGTGCTCGCGCTTGTCGCCGGTGACCCAGGACTCGATGAACGGGTAGACCGCGATCGCGACCAGGACCAGCGGGAAGATCACCAGCGGGATGAACACACCCAGGACGAGCGTGTGGCCCCAGAAGTTGATCTCCCAGCCCGGCATGACACGGATCAGGCCCTCGGAGAAGCCCATGTACCAGTCCGGCTGGGCGCCCGTGGACACCTGGTCGGGACGGTAGGGGCCCATCGACCAGATCGGGTTGATCGAGGCGATCGCCGCGATGGCCGCGATGACACCGAAGACCAGGAAGAAGAAGCCTCCGGCCTTGGCCATGTAGACCGGCAGCAGCGGCATGCCGACGACGTTGTTGTTTGTCTTTCCGGGGCCCGCGAACTGCGTGTGCTTGTGGTAGAAGACCAGGATCAGGTGGCCGACGACCAGGCCGAGCATGATGCCCGGCAGCAGCAGCACGTGGATCGAGTAGAAGCGGGCCACGAAGTCGCCGCCCGGGAACTCGCCGCCGAAGAGGAAGAACGACAGGTACGTGCCGACGATCGGCACGGACAGGATCGCGCCCTCCATGAAGCGGACACCGGTGCCGGACAGCAGGTCGTCCGGGAGCGAGTAGCCGGTGAAGCCGGTGAACATGCCCAGGACGAACAGCAGGAAGCCGAACAGCCAGTTGACCTCACGCGGCTTGCGGAACGCGCCCGTGAAGAACACGCGCATCATGTGCACGAACATGCCGGCGAGGAAGATCAGCGCCGCCCAGTGGTGGATCTGCCGGATCAGCAGACCACCGCGCACATCGAAGGAGATGTGCATGGTCGAGTTGAACGCCTCGGACATCAGCTGGCCCTGCAGCGGGACGTAGCTGCCGTGGTACTCCACCTCGTTCATCGACGGGTGGAAGAACAGCGTCAGGTACACACCCGTGAGGATGATGATGATGAAGCTGTAGAGGCAGATCTCACCCAGCATGAACGACCAGTGGTCGGGGAAGATCTTGCGCATGTTGGCCTTGGCCAGGGAGTAGATCCCCAGGCGGCCGTCGGCCCAGTCGGCGACGCGCTCGCCCGCCGGTGCCTTGTCGCGCCGCGCCCCGTTGGCCGCGGTGCTCTCGTTTGTGCTCATCCGCGCTCCCAGAATGCAGGACCGACAGGCTCGTCGAAGTCGCCGAGCGCTTCGAGGTAACCCTGGTCGTTCACGCCGATGCGCAGCTGCGGCAGGGCGTGACCGGCGGGGCCGAAGATCACCCGGGCACCGTCGGAGAGGTCGAAGGTGGACTGGTGGCAGGGGCAGAGCACGTGGTGCGTCTGCTGCTCGTACAGGGAGATCGGGCAACCCACGTGGGTGCAGATCTTCGAGTACGCGACGATCCCCTCGTGCGACCACTCGAGCTCGCGCTTGTCCTTGATGTTGTCCGGCTGGATGCGGACGATCATCAGGGCGGCCTTGGCGATCTCGGTCTGGAACTCCTCGTCGTGCTCCTCCAGGCCCTCGGGCTTGGCGAAGGTCAGCGAGCCGACCGCGACGTCGGAGGGACGCAGCGGCTCGTTGGTGTTCATGTTGACGAGCTGGAGGCCCTTGCGCCACATGGTGTGGCGGAGCTTGGTGCCGGGCAGCGGGCCGAGGTCGCGCAGCAGCATGACGCCGGAGAGCGGGAACAGGGCCAGCGCGCCGAACATCGTGTTGCGGATCAGCTTGCGACGGCCGAGCGCCGACTCCTTGGCGCCCTGCTTGAAGTCCGCGTGGACCTTCGCGCGGACCTCGGGGGACGCCTCGATCGGGTGGCGCTCGTCGGCGATCTCCTCGTCGGACATCAGGGTGCGGGCCCAGTGGACCGCACCCGCGCCGATCGCGAAGAGGGCGAGACCGAGGGTCAGGCCCAGCGCGAAGTTCAGCGCGTTGATGTGTCCGATCGGGAAGACGAAGATCGACTTGTCGTGGGGGATGCCCACGTACGAGGCGATGAACCCGACGGTGGCCAGCATCGACACCGTGAACAGCATGGCCACCGTGCGCTCGGACCGCCTGGCGGCCCGCTCGTCGATGTCCTGCACCCGGTGCTCGTGAGGCGGGAGACCGGGGTCCGCGAAGGGGTTCTTCTCGTCCGCGACGCCTACCGCGCCGTGCGCGTCCTGCTCTGCGGGCAGGTTCTCTTCTGGAATGTCTTGGCTACTCATGACTTCTTGGCCTTTGCGGTCCGAGCGGCGACCCAGACGGCGACCGCGATCAGCGCGCCGAGGCCGAAGATCCAGGCGAACAGGCCTTCGGAGACCGGGCCGAGACCGCCCAGCTCAAGGCCGCCGGGGCTCACGGTGTCGTCGCCGTTGACCGCGTTCAGGTACGCGATGATGTCCTTCTTGTTCTGCTCCGACAGCGTGGTGTCGGGGAACGACGGCATGTTCTGCGGGCCGGTCTGCATGGCCTCGTAGATGTGCTTCGGGTCGACGCCCTCGAGGCTCGGCGCGAACTTGCCGTGCGTCAGCGCGCCGCCCTTGCCGGTGAAGTTGTGGCACTGCGTGCAGTTGTCACGGAACAGCTCGCCGCCCTTGGCGATGTCGGCACCGTCGGGGCCGTACTGCGCCTCCGTCGGGATGCTCGGACCCGCGCCCAGCGAGGAGATGTACGCGGCCAGCTGGTCGATCTCGGCCTGCGTGTAGATGACCTTCTTCTTCGGGACCTGCGCGCCAGGCTGCTGGGCCGGCATACGGCCGGTGCCGACCTGGAAGTCGACGGCCGCGGCGCCCACGCCCACGAGGCTCGGACCGTCGGAGGATCCCTGACCGCCGGCGCCGTGGCAACTGGCGCAGCCTACGGCGAAGAGCTTCTTGCCCTCGTCGATGGCCAGGGACTGGGCGGTTTCATCTGCCTGCGCCTTGCTCGCGGGTGCGAACACGGCGTACAGCCCCCCGGTGCATGCCAGCGCGAGGAGTAGGACGACGAGCGCTGCCAGCGGGTGGCGTCGTCGTGCGGAGAGCTTTTTCACGGATTACCCCGGTGTCAGGATCTTCTGCGTCGATGCTTGCGATGTCGGGAGCGGGCCCGGCTACTTGATCAGGTAGATCGTGGCGAAGAGGCCGATCCAGACGACATCGACGAAGTGCCAGTAGTAGGACACGACGATGGCCGCGGTCGCCTGTTCGTGGGTGAACCGCTTCGCCGCGTACGTACGGCCGAGGACGAACAGGAAGGCGATGAGGCCGCCTGTCACGTGCAGACCGTGGAAGCCGGTGGTCAGGTAGAAGACCGACCCGTACGGATCGGACGAGAGGGAGATCCCGTCCTTCTTCACCAGCTCGGTGTACTCGTAGATCTGACCGCCGATGAAGATCGCACCCATGATGAAGGTGATGATGAACCAGCCCCGGAGCTTCTTCACGTCACCTCGCTCGGCGGCGAAGACGCCGAGCTGGCAGGTGAGGGAAGAGAGCACCAGGATCGTGGTGTTCGTCGCCGAGAACGGAACGTTCAGGGCGTGCGCCATCTCTTTCCAGTGATCAGGACCCGTCACCGATCGCAGGGTGAAGTACATCGCGAAGAGGGCCGCGAAGAACATCAGCTCGGAACTCAGCCAGATGATCGTTCCGACGCTGGTGAGGTTCGGTCGGTTGACCGACGGGTGCGCGTGCCCGGTGTCTACTGTCGTTGCTGTCGCCACGACCGACATTATGTCGGTCGCTTATCCCGCCCTCACCCCGGGGGGTGCCGTTCGGAGTGTCTCCCTGCTTCATACCGGTGTTGACGTGGTGTTCAAGGGAGTAGCATCCGGCCCAACGGGCCTGTCCTTACGACGCTGACGTCACGGAGGAACAATGCAGCCGACCGCCACGGTGCTGGTCTACAGCGACGATTCCAACACCCGCGAGCAGGTACGGCTCGCGGCGGGCCGTCGACCGGCTCCCGACGTCCCGTTGGTCGAGTTCCTGGAGTGCGCCACGCCTGCGGCGGTGGTGAAGGAGCTGGACAAGGGCGGGATCGACGTCTGTGTGCTGGACGGGGAGGCCGTGCCGATGGGCGGCATGGGGCTCTGCCGGCAGATCAAGGACGAGGTGTTCGACTGCCCGCCGGTGCTGTTGCTGATCGGGCGGCCGCAGGACGCGTGGCTGGCGACGTGGAGCCGGGCGGAGGCCGCGGTGACCCATCCGGTGGATCCGGTGGAGTTCGCCTCGGCGCTGGCTTCCCTGCTGCGGGACCGGAAGGCTCTGAGCGCCTGAGAGCTGCTCCCCCCTCCCGCTAGATGCTCTGCGGCCTCAGCCTTGCCGTCTGGTCGGGGCTGGGGGCGTCCGGGGTGCCGGCCACCAGGGCGCTGCCTTCGCGCCATTTCTTCCAGTCGAGGTTCCAGTCGCCGAAGCCGTTGCCGAACGGCTCCATCGTGTTGCCGCCCGAGTTGACGACCTGGACCACGTCGCCCTCGTGGACGGTGTCGAAGAACCATTCGGCGTTGGACGTGCTCATGCCGGTGCAGCCGTGGCTGACGTTGGCGTAGCCCTGGGAGCCGACCGACCAGGGGGCGGCATGGACGTACTCGCCGCTCCAGGTGACGCGGGTGGCGTAGTACACCGGAAGGTCGTACGACTCCGAGGAACCCTCGGCGATCCCGATGCTGGTGCCGCGCATACGTACGAAGTACTCCTTGCCCAGCACGACCTTGACGCCGTTGCGGGTGTCGAAGCCCGGCTTGCCGGTGGTGACCGGGAGCTCTTTGATGACCTCGTCGTTCTTGTAGACCTTCATCGAGTGTGACGAGGCGTCCGTCACGGCGATGATGCGGTCCCCGGTGGTCAGCTTCAGGGGCTTCGCCTTGCCGCCCCAGAGCCGGTCGCCGATCTTGATGCCGTCCAGGTCGCTGCGGACCTGGATCGTGGCGTGGGCGGGCCAGTACTCCCTGGGCCGGTAGTGGAGTTCCTTGTCGTCCACCCAGTGCCAGGCGCCCGGTACGGCGGGCGTGGAATCGACCCTGAGGGCGCGTTCTATGACGGCCCGCTGAGCCTTGTCCTTGACGGGTCTGTCCAGCTTGGCGGTGACGGGCTGGCCGACGCCGTACGTGCCCGACTTGGGACCGAAGGTGACCTTCAGACGCTTCTTGCCCAGAGGCTTGCTGGTGTCGAAGTCGAGGACCTTGCGGCCAGGTGCCCCGTCCTCGTCCTCGGTGCTCACCCGGACGGTGTAATGGGCGTTTGCCGCCAGCGGGGACGTGCTGCGCCAGCGGGAGCCGTCGGCGGAGAGTTCGCCCGCCACATAGCGGCCTGTGGCGTCTGTGGCCGTGACGTCGGTGATGCGGCCGTCGTCGTCCTCGGCGGTCACCTCGAGCGGCTTGTCCGGGTCGGCCTTCTTGCCGTCGCCGGTGGGCGCGTTGAAGGCGATCTGGTCCGCCGCGTCGAACGGCGTGGCCGCCAGCGGGTTCCCGTCGGACCCGCAGGCGGCGGCGCTCGCGCCGAGGGCGATCACCAGCAGCGTGCAGCTCACGAGGATGCGGGTACGCGGTGCGTGATTCATGACTTCACGCTAGGAAGCCCCGTCAAGAACGGCGCGCTGAGTGACTCGTACGAGGGACAAGGATTGCGGCAAAAGCAGGAGCCCGGATTCTCCTGACGGAGTGTCCGGGCCCCTGATGAGCTGCGCTCGTGCTACTGCGTGCGGTTCTCACCGCGGTAGTACTCGAAGACCCAGCCGTACAGGCCGATCATGATCACCGGCACCGAGAAGTACAGCAGCCACCAGCCGATCGCGACCGACAGGAAGGCGAGGGCGCCGCCGAAGCCGAGGGCGAGCGGCTGCCAGCTGTGCGGGCTGAAGAACCCGACCTCACCGGCGTCGTCCGCGACGTCGGCCTCCTTGTTGTCCTGCGCGCCGGCGTCCACCCGCCGGGCCGTGAAGCCCAGGTAGAAGCCGATCATGATGGACAGCCCGAAGGCCAGGAAGAGCGCGGTGGTACCGGCCGGCTCCTTCGACCACACGCCATAGACGATCGCCATGACGAGGATGAAGACGCTCAGCCAGATGAACATCCGTCCCTGGATCTTCACTTGCCGGCCTCCTTGCCGCCGTTGCCGGCCAGAGCCTTCTCACCGTGACCGGAGTTCTCGAGCTGGTCGAGAGCGGCGATCGCGGGGTGGTGCAGGTCGAACGCCGGGGATTCGCTGCGGATCCGCGGCAGGGTGAGGAAGTTGTGGCGCGGCGGCGGGCAGGAGGTCGCCCATTCGAGTGAGCGGCCGTAGCCCCACGGGTCGTCGACGCCGACCGGCTTGCCGTACTTGGCCGTCTTCCACACGTTGTAGAGGAACGGCAGGATCGACAGGCCGAGCACGAACGAGCTGATCGTCGAGATCGTGTTCAGAGCGGTGAAGCCGTCGGCCGCCAGGTAGTCGGCGTAACGACGCGGCATGCCCTCGGCGCCCAGCCAGTGCTGGACCAGGAAGGTGCCGTGGAAGCCGATGAACAGCGTCCAGAACGTGATCTTGCCGAGGCGCTCGTCGAGCATCTTGCCGGTGAACTTCGGCCACCAGAAGTGGAAGCCGGAGAACATCGCGAAGACGACGGTGCCGAAGACGACGTAGTGGAAGTGCGCCACCACGAAGTACGAGTCCGAGACGTGGAAGTCCAGCGGGGGCGAGGCCAGGATGACACCGGTCAGACCACCGAAGGTGAAGGTGATCAGGAAGCCGGTGGCCCAGAGCATCGGGGTCTCGAAACTCAGGGACCCCTTCCACATCGTTCCGATCCAGTTGAAGAACTTCACGCCCGTCGGTACGGCGATGAGGAACGTCATGAAGGAGAAGAACGGGAGCAGCACACCGCCGGTGACGTACATGTGGTGCGCCCACACCGTCACGGACAGACCCGCGATCGCGATGGTCGCCGCGATCAGACCCATGTAGCCGAACATCGGCTTGCGGGAGAAGACCGGGATGACCTCGGAGATGATGCCGAAGAACGGCAGGGCGATGATGTACACCTCTGGATGGCCGAAGAACCAGAAGAGGTGTTGCCAGAGCAACGCTCCGCCGTTCGCGGCATCGAAGACATGTGCCCCGAATTTCCGATCCGCCTCCAGCGCGAACAGCGCGGCGGCGAGAACGGGGAAGGCGAGCAGGACCAGCACCGCGGTCAGCAGCACGTTCCACACGAAGATCGGCATGCGGAACATGGTCATGCCGGGCGCGCGCATGCAGATGATCGTGGTGATGAAGTTGACGGCGCCGAGGATGGTGCCGAAGCCGGAGAAGGCCAGGCCCATGATCCACAGGTCGGCGCCGATGCCCGGAGAGCGGACGGCGTCGGAGAGCGGGGAGTAGGCGAACCAGCCGAAGTCGGCCGCACCCGAGGGGGTGAGGAAGCCGCCGACCGCGATCGTCGAACCGAACAGGTACAGCCAGTAGGCGAACATGTTCAGCCGCGGGAACGCCACGTCGGGCGCGCCGATCTGCAGCGGCATGATCCAGTTGGTGAAGCCGGCGAACAGCGGCGTCGCGAACATCAGCAGCATGATCGTGCCGTGCATCGTGAACGCCTGGTTGAACTGCTCGTTCGACATGATCTGCAGACCCGGCCGGGCCAGCTCGGCGCGCATGAAGAGCGCCATCACGCCGCCGATGAGGAAGAACGCGAACGACGTGACCAGGTACATCGTGCCGATCGTCTTGTGGTCAGTGGTGGTGAGCCACTTGATGACCACGCTGCCGCGGTTCTGGCGCCGGACCGGCAGTTCGTCCGCGTAGTGGGACCCCGCTTCGGCGGCACCCTGGGGTTCGTTGAGGATGCTCACAGGTTCGTCGTCTCCCGGTCCTTCTCGTGGGCGGTCTGCTCGATGCCCGCGGGAACGTAACCGGTCTGCCCCTTCTTCGCGAGGTCCTTGAGGTGCTGCTCGTAGCGCTCGGGGGAGACGACCTTCACGTTGAACAGCATCCGGGAGTGGTCGACGCCGCACAGTTCGGCGCACTTGCCCATGAAGGTGCCCTCCTTGTTCGGAGTCACCTGGAAGGCGTTGGTGTGGCCCGGAATCACGTCCTGCTTCATCAGGAACGGCACCACCCAGAAGGAGTGGATGACGTCACGCGAGGTGAGGACGAAGCGGACCGTCTTGCCCTTGGGGAGCCAGAGGGTCGGGCCGGGGTTGCCGGTCTGCGGGTTCCTCGTGGCGGGCGTACCGAAGTCGTAGACACCGCCGGCGTTCGCCGGGAAGTCGTTCTTGAACCGGGTCGGAATCGCGTCCAGGTTCTTGTCGGTCTTCGCGTCGCCCGTGGAACCCGCGACGGGCTCGATGTAGTTGAAGGCCCAGCTCCACTGGTAGCCGACGACGTTGATGGTGACGTCGGGCTCCTTCTTGAGGCTGAGGAGCTTCGACTCGTCGCGGGCCGTGAAGTAGAACAGGACCGAGACGATGACGAGCGGAACGACCGTGTACAGCGCCTCGATGGGCATGTTGTACCGGGTCTGCGGAGGAACTTCGACCTTGGTGCGGCTGCGCCGGTGGAAGATCGTGCTCCACAGGATCAGGCCCCACACCAGCACGCCGGTGGCCAGCGCGGCTGCCCAGGAACCCTGCCAGAGGGAGAGGATCCGCGGAGCCTCTTCCGTGGTCGGGGTGGGCATACCAAGGCGGGGGAAGTCCTTGTATGTGCAGCCGGTGGCGGTCGCCAGGACCAGGCCCGCGGTCATTGCCTGCAGCAGCTTCCGCCGCATCGGGCGCCGCGGCGAGCGGTCGGAGCCGTTGGGACTCACGTAGCGCCTTCCCGAGAGTCTCGCCCGCGCGGATTGGCTGCGGCCTGCCCTTACTCGGTGGTCGGTCGCCGCCCTGCGTCGGGCAGGGGTTTGGATGTTTATGCGGACCAAACCCTAGCCGACGCTCTCCGGGGGTTCAGCGGGAGGGGTGCCTAGTCACTCGGTGGGTTCGCTTGATTGGCGGCTGCGGGTGCTTTGTGGCTTATCGCGCCCCGCGGCGGAGCCGCTATCGGATACAGCCCCGCGCCCCTGGGGAGGTTAGCGTTGCCGTGTGTCATATTTCGACGCTGCTTCCAGCGCGCCTCTTCATCCCGTTGCCCGTCAGGCGCTGTTGGCCTCTCTGGATGAAGGGTGGGCTGATCCCTCTCGGTTGTACCGGGAAGGGCGGCGGGCTCGGCTGCTGTTGGATGCCGCTCGGGAGGCCGCTGCGGAGGCCGTGGGGTGCCGGCCTGACGAACTGGTCTTCACGTCCTCCGGGACGCGGGCCGTGCATGACGGGATCGCGGGGGCGCTTGCCGGTCGGCGTCGCATTGGACGTCACCTGATCGTGTCAGCCGTCGAACACTCCTCGGTACTTCATTCGGCGGAGCTGTTCGAGGTGACCGAGGTTCCGGTGAGCCGTACGGGAACGGTGAGCGCGCAGTCGTACGTCGATGCTCTTCGCCCTGACACCGCGCTGGCGTGTCTCCAGTCGGCGAACCATGAGGTGGGGACCGTGCAGCCGGTGGCCGAGGTGGCCGCCGTGTGCCGTCAGGCCGGGGTGCCGTTGCTGGTGGACGCGGCGCAGTCGCTCGGGTGGGGGCCGGTCGAGGGCGAGTGGTCGCTGTTGACCGCCAGCGCGCACAAATGGGGAGGTCCGTCGGGGGTCGGCCTGCTCGCCGTGAGAAAGGGTGTCCGATTCTCACCCCAGGGACCCGCCGACGAGCGGGAGTCGGGGCGGGCGCCGGGGTTCGAGAACCTGCCGGCCGTCGTCGCGGCGGCGGCCTCGCTGCGGGCGGTGCGGGCCGAGGCTGCGCAAGAGGCCGTACGACTGCGGGAGCTGACGGCGCGGATCCGGGCACGGGTGCCCCGGCTGGTGCCGGACGTGGACGTGGTGGGCGATCCCGAGAACCGGCTACCGGGGATCGTCACCTTCTCCTGTCTCTATGTCGACGGAGAGACCTTGCTGCACGAGCTGGACCGGGAGGGGTTCTCCGTTTCCTCCGGATCGTCGTGCACGAGCAGCACGCTGACGCCGAGCCATGTGCTGAAGGCGATGGGCGTGCTGAGTGAGGGGAATGTGCGGGTTTCGCTGCCGTTCGGGGCGGTCTCCGAGGAGGTCGACCGGTTCCTGGAGGTGTTGCCGGGGGCGGTGGCGGCGGTGCGGGAGAAGCTGGGCGCACCGACGCCTTCGGCTGTGGTGGGGGAGGACTCACTCGTCGTGGACGCCCTCGGCAAGCGGTGCCCGATCCCGGTCATCGAACTGGCCAAGGTGATCGGAGACGTTCCGGTGGGCGGGACCGTCCGGGTCCTGTCGGACGACGAGGCGGCCCGCCTGGACATTCCGGCATGGTGCGAGATGCGGGAGCAGGAGTACGTAGGAGAGGAACCGGCGGACAACGGAACGGCATATGTGATCCGCCGGATCAGCTGATGACGAGCCTCAGCCCAGGTGCCCCTGGACCTCTGCCGCCGCCTCGTCCCCGTACGCCTTGGTGAACCGCTCCATGAAGTTCCCCCGCCGCAGCCGGTACTCCTGCGTCCCGACGGTCTCGATGACGAGCGTCGCCAGCATGCAGCCCACCTGAGCCGCCCGCTCCAGCGAGACCCCCCAGGCCAGCCCCGACAGGAACCCGGCGCGGAACGCGTCGCCGACCCCCGTGGGGTCCGCCTTGCGCTCCTCCTCCGCGCAGCCGACGACGATCGGCTCCTCGCCGACCCGGTCGATCCGCACACCCTGCGCCCCGAGCGTCGTGACCCGGTGGCCCACCTTCGCCAGGATCTCCGCGTCGGACCAGCCCGTCTTGGACTCGATGAGCCCCTTCTCGTACTCGTTGGAGAACAGGTACGTGGCGCCGTCCAGCAGTATCCGGATCTCGTCGCCGTTCATCCGGGCGATCTGCTGGGAGAAGTCCGCGGCGAAGGGGATGCCGCGCGACCGGCACTCCTCGGTGTGGCGGAGCATCGCCTCGGGGTCGTCGGCGCCGATGAGAACGAGGTCGAGGCCGTCGACCCGGTCGGCCACGGTCTTGAGCTCGATCTGGCGGGCCTCGCTCATCGCGCCCGTGTAGAAGGAGCCGATCTGGTTGTGGTCGGCGTCGGTGGTGCACACGAAGCGGGCGGTGTGCAGGGTCTCGGAGATGCGGACGGACGCGGTGTCGACGCCGTGCCGGTCCAGCCAGGCGCGGTACTCGTCGAAGTCGAAGCCCGCGGCCCCGACCAGGATCGGGTTGGTGCCGAGCTGGCCCATGCCGAAGGCGATGTTCGCGCCGACACCTCCCCTGCGTACGTCGAGGTTGTCGACCAGGAAGGAGAGCGAGACCGTGTGCAGTTGGTCCGCGACGAACTGGTCGGCGAAGCGGCCGGGGAAGGTCATGAGGTGGTCGGTGGCGATGGAGCCGGTGACTGCGATGCGCACGGCGTGGCTCTCCTGGGGGGAGGGTGTATTGACGGTTAACGCTATCGGGTCCGTATGGGGTACTGCGAGGCGGCCGACGGCGCGGTGAAGCAGGTAAAACTACCCGATAGTAGATCTTTCTTCGCGGGCTCCGGCGTGCATACGGTGCCGTCATGACCAACCTTGAGCTGTACGTCTCCGCCCCGGCCGACCTGGACGGGGGCCTCGCGTCCCTGCTCGGTGACTGCGCCCGGATGGCTCCGCACTGGGCGGTTCCCGACCGGATCGTTTCCGTTCCGGTTTCTCCCTCACTCATCCACGGCGTGACGGTTCCCGAGGGCTCCGCGCGGCTGCTGGAGGCGATGTCGGAGTACGGCGACTGAGTCACGGCGCTCGCGTCGGCGCGTTCGAGGGAACCGCGCGCTCCCCCGCTGCGTCCCATCGCCGTCCCCCGGAAAGGGGATGCGGGATACGACCCGTTTGCCGACCTTTTTGACAGGGTCGGGTCAGGGTCGAGGGACAGTTGCGCAGCAGAAGGAGCGATGCGGTGAACACCGAGCGACCCGACAACGACGAGGCCTCCGGCGGCGGGGACGGGAGCTCTGCGGAAGCGCGCGGTGCGGGGGCGCTGGGTGCCGAGGAAGTGAGCGGTGCCGAGGAGACGCACGGTTCCGACGCTCACGGCGACGAGACGAGCGCCGGTGGAGCCGAGGGCACCGAGGAAGCCTCCGGTGCCGCCGGAGGCTCGACGGAGCACGCCGAGGAAGCGGCGGACGACTCCCCGGCCTCCGGCACCGCAGCCGCGGCCGACGCCGACGGGCCGGAGGCCCCCGCGGCCCCCGACGCCCATGCCGACGCCGACACGCCACGGGTTCCCGCCGATGGCGACAGCTCGGCGACTCCCAGCCGCACCGGCCTCGGCAAGCTTCCGGCACCCGACGCCTCTGCCGGCCCGGACGAGCCCGTGGGCCTGGACACCGATCACGATCAGCCTCAGCCCCCCGCTCCGGATACCGCTGTCAGCGGGGCGGACTCCGACCACGATCACATTCCCGCCGTTGGCGCCCTCCCCGACCCCGGCGTCCCCCGTTCCGGTCGGCACCGCTCCCCCGTCGTCATCGCCGCCGTCGCCGCTGCCGTCCTGCTGGTCGGGGGCGGTGGGGCGTACCTCGCCGCCAGTACCTCCGGAGGGTCCGGCGACGGCACGGCCTCCGGCGCGTCGGGGGACGACACTCCCCCGCCCCTCGCGCTCGACGGTTACCGCGTGAGTGGTGGAACGGGCAACGGGATCGCGCCCGGCGAGCCGAATCCGTACGGCGTGACGTATCGCGTGGACGGCAGCCTCCCGGAAGGGCCCGGCTCGGCGCCGGTCTACCGGACCCAGGGGCAGGTCACCGAGGACGACGTGGTGCGGCTCGCCGAAGCGCTCGGGGTGGACGGGACGCCGGTGGCGCAGGGGCAGGTCTGGCGGGTCGGGGTCAAGGACGGGTCGGGGCCGAGCCTGCAGGTGAACCGGCAGGCGCCGGGCGCGTGGACCTTCCAGCGCTACTCACCCGTCATCGACAACTGTGACAGCGCCACCGTGTGCGGGGCGGAGCAGACCCCCACCGGATCGCCGGTGAGCGTGGCGGTCGCGGAGAAGGCCGCCGCGCCGGTGCTGAAGGCGGCGGGTCAGGACGGCGCGAAGCTGGACGCGAGCCAGGTCATGGGCGCCCAGCGGGTCGTGAACGCCGATCCGGTCGTGGGCGGGTTGCCCACGTACGGCTGGACGACCGGCGTCTCCGTGAACGGCCAGGGTGAAGTGGTCGGCGGATCCGGCCAGTTGAAGGCGCCGGTGAAGAGCGACACGTATCCCGTGCTGAGCGCCGAGAAGACGCTGGGCCTGCTGAACAAGGTGCCGGCGACCGACCACCGCATGGGGATCGGCGGCTGCGCCAGTCCCGTACCGCTGAAGGACCGGTTGGAGGCGCCCTGCGGGGAGTCGACGGCGAGCCCCGCGAAGAGCACGCTCACCGTCGAGAAGGCGGTGTTCGGGCTGGCGTCGCACCTCGTGGCCGGCCGGCAGGCGCTCGTGCCGTCCTGGCTGTTCGAGGTGCGGGCGGCGGGCGCGAAGGACGCCTTCACGGTGACGTATCCGGCGGTCGACCCGAAGTACATCGACTCCCCGGCGACGGCGACGCCCACGTCACCCGCCACACCCACGGCACCCTCGGACCAGCCGACCTCCGCGCCGAAGACGCGGGACGTCAAGGTGGACGGCTACTCGGCCGAGGGCGACGAGCTGACCCTGAGCTTCACGGGCGGGGTGTGCGGGGACTACGCGGCGACGGCGAGCGAGACCTCGGGCGAGGTGACGGCCAAGGTGACCTATACGCCGTGGCCGGACAAGGTCTGCATCATGATCGCCAAGGAGATTCAGAAGACCGTGCCGCTGAACGAGCCGCTCGGTGACCGCAAGGTCGTGGGCTCGGACGGCAAGGAGATCCCGCTGAAGAAGGCGGGGGCACGGCTGCCGGAGACCTCCGGGGCCCGGTAGCCCTGGAGATACGCGAAGGCGGCGGCCCCGTCGGAGGGGGCCGCCGCCTTCTGTCGCTCGAGCCTTGGTCGAACTCGATGCTTAGCTGAAGGAGTCGCCGCAGGCGCAGGAGCCGGTCGCGTTCGGGTTGTCGATCGTGAAGCCCTGCTTCTCGATGGTGTCCACGAAGTCGATGGACGCGCCGCCGAGGTACGGGGCGCTCATACGGTCGGTGACGACCTTGACGCCACCGAAGTCCTTGACGACGTCCCCGTCGAGGGAACGCTCGTCGAAGAAGAGCTGGTAACGCAGGCCGGAGCAGCCGCCGGGCTGAACGGCGACGCGCAGGGCCAGGTCCTCACGGCCTTCCTGGTCGAGCAGGGCCTTGACCTTCGCCGCGGCGGCGTCGGACAGGATGATGCCGTCGGTGACGGTGCCGGTCTCGTCCGATACGGACATCTACATCTCTCCCGGGTTGTACGGAGACTGCTTACCGACGATTGCAACCGCCGGGGCCGCGGATTCATTCCGGGCCGAGCAACTTGTCTTTTCGCCTGTCCTCTTCATGCTCGCACACCCGCGACGAAGCGAACAGCGGCCCGAGAACCACCCCTCTTACGGAGGACCGGGATTCACGTCACATCGACGCTATAGCCATCGTCAAAGTGACGTGAACCGGGTTATGATAGATAACGTCAGTTCGACGAAAAGTAGAAAGGGTGCGTGTCGTGACCACCGCCCAGACCACGGAGCTCGACGTACAGCCGACTCCGCTCGCCCTGTTGCTGCTCGGCCGCGAGGCCGACCCTAGGAGCGAGCGGGGCGTCGAGTGTCCCGGCGACCTGCCCTCGCCCTCCGACCCCGACCTGGTCGAGCGCGCCCGCGCGGCCAAGGAGAAGCTCGGCGACAAGGTGTTCGTCCTCGGCCACCACTACCAGCGTGACGAGGTCATCCAGTTCGCCGACGTCACGGGTGACTCGTTCAAGCTGGCCCGGGACGCGGCCGCACGCCCGGAGGCCGAGTACATCGTGTTCTGCGGCGTGCACTTCATGGCGGAGTCCGCGGACATCCTGACCTCCGACGACCAGAAGGTCGTCCTGCCCGACCTCGCCGCCGGCTGCTCCATGGCCGACATGGCGACGGCCGAGCAGGTCGCCGAGTGCTGGGACGTGCTCACCGAGGCCGGCATAGCCGAGCAGGTCGTGCCGGTGTCGTACATGAACTCCTCGGCGGACATCAAGGCGTTCACAGGCAAGCACGGCGGCACCATCTGCACGTCGTCCAACGCCAAGAAGGCTCTTGAGTGGGCCTTCGAGCAGGGCGAGAAGGTGCTGTTCCTTCCCGACCAGCATCTCGGCCGCAACACCGCCGTGCGGGACATGGGGATGACGCTGGAGGACTGCGTCCTCTACAACCCGCACAAGCCGAACGGCGGCCTGACCGCCGAGCAGCTGCGCGACGCGAAGATGATCCTGTGGCGCGGCCACTGCTCGGTGCACGGCCGTTTCTCGCTGGAGTCGGTGGAGGACGTCCGCGCGCGGATCCCCGGTGTGAACGTCCTCGTGCACCCCGAGTGCAAGCACGAGGTCGTGGCCGCTGCGGACTACGTCGGCTCGACCGAGTACATCATCAAGGCGCTGGAGGCGGCCCCGGCCGGCTCGAAGTGGGCCATCGGTACGGAGCTCAATCTCGTACGACGGCTCGCGAACCGTTTCGCCCCCGAGGGCAAGGAGATCGTCTTCCTCGACAAGACGGTCTGCTTCTGCTCGACCATGAACCGCATCGACCTGCCCCACCTGGTCTGGACCCTGGAGTCGCTGGCCGAGGGCAAGCTCGTCAACCGGATCGAGGTCGACAAGGAGACGGAGGCGTTCGCGAAGCTGGCGCTGGAGCGGATGCTGGCGCTGCCGTAGAACCGTCGTGGGGAGCGCTCACCCCGATGCGGAGGTCCGCTCGGGGTGGGCGGGGTCGAGGGTGAAGACATCGCCGGCCTGGGTGGTGACGACCAGGGCGCCCTTGTGGAGCAGCACCTCGGGCAGCGGCTCGTTCAGGTCGTTCACCCACTTGGCACGCGGCAGGGTTTCCCACAGCAGCGTGCCCTTCTTGCCGTCCAGGGCCGCGACCCGGCCGTCGGCGCTGGACAGATAGACCACGCCCGGGCGCGGGGCGGCGGTGACACCGCTCGGCTGTTGGAGGCTCGTCCGGGTCTGCCACAGCTGCTTGCCGGTGCGGACCGACACGGCGGTCACCTGGCCGGTGGTGCCGACGAACCACAGCACGCCGTCCGCCGTCGTCACCGTGCCCTCGAACTCCTCCGCCAGCTCCGTCGTCGTGGCGGCACCGGTGTCGGGGTTCACCAGCCGGATCCGGGAGAAGGGTCCCTTGTCCTCGGAGGCCAGGTGCCCTTCCTCGAGGTAGAGCAGGCGGCCGTCGTACGTGCCGACGAGAATCGCCTGACGGGGCACCGTCAGGCGCCGTACCGAGCCGTCGGAGCGGTCGAACCCCAGGACCAGCATGTCCTTGCTGCCCGTCATGGGGGGTACGCAGTCCAGGTAGAGGCCCTCGTTCACGCGCGCCGGGTCGCACTGCATCCCCGGCGGAAGCGGCGCCCTCCAGCGCTCGGCGCCGGTGCGGGCCGAACGTGCGGTCACCGATCCGCGCTTGATGTCCGGGACGAGCAGGAGGTCGCCCGAGAGGTACGGGTGGTTCGACGCGGCGTCCACCGTGCGGCGCCACAGCCGTTCCCCCGTCCCGGTGTCGAGGGCGATGACCGAGATCACGAGATTCCCGCCCTCGGGTTGGTTGTGCTGCTCGACCAGCATCACGTCGTCCGCGACCCCGAGGAGCGAGAAGACGTACGACCTCTTCCTCACGACGGACGGCACCCCGTCGGCGCGCCAGTCGACCCGTCCGGTGACACCGTCGAGGCGCACGGGCAGAACCGCGGTGCCCGCGCAGTAGACGGAACCCTCGTACATCTGGCACTCCGGGCCGTGGTCCATCCCTCCCTCCAGGAGGGTGATCCCCTTCTTCAGGCCCCGCTCGGCGTCGGCGTACACCGTCGTCTGCCAGGGCTGCCAGCCACTGGGCAACGCCGTCCAGCGAGAGACGGCGGCCTGCTCGCCGGCCGCGCCGCCGCCCTCGCCGTCGCCGCCCGTCCGTCCCGGTCCGGTGAGCAGATACGCCGTCAGCCCGAGAGCCACCACGCCGATCGTGGCGGTCGCCGCCCACAGCGGGCGCAGCCGACCTCGGCGGCCCGGCGACGTGGCCGACCTCGGGTCCGGGGTCCCGGTGCCGGAAGGGTCCGGCAGGTCCCCGCGCAGTGTCACCGTCTGGGGGCCGTCCATCGCCTCCTCGGGCAGCACCCTCGCGAGTTCCCGGGCCACGTCGTCCAGTCCGGGCCGGTCGGCGGCCTTCTTGGCCAGACAGCTCTGCAGGACCGTCCGCAGCTGCGGTCGTACGCCGTCCAGGACGGGTTCGTCGTGCACCACCTGATACGCCGTGAGGTAGGGGCTGTCCGCGTCGAACGGACCCCGGCCCGTGAGGGTGTACACCAGCAGCGCGCCGAGCGCGAAGACGTCGGAGGCCGGGCCGACCGTGCGGGCGTCGGTGAGCTGTTCCGGGGACATGAAGGGCGGGGTGCCGATCATCTGGCCGGTCTCGGTGAGGGGGTTGTTCTCCGCCGCCCGGGAGATGCCGAAGTCGATGACGCGGGGACCGTCCTCGGCCATCAGGACGTTGGCGGGCTTGAGGTCGCGGTGCACGACGCCGGCGCGGTGGATGTCCCGCAGGGCCTCCACCAACCCCAGCGCCAGGCGCGGCAGTTCGGTCTCCCGCAGCGGGCCGCGCTCGGAGATCCGGTCGGCGAGCGAGCGGCCGGGGACGTACTGGGTCGCCATCCACGGCCGCGCCGCCTCCGGATCGGCGTCCACCACCGGTGCGGTGAAGGCGCCGCTCACCTTGCGTACGGCCTCTATTTCCTGGCGGAAGCGGGTGCGGAAGACCGGATCCTCGGCGTACTGGGCGTGCACCACCTTCACCGCGACCTCGCGCCCGGAGCGGGATCTGCCCCGGTAGACAATGCCCATTCCCCCGGACCCGAGCCGGTCGACCAGCTTGTACCCGCCGACCGATTTCGGGTCGTCCTTGTTCAGCGGCACGCCCGCATCCCCTTCCCCCGTGCGGCACTGCGAGCACCCAGCATAGGTAACGGGGTGTCCGGCCCCGCCTCATGAAGGTCCCGGGCCGCCCCGTCAGTGCCGCGTACGGGAGTTGAGCCCGGCCGCCCGGCGGGTCAGGTAGTCGCGTTCGGCGAGGTTGGGGGCCTTGCGGGCGGCCTCGGCGTACAGGCGGGCCGCGGTCGTCAGGTCGCCGGCGCGTTCGTGGAGATAGGCCGTGGCCGCGGTGTGGCGGGGCAGCGAGTCCTCGATCGCGGCCAGAGCGGCCAGGCCCGCGCGGGGGCCGTCCGCCTCACCCACGGCGACCGCCCGGTTGAGGCGGACGACGGGGCTGTCGGTGAGGCGGGCGAGTTCGTCGTACCACTCGACGATCTGCACCCAGTCGGTCTCCCCGGCGGTGGGTGCGTCCGCGTGCAGGGCGGCGATCGCGGCCTGGGCCTGGAACTCGCCCAGCCGGTCGCGGGCGAGGGCGGCCTGCAGGATCCGGACGCCCTCGGCGATCGCCGCGGTGTCCCAGCGGGTGCGGTCCTGTTCGGCGAGCGGCACCAGACTGCCGTCGGGGGCGGTGCGGGAGGCGCGGCGGGCGTGGTGGAGCAGCATGAGGGCGAGCAGCCCCGCGACCTCGGGGTGGTCGATGGCGGCGGCGAGCTGCCGGGTGAGCCGGACGGCCTCGGCGGCGAGGTCGACGTCGCCGGAGTAGCCCTCGTTGAAGACCAGGTAGAGGACGCGCAGCACGGTGGCCACGTCGCCGGGCTGGTCGAAGCGGACCCCGGAGACGGTGCGCTTGGCCCGGCTGATGCGCTGCGCCATGGTCGCCTCGGGCACGAGGTAGGCCTGGGCGATCTGGCGGGTGGTGAGTCCGCCGACGGCACGCAGGGTGAGCGCGACCGCGGAGGACGGGGTGAGCGAGGGGTGGGCGCACAGGAAGTAGAGCTGGAGCGTGTCGTCCACGGCGGGTGTGGGTCCGGGCGCCGGTTCCTCCTCGATACGGTCCTCACGCCGGCGGCGAGCGGTGTCCGAGCGGGTCGCGTCGAGGAACTTGCGCCAGGCCACGGTGACCAGCCAGCCCTTCGCGTCCCGCGGCGGGTCGGCCGGCCAGACCCGGACCGCCTCGACGAGCGCGTCCTGGACGGCGTCCTCGGCCGCCGCGAAGTCGGCTCCGCGGCGGACAAGGACGGTGAGCACGCTCGGCGTGAGGCTTCTGAGCAGCGCCTCATCCACCGGGGTGGCACTCCGGGTCGGTGGGCGACGCCGCGTAGAACGGGCGCAGCTCCAGCCACTCGTGGATCGGCTTCCCGCCGGCGCCGGGGGCAGCCGACAGTTCCCCGGCCAGTTCGAGGGCCCGCTCGTAGCTGTCGACGTCGATCACCATCCAGCCGGCGATGAGGTCCTTGGTCTCGGCGAACGGCCCGTCGGTGACGGGCGGGCGCCCCTCGCCGTCGTACCGCACCCACGTCCCCTCGGGAGCGAGCGCCTGCCCGTCGACGTACTCCCCGGTCTTCACCAGCTGGTCCGCGAAGTCCCGCATGTACTGCACGTGCGCCGAGATCTCCTCAGGCGTCCACTGCTCCATGGGCACGTCGTTGGCCGGAGCCGGAGCGCCACGGTAGTGCTTCAGCAGCAGGTACTTGGCCATGGTGTCTCTCCTCGGTCCCGATGCGACCCATTCTGGTCGCTCTCATCACGGGGACGGAGCGGGGCACGGGTTCTCGACATCACCGCGGGAATTGTTTTTTGCGGCCCACTCGACGGCCCTCGTCGGGTCATTCCACCCTCGGCCGTACCAGCCCCGACTCGTACGCGATCACCACGAGCTGGGCCCGGTCCCGGGCGCCCAGCTTGGCCATGGCCCGGTTGACGTGGGTCTTGACGGTGAGCGGGCTGACCTCGAGGCGCTCGGCGATCTCGTCGTTGGAGTGACCACCGGCGACCTGGACGAGGACCTCACGCTCGCGGACGGTGAGGGCTGCGAGGCGTTCGGAGCGCACCGGGTCGTTGTCGTCCCCGTCGCCCTGGGCGAGGAAGCGGGCGATCAGACCCTTGGTGGCGGCCGGGGAGAGCAGGGCCTCGCCGCCGGCCGCGACCCGGATGGCGCTGAGGAGTTCCTCGGGTTCGCTGCCCTTGCCGAGGAAACCGGAGGCACCGGCCCGCAGGGACTGCACGACGTAGTCGTCGACCTCGAAAGTGGTCAGGATGACCACGCGGACATGGGCGAGGGTGGGGTCCTCGCTGATCATGCGGGTGGCCGCGAGGCCGTCCGTGCCGGGCATCCGGATGTCCATGAGGACGACGTCGGCACGCTCCTGCCTGGTCAGCCGGACCGCCTCGGCGCCGTCGGACGCCTCGCCGACCACCTCCATGTCCGGCTCCGAGTCGACGAGCACACGGAACGCGCTGCGCAGCAGTGCCTGGTCGTCGGCGAGCAGGACACGGATCGTCATACGGGCTCTCCCGTGGCAGGGGTGGTGGTCATACGGTGCCGCCCGCGGCCGGGGTGCGGGTCTTGACCGGCAGGATCGCATGGACGCGGAAACCGCCGCCGTAGCGGGGACCGGTGGTGAGGGTGCCGCGCAGGGCGGTGACCCGCTCACGCATGCCGAGGAGTCCGTGGCCGCCGCCGCTGTCGGGGTCGTCGTCCTCGCCGGCGCCGTTGTCGAGGACGGTGATCTCCACGTTGGGGCCGACGCGTACGACGCTGACCTCGGCCTTGGCCTCCGTGCCGGCGTGCTTCTGGACGTTGGTGAGGGCTTCCTGGATGACCCGGTAGGCGGCCAGGTCGACGGCGGCAGGGAGGTTGGTGCCGTGGTCGGCGCGGGCGACCTCGACGTGGAGGCCCGCGCTGCGGAAGGTGCCGACGAGTTCGTCGAGGCGGGCGAGTCCGGGGGCGGGTTCGGTGGGGGCCTCGGGGTCGCCGGACTGTCTCAGCAGGCCGACGGTGGCGCGGAGTTCGTTGAGCGCGGAGCGGCTGGCCTCGCGGACGTGGGCGAGGGCTTCCTTGGCCTGGTCGGGGCGCTTGTCCATGACGTGCGCGGCGACTCCGGCCTGGACGTTGACCAGGGCGATGTGGTGGGCGACGACGTCGTGCAGGTCGCGGGCGATGCGCAGGCGTTCCTCGGCGACGCGGCGGCGGGCCTCCTCCTCGCGGGTGCGCTCGGCCTTCTCCGCGCGCTCTCTTATGGCCTGGACGAAGGCGCGGCGGCTGCGGACGGCGTCGCCCGCGGTGGCGCCGATACCGGTCCAGGCGAAGATGCCGAGATTCTCCTGGGCGTACCAGGGCAGCGGGCCTGCGAGCATCGCGGCGCCGGTGAGCACGGTCATGGTGAGCAGGCCGGCCCGCAAGGTGGTGGGGCGGTCGGTGGTGGAGGCGACCGTGAACAGGGCGATGACGGCGGCCATCGCGACAGGGGCCCGGGGATCGCCGGTGACGCACTCGATGATGGCGGCGGTGCCGGTGAGGGCGAGGACCGTGAGCGGGGCCCGGCGGCGGAAAACCAGGGCCAGAGCTGCGAGGACCATGAGCACGAGGCTGAGGGGGGCCGGGGTGCGCAGGCTCCAGCTGACGGCGTCCTTCTCATGGGGCTCCACGAAGGAGCCGGCCATCATGCAGCCGAGGACGCCCGCCGCGAGGACGGCGTCCAGGGCCAGGGGATGCGCCTTGAACTGCTGTCTGGCGCGCTGGAGAGTGCTCACGTCCGCAACGGTACGGGTGCCCTGGCAGGGGCGGAACGGAGGCTACCGGTACGTCCCCGGTGGCCGGGCCGGAGACGCGGTGACAGTCGTCCCCGGGAGCGCACCGTGCGCCCGGTCATCCCGGGATGAGGCCGTCGTCGCTGAGCAGGTCCCGGACCTCCTCCAGGGTGGCGTCCGGGGACGGGAGGATCAGTTCCGAGGGTTCCAGGGAGTCGTCCGGGAGCGGCTCGCCCAGTTCGCGGACCCTGGTGAGGAGGGCTTGGAGGGTGCGTCGGAAACCCGGGCCGTCGCCGTTCTCCATCTCGGTGAGCAGCTCGTCGTCCAGCTTGTTCAGGTCGGCGAGGTGGCTCTCGGCCAGCCTCACCTGACCCTCCCCCATGATCCGTACGATCATGTCGCCCTCCTCGGCGTGGGCCCTACTGCTTGTCGAAGCGTGGGGTGTCCTGCGGCTGCTGCTGGGACTGCGACTGGCCGGTGCCGCCCTCGATGGCCTGCTGCGACGACGAACCTCCCGCCAGCTCCGCCTTCATGCGCTGCAGTTCCAGCTCTACATCCGTACCACCGGAGAGCCGGTCCAGCTCGGCCTGGATGTCGTCCTTGTGCATGCCGGACTGGTCGTCCAGGACGCCGGAGGCGAGCAGTTCGTCGATCGCGCCGGCCCGGGCCTGGAGCTGTGCCGTCTTGTCCTCGGCCCGCTGAATCGCCAGGCCGACGTCGCCCATCTCCTCGGAGATGCCGGAGAACGCCTCACCGATACGGGTCTGGGCCTGGGCCGCGGTGTACGTCGCCTTGATGGTCTCCTTCTTGGTCCGGAAGGCGTCCACCTTGGCCTGGAGGCGCTGGGCCGCAAGGGTGAGCTTCTCCTCCTCGCCCTGGAGCGTGGAGTGCTGGGTCTCGAGGTCGGTCACCTGCTGCTGGAGGGCGGCCCGGCGCGAGAGCGCCTCGCGGGCCAGGTCCTCACGGCCCAGTGCGAGGGCCTTGCGGCCCTGGTCCTCCAGCTTGCCCGACTGGGACTGCAGCTGGTTGAGCTGGAGTTCCAGGCGCTTGCGGGAGGTGGCCACGTCGGCCACGCCCCGGCGCACCTTCTGGAGCAGCTCCAGCTGCTTCTGATACGAGTAATCGAGGGTTTCGCGCGGGTCCTCGGCCCGGTCAAGGGCCTTGTTCGCCTTCGCGCGGAAGATCATCCCCATACGCTTCATGACACCGCTCATGGGCTTCGCGCGCCCCCTTCTGACGGACTTCCAGCTCCAGCTCTGCGACAGAACCCACAGTACGGGCCCTGCATCCATTGACGCACTGTTCCGGGACGGATGCGCTCATCCCCAAGGACGACTGACCAATCCCCTGCTCCGGCGTAAGGAGTAGGTGACCTTCAGGGTGAGCAACCGATCACCGGACGTCCCCTCTGTCCCCCTACATGACGACTGGTGTTGCCGGATCGTTCCCCACCGGGCTGGGGTCCAACCCCGGACACCCCTTACCCTTGGGTTTTGTGTTCCGTAGCCGTGCCACCAAGGAAGAGAAGGCCGCCGTCGCCGACAAGGCGCAGCTGACCGACTCCAAGCAACCCCGCGACCCGCAGGCCCCCAAGGGCCGGCCCACGCCGAAGCGCAGTGAGGCCCAGTCCCAGCGCCGCAGCGTCGCCAATACGTCGCTGACGCGCAAGGACGCCTCCAAGCGCCAGCGCGAGGAGCGCCGCAGCGCGCTGGAGAGGCAGCGCCAGGCGCTGGCCGGCGGCGACGAGCGGTACCTGCCCGCCCGGGACAAGGGCCCGGTGCGCAAGTTCGCCCGCGACACCATCGACGCGCGGTTCAACGTGGCGGAGTTCTTCCTGCCGATGGCCGTGGTCATCCTCGTGCTGAGCCTGGTGCGGGTGGGTGCGCTGCAGAGCATCGCGCTGCTGCTGTGGCTCGTCGTGATCGTGCTCATCGTGCTCGACTCGATCCTCACCGGTTTCCGTCTGAAGAAGCGGCTCGCCGAGCGCTTCCCGGACCAGAACCGCAAGGGCGCGGTCGCCTACGCCCTGATGCGCTCCCTCCAGATGCGTCGCCTCCGGCTGCCGAAGCCGCAGGTCAAGCGCGGAGAGCGGCCCTGAGTACGACGTCTTTCTCCGGGGGCGCGGCGGATGCCTGGCTGAACAAGCTGGGCGGGCTGCGGAATGTCGTACGACAGGAGCTGGTGGCCCGGCAGCTCGACGAGCAGATAGTCGGGCGGTACCCCGTCGGGCAGCGGCTGCGGGTGCTCGACGTGGGCATGGGCCAGGGCACCCAGGCGCTGCGGCTGGCCCGGGCCGGGCATCAGGTGACCGGGCTCGAACAGGACTCCACGATGGTCGCGGCGGCCCGGGAGGCCCTGTCCGCCGAGCCCGAGGGCATCCGGGAGCGGATGCGGATCATAGAGGGCGACGGCCGGGACACCGGGGTGCACTTCCTGCCGGGCAGCTTCGACGTGGTGCTGTGCCACGGTGTGCTCATGTACGTCGAGGAGCCGGATCCGCTCCTCGCGGGGCTGGCGCGGATGCTGGCACCGGGCGGGCTGCTGTCGTTGCTCGTGCGCAACGGTGACGCGCTGGCGATGCGGCCGGGGCTCGCCGGGGACTGGGCCGGTGCGCTGGGTGCCTTCGACACCACCGCCTACCGCAACCGTCTCGGGCTCGATGTGCGGGCCGACCGGCTGAGCACGCTGACCGCGACGCTCGCCGGCATCGGGGCACCGCTCCAGGCCTGGTACGGGGTGCGGGTATTCACGGACACCGCGTCGGACGGCACCGAGGCGCCGGCCGATGTGGAGGCGCTGCTGGCCTGCGAGGAGCGGGCCGGGCGGACGGATCCGTATCGGGGCGTCGCCGCGCTGCTGCACCTGTGCGGAGTGCGGGGCTGAGCGCTCCGTCGCTTTGCGGAGGCGGGCGAGGGGGCCATGGCACCCTCGCCCGTCAGGGTCAGGCCTCCTCGGCCGCGCGCAGGCTCATCGGACCGTAGATCTCCGTGGCGTCCTCGAAAAGCCGTACCTGTTCCGCGCCGCCCGCGAGCAGGTCCTTCCAGTACTCGCCGAGCCAGGACTCGGCGTCTCCCTGGGTGGTGAACTCCTCCGGCTCCACGGCGGGCTGGGTCTCAGCGCCGTCGGCCTTCTCGAATCGCCAGGTCCATGTCGCCATGCGAGCCTCCCGTGTTTGATCCGTTACGAAGAGCACCCTAAGCGGTAGTTCGACGGCTGCGGGCCCGCGGGGGTTGCTCGCGCAAGATCAACGGGGACCGGCGAGAATCGTTTTCGTGGAACTCACTCTGCTCGGTACCGGTGCCCCCAACGGCCTTCCCCGCCCCGGCTGTCCCTGTGCCGCCTGTGCGGTCGCCGTCGGGGCGGACGCACGGGGAGCCACCGCCGTCCTCGTCGACGAGACCCTGCTGCTCGATCTCACCCCCGGTGCCGCCTTCGCGGCCGCCCGCGCCGGGCACTCGCTCGGTGGCGTACGGCAGGTTCTGCTGTCGCACCCCCACGACGGACCCCCCGTCGAGGTGCCCGCCGGGCTTCCGCAGCCGGGGCGGGTGCCGGACGGGCGGGAGTTGACGTTGCTGACGGGCCATCGGGTGCGGGCGGTGGCGATGGACGCGCCGGGGACCGGGTACGCCGTCACCGGGCCCGATGGGCAGCGGGCGCTGTATCTGCCGCCGGGGGGTTCGCCCGCCGGGCTGGAGGAGGGGGCCGTCGAGTCGTACGACATGGTGCTCGTCGATGTCGTACGGCGGCCGGACGCGCTGGCCCGGCTGCGGGCCGTGGGTGCTGTCGGGCCCACGACGGATGTCGTCGCCGTGCATATCGATCACGACGTGCCGCCGGGGGCCGAGTTGCGGCGGCGGCTGGCCGCGGCGGGGGCGCGGGCCGTGCCCGACGGGACGACTCTGGCCGTCGGGGTCTACGAGGACGTACCGGATGTGCCGCGGCGGACGCTGGTGCTGGGCGGGGCGCGGTCCGGGAAGTCGGTGGAGGCCGAGCGGCGGCTGGAGGCCTTCCCCGAGGTGCTGTACGTGGCGACGGGCGGCTCGCGGAACGGGGACACCGAGTGGGCCTCCCGGGTCTTTGCGCATCGGGAGCGGCGGCCCGGGTCGTGGCGTACAACCGAGACGTGCGATCTGGTGCCGCTGCTGAAGGACGACGGGGCGCCGCTGCTGATCGACTGTCTGTCGCTGTGGCTGACGGACGCGATGGACGCCGTGGGAGCGTGGGACGACGCGGAGTGGGCCGACGGCGGGGAGCGCGAACTGCGGGCGCGGGTGCGGGAGTTGACGGAGGCGATGCGGGGTGCGCGGCGGACCGTGGTGGCCGTGTCCAATGAGGTGGGGTCGGGGATCGTGCCCGCCACCGCGTCCGGGCGCCGGTACCGGGACGAGCTGGGGCGGCTGAACGCGGCGTTCGCGGGCGAGTGCGAGCAGGTGGTGCTGGTGGTGGCGGGGCAGGCGATGGTGCTACGGGGCTGAGGTGTCCGCGTGCTTGCGGGCGATCACCCGGTACGCCTTCGCGAAGCGGGTGCCGGAGAGGAGGAGGGCCAGGGTGTGGTCCAGCGCTCTCGCGGCGGAGGCCAGCGGTCCGGTCGCCCTCGGGGGCAGGCGGGTCGTCACGCGGCCCGGGATGTGCGCGGATCTGCGGGCCGTGGTGACGATCGTGCAGCCCTGGGACTCCAACTCGGCGCGGGGGTCGTCCGGGCATTCCACGAGGAGGTGGCCGCCGGGGCGCAGGACGGCGAGGGCGGCCTGGAAATCCCTGGTGCGGGGCCGCTGGTTCAGCAGGCTGACCACGTCGTAGCGGGCGCGGAGACGGGCGGTGATCTGCGGGTCCGTCAGCCGGCCGAGGTGGCCTTCCTCCAGGCGTTCGGCCGCCTGGGCCTGCAGGACGCGGTGGCTGAGGTCCAGACCGTCGAAGGCCGTGTAGGGGAAGAACGTTCTCGCCGCCTCCGGGAAGTCCGCGTCCCCCGTCTCCACGTCCAGCCAGCTCTCCGGTTCGGGGAAGGGCAGCATCGCGCGGGCGGTGGAGCGAAGACGCCGTACGGAAGGGGCGGTTGGTGCGAGCATGAGGCCTCCCGGGGACGTACGGCAATTCCCTGCAAATCGGAACGTATGGGATCACGATCTCGGGTGCAATGACGTCATGGCCACGTGGCGCCGCCGTGTTCGATCAGGGCCGGTACTGTTCGGCGAATGAGCTCGCTTAATCTCGACGACTTCACCGATCTGATCGAACGCCCCGACGGCGGGGTGCGTCGCGACGCCGAGGCGCGCCGGGAGCGTCAGATCGTGCCGCCCGGCGCGCTGGGCCGCCTCGACGCCCTGGGTGAGTGGCTGGCCGCGGCGCAGTCGGCGGTACCGGTACGGCCGGTCGAACGGCCGCGGGTCGTGCTGTTCGCCGGTGACCACGGGGTCGCCGAACTGGGCGTCTCGGGGCGGGCCGCGGGCAGCGCCTCGGAGTTGGTGCGGGAGGTCCTGGAGGGCGGCCGTCCGGTGTCGATCCTCGCGCGCCGGCTGGGTGTGCCGGTGCGGGTCGTCGACATGGCGCTGGACTGCGATCCGGCCGAGTTGCCGGAGGATGTCGTACGGCATCGGGTGCGGCGCGGGAGCGGTCGTATCGATGTCGAGGACGCGTTGACCCTCGAGGAGGCGGAGGCCGCCTTCCGGGCCGGGGTCGCGGTGGCGGACGAAGAGGCCGACTCCGGTACGGATCTCGTGGTGCTCGGCGATGTGAGCGTGGGCGGGACCACGGCGGCCGGGGTGCTGGTCGCGGCGCTGTGCGGGACCGACGCGTCCGTCGTGACCGGGCGGGGCGGGACCGGGATCGACGACCTGGCCTGGATGCGCAAGTGCGCGGCGATCCGGGACGCGCTGCGGCGGGCGCGGCCGGTCCTCGGGGACCAGTTGCAGTTGCTGGCGACCGTCGGCGGGGCCGACCTCGCCGCGATCACGGGCTTCCTCCTCCAGAGCGCGGTGCGCAAACTGCCCGTCGTGCTGGACGGGGTGGTCGTGGCCGCCTGTGCGCTGGTGGGTCAGCGGATCGCGTTCCGGGCGCCGGACTGGTGGCTGGCCGGGCAGAACAGCGGTGAGCCGGGACAGACGAAGGCGCTGGACCGGATGGCCCTGGAACCGCTGCTCGACCATGGCGTGACGGTCGGGGAGGGTGCGGGCGGACTGCTGGCGCTGCCGCTGGTGCAGGCCGCGGCGGCGCTGGCCGCTGAGCTGCCGGAGAAGCCCGCGGTTTCCGAGGAGGAGCCGGAGAAGGTGTCCGACGAGGAGTAGTCCAGGACAGGTGAGTGCCCTTGCGACGGAATCGCCGGCGCAACGGGCATGATCGCCCTTCATGGGAGATGTCCGAGTTGCACCTGTTCGGGATGTCCGCCGGTCCACCGGTGCCTCGCGGCGGGCCGCCGGGTTCGCCGTCTGGTACCTGCGGGTCGTCGCGTTCGTCAACTTCCTCAGCGCGGTGTGGGTCTCGCTGGGGCAGGACGTGCGGCGGCACAACCAGGAGGACTTCTTCACGCCGTATCTGCTGACGGCGGGCTTCGCCTCCGGGGTGTTCACGGCCTTCCTCGCCATCACCATGCGGCGGCGCAAGCGCGCGGCGTGGATCCTGAACCTGGTGCTGTCGGGGGCGTTCCTCGCGCTGTTCCTCTTCGCGATGGCGTTCCCGGAGATCCGTCGGTACGCGCAGAACTGGATCTCGCTCGGCCTCACGGCCGCGTTCGTCGCCGCGCTGCTCGTCGGCAGGCGGGAGTTCTACGCCAAGGGTGACCGGTCCAATCCGCGGCTCGCCGCCGCCGTGGCCGTGGGCGGACTGCTCGTGTGCTCGTTGCTGGCCGCGCTGCTGGTGACCGTCACCAACAAGGCCTCCAGGTCCTCGTCCTTCGGGGAACGGTGGTGGTACGGCACGCTGCGGTTGGTCTCCGTCGCCGCCGACGACTCCCGCTTCGACGGGATCCTGACGCCGAACTGGGTCAACGTCGTCATCAACGTGCTCAGCACGATCCTCGTCCTCGCCGTCTTCTACGCCGCTTTCCGCTCCCGGCGTGCGGTCGACGCGCTCACCGAGGACGACGAGCGGCGCCTGAGGGAGCTGCTGGAGCGGCACGGGGAGCGGGACTCGCTCGGGTACTTCGCATTGCGCAGGGAGAAGAGCGTCGTCTGGTCACCGACCGGGAAGGCGGCCGTGACCTACCGGGTCGTCAGCGGGGTCTCGCTGGCCTCCGGCGATCCGATCGGCGACCCGGAGGCCTGGCCGGGGGCGATCGAGCCGTGGCTCGCCGAGGCGCGGGCGCACGGGTGGCTGCCGGCGGTGATGGGCGCGGGTGAGGACGCGGGGACGGTGTACGCGCGGCACGGCCTGAACGCGCTGGAGCTGGGCGACGAGGCGATCGTCGAGGTCGCCGAGTTCACGCTGGAGGGGCGGGCGATGCGGACCGTCCGGCAGGCCTACAACCGGGTCGGACGGGCCGGGTACACGGTACGGGTCCGGCGCCACGAGGACATCCCCGCCGAGGAGATGGCGGCTCTCGTACGGCGTGCGGACGACTGGCGGGACGGTGCCACCGAGCGCGGGTTCAGCATGGCGCTGGGGCGGCTCGGGGACCCGGCGGACGGCCGGTGCGTCGCGCTGGAGTGCAGGGCCGGCGACGGTGAGCTGAAGGCGGTGCTCTCCTTCGTGCCGTGGGGGCCGCACGGGCTGTCCCTCGACCTCATGCGCCGGGACCGCGACGCGGACAACGGACTCATGGAGTTCATGGTCATCGAGCTGCTGAACCGCGCCCAGGAGATCCAGATCACCCAGGTTTCGCTCAACTTCGCCATGTTCCGTTCGGTCTTCGAACGTGGTGCACGTCTTGGTGCCGGGCCGGTGCTGCGGCTGTGGCGGTCGCTGCTCAGCTTCTTCTCGCGCTGGTGGCAGATCGAGTCCCTGTACCGGGCCAACGCCAAGTACCGGCCCATCTGGGAACCCCGGTTCCTGCTCTTCGAGAAGAGCGCGGACCTGCCCCGCATCGGCATCGCCTCGGCCCGCGCGGAGGGGTTCCTGGAGGTGCCGGGACTGCCGGGATGGCTACGGCGGCGGGAGCACCTGAGCACGCACAGATGAGGACCATGGGATGAAGGACCATGGGATGAGGACACTCGCCCGCTGGGCCCGCGCGGAGTGGGGGCCGCTGTACGCCACCGTGCGCGGACCGCTGCTGCGGCGGACGTGGCGGGCGGTCCCCCTGGCGTTGACGGCCGTCGGTCTGACGGCGGCCCTGCACGTCGTGCACAACCAGTCGTGGGGCTACGACGTCGTCCAGGACGTCGGTGCCGTACGCGCCGCGGACCCGCTGTGGCTCGCTCTGCTCCGCACTCCCCTCTCCCTGTTCGTGCCGGCCCTGGACCTGCCGGTGTGGGGCGCGCTGGCGCAGATCCTGTGCGTGTTCGGGATCGCCGAGATCTGTCTGGGCCGGTGGCGGACGCTCGCTCTGGCCTACGCGGCCACGCTCGCCGGCACGCTGTACGCACGCGTGGGCATCTGGCTGGGCCCCGACAGCCCACTCGGCCTGTCCCCCTCGGACGCGCACGTCGTCGACACCGGCCCGTCGGCGGCCGTGGTGGGCCTCGCCGTCTTCCTCGGCCTGCGCTACGGCGCCCGGGTCACCGCGGGTGCCGTCATCGCGTCGATGGTGGCGGAGGTGCTGGTGAAGGAGAACCTCGCCGGCAAGGAACACCTGGCGGCCATCGCGGCGATGCTGGTGCTGTGCGCAATCCCGGCTGCACGTCGGCGGCGTGCGAGGGAGGAGGTCTGACCAGGTTTCCCGCGCTGCGTCAGCGGCGTTCCAGCGACGGGGTCGGGTCCGGTTTGCCGCCGATCAGGTCCTGGAACCTCCGGCGGGGGCCCGACCAGCGCTTGTCGCGGTGGTAGGCGCGCAGGGTGGCCCGGGCGCGGGCGCGCGGGCGGCTGCGGTAGAAGCGCCGGGCCCAGGGTGAACCCGGGCGGGCCAGGCGGATGACACCGATCAGGCCGACGAGCGGGATGATCACGCTGAAGATCGCCATCCGGGTCTTGCCCTTGAGCAGGACGAGCATCGCGAAGAGAAAGTTGACCACCACGCTGCTGATCACGCCGCCGCGGTCCTGGGCCTCCTCCTGCGTCACGTCGTTGACACCGAACGGCGAGAACCCCGCGAGCATCAGGCCGACCAGCGCCGCGGTGAGGACGACGACCTCGACACTCTTGCGGCCCTCCTCGGTCCAGTAGACGTCGTCGAGATGCAGGATCAGCGCGAACTCGTCCAGCACCAGACCCGCGCCCATGCCGAAGACGACCGCGCACAGCCCCGCCACGAAACCGTGCCGCCCGCTCGCGACCGCGCCGAAACCGCCGACGACGGTGAGGACGACTCCGGGCACCACGTGGTGAATGTGCACCCCTCCGGTGCTGACGTTGCCGAAAGGGCCCTTGCCCGCCCGGATGAGCCGGGTGATGACCCGTGTGATCAGGAAGGTCAGTACGAACGCGGTCAGGGCGAGGAGCAGTGGCAGCTTGCCCGGTTCCACGATGTTGCGCTCCAGCCAGTGACCCATGTCCCCAGTCTCAGACCGGCGGGGGTGGGCCGCCCGGCGGCCACGGCGTCCGGGCTACCCTGCCGACGTGTCCATGACCCCACCCCCGCTCGACGGCCTCCGCTTCGCCTTCGGCACGCTCAGCGTGCTCCCCGTGAAGGTGACCCGCTGGGACCGGGAGGCGGCACGCGGCGGCATGCTGTGCGCTCCGCTGGTCGGGGTGGCACTGGGGTGCGGGTCGGCCGCGCTGGGCCTCCTGCTCCTGGCCCTGGGCTCCTCCGCACTGCTCGCCGCGGTCGCCACGGTCGCCGTACCGGCGGTCCTCACGCGGGGCCTGCACCTCGACGGCCTCGCGGACACCGCCGACGGCCTGGGCAGCGGCAAGCCCGCCGAGAACGCCCTGCGGATCATGAAGCAGTCGGACATCGGACCCTTCGGGGTGATCACCCTCGTCTTCGTGCTGCTCGCCCAAGTGGCCGCGCTGTCGCAGCTGTACGGCGACTCGTGGGCGCGGGGTGCGACGGCGGCGGTGGTCTCGGCGACGGCCGCGCGCCTGGTGCTGACGCTGGCGGCCCGCGCCGGGGTCCCGCCGGCCAGGCCGGAGGGACTGGGGGCCGCGGTGGCGGGGGTGGTCCCCGTACGGGGTGCGGTGCCGGTGGCCGTCGCGGTGACGCTGGGGGCGGCCGGAGCGGGGGCGCTCCTCGGGTCGTACGACATCGTCCGCACGGTCCTGGCGGTCGCCGCCGCCGTGGGAGCGGCCGAGCTTCTCCTGCGGCACTGCACGCGCCGCTTCGGCGGAGTGACCGGGGACGTGTTCGGAGGGCTGGCGGAGACGGCGGCGACGACGGCACTGGTGATCCTGTCGATGAACGTCTAACAGGCCTCGCGCCACACCCCGAGCTCGTACTTCTTCAGCATCGAACTCAGCTTCAGCCGCCGGGACTCGGCGCAGAAGCGGCTTGTGGGCAGTTCGTACTCGACGTGGAAGACCGCCTTGTCCGCCTTGACGAACGGCTCCATGTCCGCGCATTCGGCGTACTGCGCGCACTGCTCGTTGACCGCGAAGTCGAAGTCCCCCACCAGCTCCGGGATCTGGTCGAGGTCGTTCTTCAGGCCGACCGACAGTCCGCGGTCGTGGGCCATTTCGGCGATCAGACGGTTGTAGCGGAGCTGGTCCGCCGCCGTCAGTCCGAAGCCCGTGCGGTTCTTGTAGCCGTCCATGTTGTCCGGCTCCACCGCGTCGAAGCCCTTCTCGCGGCACATGTCGAGGCGGTCCGCCATCAGCGGTTCCAGGGCGTCCGTGGCGCGGATGTCGAGCCAGCGCTCCCCCTCCCAGCCGTTGCCGCGCCCTATCACCGACTTGGGGAACTTGTCGGCGTCGGGGCGCCAGTCCTCCCACGCGCCGGTGGAGAGGTAGCAGATGACCTTGCGGCCCTCGCGGTGCAGGGACGACACCACCGCCTTGGACTGGTCGAAGCCGTCGATGTCGTACACCGGCACGTCCACGGACGTGTCGACGCGGCCGGTCAGCTGCCACTGCCAGGCGACGCCCGGGCGGGGCCGCCAACGGGCGTCGCCGGACGCGGAGTCGGGGGTGGTCGAGCATCCCGTCACCAGGAGGAGCAGGGTGACGAGCAGGAGAGGGCGCTTCAACGGACGGGCTCCAGACAGTGCGACGGCTTACCCAGGGATGATCTCGTGTGCCGCAGCCGGAGGTACGCTCGGCCGACCCGAGCGTAGGCTCGTCCCGGGTGGTCGCCGACAGGGGTGAAGGCCCCGATCGGGGCCCGTGCTCGGACACGAAATAGGGTCGGCCGTCGGGCCCGGTCGACCCACCCGCTCGACCCCAGCAACTTCACATCGGAAGCGAGAATTCACCACCGTGACTGCTCTCACTCTCAGCACCTCCGCGGCGCCCGGCCTGCGGGCCGACGCGATCGTGATCGGTGTCGCCAAAGGCGCGAAGGGCCTGGTAGTGGCGCCGGGCGCCGAATCCGTGGACAAGGCCTACGACGGCACGCTCGCCGGCGTCCTGGAGACCCTCGGTGCCTCCGGCGCCGAGGGCGAGGTGACGAAGCTGCCGGCGCCCTCCGGCATCAAGTCGCCGCTCGTGGTGGCCGTGGGCCTGGGCGCCGAGCCCGAGAAGGACTCCTCCTTCGACCCGGAGGCGCTGCGCAAGGCCGCCGGTGTCGCCGCCCGCGCGCTGACCGGCGCGAAGAAGGCCGTGTTCGTACTGCCGCTCGGCGACGCCGCCGACCTCGGCGCGGTCGCCGAGGGCGTGCTGCTCGGGGCGTACTCCTTCACCACCTACAAGGAGAACGCCAAGGACGCCAAGGCGAAGAACGGCAAGGCTCCGCTGGCCGAGGCCGCGCTGCTGGGCGGCAAGCCGCGGGACGCCGCGTACAAGGCCGCGCTCGCCCGGGCCACCGCGGTCGCCGCGGAGCTCAACCGCGCGCGCGACCTCGTCAACATGCCGCCGAACGACCTGAACCCCGAGGTCTTCGCCTCGATCGTGCAGGCCGCGGGCAAGGAGCACGGCCTCAAGGTGCAGGTGCTCGACGTGAAGGCGCTGGAGAAGGGCGGCTACGGCGGCATCCTCGGCGTCGGCGCGGGGTCGGCGTCGGGGCCGCGGCTGGTGAAGCTGTCGTACACCTCGTCCAAGGCGAAGAAGCACCTCGCGCTGGTCGGCAAGGGGATCACGTACGACTCGGGCGGCATCTCGCTGAAGCCGGCGGGTCACAACGAGACGATGAAGTGCGACATGAGCGGGGCGGCGGCGGTGTTCGCGGCCGTGGTCTCGGCCGCGCGTCTGGGTCTCGAGGTCAATGTCACCGGGTGGCTGGCGCTCGCCGAGAACATGCCGTCGGGGTCGGCCACGCGCCCCGGCGACGTGCTGCGGATGTACAGCGGCAAGACCGTTGAGGTGCTCAACACCGACGCGGAGGGGCGGCTCGTCCTCGCGGACGCTCTGTGGGCGGCGTCCCAGGAGAAGCCGGACGCCATCGTGGATGTCGCGACCCTCACCGGCGCGATGATGCTGGCGCTCGGCAGCCGGACGTTCGGGATCATGGCCAACGACGACGCGTTCCGCTCCGCGGTGTACGAGGCCGCCGAGGAGGTCGGGGAGCCTGCCTGGCCGATGCCGCTGCCGGAGCACCTGCGCAAGGGCATGGACTCTCCCACCGCCGACATCGCGAACATGGGTGAGCGGATGGGCGGTGGGCTGGTCGCCGGGCTCTTCCTGCGGGAGTTCGTGGGTGAGGGGATCACCTGGGCGCACCTCGACATCGCGGGTCCCGCGTTCAACGACGGCGGTCCGTTCGGGTACACCCCGAAGGGCGGGACGGGGACGGCGGTGCGGACGCTGGTGCGGCTGGCGGAGTTGACTGCCTCGGGTGACCTGGGGTGATGTTCGCCCACTAGCTCGGTCCCTGAGGGGCGTGGGCGGCTGCGGGCCCGTTGTGGCTCGTCGCGCCCGCGCGGCGGAGCCGCATACCGATACAGCCCCGCGCCCCTTCAGGCGTCTCACCGCGGCCCTCGTTCTCATGTGAGCGTGTGGTGTCTCACACCCCGGCCCGGCGTCTCGTTCAGGGCTGACAAGTGCGAAGATGGGGCTCGGCAGGACAGGGCCCCCACCACAGGGCCGAAGAAAGAGCGGCCGGACACCAGCCGCCGCGCGGTCACTGGAGACCGGCGTACGGCGCACATGCATGGAGGACGTGACGTGGCGAACGACGCCAGCACCGTTTTCGACCTAGTGATCCTCGGCGGTGGTAGTGGCGGTTACGCCGCGGCCCTGCGCGGGGCTCAGCTGGGGCTTGACGTCGCCCTGATCGAGAAGGACAAGGTCGGCGGTACCTGCCTGCACCGGGGATGCATCCCCACCAAGGCCCTGCTGCACGCGGGCGAGATCGCCGACCAGGCCCGCGAGAGCGAGCAGTTCGGTGTGAAGGCCACCTTCGAGGGCATCGACATCGCCGGGGTGCACAAGTACAAGGACGGCGTGGTCGCCGGCCTGTACAAGGGCCTCCAGGGGCTTGTCGCCTCCCGGAAGGTCCACTACATCGAGGGTGAGGGCCGGCTCTCGTCGCCGACCTCCGTCGATGTCAACGGACAGCGCATCCAGGGCCGCCACGTGCTCCTCGCGACCGGCTCCGTGCCGAAGTCGCTGCCGGGCCTGGAGATCGACGGCAACCGGATCATCTCCTCGGACCACGCCCTCGTCCTGGACCGCGTGCCGAAGTCCGCGATCATCCTGGGCGGCGGTGTCATCGGCGTCGAGTTCGCCTCGGCGTGGAAGTCCTTCGGGTCGGACATCACGATCATCGAGGGTCTCAAGCACCTCGCCCCGCTCGAGGACGAGAACTCCTCCAAGCTGCTCGAGCGCGCGTTCCGCAAGCGCGGCATCAAGTTCAACCTGGGCACCTTCTTCCAGAAGGCCGAGTACACCCAGGACGGCGTCAAGGTCACCCTCGCCGACGGCAAGGAGTTCGAGGCCGAGGTGCTGCTGGTGGCCGTCGGCCGCGGGCCCGTCTCCGCCGGTCTCGGTTACGAGGAGCAGGGCGTCGCGATGGACCGCGGCTACGTCCTGGTCGACGAGTACATGCGCACCAACGTCCCGACCATCTCCGCCGTCGGTGACCTGGTTCCCACGCTCCAGCTCGCGCACGTCGGCTTCGCCGAGGGCATCCTGGTCGCGGAGCGTCTGGCCGGTCTGAAGACCGTTCCGCTCGACTACGACGGCGTCCCGCGGGTGACCTACTGCCACCCCGAGGTCGCCTCCGTGGGCATCACCGAGGCCAAGGCCAAGGAGATCTACGGCGCGGACAAGGTCGTCGCTCTGAAGTACAACCTCGCGGGCAACGGCAAGAGCAAGATCCTGGGCACCGCGGGCGAGATCAAGCTCGTCCAGGTGAAGGACGGTGCCGTGGTCGGCGTCCACATGGTCGGCGACCGCATGGGCGAGCAGGTCGGCGAGGCCCAGCTGATCTACAACTGGGAGGCGCTGCCGGCCGAGGTCGCCCAGCTCATCCACGCCCACCCGACGCAGAGCGAGGCGCTCGGCGAGGCGCACCTGGCCCTTGCGGGCAAGCCGCTGCACGCGCACGACTGATCCCTCGGTCGACGAAGCGACGATCACAGACTTCCGCAATTCGTAAGGAGCAACCGAAACCATGGCGGTTTCCGTAACCCTTCCGGCGCTCGGCGAGAGCGTCACCGAGGGCACCGTCACCCGCTGGCTGAAGGCCGAGGGTGAGCGTGTAGAGGCCGACGAGCCGCTGCTCGAGGTGTCGACCGACAAGGTCGACACCGAGATCCCCTCCCCCGCCGCCGGCATCCTGGCCTCCATCAAGGTCGCCGAGGACGAGACGGTCGAGGTCGGCGCCGAGCTGGCCGTGATCGACGACGGCACCGGCGCCCCCGCCGCTGCCCCGGCACCGGCCGCCGAGCCGGTCGCCGAGCCCGCCCCGGAGCCGGCTCAGGCGGCCCCGTCCACCGAGCAGGCCGCCCCCGCGCCCGCTCCCACCGCAGAGGCCGCTTCCGGCGGCGGCTCCGCCGAGGGCACGGACGTCGTCCTGCCCGCGCTGGGCGAGTCCGTCACCGAGGGCACCGTCACCCGGTGGCTGAAGGAGGTCGGCGAGGAGGTCGCGGAGGACGAGCCCCTGCTCGAGGTCTCCACGGACAAGGTCGACACCGAGATCCCGGCGCCGGTCGCCGGCGTCCTGCTGGAGATCGTGGTCGGCGAGGACGAGACGGCCGAGGTCGGCGCGAAGCTCGCCGTCATCGGCGCCCCCGGCGCGGCTCCGGCCGCTGCTCCGGCCCCCGCCGCTCCGGCCCCGGCTGCCGAGGCCCCCGCCCCGGCTCCGGCCCCCGCGGCTCCGGCTCCGGCTCCGGCTCCTGCTCCTGCCCCGCAGGCGCCCTCGGCTCCGGCCCCGCAGCAGCAGACGGCTCCGGCTCCCGACCCGGCGCCCGCCGCTCCGGCTCCGGCGCCCGCCCCGGTCACCCCGGCCCCGGCTCCCGCCGCGACCTCCGGTGACGACGGCGCCTACGTCACCCCGCTGGTGCGCAAGCTCGCCGCCGAGAACGGCGTCGACCTGGCAGCGGTCAAGGGCACCGGCGTCGGCGGCCGTGTCCGCAAGCAGGACGTCATCGCCGCCGCCGAGGCCGCGAAGGCCGCCGCCGCTGCTCCGGCTCCCGCCGCTGCCGCTCCGGCTGCCGCCGCCAAGAAGGCGCCGTCCCTGGAGGCCTCCCCCCTCCGTGGCCAGACCGTCAAGATGCCGCGCATCCGCAAGGTCATCGGCGACAACATGGTCAAGGCGCTGCACGAGCAGGCGCAGCTGTCCTCGGTCGTCGAGGTCGACGTCACGCGTCTGATGAAGCTCCGCGGCCGGGCGAAGGACTCCTTCGCGGCCCGTGAGGGCGTCAAGCTCTCCCCGATGCCGTTCTTCGTCAAGGCCGCGGCCCAGGCGCTGAAGGCGCACGCGCCCGTCAACGCCCGGATCAACGTGGACGAGGGCACGATCACCTACTTCGACACCGAGAACATCGGTATCGCGGTGGACTCCGAGAAGGGCCTGATGACCCCGGTCATCAAGCACGCGGGCGACCTCAACATCGCCGGCATCGCCAAGGCCACGGCGGAGCTCGCGGGCAAGGTCCGCGCGAACAAGATCACGCCCGACGAGCTGTCCGGCGCGACCTTCACCATCTCCAACACCGGTTCGCGCGGTGCGCTCTTCGACACGATCATCGTGCCGCCGGGCCAGGTCGCGATCCTCGGTATCGGTGCCACGGTCAAGCGTCCGGCGGTCATCGAGACCGAGGAGGGCACGGTCATCGGCATCCGCGACATGACCTACCTGACCCTCTCCTACGACCACCGTCTGGTGGACGGCGCCGACGCGGCCCGTTACCTGACCGCGGTCAAGGCGATCCTGGAGGCGGGCGAGTTCGAGGTCGAGCTCGGCCTGTAAGCCTCAGAAGTGCCTGCACGGTGCCCCGTCCGGAACTCTCCGGACGGGGCACCGTCGTCTCACCGGGGCGTCAGCGTCCTGTCCGACCAGCCCCACAGCTCCTCCACCCACACGTTGGGGACGGACAGCTTGGGCGCGGGCGTGAGCCGCTTCGTCCGGTACGCCTTCAGGACGTCGTAGGTGGCGTCCAGGCAGTCCCGCGAGGTGAGTTTCCCGTTCCTCGGGTCGACCCCGACGAGGAAGCCGCGGGCCTCGACCGTGCGGATCATGGCGCGGGCGTTGTTTACGTCGTGGGACGAGGACTTGGTGCAGCGGTAGCGGCTGTAGGGGTGTTCGGAGGTGCCGGGGTAGTGGGCGTCGGTGGACATGTCGCTGAGCATGCGGTTGTACGACCCCTCCGCGTGCCAGGCCCCGATGTCACCGCCCGGCGGGGTGTAGAGCTTCGCGCTGGGGTTCTCGACGGCGCCGTAGACCCAGCGTCCGGTGCCCGGGACCTTGAAGCCCCAGCCGACGTGACCGAACTTCTGTGCCCCGTCGGGCTTGACGAAGACGCAGGCGGCGCCGCTGCCCCGGGTCGCGCCCGCCATGCCGGTGATCGCTCCGGTCGCTCCGGTACTGCTCTGTGTCGCATCGGCCGTCGCCCGTGTGGCCGACTGGCCGCAGCCCGTCACGGCGACGATCGCGCCGATCACGGCCGCCAACGCCAGTCCGCGCTGTCCCCCGATGTTCATGCCGTCCCCCTGTGGTGCGAAGGGGCGCCCCGCGCGGGAACCCCTGACGAACGCGACACTTCTCGGAGCCGTGGGGTTCCGTGTCTTGACAGAAGTCGTGCGGCTGGGAGCGTGTAAGCCTCGTCTCACCTGCATGAAAGCGCCCCCGTGCGCCCCTCCCGGACGGGCACGCGGCCTTATTGTCTAAACGTCAAACGCCCTTAAGGAGCTCTCATGACCGCGCCCGTCGTCCACTCGCTGCGCGAACAGATCCGCGAGCACATCGTGGAGGGGATCGTCAGCGGGCGCTGGCAGCCGGGTGAGCGGATCGTGGAGCGCCGTATCGCGACCGAGCTGGAGGTCAGCCAGACGCCGGTGCGGGAGGCGCTGCGCGAGCTGGAGTCACTGCGGCTGATCGAGTCCGCGCCGAACAAGGGCGTACGGGTGCGGAATCTGACGGCGGCCGACCTGGAGGAGAGCTACCCCGTGCGGGCCGGTCTTGAGGCCATCGCGGCGGAGCTGGCGGCGGAGCGGCTGGCGCAGGACTGCTCGGCCCTGGAGCCGCATGTCGCCGCGCTCTACGAGGCCGACCGCGACTCGGACGGCACGGGGCAGGTGCGGCACACGGTGGGTTTCCACCGCGAGTTGGTGCGGGCGGCCGGCAACTCGGTGCTGCTGCACACCTGGGAGGGCCTGGGCATCGAGGTCTTCACCGCTCTGTCGATCCGCTGGCTGGGGACGGTCCAGCAGTCGTACGCGGAGGAGCACGAGGAGCTGGTGGCGGCGTTCAAGCGCCGGGACCCGCGGATCCCGGAGATCGTGAAGGCGCATGTCCTGGGGTGCGCGCCGAGGGCCTGACGCAGCCGAGCACACCTGCGCTCACCTGCGGAAACCCTTCGAAAACAAGGCACCCGGTGTCTCCGTCGGAGGCACCGGGTGCCTACTTTCTCGTCATCGAGAAGTTTTGCCTCTCAACCCTTTGATCGATCATCGATCAGCGAGTTAGAGTCCTCGACGGGCCCTTACCGGGGCCCTCCGCCCTGTCCTGCCAAAGACAAAGGGCACCCCCGAAACCCTGCCTGATTGAGGGAACCCCCTTCGACTGAGGAAGGCGGCGACATGACCGACCCCTACGCCATCCAGCCGAGCGAGCTCGACCAGCTCCCCGACCGGGACCCCGAGGAGACCGCCGAATGGCAGGCCTCGCTGGACGCGGTCGCCAAGGCGGCCGGCCCGCACCGTGCCGCGTACCTGATGCGCCGCACGCTGGAGAGGGCGGAGGGCAACGGCATCGCGCTGCCGAAGCTCCTCGAGACCGACTACGTCAACACCATCCCCACCCCCGCCGAGCCGTCCGCGCCCGGTGACGAGGAGATGGAGCGGAAGATCACCGCGTGGAACCGCTGGAACGCGGCCGCGATGGTCACCCGCGGCTCCAAATACGGCGTGGGCGGCCACATCGCCACCTTCGCCTCCGCGGCCTGGCTCTACGAGACCGGCTTCAACCACTTCTTCAAGGGCAAGGAGGCCGACGGGTCCGGCGACCAGCTCTACATCCAGGGCCACGCCTCCCCCGGCATCTACGCCCGCGCCTTCCTCGACGGCCGGCTGGACGAGCAGCAGCTCGACAACTTCCGCCGCGAGTCGGGCGGCAACGGCCTCCCGTCGTACCCGCACCCCCGCCGCCTGCCCTGGCTGTGGGAGTTCCCGACGGTGTCGATGGGCCTCGGCCCGCTCTCCGCGATCTACCAGGCGCGCTTCAACCGCTACCTGACGGCCCGCGGCATCAAGGACGTCTCGGACTCCCATGTCTGGGCCTTCCTCGGCGACGGCGAGATGGACGAGCCGGAGTCCACGGCGGCACTCGCGCTCGCGAGCCGCGAGGGCCTCGACAACCTCACCTTCGTCATCAACTGCAACCTGCAGCGCCTCGACGGCCCGGTCCGCGCGAACTTCAAGATCGTGCAGGAGCTGGAGGCCCAGTTCCGCGGCGCCGGCTGGAACGTCATCAAGTCGCTGTGGGGCAACGCCTGGGACGAGCTGTTCCGGCTCGACACCACGGGCGCGCTCGTGCGACGGCTCCGCGAGGTACCCGACGCGCAGGTGCAGACGTACCAGACGCGCGACGCCGCCTACATCCGCCAGGACTTCTTCGGCAAGGACCCGGCGCTGGTCGAGATGGCGAAGCTGCTGTCCGACGACAAGATCCTCGAGTGTTTCCACCTCTCCCGCGGTGGCCATGAGGCGCGCAAGGTGTACGCCGCCTACAAGGCCGCCGTCGAGTTCAAGGGCGCGCCGACGGTCATCCTGGCCCAGACGGTCAAGGGCCACACCCTCGGCGAGGGCTTCGCGTCGAAGAACGCCAACCACCAGATGAAGAAGCTGACGGTGGACGAGTTCAAGACCATGCGTGACCTGCTTGAACTGCCCATCAAGGACAGTGACTTCGTCGACGGCGTGGTCCCCTACGGCCACCCGGGCGCCGACTCCCCCGAGGTCCGCTACCTCCAGGAGCGCCGCGCGGCCCTCGGCGGTCCGGCCCCGGCCCGCCGGGTGCACCCGGTGGCCCCGCTGCCGGCCCCCGCCGAGAAGGCCTTCGCCTCCTTCGACAAGGGCTCGGGTTCGCAGAACGTGGCCACCACCATGGCCTTCGTCCGCCTGATCAAGGACCTGGTCCGCGACAAGGAGACGGGCAAGCGCTGGGTGCCGATCGTCCCCGACGAGGCGCGCACCTTCGGTATGGAGTCGCTGTTCCCGTCGCTCGGGATCTACTCCCCCAAGGGCCAGACGTACGAGCCGGTCGACCGCGACCAGCTGATGTACTACAAGGAGGCCCAGAACGGCCAGATCCTCAACGAGGGGATCACCGAGGCCGGTTCGATGGCCGACTTCATCGCCGCGTCCACCGCGTACGCGACGCACGGCGAGGCGATGATCCCGTTCTACATCTTCTACTCGATGTTCGGATGGCAGCGCACGGCCGACCAGATGTGGCAGCTCGGCGACCAGCTGGGCCGCGGCTTCCTCGTCGGCGCCACGGCGGGCCGTACCACGCTGACGGGCGAGGGCCTGCAGCACGCGGACGGTCACTCGCCGGTGATCGCGGCGACGAACCCGGCGGCGCTCACGTACGACCCGGCGTTCGCGTACGAGGTCGCCACGATCGTGCGCGACGGCATCCGCCGTATGTACGGCGAGGCGGCGCCCGGTGAGGACCCGAACGTCTTCTACTACCTGACGGTCTACAACGAGCCGCTTCCGCAGCCCGCCAAGCCGTCCGGTCCGGGCATCGACGAGGGCGTCGTCAAGGGTCTGTACCGCTTCAACACGGCGGAGTCCGCGGGCCTTTCCCCGGCCGCCAACGCCGCCCGCATCCAGCTGCTGGGCTCCGGCACGGCGATCCACTGGGTGCTGAAGGCGCAGCGGATGCTGGCCGAGGAGTGGGGCGTGGCGGCCGACGTGTGGTCCGCGACGTCCTGGACGGAACTCCGCCGCGACGCGCTGGAGGCCGACGCCGGTCTGCTGCGCGGCGAGGAGCGGGTCCCGTACGTCCGTCAGGCGCTGCACGGTGCCGAGGGCCCGGTCCTCGCGGTCTCCGACTACATGCGCCAGGTCCCGGACCAGATCGCGCAGTGGGTCGAGCAGGACTGGTCCTCGCTCGGCGCGGACGGCTTCGGCCTCTCCGACACCCGCGAGGGCGCCCGCCGCCACTTCGGCGTCGACGCGGAGTCCGTCGTGGTCGCGGCCCTGGCCCAGCTTGCCCGGCGCGGCGAGGTCAAGGCGACGGCAGTGAAGGAAGCACGGGAGAAGTACGGGCTGTAAGAGCCCGGGCTTCGATGAAGGGGTACGGCGGCCGCCGTACCCCTTCGCTGTCAGTGGCCCCCGGCATCATGAAGCCATGCGTGCTGCCCGTCTCATCAAAATGGTGCTGCTCCTCCAATCTCGTCCCTCCATGACCGCCGCCGAGCTGGCGCGGGAGTTGGAGGTGTCGGAGCGGACGGTCACCCGGGATGCGCAGGCGTTGTCGGAGGCCGGGGTCCCGGTGTATGCGGACCGGGGCAGGGCGGGCGGGTACCGCCTCATCGGCGGCTATCGCACCCGCCTCACCGGCCTGGCCCGCGGCGAGGCGGAGGCGCTGTTCCTGTCCGGTGTGCCGGGGGCGCTGCGCGAGATGGGGCTCGAGGACGCCGCCTCCGCCGCCCGGCTGAAGGTGTCGGCCGCGCTGCTCCCCTCCCTCAGCGACGCCTCCCGTACGGCCGCTCAGCGGTTCCATCTCGACGCGCCCAACTGGTTCACCGAGCCGAAGTCCCCCGAGCTGCTGCCCGCCGTCGCCGACGCCGTGTGGGACGACAGACGGGTCAGTGCGCGCTACAGCGGCCGTGAGCGCGAGGTGGAGCGGGAGCTGGAGCCGTACGGGCTCGTGCTCAAGGCGGGCGTCTGGTACCTGTGCGCGCGGATCCCGCGGGCCGGCTCCTTCCGGGTGTACCGCATCGACCGGTTCGCGGCGGTGACGGCCGCCGGGGAACGCTTCGAGCGCGACGAGGAGTTCGACCTGCCCGGGTTCTGGGAGGAGCGCGCCGAACAGTTCGCACGCTCGATCCTGCGGGCCGAGGTCGTCGTACGGCTGTCCGAAGCGGGGGCACGCAGGCTGCCGTACGCCGTCGATCCCGCCGGTCCCGCCCGGGAGGCACTGGCGGCCGCCGGGCCGCCGGACGACGACGGGTGGGTGACGGTGACCCTCCCGGTGGAGTCCGAGGAGGTCGCCCACGCGCAGCTCGCGTCGCTGGGGCCGGAGGCCGAGGTACTGGCCCCGGAGAGTCTGCGGGCGCGGTTCGCGAGGGACGCCGTACGTCTGGCGGGGCTGTACGCCAGGGACGGGATCCTGTTCGGGACATAACAATCCGCCGCACTCCACGTGCGCCCCACCCTTCCAGGCCCGATGCTGGACCCGTGATGGACGAGACGGAGTTCTGGGAGCTGGTGGACGCCACCCGCGAGGCCGCCGAGGGCGACCCCGAGGAGCAGGCCGACCTGCTGGTGGACCGACTCCTGGCGCTGGACCCGGACATGGTCCTCGACTTCGCCCGTCACTTCGAGGCCCGCTTCAACCGTGCCTACACCTGGGACCTGTGGGGCGCCGCCTGGATCCTGCTGGACGGGGTGAGCGACGACGCGTTCGACTCCTTCCGGTGCTGGCTGATCGGCCAGGGGCGCGAGGTCTACGAGGGTGGCGTGCACGACCCCGACTCGCTCGCCGACCTGCTGGCCGACTTCGACGAGGAGATCGACGGCGACGGCGAGGAACTGGGCTACGCGGCCGACGAGGCCTACGAGCAGCTCACCGGTACCGTCGCTCCCGACCTGGGCATCCCGCCGGGGGCCTCCGAGCCGCTCGGTGCGCCGGTCGACCTGGAGAGCGACCGGGTACTCGCGGAGCGGTATCCCAAGCTGTGGGACCGGTTCAGGGGCTGAGTCCCGGTCAGGCCGCTCGCACAGTGTTCAGGCCGCCGTCGTGGCCCTTCGCCGGGTCGTGTCCGTCGGGATGTACGCCTGGGTCTGGTCGGCCTTCACCGCGTGGTGCATCGGGGCCGCGTTGGCCTGGTCGAGCGCGGACGCGGTGACGGCGGCCGGGCCGAGGATCACGGCCGCGACGGCGCAGACGACCGCCCAGGGTCCGCGGGCGGTCCGGGTCCATCCGCCGGCCTTCTCCGTGGTGTTCGTGTGACTGCTGTTCATTTCTTCCCCACCTCCAGTCAGTGCGTGTGCATGACGATAGGGCGGCTGTTTCGGAGTGGTCCTTGAGTCGCCTACGAGAAAGCTGTGAGGGCTCGGGCTCTTGACCCCTGCCGTGACTCCCGGCTTACCGTGGCCGCCCCGAACAGGAGCACCCCGCCCATGACCAGCCCGTATGTGCGCGAGATCACGCGCGAGGAACATCTCGCCCACCTGCGGCTGCACCCCGACGCGAGCCATCTCCAGATCCCCGAGTGGGCCGACGTGAAGCCCGACTGGCTGGCGGAGAGCGTCGGCTGGTTCGAGGGCGAGGCGATGCTCGCGACGGCACTCGTCCTGTACCGGCCGCTGCCCGGCACCCGGCGCTGTCTCGCCTACCTCCCCGACGGGCCCGCGATCGACTGGCGCGACCCGCGACCGGAGCGCCTGCTGGATCCGCTGGTCGCCCACCTGGAGAAGCGGGGGGCGTTCTCGGTGCGGATCGGGCCACCCGTCGTCGTGCGGCACTGGGACCCCGAGACGGTGACGGCGGGCATCGCCGACCCCGACGTACGCCATGTGCGCGAGGTGCCCGCGGCCGGCGTCGACGGGTTCGCGCTGGACGCCGGGGAGCGGCTGCGCGGGCTGGGGTGGCGGCGGTGCGCGCAGGACGAGGACAGCGGCTTCGGGCTCGGGCAGCCGCGCTACGGCTGTCACATCCCGCTCACGGGCCGCTCGGTGGACGAGCTGCGCGAAGCCCTCGCACCGCACTTCGAGCAGTCCCTGCGCACGGCCGAGTCGGCGGGCGTCCGGGTCTCCTGGGGGACGGCCGCCGATCTGCCCGACTTCTATCGTCTCTATGCCGCGACCGCCGCCCACGACGGCTTCCGGGCCCGCCCGCCGGTCTACTTCCGGCGCATGTGGGAGGCCATGAACGCCGAGGACTCCGACCGGCTGCGGCTCTATCTCGCCGAGTACGACGGCGAGGTGCTCTCCGCCGCGCTGATGATCAACGTCGGTTCCCGCGTCTGGCACTCCTACGCCGCGTCCGGTCGCCGGGGGCGGGAACTGCGGCCCAGCAGCGCGCTGTTGTGGCGGATGCTGTGCGATGCGCGGGCGGCCGGTGCCGAGACGTACGACCTGCGTTCGGTGAACCCCTCCCTCGGCGAGGACCGCCTGCTGGGCCGGCTCCGCTTCAAGACGGGGGCGGGCGGCCGGGTCGTGGAGTACCTCGGCGAGTGGGAACGGCCGGTGGGGCTCCAGGGCAGGGTGTTGCAGCGGGCGTTGGGGGTCTATCTCGGGCGCAGGTGACCCGACAGTGGGGGCTCGGTGGGTCAGGTCCGGCCCTGGAGGCGGGCCGCCGTCTCCCTGATCTGCGGCAGCCGTGCCCTGAGGGCGGCGCCGGGACAGGTCGTCATGTAGCCGTCGCCGTGGCCGGCGAGGGCGGGCAGCTTCGCGGTGGTGCCGGCGGCGTAGCGGCTGAGGCTGTTGCTGGAGGTGAGACGGACGGTGGTGCGCGGGTCGATGCCGGTGAGGCCGAGTTTCCAGGCGGCCAGTGCGGCGATCGCGTCGGTCATCGCCCGCGGGACGTGGACGCCCGCGGTGAAGGTGCCGATGGCGGCGATGCCCGCCGTGCGGTGGTTGAAGCCCTGGGTGTGGGCACCGGTGACGGGTCGGTCGACGCCGCCCGCCCGGCCCTCGTAGATGGTGCCGCAGCGGTCGACGAGGAAGTTGTAGCCGATGTCGTCCCAGTCCCGGGCGCCGGTCTGGCCGGCGGCGAGGTAGCGGATGATGCGGGGTGTGTCGGCGCAGTCGTAGCCGTTGGGCGAGTCGGTGTGGTGCACGAAGACCGCGAGCACCTTGTCGTCGTAGTGCGGGGGCGGTGGGGTGCGGGCGGCGGAGTTCGCCTCACCGGTGCCGGAGGCCCACACCGACCGCGGCACGATGTGCGGCCTGGCCGCGTGGTGCGCGACGAGCCCGTGCCGGGCCACTTCGGCAGTAGGCCTGGCGTCCACCGCGCGCTCGACACCGTTGACACACAGCACAAGCCCGAGGACGGCACCGAGCCCGGGAACACACCCGAGCAACACCCGCACGGCGGCCGGAAGCACCCACGCGGACCGCGCCGCGGGGCCGCCGAGGGTCACGGGCCCGGCGGGGGCCGCCGACGGTACGGGACTCTCGGACCCCACGGGGGCCGCAGTCGGTACGGGACGCTCGGGCCTGGCGAGGGCCGCCGACCTGATGGGAGTCGCGGGACGGATGGGGGCCGTCGGCCGAACCGAAGCGGCAGCCCCAGAGGAGACCGCAGACCCGTCAGCAGCCTCCACCCTGTCCGGTCCGGCTGTCCCAGCAGAAACCACACGCCCGTCGGCGGCCGCCGGACGTGCGGGGACCGCAGGCCCGGCAGACGCCTCCACCCCTGCAGGGACCGTATGCCCGGCAGACGCCGTCGGACGGGCAGGAACGTCGGGCCCAGCGGAGGCCGAAGACCCGGCAGGAGCCGCAGGCGCGGGAGGAACCTCAGGCCCGGGGGAAGCAGTGGGGCTGACGGGATCGGCGGGCCCGGCAGACACCGCCGGGGCGACTGGACCGGTGAGCCCGGCCGACGCCACAGGCCCGACAGACCCCGTCGACCCGGCGGAAGCCGTAGGGCTGCCAGGATCGGCCGGCCCGGCACAAGCCCCCGCCCCAGCAGAAGCCGCAGGCCCCACCGGAACCGTAGACCCAGCAGACGCCGCCGGGGCGACTGGACCGGCGAGCCCGGCCGACGCCGCAGGTGCCGTCGACTCGGCGGAAGCCGTAGGGCTGGCAGGATCGGCGGGCCCAGCAGAAGCCGCAGGCCCCACCGGAACCTCAGGCCCAGCGGAAGGCGTCGGGCGGGAGGACGCTGCAGGATCAGCAGACGCCGTTGGGCCGACAGGAGCGGCGGGCCCGGTCGGCGCCGCAGGGCTGTCGGGAACCGTAGACCCGGCGGTGGCGGTCGCCGAGCGGTGTTTGTGGGGTAGTCGGCTTTGGAGCGCGAGGCCTATTCGGCTCGCGTCGCGTATTCGGGCCGCGAGTCCTGTACGGCTCGCGTCACGTATTCGGGCCGTCCGCCGACTTCGCATCCCCCGCGCTCTTCGGACACGCATGGCTCCACTCTCGGCCGGATCCGCTCCGTCCGCGATGTGTGCTGTGCCACCCGGTGGAACCATCGTCCTGGTCCGCGACGTTTTCCCAGGTGCACGCACGCGTGCCGCTGATCACTGGACGCCTCGCCTGCGTACTGAAGGTTCCGAGAGAGAAGGGCGGCTCCGTGGACGTGCTCGACATCCTGCTGTTGCTGGTGATCGCCGCCTATGCGGCCTCCGGCTACCGGCGCGGCCTGGTGGCCGGCTGTGTCTCGTTCGCCGGGTTCGTCGGCGGCGCGGTCGTGGGCGTGTGGGTGCTGCCGTGGATGATGGACCTGGTGGCACCGGGGAGCACGGCCGCGACGGTGACCGCGGTGCTGACCGTGCTGGTCCCGGCCGCGGTGGGCCACGAGCTGGCGGGCCGGCTGGCGCTCAGGCTGCGCCGGGAGCTGGACCAGGGGCCGCTGAGAGTCGCGGACGGGGTCGGCGGGGCCGCCGCCAACTCCGTGGCCGTGCTCATCGTGGCCTGGGTCGCCGCAAGCGTGCTCGGCGCGTCCTCGTCCCCGCTGGTCACCACCGCCATCCGGGACTCCGCCCTGCTCGGCGCCGTCCAGGACTCCATGCCGGAGACCACGCCGTCCTGGTTCTCCCGGGCCACCTCCGCGCTGACCGAGGCGGGCTTCCCGCAGGTCTTCAACCCGTTCGAGAACGAGTCGACGGCCGAGGTCGCCAAGCCCACCGGCGACAGCGTCACAGCCGCCGCCACCAACGCGGCCAAGCTCAGCACCGTCAAGATCGAGGGCGCCTCCGGCACCCAGGGCCGCGAGGGCAGCGGCTTCGTGTACGCCCCGCAGCACGTGATGACCAACGCCCACGTGGTGGCCGGCATCGACGAGCCGAGCGTCCGGGTCGGCGGGGTCGGGCAGCCGTACAAGGCACGGGTGGTGCTGTTCGATCCGAACAGGGACGTGGCCGTGCTGTACGTCCCGGACCTCCGGGCGCCGGTCCTGCGCTTCGACGACAGCGCCTCGCGGGGCGACTCCGCGGTGGTCGCGGGCTATCCGCAGGACGGTGACCTGAACCTCCAGGCGGCCACGGTGGCCAACCGGGTGAAGGCGACCGGCCAGAACATCTACAGCGACGCCACCGTCACCCGCGAGATCTACTCGATCCGCTCCACCGTCCGCCCCGGCAACTCCGGCGGCCCGCTGCTGACCGCCTCCGGCAAGGTCTACGGCGTGGTCTTCGCCCGCTCCACCTCCGACAACGAGACGGGCTATGTCCTGACGGTCGACGAGGTCGCCGGCGACGCCGAGAAGGCGGCGGACGCCACGTCGCCGGTGGACACGGGCGAGCTGGTCACGTCGTAACGCGCCGGCCTCCCGGATGATGGGACCACGGTCTCGCACGGCACCGGTCCCGCACCGGTCCCGCATGGCACCCCGGAGGCTCCCCCGTGCCCGTGTTCTTCCTGCTCTCGCTGCTCGTGGCGGGGGTCGCGCTCTGCCTCGTGGTGCGCAGACGCCGTACGACCGCCGCGGCCGACCAGGTCCTCAGAGACTGCGCCCCATGAGCACGTCGTCGACGTACTCCCCCGCCAGCAGGAACTCCTCGGGCAGCACGCCCTCGACCGCGAAGCCCTCGGACTCGTAGAGCCCCCGGGCGGGCGTGTTGTGCCCGAGGACGCGCAGGGTGAGGCGGCGGGCGCCCCGGCGCCGGGCCTCCTCGGTGATCGCGCGGATCAGCGCCCGGCCGACACCGCGGCCCCGGGCCCGGGCGCTGACGACGAAACCCTGGATCTGGCGCACATGCGCGCTCGCCTCGAGCCCGGTCGGGAAACCGAGACGGATGTACCCGAGGATGCGGCGGTCTGCCTCGGCGACCAGACAGTCGTCGGGGAGGTGCCGCTCGTCGAAGAACGGCCGGTAGGGCGGCTGCTGCTCGGGCAGGACGTCGTGCAGGGGCGACCATTCGGCACGTTCGAGGCGGGCCAGCTCCTCCTCGTCGTCGGGGAGGGCGAGGCGTATGGACAGCTGGGACATGACCGCCACCCTACGGTGGAGGTACCGGAACCAGACATCGCTCTTACGCACCCACCAGGCAGGATGAGGTCATGCAACTTTCAAGAATCGCGGTGGCCGGAGCATCCGGACTGATCGGCTCGGCGCTGACGCGGTCCCTGACCGCGGACGGGCACGAGGTGGTGCGGCTGGTGCGCCGAGAGCCCAAGGACGGGACCGAGGTCCGGTGGGACCCCGAGGCCGGGCGGGTCGACACGGCCGGGCTCGCCGGGTGCGACGCCGTGGTCAACCTCGCCGGGGCGGGGGTCGGTTCCCGCCGCTGGACGGACGCGTACAAGAAGCGGATCCACGACAGCCGGGTCAACGGCACGACCGCCCTCGCCAAGGCCGTCGCCGCCCTGGACGAGCCGCCGCGGGTCTTCGTGAACGGCAGCGCGATGGGGTACTACGGCGAGACCGGCGACCGGATCGTCGACGAGAACTCCCCCGCAGGCCAGGGCTTCCTGCCCGAGCTGTGCGTGGAGTGGGAGGGGGCGGCCGCGCCCGCGCAACAGGCCGGCGTACGGACCGCGTTCACCCGCACCGGGCTCGTCGTGGGCCGCGGGGGCGGGGCCTGGGGCAAGCTGTTCCCGCTGTTCCAGGCGGGGCTCGGCGGACGGATGGGCGACGGGCGGCAGTACTGGTCGTTCATCGCGCTGCACGACGAGGTGGCCGCGATCCGCCATCTCCTGGAGACCGACGGGCTGTCCGGACCCTTCAACCTCACCGCCCCGCAGCCCCTGACGAACCGTGAGATCACCGAGGCCATGGGCCGCGTGCTGCACCGGCCGACCCTCTTCACCGTCCCCGCGCCGGTCCTGCGGGCCGTGCTCGGCGAGATGGCCGGGGACGTGCTCGGCAGCGCACGGGTGCGGCCGACGCGGCTGCTGGAGTCGGGGTTCACGTTCGCGTTCCCGGACATCGAGGGGGCGATCCGGGCCGCGTGAGGGTTCCAGTGGCCGTCTGTGACGACATGCGACCGGTGTGCGACCGTGCCCTGTCGATGCGCGACTGTTCCTGACCGGTCACCGCCCTACCCTCGATCCGAACTCGGGTATCCCCGGAGCCTGTTGGGGGCATGACGTCCCCACCGGCCGCGCAACCTCGAGGAGGGGCACGTGCTTGAGCCCGCGTACCAGGCGGACGTCGTGATCGTGGGAGCCGGGGTCGCCGGACTCTCCGCGGCGCATCGGCTGACCAGTCAAGGAGTGACCGTCGCGGTATTGGAGGCCGCCCCGTGTGTGGGCGGCCGGATGTCGACGGAGAAGGTCGACGGCTTCCGGCTCGACCGGATCGGACAGCTGCTGTCCACGGCGTATCCCGAACTACGGCTCGCGCCCGGGCTCGACGGGCTCGTGCTGCGGCCCTTCGCGCCGGGCGTCCTGCTGCACGGCGACGGACGCCACCACCGCGTGGACGCTCCGGCGGGCGCCCGGAGCGCAAGGGGCGCACTGCATGCGGTGCGCGCCCTGGCGAGCGCCCCTCGGGGGATGCCGGGGCCGAGGTTGGTGGCCGCATCCCGGAGGGCCGCATCGCGGAGGGCCACGTTCCGGGTGCTGCCCGGTGCCGGTCAGGGGACCGCGTCCAGGGCCGCCCGCGCGGCCGCGCCGCTCGGCGGTGCCGTCGACCAGGCCCGGCTCGGTGCCGCGCTCACCCGGTTCTCCACCGTGCCCGTCGAACGCCTCCTCGCCCGGCCGGAGTTGCCCGCCGGGCAGTCGCTCGCGGCCCGGGGGCTGCCCGCGCGCACGATCGACGGCTTCCTGCGTCCCCTGCTCGCCGCCCTGCTGTGCGACCCCGCGCTGACGACGTCCAGCCGATGCGCCGACCTCGCGCTGCGGGCCTTCGCGGGTGGGCGGCTGTGCGTGCCCGAGGGCGGCGCGGAGACGCTTCCGGAACTGCTCGCGCAGACGCTGCCGACGGGAACCGTGCACACGGGGGTGCGGGTCACGTCCGTCGCGACGACGTCGGTGACCACGGCCGAGCACGGCGAGATCCGGTGCCGGGCGGTGCTGCTGGCAACGGACGCGCGGGCCGCGGCCGAGCTGCTGCCGGGGTTGCGGGTGCCGGACTTCCACCCGGTGACGGTCGTCCACCACACGACCGACGAACCGCCCCGCACGGGTTCCGCGCTGCTGCTCGACGCCGACCGCGGCGGCCCGGTGGCCCACACGGCGGTGATCAGCGAGGTCGACCCGAGCCGGGCCCCTTCGGGCCGGGCCCTGATCTCCTCGACGGTCCTGGGCACCCCTCCTCCGGACCTGGAGACGGCCGTACGCACCCACCTGGGCCGCCTGTACGGCACGCCGACTCACCGCTGGGAGACCCTGGCGGTCCACCACACCCGGGAGGCGGTCCCGGCCATGCCCGCCCCGCACGACCTGCGCCGCCCGGTACGCCTGCTGGCCGGCCTGTACGTGTGCGGCGACCACCGGGACACCAGCACGGTCCAGGGCGCCCTGCACTCGGCCCACCGCGCGGCCACGGCTATCGTGAGGGACCTGGGAGTGGCGGGCTCCATGCATAGGGCTGATCCGTTGCCAACGACGCGGGCCGCTTGAGACCGACGTGACACCCGCGCCCCCAAGGGGCGCGGGGAACTGCGCGACCAGCCACAACTCAGTCGCACACGGCATACAAACGGTCGGAGTTACGGCGAGCCTCCGTCGTCCTCACCCCAGTGCCGCGACCTTGTCGCGATAACTCCGCACCGGCGCCGCATCCTTGTACGGCTCCAACCGCCGCTCGAAGTCCCGCACATACTCCACCGCCCGCACCGACCGCATCTCCGCAGCCTGCCCAGCCGCCTCCGCCGCCAGCGCACATGCCTGGTCCAGTTCGCCCAGCCCCAGACGCGCGGAGGCAAGGACCACCCGGCAGAACAGCCGGCTCCGCGCATACGCGGGCGCACGCAACTGAAGCGAGCGCTCGGCGTGTTGCGCCGCCGCCCGGAACTGCTGCAGATCCCGGTGACAGTGCCCGAACTCGTCCGCCAGCTGCGCCTCGTCGAAGAACCGTGCCCAGTGCGGGACTTCGTCACCGGGACGGGCCGCCTCCAGGGCCCGTTCCGCGCGGGCCAGTGACGTCGTGCACGCCCGCACCTCCCCCAGCACCCCGTGCCCCCGCGCCTCGGCCGAGTGCAGCAGTGCCTGCACCACCGGCGGGGCCGTCGTACCGACGCCCTGCTGGGCCACCCGCGCGAGCTGGATCGCCTCCCGCCCGTGCCCCAGATACACGGCCTGACGGCTCATCGTGACCAGCACATACGCCCCGTACGCCCGGTCCCCCGCCGCCTGCGCGAGCCGCAGCGCCTGGACGAAGTACCGCTGTGCGAGACCGTGCGCCGCGATGTCGTACGACGTCCAGCCCGCGAGCCGGGTCAGGTCCGCCGCCGCGGCGAACAGCCTGCGGCCGGTCGTCTCGCCGTAGGTGCCGCGCAGCATCGGTTCGCACTCGTGCTCCAGATAGCGCACCAGTGCCTGCCGGGCGTGGCCGCCGCCGTACTGGTCGTCGAGGGTGCGGAAGAGGTCGCCGACCGAACCGAGCGCGGCGATGTCGCCCCCGGTGACCTTCTGACCGGGCGCGCGCTCGGCCTGGCCGCGCTGCCGTGGCACCACCGGGCGCCCCTGGGGAGGGATCCGGACCGGCTCGCCGCGGGCGACCCTGTCGTCGGGGCGGCCGATCAGCCAGTCACGGCTCGGCACGACCAGTCCGGCGGGTGTGAAGGCGATCTTGCGCAGTTCGGCGTGGCTGCCGGAGTCCTTGCGCCACAGCCCGCTGACGATGTCGACGGCCTCCTCGGGGCCCGCGGCGAACTCCAGGCCGGCGTAGACGGGCGCGCAGGCGTCCAGGCCCAGGTCCTGTGCGGAGAGCCGGCGGCCCAGACGCCGGGTGAAGACCTCGGCGATGAGGGCGGGCGTGGTGCCCCGGGGCTGTTGTCCGCGCAGCCACCGGGTCACGGACGTCTTGTCGTATCTGAGATCCAGCCCGTGTTCGAGACCGAGCTGGTCCACGCGTCGGGCGAGACCCGCGTTGGAGAACCCCGCTTCTGCGATGAGCGCGGCGAGCTGTCGATTGGGAGTGCGCTGCGCGGGTCGTTCCGTCATCTGCGGTGCGGTCTCCTGCCTTTCGGGCTGTCACGTGGTCACGTGGTGCCCGGATTGCCTGTGAGCAGCCCTTATGGCCTGTGCGAACGGCGAATGTAGCGGAGAGTGAGCAGACGATCGCACGCTTCGACGTTCGTTCATCCGATCGTGTGAGGATTGGCCCCGGAGCTGACGCCCGCGGGCCGGACGTACAGTGGCGTGGGCACCCTTCGTGCCTTACGACCTTCTAGGGAGGCGCTTGCCGTGAGTGGGTTGCGGTTCGTCCGTATGGGCTTCGGTGCGGACGCGGTCGAGTACCAGGAGGCGTGGGACGAGCAGCGCCGGGTGCACGCGGCGCGGTTCGAGGACGAGATCCCCGACACCGTCCTGCTGCTCGAACACCCCCCTGTGTATACGGCGGGCCGGCGCACCGCGGACAACGAGCGGCCGCTCGACGGCACCCCGGTCATCGACGTGGACCGCGGCGGCAAGATCACCTGGCACGGTCCGGGCCAGCTGGTGGGCTACCCGATCCAGAAGCTCCCGCGTCCGGTGGACGTGGTGGCGCACGTACGGCGCCTGGAGGAGGCCCTGATCCGCACGTGCGCGGAGTACGGGCTCGAGACGAGCCGGGTCGAGGGCCGCAGTGGCGTATGGGTGCTCGGCGACCCGGTCGAGACGCGTCCGGCGATCGGCGGGCTCTCCCTGGACTTCGACCCCCGGCTGACGGACGAGGAGTTCGACCCGCGCCTGAACGGCCCGGAGTACGCCCCGTCCAACGCCGGCCAGCGCCGCGAGGACCGCAAGATCGCGGCGATCGGCATCCGCGTCGCCAAGGGCGTCACCATGCACGGCTTCTCGTTCAACGTGAACCCGGACAACAAGTGGTTCGACCGGATCATCCCCTGCGGGATCCGTGACGCGGGGGTCGCCTCCCTCGCGGGCGAGCTCGGCCGGGACGTGACCATCGGCGAGGTGCTCCCGGTCGTCGAGCGGCACCTGAGGGACGTACTGGAGAACGCGGAACTGAAGCCGAGAGTGATCGAGAAGACACCGGCGGCCTGAACACCGCCGCTGACTTTCAAATCAACGGGCGTACCCTGAACAACGCCGAAGAATCAATCGCTAGGGAGCCGGTCGTGTCCGCAGTCGCACCCGACGGACGCAAGATGCTGCGCCTGGAGGTCCGTAACGCCCAGACCCCCATCGAGCGCAAGCCCGAGTGGATCAAGACCCGGGCGAAAATGGGTCCCGAGTACACCGCGATGCAGAAGCTCGTGAAGAGCGAGGGCCTGCACACGGTCTGCCAGGAAGCCGGCTGTCCCAACATCTACGAGTGCTGGGAGGACCGCGAGGCGACCTTCCTCATCGGCGGTGACCAGTGCACCCGGCGTTGCGACTTCTGCCAGATCGACACCGGCAAGCCCGAGGCGCTGGACCGTGACGAGCCGCGCCGTGTCGGCGAGTCCGTGGTCACGATGGACCTGAACTACGCCACCATCACCGGCGTCGCCCGCGACGACCTGGAGGACGGCGGCGCGTGGCTGTACGCCGAGACGGTCCGGCAGATCCACGAGCAGACCGCGGGCCGTGAGGCCGGCCGTACCAAGGTCGAGCTGCTGGCCCCCGACTTCAACGCCGTGCCGGAGCTGCTCCAGCAGGTCTTCGAGTCCCGCCCCGAGGTCTTCGCGCACAACGTCGAGACGGTGCCCCGGATCTTCAAGCGCATCCGCCCCGGCTTCCGCTACGAGCGCTCCCTGAAGGTCATCACCGAGGCCCGCGACTTCGGCCTGGTGACCAAGTCCAACCTGATCCTCGGCATGGGCGAGACCCGCGAGGAGGTCAGCGAGGCGCTCCAGCAGCTGCACGACGCCGGCTGCGAGCTCGTCACCATCACCCAGTACCTGCGCCCGTCCGTGCGCCACCACCCCGTGGAGCGCTGGGTCAAGCCGCAGGAGTTCGTGGAGCTGAAGGACGAGGCCGAGCAGATCGGCTTCTCCGGTGTGATGTCCGGACCCCTCGTCCGGTCCTCCTACCGGGCGGGCCGGCTCTACCAGATGGCCGTCGAGAAGCGTGGTTCCTACGTCGCTTCGCAGGCCGTCTGAGCAGTGCCTGAGCACCATCCGAGCATCTTCGGATGGCACGGAGTGCCACTCCAAACGTGTGAATCCGAGCACAAGCAACTACCGCTCGGTAGTGGCCGATTGACGCGGTCCCGGACATCCCCGCAGATAGGGGGGTCATCGGGGCCGCGTCTGTGTTTTCGGGCGGCACATCCAGGCTTCATGGGTGTTTGACCGGTCGGTCACGCCCTGGTAACACCATTCAGTGACCCTGGTTGTACAGCCCGTGCACCACACCAGAGCCGCCCACTCCCGAGGGGGACCCCCATCATGCAGGCCGCGCCGGTTCGCGCCACCGCCATCCCGTCCTTCACCGATGCACTCCGTGCCGTCGAGTCCGTGCTCATGAGCAGCGGTCAGCGGACCGCCCGCCGCAACGCCTGGACGTCGGTCCTGGAGGACCGCCGCCGCGCCAAGGACAGGGTCGAGGCGCAGCGTGTCGTGGAGCGGACCCTCGCCGAGACGGTCACCGCCCGCTCCTGAATCGTCCCCTTCGACGGTGGACACTGCCGTCGTCGGCGCCTGCGGGGCCACGTAGACTTCGGGGCATGGCGAGAAGTGACAGTGCGGCCGATGCCGCGAACCCCGGGCGACTGAAGCAGATCGCCCTGACGTACAAGATGACCCGCAAGGCCGACAAGAAGATCGGTCTGGTACTCGCGGGTGTCTTCATCCTCATCCTCGGTGTCTTTCTCGCGATCGGTTTCCTGATCGGGCATCCGGTCTACCTCGGCATCCTGGGCTTCCTGCTCGCCTTCCTCGGGACGGCGATCATCTTCGGACGCCGGGCCGAGCGGGCCGCGTTCGGGCAGATGGAGGGTCAGCCGGGCGCCGCGGCGGCCGTGCTGGACAACATCGGCCGGGGCTGGACGACGACCCCCGCGGTGGCGATGAACCGCAGCCAGGACGTGGTGCACCGGGCCGTCGGCAAGGCCGGCATCGTCCTGGTCGCCGAGGGCAACCCGAACCGGGTCAAGGGCCTGCTGGCCGCCGAGAAGAAGAAGATGAACCGTATCGTCGCCGATGTACCGGTGCACGACATCCTCGTCGGCACGGGCGAGGGCCAGGTCCCGCTCAAGAAGGTGCGGACCACCATGCTCAAGCTGCCGCGCGTGCTGACCGGCCCCCAGGTGACGGCCACGAACGACCGCTTGCGGGCGCTGGGCGACCTGATGAGCAACATGCCGTTGCCGAAGGGCCCCATGCCCAAGGGCATGAAGCTCCCGAAGGGTGGGCCCAAGGCCCGCTGAATCCTCTCGTACGACGATGGGGGCGCCCGGTGTGACACCGGGCGCCCCCATCGTCGCTCGTCAGATACGTACTTCCACGGTCTTCGCCAGCCGGTCGTGCAGGCCCCTGCCGTCGCGGTCCCAGATCAGGGCCGGGAGGGCGAGACAGAGCAGGACCGTGCGCAGGAGGGCGCGCGCCGGGTTCACACGACCGGTGTCGAGGGCGATCACCCGCAGGCCGAAGAGGCGCTTGCCGGGGGTGAAGCCGATGGTGGCGACGGTGAGGACGCCCATCGCGAAGAAGACCAGCAGCGCCCAGTTCGAGGTCGCCGGACCGCCGTAGCTCTGAGTGATCAACTGGGATGCAATCAGGACGCTCATCGCCCAGTCCACGGCGAGTGCGCCCAGCCGCCGTCCGGGGCGGGCGATCGAGCCAGGCCCCTCCTCCGGCAGGCCGAGCTGCTGTCCGCGGTATCCGAAGTCGACACCGGCATCCTCGGCGGCCGCGCGGGGGCCCGAGAGCCACGATCCGATTGCATCCCTCTTGTCCACGCGTCCACGGTACTGCCAGCGTTTCGGGATACGGACAGGTGGGGCGGGACCCACGATGTCCGGTTAACTTGTGCGAAACAAATGGGTCACGCCCGAGAAACCACCCGTCCCTAGGGTCGTGGACAGCGTGTGCCACCGCACTGGCCGCACGAACGAACTACCACCCCGGCACGGAACGGGCCGGGAGTAGGAGGAGCTGGATGTTCCAGAACGCCGACGAGGCCAAGAAGTTCATCGCGGACGAGGACGTCAAGTTCGTCGACGTCCGCTTCTGCGACCTGCCGGGCGTCATGCAGCACTTCACGCTGCCCGTCGAGGCGTTCGACCCGGACGAGGAGCTCGCGTTCGACGGCTCGTCGATCCGTGGCTTCCAGGCCATCCACGAGTCCGACATGGCGCTGCGCGCGGACCTGTCGACCGCCCGGGTCGACTCCTTCCGCCGCGACAAGACGCTGAACATCAACTTCTTCATCCACGACCCGATCACCGGCGAGCAGTACAGCCGTGACCCGCGGAACGTGGCGAAGAAGGCCGAGGCCTACCTCGCCTCCACCGGTATCGCCGACACCGCGTACTTCGGCCCCGAGGCCGAGTTCTACGTGTTCGACAGCGTGCGCTTCGCCACCTCGTCGAACGAGTCCTTCTACCACATCGACTCCGAGGCGGGCGCCTGGAACACCGGTGCGGTGGAGAACAACCGCGGCTACAAGGTCCGCTACAAGGGCGGCTACTTCCCGACCCCGCCGGTCGACCACTTCGCCGACCTGCGTGCCGAGATCTCCCTGGAACTGGCCAAGTCCGGCCTCCAGGTCGAGCGCCAGCACCACGAGGTGGGCACCGCCGGCCAGGCCGAGATCAACTACAAGTTCAACACGCTGCTCGCCGCGGCCGACGACCTGCAGCTCTTCAAGTACATCGTGAAGAACGTCGCCTGGCGCAACGGCAAGACCGCGACCTTCATGCCGAAGCCGATCTTCGGTGACAACGGCTCGGGCATGCACATCCACTCGTCGTTGTGGACCGGCGGCCAGCCGCTCTTCTACGACGAGGCCGGTTACGCGGGCCTGTCGGACACCGCCCGCTACTACATCGGCGGCATCCTCAAGCACGCCCCGTCGCTGCTGGCCTTCACCAACCCGACGGTGAACTCCTACCACCGCCTGGTCCCGGGCTTCGAGGCGCCGATCAACCTGGTGTACTCGCAGCGCAACCGCTCCGCGGCCATGCGTATCCCGATCACGGGCTCCAACCCGAAGGCCAAGCGCGTCGAGTTCCGTGCGCCCGACTCCTCCGGCAACCCGTACCTGGCCTTCTCGGCGCTGCTGCTCGCGGGCCTCGACGGCATCAAGAACAAGATCGAGCCGGCCGAGCCGATCGACAAGGACCTGTACGAGCTGGCTCCCGAGGAGCACGCGGGCGTCGCCCAGGTCCCGACCTCCCTCCCGGCCGTCCTCGACCGCCTCGAGGCCGACCACGAGTTCCTCCTCCAGGGCGACGTCTTCACGCCGGACCTGATCGAGACGTGGATCGACTTCAAGCGGACGAACGAGATCGCCCCGCTCCAGCTGCGCCCGCACCCGCACGAGTTCGAGCTGTACTTCGACGTGTGATCGACGCGTAGGCCAGTCCTACGGCGGCTTTACGGCGCCCCCGTTCCCGTTTCCCGGGACGGGGGCGCCGTCGTATCGTTTGCTGCACAGCTGTTCGACAGGAGACGACGGGGGATACGGGGATGTCCGCGCAGGACGAGAACGGCGAGCGGGAGTTCGACATCAAGTGGGCCGACGGGGCCGAGCTCAAGGAGCCCTCTGCCCGGGCCCGGATGCTCGCCGCCCGCTGGAAGGAGAACCCGCCGAAGCCCCAGCCGTTCCGTGCCGACCCGGAACCGAGGGCACCGAGCCGCTCGTCCTGGAGGTCGACGGCCATCGTCCTCGGGACCGTGGCAGTGATCATCCTGGTGCTGGGGTATGCGGACTTCCGTCCGTTCTAGCGCGCTGAGCGGGTAAGGGGCGCACGTGCGCAGCAGTATCTGGAACGGGGCGCAGGCGGCGGTACGCCTCGCGAAGGGGGCCGTACTGCGGCAGGCCATGTTCGACGTGGCCGACCCGGCTGTCTGGGTCGCGCTGGACGAAGCGGTGCGGCACAGTGCCCGGTCCTCGGCCGACGGCACCTGGCTGCCGGCCCGGCAGCGGACCGAACAGGGGCGGACGCCGACCGACGCGCAGCTCGCGCTCGCCCTGTGCCACCGGGACGGGAGGGTCCGCGAGTGGGCGCTGGGAGAGGTCGCGGGGCGGCCGGAGCTGTTGCCGTTGGTCGTGATCCGGTGCGCGGACTGGGCCGAACCGGTGCGGGACCGGGCCCGGACGCGGTGGGCCGAGGCGGTCACCGTGGAGACCGCGACCGCGCTGGCCCCGCTCGCCCTGCGGATCGGCGTCCGGTACCGGGGTGACTTCGCCGTCGGCCTGATCGACAAGGTGCTGCGCTCGGCGGACCGCGAGGCGTTGCTTCCGCTCCTCACCCATGCCGACCGCACCGTGTGCCGCTTCACCCACCGGCTCGCCGTCGAGGAGGGCATCCTCTCCCCCGCCGACCTGGCCCGTAGCGCCGCCCGGGACGAGGACACCGTCGTCCAGGGCCTCTGCGCGGAGGCCGCCCTGGCCGCCGTGGCGGAGGGCGACGCGGACGACGACGTACTCGAACCGCTGCTCGCCGCCCGCAATCCGCGGGCGCGGTCGGCCGGGGTGACCGCGTTGCGGCGGGCCGGGCTCGGGGAGCGGGCCGTCGGGTTTCTCGGCGACCGGGCAGCGGTGGTGCGGGCCTGTGCGCGGTATGTCGTACGGCAGTCCGGGGGTGATCCGGTGGAGTGGTACCGGCGGCGGTGTGCCGAGGCCGGTGATGCCGCGCTGTCGGCGGGCGTGGTGAGCGGGCTCGCGGAGTGCGGGGACCGGCGTGACGCCGAGGTGCTGTGGGCGTTGACCTCGTATCCGGATCCGGTGGTCAGGGCGCGCGCCGTGGGCGGGTTGCGGGCGCTGGACGTGCTGGACGTACGGCGGCTGCGGGCGCTGCTCGACGATCCCGCGCCCGGTGTGGTGCGGGAGGCGACCCTGGCTCTGATGCCGTCCGCGCGGATGCTGGACGACGGGTGGCTGCTGGAGCGGCTGGCGGCGGAGCGGGCCCGGGAGACGCGGGTCTCCGCGTTCCGGCTGCTCAACGCGTACGGCGGGCTCGTACGGCTGCGGGCCGCCGTCGCACTGGTCGACGATCCGGACGACAAGCTGCGGGACTGGGCCCGGCAGTCCGTGCTGCGCTGGCATCCGACGGCGGAGGTGCCGCACGGGTCGGCGGAGGTGGGTGAGCTGCTGGAACGGGCAGGTCTGTTCAACGCGTCCACGTTGCACAGGCTCAAGTGGGAGGCCGGTCTCAAGGCCTGAGCCTTTGCCGGCCCCAGGGCTGATCGCGACCTCTTCATGGGCAGGGCCAGGTGCACACTGGACGGTGGGACGAGTGCCTGACTGCGGGGTGGTGCAGATGCGGAGTCGTTTCCGGAGCGACCGGCGGCTGACCGTGCGGATGACGGTCACCATGTTCCTGCTCGGACTGCTGTACGTGGCCTTCTTCGCCGCGTTGATCGTGTTGCTGAAGTCCTGGCTGCTGGTCGTGGCCCTGATCGCCGTGATGTTCGTGGCGCAGTTCTGGTTCTCCGACAGGATCGCGATGTTCGCGATGCGCGGGAAGGTCGTGGGACGGGAGGAGTATCCCGAGCTGCATGCGGTGGTCGACCGGCTGTGTGCCATCGCGGACATGCCCAAGCCCGTGATCGCGGTGTCCACGATGGACATGCCCAACGCGTTCGCCACCGGACGGAACCCGGACAACGCCGTGGTGTGTGTGACCACGGGGTTGCTGCGACGGCTGGATCCCGCCGAGCTGGAGGGCGTGCTCGCGCACGAGCTGTCGCACGTGGCGCACAAGGACGTCGCCGTGATCACCATCGCCTCGTTCCTGGGCGTGATCGCCGGGCTGATCGTGCGGTTCGCCTTCTACAGCCAGCTGTTCGGCGGGCGGAAGGACCAGAACACCGCCGTGATCTTCGCCGCCGTGATGGGTGTCTCGGCGGCCGTGTACGCGCTCAGCTTCCTGCTGATCAGGGCGCTGTCGCGGTACCGGGAGCTGGCGGCGGACCGGGCCGCGGCCCACCTCACCGGCCGGCCCTCGGCACTCGCCTCCGCGCTCACCAAGGTCTCCGGCGAGCTCGCCCGCATCCCCACCAAGGACCTGCGCACCGCGCAGGCCTTCAACGCCTTCTACTTCACTCCCGCCACCGGCAAGGAGCCCGGTATCGAGCGGATCTTCTCGACCCACCCGTCCCTGGAACAGCGGCTGGAGCAACTGGGCCGGATCTCGGCGGAGTTGGGTGAGGCGGCGACGCCCGGGAAAGGTGAGGCGGGCTGAGGATGGGGCTGCTGGACATCCTGCTCGGGCGCACGAAGCCCGTCGCACCCGATCTCGACCAGCTCTTCGCGCTGCCGTCGGCGGCCGTCACGTTGGAGGCGGCCGCCTCCTTCACGCCGACCGGACGCGGGGCGGTGTGCTTCGCCACGGTCGAGGGGGCCGCCTTCGAGCAGACGCACCGGGAGGTCCAGGCCCTGCTGGACGCGGACGCCGACCGGGACGGTCCCCCGGTGGAACTGCGGCGGGACGACTTCGGATACTCCTGGCTGGTCTCCGCGCGCACCCCGGACCAGCTGCCGCAGCTGGTCAACGACCTGCACGCGGTGAACAGTTCGATGGAGGTCAACGGCTTCGGGCCGCAACTACTGTGCTCGCTCGCCGGGTTCCAGGACAGCGAGGGCCGCTCCCTCGCGCTGGTGTACCTCTACAAGCGCGGCAGCTTCTACCCCTTCGCGCCGCTCTCCGGCGAGGGACAGCGGCGCGACAACCCGCTGGAGCTGCGGGTGAAGGCCGCGCTCACGAACGATCTGCGGATCGAGCCGGACCTGAACCGCTGGTTCCCCCTGTGGGGCGCCCCCGGATTCTGAGGCCCTAGCCCTTTCTCTCGCGCGACTGCCGACGGGACTCCAGGGGGCGCTCGCGGCGGTAACGGCGGTCCCACCTGGCCTGCTTGTCACGGCGGTCGCGGTACGCCCGGTAGTTGCCGGGCGTGCCCCCCGAAGCGCCGCCGGACGGGCCGCCCGGCGAGGACGCCGAGGTACCGCCCCGGCCGTACTGCATGTACACAAAGAGCAGGGCGACGGCGACGAGCCACCAGGTGTGGTTCCCGAAGCCCAGGATGACCAGGACGACGGTCCCGGAAATGACCATGGTGCCCATGACGGGCCTCCGTGTGCGTGGGTGTGGTGTAGAAGAGTAGCCCCGCAGGGGCGGGGTGATGCCTGCCCTGCGCGAAGCTCTTTCCCCGCACTCCGGAGTTGACGGCATGCCCGAGTCCTTCACCCAGGAACACGCCGGTGAGCGCCTGTGCGGCGTCCACGGCGGCAGCGTTGACAGTGGCCCCACCGCTGTCACCGCCGTACTGCTGCACGGGGCCGGCCGCGGCAGCAAGGAGCGACTCCTGCCGCTGCTCGACGAGTTCGTGGCGCACGGCTGCCGCGCGCTCGCCTTCGACTTCTCGGGGCACGGCGAAAGCTCGGGTGAACTCGGCGAGTTGAGTCTGCGCCGCCGGTTCGAGCAGGCGGTCGCCGTGATCGACGCGCACGCCCCGGCGGACGGGCCGCTGGTTCTGGTCGGGTTCAGCATGAGCGGTCAGACGGTGGCGGACCTGACCCGCCACTACGGCGAGCGGGTGGCGGCGCTGGGGCTGTGCGCGCCCGCCGTGTACGCGGCCGAGGCCTGGGACGTGCCGTTCGGGCACGGTGACGGGAGGTTCAGCGAGACCATCCGGCGGCCGGACAGCTGGCGGCCGTCTCCGGCGCTGGAGGCGTTGCGGGCGTACGAGGGGCGGGCGGTGCTCGCCGTGCCGGGCACGGACGCGGTGATCCCGCCGGAGGTGACCGAGGCCGTGCAGGAGGCACTGGCCTTCCGGGCCCAGTTCACGCGCCTCGAACTGCCGGAGGCCGATCACCAGTTGGGCCGGTGGCTGCGCGATCACACGGACGACCGGCGGGAGTTGGTGGCCGCGCTGCTGACCGGGCTCGGGGACCGGGGCTGGACGGCGACACGGGGCTGGGTGGCCAAGCAGCTCCCCGAGGGCCGTTCGGTCGTCGACTCGGGCTTTCTGTCGGGAGGTTGGAGCTCCCAGATGCGGCGGCTCACCCTCGACGACGACACAGAGCTGGTCCTGCGGTCGTTCGTGAAGCCGTTCTTCCGGCACCACGCCCCCGGTCTGCTGAGCCGCGAGGCCTCGGTCCTGGCGCTGCTCGCCGACGCCGACGGTGTTCGGGCCCCCGAGCCCGTCGCGGTCGACGCGACGGCCGAACACTGCGACCATCCCTCGCTGTTGATGTCCCGGCTGCCGGGGCGGGTGCGCGTCGACGAAGAGGATCTCGAACGGCGGCTGGACCTGCTGGCGGCCCAACTCGTACGGATCCACCGGGTCGTTCCCGAGGAGCGGCCGCGCACCTACCAGGCGTGGACCCGGCCGGAGAAGGTACAGGGGGTGCGGGGCCCGCTGTGGGAACGGGCCGTGGACGTGATCCGCCAGGACCCGCCGCCGTACGAAGGATGCTTCCTGCACCGGGACTTCCACCCCGGCAACGTGCTGTTCACCGGGGCGGGCGCCGACCTGCGGATCAGCGGGGTGGTCGACTGGGTGGAGACCTCCTGGGGACCCGCCGACCTGGACGTCGCCCACTGTTCGACGGCCCTCGCCCTGCTCCACGGCCCGGAACACGGCCTCGCCTTCCGGCAGCGGTACGAGGCACACGGCGGACACCGACTCGCTGACGGACCCGACCACTTGTACTGGCGGCTCCTCGACGCCCTCGCCTACTGCCCCGACGCGGCGAAGCTCGCCGGACCGTGGCGCGAACTCGGGCGGACCGAACTGACACCCCAGGTGCTGGGCGGGCGGCTGGAGGCGTATGTGCGGGGGGTGGTGGAGCTGTACGGGTGAGCGGGCGGGCGAGGGTCACTCGCCCGGGGCCGCCGTGACGACACCTGCCGCGATGGCGGCGGACAGCGTCGCGTGGTCGGTCGTGGTCTGTGCGGCGTAGGTCAGCGCGAAGTCGGCGACCGACTGGTCGAAGGTGTCGGCGGTGCCCAGATACGCGGCGATGGCGATGCGGTCGCCGGAGCGGGCGTGGGCGCGGGCCAGGGTGGCGCCGCACAGACGGGCGTAGGCCCTGAGGTCGGCCGGGGGCATGCCGGCGACGTCCGCGGAGCCCTTCATGTCACGCAGTCGGCGCCAGTAGAAGGCGCGCCCCTGCGGTCCGCTCATCCAGCCCAGGAAGATGTCGCCCGCCGCCTGCAGCAGACGCTGGCCCACGACCACACGGCGGCCGGGATGGACGTACGGGCCATGCGGCAGATGTTCCTCCAGTACGGATTCCCGCGCCTCCTTGAGCTGCAGGAACAGCGGGTCGTCGACGTCCCGCCCCTCCAGCAGCACGATGAAGCAGCGCATGCCGACGCTCCCGACGCCGACGACCTTGCGGGCCGCGTCGACGAAGCGGTAGCGGTCCAGGAGCAGTCGGCGTTCCTCGGAGAGCGTGGAGCGGTAGTCGCTGAAGATCTTGCGCAGGCTGGCCATGTCGGACGCGCCGGCCGGTTCGAGGAGCGGCGGGTCGTGGACGATGCGGCGGCGGCCGTCGACGACCTCCGTGAGCTTGCCGAGGGCCTGGATGCTGGTACGGCGGCGGGCCCGGGTGAGGCTGGACTGCCCGTGTCGGCGGTGACGGGCGGAACGCACGAGGGGCAGCAGGCTGTCGGCGTCGGCGCTCGCGTACCAGACCTCCAGCTCGCCCATGCGGGCCAGCCGGCGCATGCCCGTGCGGTACGCGGTGACGGCCTCCCCCGCCGCCCGGTGGGCCTTGGCCTCGCCGTGCCCGTTCTCGCGGCCGGCCATGGCGACGCTCGCGGCGAGCCGTTTGACGTCCCACTCGAAGGGGCCGGGGAAGGTCTCGTCGAAGTCGTTGATGTCGAAGAGCAGGGAGCGTTCCGGGGAGGCGTACAGACCGAAGTTGAGCAGGTGGGCGTCGCCACAGAGCTGCACGGTGAGGCCGGTGTGGGGCTGGGCGGCGAGATCGGCGGCCATCACGGCGGCCGCACCGCGCAGGAACGCGAAGGGGGAGGCCGACATCCTGCCATAGCGGATCGGCAGCAGCTCCGGGAGCCGGTCGCGGCCCTGCCGTTCCAGTACGGCGACGGGGTCGGGGCGGTCCACGGACGGTATCCAGAGGGCGTGGGCGGAACGGGGGACGCGTTTGCGGGCGGTGCGGCCGCGCTCCGCGCGGGTGGCGGGGGTGTTCATGTGCCCTGTCTCTGGGTCACGCTCGCCTCCTGGTCGCCGTGCCTTCACCTCCTCATCGCAGTGAAGGGCCGGAGGGGGAGGGTGCGCATGCGGGGTACGGCGATCGGGTGACGTATGCATCGGGGGTGCGGTGTGTCGTCGTGTGTCTGCCGCGCCATTGTGGCTGGTCGCGCAGTTCCCCGCGCCCCTTTGGGGCGCGTTGTCAGTGCCCTGGGTCAGGATGGGCCGTATGGGCTTGGATGATGGAGTGCGGTACATCGGGGTGGGCGAGCGGCGGGTTCGGCTGGCGTTGCGGCAGCAGCTTGCCGGGGCGGCTCGGGTGGGGAGTCCCGAGGAGGTGGCGGAGGCTCTGGTCGCGTTGCACGGGTCCGACCCCGCGACCGTGTATCTGGCGGTCGGCGCGCGGCTCGTGGATCCCTCGGGGACCGTCGCCGAGACCGAGCGGGCGTTGTACGAGGACCGGTCGTTGGTGCGGATGCACGGGATGCGGCACACCGTGTTCGCGTTCCCGACCGAGCTCACCGCGGTCGTGCACGCCTCGACCGGCCTCACGGTCGCCGCGCGGGAACGGGCCAAGCTCCTCAAGGACATGGCGAAGGCCGGTGCTCCGGACGCGACCTGGCTGAAGGAGGTCGAGGAGGCGGCGCTGGCCGCGCTCGCCCGGCGCGGCCAGGCGACGGCGGCGGAGCTCACCGAGGACGAGCCGCGGCTGCGGGAGCAGTTCGTGTACGCGGCCGGGAAGAGCTACGAGGGCGTCCACTCCGTCTCGAGCCGCCTGCTGAAGGTGCTCGGCGTGGAGGGCAAGGTGGTCCGCGGCCGGCCGCTCGGCTCCTGGATCTCCACGCAGTTCCGCTGGGCGGTGGCACCCCCGCATCCCGAACTCGACGTGGCCGAGGCCCAGGCCGCGTTGCTACGGCGCTGGCTCACCGTGTGCGGCCCCGCCACCGAGGCCGACCTGAAGTGGTGGACGGGCTGGAAGGTGACCGACGTCCGCCGCGCGCTCACGGCGATCCGCGCGGTCCGGGTGTCCGTCGACGAGGGCCCGGCGTACGTCGTCGACGGCGACGCCGGCCCGGTCGAGGGACCCGTGGAGCCCTGGGCGGCGTTGCTGCCCGGCCTCGATCCGACGGCGATGGGCTGGCAGCAGCGGGACTGGTACCTGGCGCCGGCGCTGCGGCCCGCCCTGTTCGACCGCAGCGGCAACGTGGGACCGACGGTGTGGTGGAACGGGCGGGTGGTGGGGGGTTGGGGACAGCGGCCCGACGGGGAGATCGTCTGGCGGTTGCTGGACACGGAGGGCGCGGGGAGCGAGGCCGAGGCGGCCATCGCGGTGGAGGCGGAGCGACTGCGGGGGTGGGTGGGGGCGACGCGTGTGACACCACGGTTCCGGGTGCCGTTGGAGAAGGAGTTGGCCGGGGCCGCCGGCTGACGGGAACGCCGGGCGCCCAGGAGAGCAGGAGGGCGCCCGGCGTCACGGCTACCGTGAGTAGCGCATCAGCGCCCGCACCATGTGGCACGTCGTGTCCGACGGTGGGTGGACGCCGATCATCTCCGCCGTGTCCCGGATCGTCTCGTTGCGGGCCTGGTTCGGCACATAGACGCCGGAGTCGAGCAGGGCGATCGCGAGCCGCATCGCCTTCAGGCGGCGGTTGTGGGTGACATACCACTCGCGGGGACGGCCCGGCGGCAACGGGCGCTTCTCCACGGGGGTGTACGGCAGTTCGAGCAGCACGGGGTGCTTCGCGGTGGACTGGGTCGGGAACGGCTTCTGCTTCAGTGCGGCAGCGGGCACAGGCATCCTCCTGTCGCGGTAAGGGCGGCCACCGGGGAACCCGGCGACGCCCTCGAACACTGGTTTTATTCTACCGTCCGCCACTGACAAAAGCCCCTGGCCACAAGGGCTTTCGGGGGTGCTGTGACGCAGGTGGAAGACGGGTTTTCGCGTACCGTGGACACCATGGAGATCTGGATCAATCCGGCCTGTTCGAAGTGCCGCAGCGCGATCAGCCTGCTCGACGCGGAGGGCGCCGAGTACACCGTCCGCCGCTATCTGGAGGACGTCCCGAGCGAGGACGAGATCCGCGAGGTGCTCGACCGGCTCGGGCTCGAACCGTGGGACATCACCCGCACCCAGGAGGCCGCCGCCAAGGAACTCGGCCTCAAGGAGTGGGCCCGGGACGACAGTTCGCGCGACCGCTGGATCGCCGCGCTCGCCGGACACCCGAAGCTGATCCAACGGCCCATCATCACGGCGGACGACGGCTCCGCGGTGGTCGGGCGCACCGAGGACGCCGTACGGGACGCCCTGGCCAGGAAATAGCGGAGTGTGACGCAGGTTACGCCTGATGACTCCTGTAACCACTGAGTAACCTCGTTCGGTATCTCGTACATAGCGGCGTACGCTCCCCTAGCTCTCAGGAGGCGCGGATGTCGCGCAGGAGAACACTCGGTACGAAGAAGAAGGTCGCGCTGCTGGTGAGCGCGGCGGCGGTGGCGGGTGGTGGGGCCTTTGTGATGGCCAGCACCTCGAACGCCGCGCAGAGTCCGCAGACGGCGGCGGAATCCACGGTCTGCCAGGGGCTCGCCACCGCGCTCGGCAACAACCAGCGGTTCATCGAGGGGCAACGCTCCGCTCCCGACGCCCAGTCGGCGGCCCGGATCGCCAACCGGGAAGCGGTGATCGCGCAGATCAAGGTGCAGCAGGAAGCGTCCGGTTGTGCGGTCGGGGAGTCGGCTCAGGGCTCCCAGGCCGCCGCGGGGCAGCCCTCACAGGCCGCGTCCGCGCCCGCGCCCGCTTCTCAGGCTCCCCCCGCGGGGAACACCGCCTCCGGGCAGCAGGTGTGCAACGGCTCGACCGTCACGCTCTCGGGTGAGGCCGGTGCGCCCGCCGCGTCCAGCAACCAGTTCCCGGCCGGCACGAAGCTGAAGGTCACCAACCTGGACAACAACAAGTCCACGACGGTGGAGGTCACTTCGGTCTCCGGAAGCTGTGCCCTGCTCAACAACGCGGCCTTCGAACAGGTGCGGGAGCCGGGCAAGTTCCTCATCCGCCGGGCTCTGATCGAGAAGGTGGGGTGAGGTCATTCGGGACGTTCACGTAGGAACTCACTGAGGCGGCGGGCCAGTTCGGGAGGTGCGGACTGCGGCAGCGCGTGGTGGGAGACGCCGGGGACGACGTCGACCTCCGCCCGCTGCAGCAGTTCGCCGGCCTGGGCCGTCACCGCGTAGGGGATGGGGGTCCCCCCGCTCGAGCGAAGCCGAGAGTGGGGGAGGGCCCTGCCGTTCGCGGCCACGAGCAGCAGGACCGGCGTGTTCAGGTCGCGCAGTGCGTCCGGGGCGGGGCGGGGGCCGGTGACCGGTCTGACGGTGGGGAATCCCGCGGCGGCCTCCTGGAGGCGGAGCCAGTCGGGGTCCAGGGTGGCCGCTCCCCCGGTCTCCCAGTCCAGGAAGGCGCGGACCCGGGCCGGCGTGGGGCGCAGCAGCATCGGCAGGGCGTGCAGCAGATACGCCGCCTTGAACCCGGCGAAGCACTGGGTCGGGTCCAGGAGGAACAGGCGGCGCATCCGGTGGGGGGCGTGCACGGCGTAGTGCAGGGCGATCCAGGCGCCGTACGAGTGTCCGCCGAAGTCGGCCTCCGTGATGCCGAGTCCGTCGAGGAGGGCGTCCAGCCAGGCGGCCAGGTCGGCGACCGTACGGGGGTGACGGTCGGCGGCCGGTTCGCTGCGGCCCGGGGCTCCGATCAGGTCGACGGCGAGGACCCGGCGGGTGCGGGCGAGGTGGGCGGCCTGGGCGTACCAGGACGTGGAGGTCGCTCCCCCGCCGCCCGGCAGCAGGACGAGCGGAGGTGCGTCGGCCGGGCCGCACGCGTTGACGTGGGTGGTGCCGAACGGGGTGGGCACCCGTAGCGCCTCCCGGTCGGCGGGCCACTTGTCCAGCACCTTGTCATAGGCGGCCTGGAACGCGTCGCCGTCGTACCTGCCCATCGATCCCTCCCGTATTATCTCGCTCAGCAAGATACTCGATGAGCGAGATAATACTGGAGGGTGCGTATGCCGTCCCCGGGACCGGAGATGGAGATCGTTCATCTCCTGCGCGCGGTGACCGTCGAACTCGGCCTGCACAGTGCCCGGTTCGCCCAGCGCAACGCCATGCATCCAACGGACGTCCGCGCCCTGATCGCCCTGATGGACGCCTCCCGCGCGGGCGAGGAGATGGCGGCGGGGCGGCTCGGCGCGGAGCTCGGGCTCAACTCGGCGGGGACGACCTCGCTGCTCGACCGGCTGGAGCGGGCCGGTCATGTGCGGCGGGTACGGGGGCGGGAGGACCGGCGCAAGGTGGTCGTCGAGGTGGACGAACGCGCGGTGGAGCTGGGGCAGGCCTTCTTCGGACCGCTGATCGGGCGGGCGGTGGAGCTGCTCCAGGGGTACGACGAGGGGGAACGTTCGGCGATCCGGGGGTTCTTGGCGGGGGTGCGGGACGCGGCGGCCGAGGAGGCCTGACCTCGCGCCGACCGACCGCTGCACTCAGTCGCGTTCGCCGGCCGCGAGTGCCTTGGCCTCCGTCTCCTCGTCGATACCCAGTACCGGCCGGTCCGGGCGCTGCGGCGCCACCCCGCCGATCTCCCGCAGCCAGTGCCAGGTGTCGTTCACCGTCTCGGTGACCGGACGGCAGCGCAGGCCCGCCTCGGCGGCCCGCGAAGTGTCCCCGCGATGGAGGGTGTCGTGGAGGTCGGAGCCCGGCGGTACCCACACCGGGAGGCCGGTCCACGGGGCGATGCCCGCGGCGAGGACGGTGTCCGGATCGGTCCAGCGCAGCTCCGCGTTCGAGCCGGTCACGGCCACGCAGGCGTCGAGGAGTTCGGCCATGGTGGTGTGGCCGCGCGGGCTGACCAGGTTGTACGGGCCGTTCAGCTCCGCCTCGGCGGCGCCCAGCGTCCACTGCGCCAGGTCGCGGACGTCGACGTACTGGAGAGGAAGGTCCCGTGGCCCCGGTGCGAGGACCGGCCCGCCGCGGGCGACTCGGCCCAGCCACCACGGGAGCCGGCCGATGTTCTCGTACGGGCCGAGGATCAGCCCGGCCCGTACGAGCAGGGAGCGGTCCATGCCGAACGCGTCGACGGCGGCCAGTTCACCGCCCCGTTTGTCCCGGGCGTAGTCGGTCTGCTCCGCGTCGGCCGCGGCGCCCTCGACCACGGGCGCGTCCTCGGTGTATCCGGCCGGCTGCGGCCAGGCGTACACCGAGCGACTCGACACGTACGCATACCGGCCGGCGCGGCCCCGCAGCAGCCGCGCCGCGTCCCGGACCGCGCGGGGCGCCGCCGACCAGGTGTCGACGACCAGGTCCCAGGGGCCCCCTTCGGCCAGGGCCGTGAGACCGCCGGGCGCGGTGCGGTCGCCGTGCAGCGACCGCACCCCGGCCACGGGCGCGTGCCGTCCCCGGTGGAAGACGGTCACGTCCCAGCCGCGTTCCAGGGCCGCCTCGGCGACGGCCCGGCCGACGAACTCCGTACCACCCAGCAGAAGAAGTCTCATGCCGGTGACTGTGCCCGCCGGAGCGCCGCGAGGGAACCCGGATCTGCCCTGGGCAGACGGTCAGCCGCCGGTCGGCGGGGTGTACTTGTAGCCGACCCGGCGCACGGTCTGGATCGCGCCCCGGAATTCCGCGCCCAGCTTGCGGCGCAGCCGGGCGATGTGGACGTCGACGGTACGGCCGTCGCCCACGTGGCCGTAGCCCCAGACCGTGGTGACCAACTGGTCGCGGGTGTGCACCCGGTGGGGGTTCTGGACGAGGTGGGCGAGGAGCTCGAACTCCAGGTAGGTGAGGTCGAGTTGTTTGCCGTTCACCTCGGCGGTGCGCTGCACGGTGTCGATCCGTACGAGGGGGGCGCCGGCGTCCGCGTCCGTGACCGTCGGTTCCGGACGGAAGGGCTGGTGCTGGTCGGCCGGGACGAGCACCAGGTAGCCGATCATCGGGGGCTGGCCCGGCAGGATGGGCAGGGTGTGCTGGGGAGCGGGCAGCCAGGTGGCGCCCGGGGGAAGGAACTCCGGCGCTTCGGGAACCTCGTCGGGGCGGACGGCTCGGAGTCGGTGCCGTGCGCCGTTCTCGGACGGGGTGGTGAGGGGGGCGGTGGAGAGAGAACGAGTGGTCGCCATGAGGTCAGCTCTTTCGCGCGAGAAGGTCGTCGGGGGACGTACGTCTGCGCGCTGGCCGAAGGCCGGGGTATACGGCTTTAGAGGGCCTGCGCGTTCGTCGCGCGGCAACACACCCGGTCGAAGTCGTGGTGCTGACGGGAAGGCCAGAAGGGCTCGAGGTCATGGCGACCCGTCGCGCTGCACTTCTGGAAGCTGGCCATGAGCCCATTGAAGCAGACACGGGCCCGCGACAGGAGCCTTCTCTCACTGCTCGGACACTTCCCTGGGTGCCCGCCCCACCGGCAACACGCCGAGGGGCGCCCACCGTGGCCGGTGGGCGCCCCTCGGAGGCTGAAGGCGGGGATCAGACCTGGCCGGCCTTCTCCAGCGCGGAGCAGCACGTGTCGACGATCAGCCGCGTCACCAGGTACGGGTCGACGTTGGCGTTCGGGCGACGGTCCTCGATGTAGCCCTTGCCGTCCTTCTCGACCTGCCACGGGATACGCACCGAGGCGCCACGGTTGGAGACACCGTAGGAGTACTCGTTCCACGGGGCGGTCTCGTGCAGACCCGTCAGGCGGTCGTCGATGCCGGCGCCGTAGTTCTTGACGTGGTCGAGGGGCTTGGAGCCCTCACCGAGCGACTCGGCGGCGGTGATGATCGCCTCGTAGGTCTCGCGCATCGCCTTGGTGGAGAAGTTGGTGTGCGCACCGGCGCCGTTCCAGTCGCCCTTGACCGGCTTGGGGTCGAGGGTCGCGGCGACGCCGAAGTCCTCGGCGGTGCGGTAGAGCAGCCAGCGGGCCACCCACAGGTGGTCGGAGACCTCCAGCGGGGAGACCGGGCCGACCTGGAACTCCCACTGGCCGGGCATGACCTCGGCGTTGATGCCGGAGATCGCGAGACCGGCCTTGAGGCAGTTCTCCAGGTGGGCCTCGACGATGTCACGGCCGAAGATCTCGTCGGCGCCGACACCGCAGTAGTAGCCGCCCTGGGGGGCCGGGAAGCCGCCCTTGGGGAAGCCGAGCGGGTAGCCGTCCTTGAAGAACGTGTACTCCTGCTCGATGCCGAAGATCGGCTCCTGCGACGCGAACTTCTCGGCGACCTCGGTGAGCGCGGCACGCGTGTTGGACTCGTGCGGCGTCATGTCGATGTTGAGGACCTCGCACAGGACGAGGATGTCGTCGCCGCCGCGGATCGGGTCCGGGCAGGAGAAGACCGGCTTGAGGACACGGTCCGAGGAGTGCCCCTCGGCCTGGTTCGTGGAGGACCCGTCGAAGCCCCAGATCCCGAGCTCGGCGCCCTTGGCGTCGTCCGCCAGGATCTTCGTCTTGGAACGGAGCTTCGCCGTCGGCTGGGTGCCGTCGATCCAGATGTACTCAGCCTTGAAGGTCACGGGCCACTTCCTTCGGGGATGTGTCTACGCACTGCGGGTGCTGCGGCGCTGCGGCACTGAAACGCCGCCTCTTTGATGCCCGCGAGCCTGTCAACAGGCGATTTCCCGGTCATTGCTCGTATGTGAACCCCGTGTTACCGGGTGATGCTGTGGCGCGATTCACTGTGTGAGCGCGGCGGAGGGTGTACCTGGCACCACCCCCCGACCCGGCGGTCAGGCCCAGTGACCCGCGTCGCCCTCTCGACGAGACTGACCGTATGACCATCGAGACGCGGAACGGCAGCTGGGGTACGAGGGCGCGGGGCATCGGGCTCGCGGGCGTGCGGGGGCTCGCACTGGCGCTGGTGACGCTGCCGGGGGCGCTGCTCGGGTTCACGCTCAGCCTGGTGTCCATCGCCCTCGTCCCGGTCGGGATCGGGGTCTTCACGACACCCTGGGTGCTGACGGGCGTGCGTGCCTTCGCCGACTGGCGTCGGGTGCTCGCGGCCGAGTGGTGCGGGGTGCGGATCCCGTCGGCGTACCGGCCGATACCGGAGAACGCCAACGCCTGGGCCCGCACCTACGCGATGCTGCTCGACCCGGCGACCTGGCGGGACCTGCGGTGGTTGCAGGTGGACATGACGGCGGGGTTCGTGACGGCGCTGCTGCCGGCAGTGTTCGTCCTCTACCCGCTGGAGGGACTCGCGGTCGCGGCCGGTCTGTGGCGTCCGCTCACCGAGCTGGGCGGCGGCTACTGGTACGGCTTCGTGCATGTCACCGACCAGACCTCAGCGCTCCTCGCCGGCGTCCTCGGCACCGCCCTGCTGGGCCTCGTCCCGCTCGCACCGCGGCTGCTGACCGCCCACTTCCGGCTCACCCGCGCCGTACTGGGCGCCGGTCAGGGCGAGTTGGCCGAACGCGTCCGCGTCCTCACCGAGACCCGGCGGGACGCCGTGGACACCTCCGCGGCCGAACTGCGGCGCATCGAGCGGGACCTGCACGACGGGGCGCAGGCCCGTCTGGTCGCCATGGGCATGGATCTCGGCACCATCGAGATGCTCCTCGACAAGGACCCCGCGCAGGCGAAGCGGCTCCTCGCGCAGGCCCGTCAGTCCTCGGTGGACGCGCTCGCCGAGCTGCGCGACCTGGTGCGCGGCATCCATCCGCCGGTGCTGGCCGAGCGCGGACTGGGCGACGCCGTACGGGCGTTGGCGCTGCGGCTGCCGGTCCCGACCGAGGTGACCGTGGAACTCGAGGGCCGGCCGGACGCGCCCGTGGAGTCGGCCGCCTACTTCGCGGTCAGCGAGGTCCTCACCAACGCGGTCAAGCACTCCGGCGCCGACCGGATCTGGATCGACCTGCATCAGACCGAGGGGATGCTGCGGATCAGCGTCACCGACAACGGCCGAGGCGGCGCGCTGATCACGGCCGGTTCGGGACTGGCCGGAGTCGAGCGGCGGCTGGGTACATTCGACGGCGTCCTGGCCGTCGGCTCACCCGCGGGCGGCCCCACCATGGTCACCATGGAGATCCCTTGCGCGTAGTCCTGGCCGAAGACCTCTTCCTGCTGCGCGACGGTCTCGTGCGGCTCCTTCAGGCGCACGACTTCGAGATCGCCGCGGCCGTCGAGAGCGGGCCCGAACTGGCCCGCGCGCTGGCCGAACTGGAACCGGACGTCGCCGTGGTCGACGTACGGCTGCCGCCGACGCACACCGACGAGGGGCTGCAGTGCGCGCTGAACGCCCGGCGGGACAGACCCGGGCTGCCGGTGCTGGTGCTGTCGCAGCACGTGGAGCAGCTGTACGCGCGCGAGTTGCTGGCCGACGGCACCGGCGGGGTGGGCTATCTGCTCAAGGACCGGGTGTTCGACGCGGAGCAGTTCGTGGATGCCGTACGACGGGTCGCGGCGGGCGGTACGGCGATGGACCCGCAGGTGATCCAGCAGCTGCTGACCCGGCGGGCGGCCGACGACCAGCCGCTCGCCCGGATCACGCCCCGCGAGCGGGAGGTGCTGGAGCTGATGGCGCAGGGGCGGTCGAACGCGGCGATCGCCGCCAAGCTCGTCGTCACGGAACGGGCGATCGCGAAGCACACCGCCAACATCTTCACCAAACTGGGCCTTGAGGTGTCGGACGACGACAATCGGCGCGTTCTGGCGGTGCTCGCGTATCTCGACCAGGACCGGTGAGCGACTCCTCATTCTCTGTAACTCCTGCTGCTCAACGGGCTGTTGTCGGCCCGGTGCCCGGCAAACCTCTGATTTGTTTGTGGGGCGGCTGAACACCCCTGGGACGGCATCCGTAAGGGAGGGAGCCGCTTCACTCCTGTCGGGCGCCTCGATGGCCCGGAAAAGGAAGTCAGAGGAGTTCCATGGGACGCAATACACGTAAACGCCGCTCGTCGATGGCCAACAAGGCCATAGCCGCGTCGGCGGCCCTAGCGCTCGGTGGGGGCGGGCTGATCTGGGCGAACTTCTACGCCTCGGCGCACGAGTCCAACAACAACGGCTGGTCTCAGAACCAGACCAAGGCCGCCGCCGCGCAGGTGGCGACCATCTCCTGCCCCGATGTCGGTCAGAAGCTGACGAACGTGCCTCAGTCGGCGCGTCAGGGTGTGGCCACGGAGCTGGCCAACCTGGACAAGCAGATCACCGAGGCCTACGCCAGGCTCGCCTCGACACGACAGGCTCAGGCGGGTGACTCGGGCTTCGTCCAGAACGCCATCGTCGGCCCCCTGAAGGAGAAGCGGGCGGCCACGATCGACCGGATCCGCCTCGACATCCAGCGGGTCGGTGGCCAGTTCAACACGTCGCTCAGCCAGTTGGCCGCCTGCACCACGCAGAACGCGCAGACCAACGCCGGCGAGACCGGCGGCCAGCAGCAGAACGGCGGCCAGCAGCAGGGCGGCCAGCAGCAGAACGGCGGTCAGCAGCAGGGCGGCCAGCAGGGCGGCCAGCAGCAGAATGGTGGCCAGCAGCAGGGAGGTCAGCAGAACGGCGGCCAGCAGCAGGGCAACGGCGGTCAGGGCGGCAACGGCCCGGTGGCGGCCGACTTCGTGGACATCACCAAGGTCCAGGGCAACGCCCAGCTCGGTGTCGGCCAGAACGGCCTCCCGGCCAACGGCAACTCGGGCTCCAAGGGCTCCTTCACCACGAAGTGCGGCACCAACGGGAACGACAACCACAACACGGACAACGTGATCGTCGCCCCCGGTGTCGCCAACGGCGCCCACCACCTGCACGACTACGTCGGCAACCAGAACAACGACGCCTTCGCGAGCGACCAGGAACTGGCCGGGGCCGGCACCAGCTGCCAGAACCAGGGCGACAAGTCCTCGTACTTCTGGCCGGTGCTGCGTCTGCAGGACGGCACGCAGGACTTCGACCAGAACAACGACGGTGGTGGCAAGGAGGGCAACGTCGGCAAGATCCTTCAGCCCGCCCAGGCCCAGCTGAAGTTCGTCGGCAACAAGAAGGGCAACGTCGTCGCGATGCCGACGGCCCTGCGCATCATCACCGGTGACGCGAAGGCCTTCGTCAACGGCAACGCCAACGCCAACGTGAACTGGAGCTGCACCGGCTTCGAGAACAAGGTGCAGCTGGAGACCCAGTACCCGATCTGCCCGCAGGGCAGCCAGGTGGTGCGTACGACCAACTTCCAGAGCTGCTGGGACGGTCAGAACATCGACAGCGCCAACCACCGCACGCACGTGGCCTTCGCCGCGGCGGACGGCTCCTGCGCCAACGGCTTCAAGGCGATCCCGCAGCTCCAGGTCCGGCTCGTCTACAACGTCCCGGCCCCGAAGCTGCAGAACGGCACGGTGGTCAACCCCTACGCGGTGGACACCTTCCCGGAGAACCTGCACAAGCCGATCACCGACCACAACGACTTCATCAACTTCTTCTCCACGAACACGATGAACCAGATGGTCAACTGCATCAACACCGGCAAGAAGTGCCAGTGACGCACTGAGAAAGCCGGCGGTGAGAATCTCTCACCGCCGGCTTTCTCGTGTTCGCGTCCTCAGTGGGCCGAGTGCGTGGCGCCCATCTTCGAGTGGTCCGTGCCCTCCTCGATGTCCCCGCCGAGCGTCTTGCGCAGCACCGTCACCGTCTTGGTGGTGTCACCGACGGCGACCCATTTGCGGCCGACCAGGAAGTGACCGCCGTAGTCCTTGGCGCCGTTGATCCACTCGCGCTGGCCGCGGTCGGTGGCGAAGGTGGCGAGAATGAACTTGCCATCGGCGTCCTTGGCCTTCTTGCACACGGCCTGGCGCAGCTCGTCGGCGTCGATCTGGATGTTGGGCGTGCACTTCACCTCGGCGGCCAGGTGCTCCAGGCTGCCGGTGGCCGCGGAGGGCACCGCGGCGGCCTTCGCGTCACCGCCGGATCCGCAGCCCGCCAGCGCCAGCACCGCGGCCGCGCCGGTCAGCGCGAGCATCGGTCGGGTCAACCTCATCTGTTCCTCCGGTCACGGGTCACCTCGGACGGGCCCCGGCGGGGGTCCGTCTCCTCCCATACGGCTGCGAGGCGCGGGACGCTCAAATCCTGGTGTCACCACGGGTACGACTGTGCGAAAGTGTGCCGGTGAACGAGGACTGGGAAAAGCGCGTGATCGCCGCCTGGGCGACTTTGGACGACTATCCGGAGGAACGGGCGGCCGAGTTCCGGGCCGTGATCGACGCGCTCGTGGCCGAGCTGCCGGACGGCAGTCCGCTCGGTCTGTTCGAGCAGGCCTCCGCCTGGGACTCGACGGGGCACTCCGACAAGGCGGTCCCGCTGTACCGGGAGGCGCTCGCGAGGGGGCTCAGCCGGGAAAGCGGCTACAAGGGGCGGCGCGCCAAGATCCAGCTGTCCAGTTCGCTCCGGAACACGGGACAGGCGGAGGAGGGCGTCAAGCTGCTCACTCCCGAACTGGACGGCCCGTCCGACGAGTTGGACGATGCCGTACGGGCCACCCTGGCGCTGTGCCTGTCCAGCCTCGGCCGGGACCGCGAGGGGCTGTCGCTGGTCCTGGGTGCCCTCGCCCCCCATCTGCCGCGCTACCAGCGCTCGATGGCCCGCTACGCCCGCGCGCTGGTCGACCCGGAGGACTGATTCACCCGGGGGCGGTGACCAACCAACGATTCGCTCGTTCTGCTGAACGTGCAGTCACAGGATGTCGCCCCGCGCCCCGCACCCGCTTCCGGCTCCGCCTCCGACCCCGTCGTCGACGTCGAACAGGCCGAGGCCGCGCTCGTCGAGCACTACCCCCGGCTGGTCCGGCTCGCCTATCTGGTGCTGCCGCCGGGCCTCGGTCGCAACCGGCGGGTCCTGACCGCGCACGCCCTCACCCAGCGTGCCCTGCCCCGGGGCCGCACGGCGACGCCCGTGATCCCGGCCCAGTCGGACGGCCGTGAGGGCGACCCCGGCTACGCCTTCGTCCGCCTCCAGGTGGTGCGTACGGCGCTGGAGGCGGGCCTGCCGCTCCGGCGCAAGGCATGGCCCAAGCGCTCCCAGCTCCCGCCGCTGCTCCCCCAGGTGTGGGGCCTGAGGCTCTTCCCGCGCTCCGGCGGCGCCGACGAACTGGCCCTGGACCAGCGCCTGTCGGCCCTGACCGGCCCGGCCCGTGCCGCCTACGTCCTGCGCGGCCTGGAGAAGCTCCCCGACAGCGACGTACGCGGTCTGCTGACGGCGGCCGGCGTGGCGGACGCGGACGCGGCCCTCGAAGAGGCCGACTCCGCGCAGGCCGAGTACGCCCTCCTCGACTCCCCCGAGTTCGACCCCTGCTCGCTCCAGGCCCGGCCCACCGACCTGATGCGGCGCAGGCAGCACATGAAGGCCGCTCTCGCCGCCGCGGCTGCCGTCGCCGTGTGCGGGGCGCTGCTCGGCATGCCGGGCGACGGCTGGGGCCCCGACGGCGCGGCCGCGCCCTCCTACGCGCAGAACCCCTCCGCCCGGGCAGCCCTGGACCCGGCCCTGCTGCTGAAGGTCCCGGCCGCCGCGTGGGAGTCCTCCGCCCGCACCGACTTCTCCGTGTGGCCCGCGCGCGGCGACCTCACCGGCGACTCGGCCCTCCTGCGCCGCGCCCTCGCCGTCTGGGCCCGCCCCGGCGAGACCGTCCAGGTCTCCGCGACCCCCGGCACCCCCTCGGGCGGCCCCTCCGGCCCGCCGCAGCTGCTGTACGCCGGGACCGTCGACAACGCGCGCGTGGTCATCCTCTACGACGGCCTGCGCATCGTCCGCTACGCCGAGCCGCGGGACAGCACCAAGGGTGCCGCCCTCGACTTCGCGCGGGTCGACGGGGCCGACCGGGCGGACGCCGACGCGGTCGTCCTGGGCCGGGCCGACGGCAACGTCCGCTATCTGACGGCCCCTTGGGTGACCAAGGCCGCCGACCGGGACCTGCTGAAGCCGGGCTCCGCCGCCACGGACCTCGCGCTGACCGAGGGCACCACCGCGCCGATGGCCGGCCCCGCGCAGAGCGGCCCCTGCACCTCCTGGAACGCGCTCCAGCTGACGGACGCCTCTGGCACCCGGCTGCTGACCGACCTCGGCGAACTGGTCCCGGCCCGTCTCACCACCGGCCGCCCCGGGTCCGTGAAGGACGCGTCCGGGGTGGGCGCGCTGCGCGCCTGGGCGCCGTACGCCTGCTCGCTGGGCGCGATGCGCTCGGCGGGCGTGCGCAGTGTGAACGCCTGGGCCTACGCGACGCAGCCGCTGCCCGACGCGAGCGGGACGGCCGACTGGGTGTGCACCCGGGCCGAGACCTGGCAGGGCGGCGGGGAGCGGGTGCTGGCCCAGTTCCACACGCCGGGCGGCAGCTACGGGGCGGTCGCGGCGAAGGCCGAGAACGTGCCGGCGTGCGGGGCCAAGGATCCGCAGGTGCTGGCCGGGGTGCTGTGGAAGTCGGGGGCCGGTACCTGGTACCTGCTGGCGGCGGGGAGCCGAGGGACGTCCTCGATCAACGCGTCGGGCGGGGTCCGGGCGACGGCGGACGGCCATCTGCTGGCCGCGAAGGCGAAGCAGGGGGTCCAGGCCGAGCTGAAGGGGACCCTGGAGGACGGGCGGGCGGTCAGCGGGCTCCGGTAGAGCTGTGAACACCGCTGGTCGATCCGGCCCGTTCCAGGCCGGATCCGATCGGTAAGGTGTTCGTATGACTACCGGGGTCCGTCGAAGAATGGGCGTCGAGGAACGGCGTCAGCAGTTGATCGGCGTCGCCCTCGAGCTGTTCGCCCGCCGCTCGCCCGACGAGGTCTCCATCGACGAGATAGCAGCGGCGGCCGGTATTTCGCGGCCGCTGGTCTATCACTACTTCCCCGGCAAACTCAGCCTGTACGAGGCCGCGTTGAAGCGCGCGGCGCAGGACCTGGCGAGCCGGTTCGAGGAACCGCACGAGGGGTCGCTGGGCGGCCGGCTGCTGCGCGTGATGCGCCGGTTCTTCGACTTCGTGGACGAACACGGCCCGGGTTTCTCGGCGTTGATGCGCGGCGGGCCCGCGGTCGGTTCTTCGGCGACGAACGCGCTCATCGACTCCGTACGGCAGGTCGCCTATGAGCAGATCCTGTCGCATCTGCGGGTGACGGACCCGCCCGCCCGGCTGGAACTGCTCATCCGCTCCTGGATCTCGCTCGTCGAGTCGACGGCCCTGATCTGGCTGGACGGCCGGCGCATCCCGCGCGCCGAACTCGAGACGCAGCTCGTGCACAGCTTCGCCGCGCTGGCCGCGGTGAGCGCGGCCTACGACGAGGAGATGACCGCGCTGCTGCGCCACATGCTCAAGGACGAGCCGAACGACGGTCCGTTCACCGACCTCGCCGCCCGGCTGATCGCGCTGGCCTCCTAGGCCCCGTCGTCACATTCCCGTCGTCCGCCCGGAGCGCGGCAGGCGGGAATGTGACGACAGGGCCTACAGCACGGCCTTGGTGTAGGAGGCGTCCAGGTCACGCACCTCGGCGGAGAGGTGCACGGTGAGGCCGTCCTCGGGTTCGACGTGCTTGCGCAGGAGTTCCACGACGGCCTCGGTGAGCTTCGCCTTGGTCTCCTCGGACCGCCCGGCGAGCAGGGCGAGCGTGACGTGCACGATCGCGTGGTTCTTGGTCTCGCCGCCGACCGCCTCGTCCTCGGTGCGCAGGACCCGGGTCTTGCACGCCTCGAGCTTCGCGGCCGCCGTCTCGACGACGACCGGGTGCAGCGCCAGGGCGAATTCCTCCCACTCGACATGGTCGAGATACGGGGAGTGTTCGACGGTGATCTGCGGCATGAGGACTCCTGTTCTACGACGGCACAGGTCACCCTAGCCGCAGCGCCAGCATGGCGATGTCGTCCTCCCGGTCGTGGCCGAAGGTGTCCAGAAGGGTGTCGCACAGGGCGTCCAGGCCGGGCAGGGCGCCGGAGGAGGCCGCGCGGAGGTGTTCCAGGGAGGCCGTGAGGTCGGTCCCCCGGGTCTCGATGAGGCCGTCGGTGACCATGAGGAGCCGGTCGGTGGGTTCGAGGAACAGCTCGGTGGCCGGCGGATGGGGCAGGCCGACGCCGAGCAGCGGTCCTGCCGCCTTGGCGTAGTCGGCGGTGCCGGTGTCGCGGACGATCAGCGGCGGGATGTGGCCGGCGTTGGCGATCCGGGTGCGCCCGGTGTCCGGGTCGATGAGGGCCAGGCAGACGGTGGCCGTGGTGTCGGGGTGGTAGCGCTGGAGCGTCCGGTCGAGGCGCTCGGCGAGCACGGCCGGATCGCTCTCGTCCACGGCGTAGGCGCGCAGCGCGTGCCGTAGCTCGACCATGACGGTCGCCGCGTCCAGCGAGTGACCGACGACGTCGCCGACCGCGGTGAGCACCCCCTCGTCCACCCGCAGGGCGGCGTAGAAGTCGCCGCCGATCTCGGTCTGCCGAGAGGCGGGGACGTAACGGACCACGACGTCGATGCCCGGCAGTTCGGGCAGCCGGTGCGGCTGGGGCAGGAAGCTGTGCTGGAGGGTGAGGGCGACATGCCGCTCGACCTTGTACATGAGCAGCGGCTGGGCGGCGAGCGCGGTGGCCTGCGCGAGCTGGGCCAGCAGGGTCTCGCCCTCCAGGCCCACCCTGCGCATCCCGCGCGCGGGCGCGGCCAGGCACACCGGTGCCCGGCCGTCCTGGGTGACGACGAGCGCGAGCCGGGCGTCGTGCTCGACGCCGGGCCGGAAGAACCCGGCGGGCCACAGCGGCGCGGGCACGGTGGTGAGCTGCACCCCGGCCTGCCCCCGGGTGAGCCGGCGCAGCAGGGCGGCCACGGCCCGGTCGGCGTCCTCGTCGGGCAGGGCGACGGGAATGCGGTCGCGGGACAGACCGCGGTAGAGCACGTCGTCCTGGTCGAGGACGAAGACGGCGCCGGGGGTGCCGGTGAGCCGTGAGAGACCCTCGGCGGCCGCGTCGGAGAGCTCCTGCAGGGTGCGCGCCGCCTGGATGGTGACGATCGTCTCGGACAGCAGGGTGAGCCGTCGCACCAACGCCCGGTCACCGGCCCGCAGTTGCGCGTTGCGTACGGCGGCCCGGACGACCGCCTCGATCTCCAGGGGCTCGGCGGGCACCTTCAGATAGGCCTCGACACCCATGTCCATGCCCGCGCAGTGCACGGCCGGGGGCACCGCGGAGGCCGAGAAGTGCACCACGGGCATCCCGGCCGTGTGCGGGCGTTCCTTGAACAGCCGGCACAGGTCGAAGCCGCTCATGTCGGGCAGCCCCACGTCGACGAGGGCCACGTCCGGCAGGGTGCCCTTGCGCAGCCGTGTGTCGAGTTCCGCGAGGGCCTCGCCGCCGGTGGCGACCGGTACGACGCGATGCCCTGCCCGGCTCAGCACGGTGCCCATGGCGTACCGGCTGGCCTCCACGTCGTCCACGACCATCACGGTCGTGCCTGTCAGCTTGCCTTTTGCATCCATCTGTCCGCCCTCGGGCAACACCGGTGGAGCAGAGCGGGGTTCGGGCTCTGCTCCACCAAGGTAATGCCTTCAGCTACGGATGGCGGATGAAAACGGCCACGGTCCGTGCCGGAACGGCGAAGATGCCTGATTCCCGCTCGTAGGACGCCCCCTTGACGGTAGAGTCCGCGCCTGCCACCTGCACGGGATGCAGCTGGTATGTGCTCCCGGCAAGGGCCTCGACCCGCTGGCTCTGCGCCTTCGGCGTCGCGTTGAACACGACGACGAGATCACCCAGTTCCATCGTGATCACACCGGGCGTCTCGTCCTTCCCGGACAGCGGGAAGGACAGCTTCGACTGCACCTGCTCCGCCGTGCCGAGCGAGAACGCCTTCTCCGTCGTACGGATCCGCAGCAGGTCCTGGTAGGCGGCCGAGGCCCCCTGGATCTGAGCACAGCCGACCGTCACCGAGCCCAACAGCGGCTTGGCGTAAGGCCACTTGGACGCGTTGTCGGCCGCGATGGGCAGTCCGCGGCCGAAACCGTTGCCGTCCTGGCAGTTCCAGTGGATGGCGTTGAACCAGTCGCCGCTGTCGAAGGAGTTGCGGTCGAGGGACTTGGAGCGCAGCAGGTCGGTGCCCGCCTGGGAGAGCGACGGGCCCTGCGAGAGGGCTGCCGTGGCCATGGCGAGGACCTGCATACGGGCCCGGTCGGCGGCGCCGGTACCTGCGGGCAGCTTGTAGGTCAGCGCGTCGAACAGTGACTCGTTGTCGTGCGCGTCGGCGTAGGCGAGGGCGTCGCCGGGGGCGTCCGCGTATCCGGCGGGCTGACCGTTGTAGTCGACCTGGGCGCCGGTGACCTCCTTGCCGTCGGTGTCGGTGAAGGTGAACTGCTTGAGGTTGCCGGACAGGCCCACCTTGATGAGGTCCTGGTAGTGGAGCAGGCGGGCCTTCTGCTCCTGTGCGGTCCCGTTCGCGGTGGACGAGTTGGGGTCGGTGTACAGCCCGGAGGCAAAACCCTGGACGCCGGGGTCCTCGTCGAAGGGCCCGCCACCACGTATGGCGTCACGGGCGCGATCCGAGAAGGTCGCGATGCCCGTGCCGGCCATGTTCTTCTGCGTGGCCTGCACGAACCGGGCGTCGTCGGCGACCTCGCCGAAGTTCCAGCCCTCGCCGTAGAGAATGATCTTCTTGCCGTCGACGCCGTCCTTCTTGGGGGTCAGCGCGTCGAGGGCCTTGCGCACGGCGAGGATGTTGGCCTTGGGGTGGTGGCCCATGAGGTCGAAGCGGAACCCGTCGACCTTGTACTCCTTGGCCCAGGTGACGATCGACTCGACGACCAGCTTGCCCATCATGGCGTTCTCCGTGGCCGTGTTGGCGCAGCAGGTGCTGTTGGCCACCGAACCGTCGGCGAGGAGCCGCTGGTAGTAGCCGGGGACGATCCGGTCGAGCACGCTGGTGGAGGTCTGTCCGCTCGCCGCGGTGTGGTTGTAGACGACGTCCATGACGACTCTCAGGCCGTCGTCGTTGAGGGACTTGACCATCTTGCGGAACTCGACCGTACGGCCGGTGCCGTCCGGGTCGGTGGCGTACGAGCCCTCGGGGACCGTGTAGTGGTAAGGGTCGTAGCCCCAGTTGTAGGCGTCCTTCGCGGCGGCCGCGGAGACGCACTCCTGCTGCTTGTCGGAGTCGGCCGGGTAGGAGGCGAGGTCGCAGGAGGGGGTCGCCTGATCGGACTTCTTCTCGGGGACGGTCGCGATGTCGAAGACCGGCAGCAGGTGGACGTAGCTCGTCCCCGACCTCGCGAGTTCGCGCAGGTGCTCGGAGCCGTCGCCGTTCTTGTCGGTGAAGGCGAGGTAGGTGCCCCGGTCCTTGGACGGCACAGTCTTGTCCGCCGCCGAGAAGTCCCGGACGTGCAGCTCCTGGATCTCGGCGTCCTTGAGGGGCACGGCCTTCGGCTTGGTGTACGTCGACCAGCCGCGCGGCGCCAGGGACCTGTCGTCCAGGTCGACGACGAGGCTGCGCTCGGAGTCCGTGGTGAGGGCGACCGAGTAGGGGTCGGTCACCTTGTTGGTGACGACCTTCCTGACGCTGGGCGCCCAGACCTTCACGACGTACCGATAGGGCTTGCCCTTCCAGGACGTGGGGCCGGTGACGGACCACACGCCGGTGGTGGGGTCGCGTCGCATGTCCTTCGGGGACCCGTCGAGCTCCAGCTTCACCGACTGCGCGGTGGGCGCCCAGACGGACAGGGTGGGGCGGCCGTTGCGGAAGACCGGGCCCAGTTCCGCCTTCGCCGCCGCGGGATACAGGTCGTCGAGCACGCCGGCGATCTGGACGCCGGTCGCGGCCAGCACGGCGCCGTTGGCGGCTCGTTGGGAGGCGACGAGCTGACCGTCGAGGGCCTCGCGCACCCGGTCGCGATCACGTGGGTCGACGGACCAGGCCGAGTAGTCCTTCAGGTGCGGGAACCTGGCCTTCTGGGCGTCCGTGAGGGTCGTCCTGGTCAGCCGCAGCCACCTCTCGTCGTCGCTGGTCAGGGCTCCTGCGTCGACGGTGATCGAGCCGTCGTGGGAGTACAGCAGCTGGGTGGAGGCGGCCGCCTCGGAGCCGTTCCAGGCGACCGTGTTCCGGTCGATCCAGACGGCTTTGGAGGTGGTCAGGTCGAGCGCGGCGGCGGACCCGGCGGGCTGCGGGAGCAGATACTTCTCCTGGCCGTTCAACAGCCACACCTCGTGGCCGTTCGCCGTGAGGTCCAGGGACTGGTCGGTGGGCAGGTCCTTCTCGTCGCCCTTGTGGATGATGTAACTCAGGCTCGTGGCCCCGTCGGCCAGCGGTACCTCGAAGACCGCGCCGTAGGCGTCGGTCCTCGCCGGCTCCAGCGGCTTCGACCAGTCCGTGGGGTTCGCGGCACCCGTCCAGACGTGCAGACCCCAGCCGTCGTAGTTCCCGTCGGCGCGGTGGTAGTGGACGACGGCCTTGGTCCTGTCCTGGGCCGGGTAGTCGGGCCGCTGCGTCTGTACGGCGTCCTTGCCCTGCTCGATCCACACCTCGCCGGTTTTGGTGACGTCGATCGTGCGGTCGGCGGAGACGTCCTTGTTGCCGTCCTTGTCGATGACGAGGAAGCCGACGTTCGAGGCGCCGGGCTTCAGCTTGACGTAGGCGAAGGCGCCGTATGCGTCCCGGCCGGCGAAGGGGTGGCTGTCGGGCCAGGTGGTGGACTCGCCGTCGGCGAGGTCGCCCCAGGCGTACAGACCCCAGTCGTCGTAGTCGCCGTCGGCGCGCTGGTAGTGGACGACCGCGTAGTCGCGGGAGGAGGCGGTGGGTGGTTCCTCGGCGGGCGGGGTACCGGTGACGGACTCCGCCGTCGCTGAAGCGGTGCGTCCCGTCGAGTCGACCACAACGGCCTTGTAGCGCAGGGCTGTTCCGGCCGGTACGGCCTTGCCGATGGTCTGGGTGACCTTGTACGGCGCGTGGTCGGCGGAGCCGAGTGTCCGCCACTTGCCGCCGCCGACCTGGGCGGCGAAGACGACCCGGTTGAGCTGTCCGCCGTCCACGTCGGCGGTGAGCTCGACGGTGCCGGTGGCACCGGCGGCCGGGGCCTTGAGGGTGATCGTCGGCTTGGTGGCGGGCGGGGCGAGCTTGCCTGCCGCCTTCAGGACGATCGCGGAGCCGGCGGGGACGGTGACGGTGATCTTCTTGTCGGCGTCGGAGGTGACGCCGGAGGCACCGCCGTAGATCCCCTTGAACGCCATGTTCGCCGAGCCGGTCGCGAAGGTCGCCGACCTGACCTCGCTCGCGTTGTTGAAGGCGACGACGTACTCGGTGTTCCCTTGTGTACGGGAGAAGGCGTAGACCCCGGCCCCGTCGGCCGCGTACCGCTGCTCCTGGACTCCGTCCGTGAGCGCCGGGTTGGATTTGCGGAGCTTGGACAGGGCGCTGATCTGCTCGTACAGCGGCGCCCTCGTGTCGTAGGCGTCGCTCGCGTGCGTGCGGTCGGTGCCGATCTCGTCGTCGTCCAGGTAGTCGGACGTCCTGGACGCGAACATCGTCTGGCGGGCGTCCTTGTCGCCGCCGGAGCCGGTGAAGCCCTGTTCGTCGCCGTAGTAGACGACGGGGTTGCCGCGGCTGAGGAACATCAGCTCGTTGGCGAGCCTGTCCTTGGCGAGGAGTTCGGCGTCAGTGGCCTTCGGGTTGTCCTGGTTCAGGAAGTACCCGACGCGGCCCATGTCGTGGTTGCCGAGGAAGGTGACCTGCTCGTAGGCGTTGGCCTTGTCGGTCGTGTACTTGTAGTCGTCGCCGAAGACGCTCGCGAGCTTCTGCGCGCTGCCGCCCTGGGAGGCGTACTGCCGTGCGGCCTCCTGGAAGGGGAAGTCCAGCGTGGCGTCGAGACGGCCCTGGGTGACGTAGGGCGAGGTGATCGACGTGTCGGCGGAGTACACCTCGCCGAACATGAAGAAGTCCTTGCGGCCCTGCCTGGCCGCGTAGGCGTCGAGAGCCGTGGCCCACTGGGTCCAGAACTCCATGTTCACGTGCTTCACGGTGTCGATCCGGAAGCCGTCGATGTCGAAGTCCCTGACCCAGCGCTGGTAGATCTTCTCCATGCCGGAGACGACCTCGGGACGCTCGGTCCACAGGTCGTCGAGGCCGGAGAAGTCGCCGTAGGTCGTCGACTCGCCGGCATAGGTCGAGTCGCCGCGGTTGTGGTACATCGTCGGGTCGTTGAGCCAGGACGGGACCTTGGCGGCCGCGCCGGTGACCGTGGGCGTGCGCGGGAAGGAGTCGGTGTCCACGGACGGGAAGGCCTTGGAGCCGTCGGCGTGGTCCGCGTCGTCGAAGGGCTGTCCGTCCTTCGTCAGATACGGGAAGGCGCCCTTGGAGAGGTAGTCGTAGGACTTCTCCTCGTAGTCGACGACATCGGCCGTGTGGTTGGTGATGACGTCGAAGAAGACCTTCATGCCCTTGGCGTGGGCCTTGGAGATGAGGGTCTCCAGGTCCTTGTTGGTGCCGAAGTGCGGGTCGACCTGGGTGAAGTCCGTGATCCAGTAGCCGTGGTAGCCGGCGGAGGCGTTGGTACCCGTGCCCTGGACGGCCCGGTTCTTGAAGATCGGGGCCATCCAGATGGACGTGGTGCCGAGGCCCTTGATGTAGTCGAGCTTCTTGGTGAGGCCCTTGAGGTCGCCGCCCTGGTAGAAGCCCTTGTCGGTGGGGTCGTAGCCGGTGCTCAGCCGTGAACCGGTGAGCCCGCCCCGGTCGTTCGAGGTGTCGCCGTTGGCGAAACGGTCCGGCAGGACGAAGTAGAACTGCTCACGGGTGTCGTCGTGCCGGGCCGGTTCCGCGGCGAGCTTCGCGTCGGAGGGCGGTGGCGGCGGGGTGTCCGCCTGGGCGGACAGCGGCTGGACGAGCGCTGCGGCCAGCGCGGTCACGGTGACCGCGGCGACCCGTCCGGCGTGTGCGGTACGGCGCCTCGACGGCACCGGCCATCTCGGTATCACTGACGTGGACTCCTTGCGATGACGGCTCTGTGGGTCCGACCCCGCGCGACCGTATCGCCGCCGCAAGCCTTACAGCAATAGTCTTGAAACAGCCGGAAAGAACTTTCAGTGTTTCCGTGAGTCGCTCAGCAGCCGGCCTTGCCCGCGTAGATCGCCAGTGCCGTGTTGGACCCGAGCGTGGCCGTGAACTGGCCGTTGGAGCCGACCGTCACGCTCGTGTTGTTCTGCACGTTGCAGTACGTCCCGGCGGGCAGCGAGGTCTGGTACGTACGGCTCAGCGAGCTCGACTCGTGGTTGATGGCGACGTAGCCCTTGGCGCCCCGCCCGAAGGCGATCGCGTCGCCGCCGTTGTCCCACCAGTTGGTGACCGACTCACCGCGGGTGGCGTTGCGGAAGGCGACCATGCGCAGGATCTCCGGCCAGGCGTGCTGGCACTTCCAGCCGTCCTGCCAACAGGCGGTCACAGAACCGTTGTTGGGCGGACCGGCGTCCGTGTCGGACCATTCGTAGCCGGAGTTGATGTCCGGGGCGCCGTACGGGTACGCGAGCATGAAGACGTTGGCGAGGGTGTAGTTTGCCCCGTCCTTGTAGTTGAGCGTGGAGCCGTTGCGCTCGGTGTCGTGGTTGTCGACGAAGACGCCGGCCACCGAGCCGTTCATGTAGCCCCAGCCCTCGCCGTAGTTCTTCAGATAGGCGAGGTTCTCGTTGTTGAAGACGCGCTTGAGGTCGTAGGCGTAGCGGAACTCCTGGACGTCCCCGTTGCCCGTGTACTCGGTGGGCTGGACGGCCTCCCCGCTGCCGTAGATGACCTCCTGCTTCCAGTAGACGGAGGTGTTCGTCAGACGCGACTTGATGTTGGCGAGATCGGTGGCCGGGATGTGCTTGGCCGCGTCGATGCGGAAGCCGTCGACGCCGTAGCCGAGCAGGGAGTTCATGTATCCGGCGATGGTGGCGCGGACGTACTCCTCGCCGGTGTCCAGGTCGGCGAGGCCGACGAGTTCGCAGTTCTGGACGTTGGCGCGGTTGGTGTAGTCGGTGATGGTCGACGTGCAGTCGTCCATGTCGTACGAGGAGTACAGGCCCGGGTAGTTGTACTTCGTGTACGACGATCCGCCGGTACCGGTGCCGCTGCCCGCGGACATGTGGTTGATGACGGTGTCGACGACGACCTTCACACCGGCCGCGTGGCAGGTGCTCACCATGTTCTTGAAGGCGGTGGCGTCCCCGAGGCGCCCCGCGATCCTGTAGCTGACCGGCTGGTACGAGGTCCACCACTGAGAGCCCTGGATGTGCTCGGCGGGCGGGGAGACCTGCACATAGCCGTATCCGGCGGGGCCGAGGGTGTTGGTGCACTCCTTGGCGACGGAGGCGAAGTTCCACTCGAAGAGGACGGCGGTGACGTCCTTGGTGCCGGGCGGGGAGGCGTGGGCGGCCTGGGGGGCCAGCACGGCCGCCGCGGCGGCGAACGCGGTGGCCGTGGCGACAGCGGATGCGGTCCATCTCGATATCACGTGGGGGTTCTCCTTGCCTGACGGCCAGGCGTCTTTGCCTGGCGCCGGCGAGAACGTACCGCTGGCGAAATGTTTACAGCAAGAGTCTTGAAAGCAACGGAAAGAACTTTCACGCACTCTGCTCAGCGCTGGCTGGCGGGCTTGCCCGGAAGGTCGCCGCGGCTGCCCCGGCAGGAGTAGACGATCTCCACCGCCCCTCCGGGCAGGGCGCGTTGGCTCTGGAAGGTCAGTCCGGTCTCGGGGCTGAGCGCGGGGGTCAGCTGCATGCCGCCGCCGAACAGCAGGGGCAGGACGACCAGTTCGAGGCGGTCGAGCGCGCCGAGGGCGTGGAAGGTGCCGATCGTGCGCGGGCCGCCGATGAGGTGGACGTCGCCGCCCCGGTTGGCCGTGCGGAGCTTCTCCAGCAGCCGTACCGGGTCGCTGTCGGTGGTGACGTGGTCCGGGGTGCCCTCCGGGCGGTGCGAGCCGAGGACGAACACATCGAGGTCGGGCCACGGCCAGCGGCTGTTGGTCAGGGCGGGCTCGAAGGTCGTACGGCCCATGAGCGCGGCCTCGCAGTCCGCCAGGAACTCCCGGATGCCGTGGCTCTGGCCGGAGACGAACGCGGGGTCGGCGGTCAGTGCGGGCCAGCCGCTCGGCGTGGTCACGTAGCCGTCGGCACTCATGCTCAGGCGGGCGCGGATCTGCATGGTCTCTCCTCGGGTGCGGGGCGCTGTTCGCCCTTTCACCCAAGCGTCGAACGCGGGTCCCGCCGATCGACACGCCCGACAAAAAATCACCGGGCCCCCGTGTGGGCCCGGTGATCCCTGCCTGTGCTCAGGCCGTCGTCCACCACACCGTCGTGTCGGCCGGCACCTTCGCGTCGCCGTCGGCCTCGGCCACCTCGCCGCTCGCGAGGAGCAGTCGGCCGTACGCCGGAGTCGTCACCGCCTCACTGCCGGTGTTCGCGACGCAGACGAACTCGCCGCGCCGGAAGGCGAGAACGCCCTCGGGGGCCCGGAGCCACTCCACGGCGTCGCCGGCGCCCAGGTCGGGCTGGGCGCGGCGGACGGCGAGGGCCGAGCGGTACAGCTCCAGGGTGGAGTCGGGGTCGCCGGTCTGCGCCTCCACGCTCAGGTCCGCCCACTCCGACGGCTGGGGCAGCCAGCTGCCGCCCGCGCCGAAGCCGTACGACGATCCCTCGCGCGTCCACGGGATCGGCACCCGGCAGCCGTCGCGGAAGCCGTCCTGGCCGGCGCCGCGGAAGTACGCCGGATCCTGGCGGACCTCGTCGGACAGGTCGACGACGTCCGGGAGGCCGAGCTCCTCGCCCTGGTAGATGTACGCCGATCCCGGCAGCGCCAGCATGAGCAACGTGGCGGCGCGGGCGCGACGCAGCCCGAGCTCCCGGTCGCCGGCCGTGCGGATCTGGGTGCCGAGGCCGGGCGGGTTGGCGAAGCGGGTGGCGTGGCGGGTGACGTCGTGGTTGGACAGCACCCAGGTGGCCGGGGCGCCGACCGGTCGCATCGCCTCCAGCGTGCGGTCGATGACCCCGCGCAGTTCCTCGGCGTCCCATGCGGTGGCCAGGTACTGGAAGTTGAAGGCCTGGTGGAGCTCGTCGGAGCGGACGTAGTTCGCGGTGCGCTCGATGGTCGGGGTCCATGCCTCGGCGACGAAGATGCGCTCGCCGGAGTACTCGTCGAGGATCAGCCGCCACTGGCGGTAGATCTCGTGGACGCCGTCCTGGTCGAAGAACGGCATGACATCGTTGCCCAGCAGCTTCACCTGGTCGTGGGATCCCAGGTCGGGCAGCCCCTCCGCCTTCACCAGGCCGTGTGCCACGTCGATGCGGAAGCCGTCCACGCCCATGTCGAGCCAGAAGCGCAGGATCGAGCGGAACTCGTCGCCGACGGCCGGGTGGTCCCAGTTGAAGTCGGGCTGCTCGGGGGCGAAGAGGTGCAGGTACCACTCGCCGTCCGCGACGCGCGTCCAGGCGGGGCCGCCGAAGATCGACTCCCAGTCGTTGGGCGGGAGTTCGCCGTTCGCGCCCTTGCCGGGGCGGAAGTGGTAGCGGTCCCGGAGCGGCGATCCCGGGCCCTCGGCGACCGCCCGCTTGAACCACTCGTGCTGGTCGGAGGAGTGGTTGGGCACCAGGTCGACGATGATCCTGAGTCCCAGTCCGCGGGCGTCTCGGATCAGTGCGTCGGCGTCCAGGAGGTTGCCGAACATGGGGTCCACGGCCCGGTAGTCGGCCACGTCGTAGCCGGCGTCGGCCTGCGGGGAGGCGTAGAAGGGGCTGAGCCACACGGCGTCCACGCCCAGGTCGCGCAGGTACGGCAGTCGGGTGCGGATGCCCTCCAGGTCGCCCATGCCGTCACCGTTGCTGTCGGCGAAGCTGCGCGGATAGACCTGGTAGATCACCGCGTCCCGCCACCAGTCCCTGCGCGGGGCGGTGACGACGGCGGAGTTCGGTGCCGGGTCGGCGGCGAAGTGCTGCTGGCTCATGGCGTCCTTGGTACGTAAAGGAGTCATCGGGTTCTGAGGTAGGTGTGTGACGAGGCGGCCACGGTCACAGCGGGGTCGGATGGAGACCGCGGCCGCCTCGGGTCTTCGAGTGGGCGCTAGCCCTTCGTGCCGCCCGCGGTGAGTCCGGTCACCAGGTTCTTCTGCACCAGGTAGAAGAACACGGACACCGGTATCGCGATCAGCACGGCCGTCGCGGCCATCAGGTTCCGCTGGGCGTCGTGCTCGCTCACGAAGCTCTGCAGACCGACCGCGAACGTGTACTTCGTGTCGGAGAGCATGAACGTCGAGGCGAACGCGACCTCACCGAACGCGGTGAGGAAGCTGTAGAACGCGGCGACCGCGAGCCCGGGCTTGGCGAGCGGCAGGATCAGCCGCGCGAACGTGCCGAAGGGGGTCAGCCCGTCGACGCGTCCGGCCTCGTCGATCTCGAACGGGATGGTGTCGAAGTAGCCCTTCAGCAACCAGGCACAGTACGGCACCGCCGTCGAGCAGTACACGAGGACGAGTCCAAGGTAGCTGTCGATGAGCTGGAGGTCCGAGAGCATCTGGTACATCGGCACCATGAGTACGGCCACCGGGAACATCTGCGTGACCAGGAGCACCCACATGAACTTCCGGTAGCCCGGAAAGCGCATACGGGAGACGGCGTACCCGGTGGTCGCGGCGATCAGCACACCGATCACCGTGGTGCCGAGCGAGACGATCAGCGAGCTCTTCAGCCAGTCGAAGAACGCCGTGTGCTGGAGGACGAACGAGTAGTTGTCGAACGTCATCTTCTTCCAGATGCCGCCCGGGTGGAGGTAGTCGTCCTTGTCCGGGCCGAGGGACAGGAAGACCAGCCAGAGGATCGGGAACAGCGCGATCAGGCTCGCGACGATCAGGATGCCGTGCGAGACGAGGGAGCCGGCGAGGCTCTTGTCACCGCGGCGACGGATCCGTCCGGGTGTCTGTGCGGGCGCGGTCGGGGACACCGTGGCGGAGCTCTCAGCTGTGGTCGTACTCATGGGGACTCCTGCCTCAGATCGCGAGCTGCTGGTCATTGCGGTTCAGCCAGCGGCGGTAGAAGGAGGTGAAGACGATCAGGATGGCCAGCAGCAGGATGCCGTACGCGGCCGACTGGGCGAAGTCACGCGGCTGCTGTCCGAAGCCCAGGTGGTACGCCCAGGTGACGAGGATCTGCGCGTCGGGCGCGGTGTTGCCGAACATCAGGAAGAGCACGGCGAACTGGTTGAACGTCCAGATGATGCCGAGCAGTACGACGGTGGAGCTGACGCTCCTGAGTCCCGGCAGGGTGACGTACCGGAACCGCTGCCAGGCGCTCGCGCCGTCCATCTCGGCGGCCTCGTAGAGGGAGGCGTCGATGGACTGGAGTCCGCCGAGCAGCGAGACCATCATGAACGGCACACCGCACCAGGTGTTGACCATGATCGCGGCGAACCGCTGCCAGAAAGTGTCCTCGAGCCATGCCGGCGAGGGCAGATGCAGCGCGTCCAGCGCGGTGTTGAGGATGCCGCCGTCGGCGAGCATGAAGCGCCAGCCGAAGACGGTGACGAAGGTCGGCACGGCCCAGGGCAGCACCAGGATCAGCCGGTACAGCGTCCGTCCCCGCAGCTTCTGGTTGAGCAGCAGCGCGAGGCCGAGGCCGATGCAGTAGTGGAGGGCGACACACAGGGCCGTCCAGACGATCGTCCAGATGAAGTGCGACCAGAAGCGGTCGTAGGCGGTGTCGCCCCACAGGATGTCGGCGTAGTTGTCCAGGCCGATGAACTTGTAGGTGGCGTCGATGTGGTTGACGCCGATCGTGCGGGCCGTGTTGAGGCTGTTGGCGTCGGTGAGCGTGAGGTAGACGCCGTAGACCAGGGGGTAGAGCACGAGGACACCGAGGACGATCGCCACTGGGGTGATCATCGCGTAGGCGTACCAGTGCTTCTGGTAGCTCTGCTTCAGGCGTTGGCCCCGCCCGGGCCGTGGCGCGCGCTCACCGTGCCGTTTGCCGGTGGCGCGGTCGATGGCGACTGTCATGTTCGACACCTTCTGAAAGTTCTGCGGCTCTGAGACGTGGCTGGGCCGAGCGGCCGGCCAGGGCGGCCGGGCACAGGCCGGTGGCCGCCGGATCTCTCCCCCCCATGACCGGGAGATCCGGCGGCCACACGGGCTCACTTGCTGAAGTCGGGCACCAGCTTGGCGAGGGCGGTCTCCGCGTTGCTCAGGCCCTTGTCCAGGGATTCCTTGCCGCCGGCGATCTTGACCAGCTCGGTGTCCAGCGGGGTCAGCAGGGAGCTGTACTCCGGCAGGGCCACGCGCGGCTGGGCGGAGGAGAGGACCGACTGGTATCCGGCGATGCCCGGGTCGGCCTTGACCTCGGCGGTATAGGCGTCGTCGCGGGTGGGCAGCGTGGAGTTCTTCAGCGCGATCTGCGTCTGCGACTTCGCGGAGGTCATGAAGCCCACGAACTTCTCGGCCGCCTTCTGGTGGGCCGAGTCGGAGCCGGCGTAGACCGAGAGGTTGTGGCCGCCGGTCGGGGCGCCCGCCTTGCCGCTGGAGCCGGCCGGGACGGTGGCGATGCCGAGGTTGTTCTTGTCCTTGAAGGCCGAGCCCTTGTAGAAGTTGGTGATCTCCCACGGGCCCTGGATGATCGCGGCGACCTTGCCGTTGACGAACGCGTCCTGGATGTGGGCGTAGGCGTCGGCGGTGGTGTCGGCCTTGTGCAGGCCCTTGCCGGAGAAGAGGCTCAGCCAGGTGCCGTAGCCCTTCTTGGCGGCGTCGGAGTTCACCGTGATCTTCTTGGCGGCGGCGTCGACGGTGTCGGTGCCCTCGCCGTAGAGGAAGGTCTGGGCGTAGTAGGCCGCGGTGGAGCCCCAGTAGCCGTCGACGCCGGTCTTCGACTTGATCGTGGCGGCGGCGGCCTTCAGGTCGTCCCAGGTCTTGGGGGCCTCTACGCCGGCCTTCTCGAAGAGCTGCTTGTTGTAGACCAGGGCGAGGGTGTCGGTGACGAACGGCACGCCGTAGGTCTTGCCGTCGTACTGGGCCTGCTTGATCAGGTTCGGCTTGAACTTGGCCTGGTCGGCGAGGGCCTCGGTGCCGTCGAGGGGCAGGAAGAAGCCCTTCTTGGCGAAGGCGGGGGTCCAGCCGACGTCGGAGCGCAGCACGTCGGGGGCGCCGCTCGCGCCGGCGGCGGTGTCGAACTTGTTCTGCGCCTGGTCGAAGGGCACGTTGACGTACTTGACCTTGATGCCCTTGTTGGCGGCCTCGAAGTCCTTGATCAGGGCCTGGTACGTCGGCGCCTCATTGGTGGCGTTGGAGGTGTCCCACCAGGTGATGGTCACCGGACCGTCGGCCTTGTCGCCGCTGTCACTTCCGCCGCAGGCCGTCGCCGCGAGGGCGAAAGACGCCACCAGCGCTGTGGCCGCTATGCCACGCCGCATGAGTTCTCCTTGAGGGTGAAAGCCCGTGTGCTGCGGGGAGAGGTCCCGTCTGCCCTCCCCGTCTGCCGACTGCGCCTTTGCGGCCGCCGGGCGAGTGGGAACGTAACAGCGATGCAAGGCTTGCGAAAGAGCTTGCAGCAAAAAAGTGCAAGAGACTGCGGAAGTTACGCCGTCGTGATCCCTTGTCGACCGTCACGAGACCCTTGTTTTACGGGGCTGAGCGGGACGACTACGGGTTGTGCAAGACTCTGCAAGCTCTTGCCATCCCGCTCCCGGACGGGAATCATCCCCTTGCGGGACAATGGGCGCCGATCAGAACAGAGGGACCGCGATGACGATACGGCCGGTACAGTCCGGTGCCGTGACCACACGGCTAGCCGACATCGCTGCTCAGGCGGGCGTGAGCGAAGCGACCGTCAGCCGCGTCCTCAACGGGAAGCCGGGTGTCGCCGCCACCACCCGCCAGTCCGTGCTGGCCGCACTCGACGTGCTGGGCTACGAACGCCCGGTCCGGCTGCGGCAGCGCAGCGAGGGCCTGGTGGGCCTGATCACCCCGGAGCTGGAGAACCCGATATTCCCGGCCCTGGCCCAGGTGATCGGCCAGGCGCTGACCCGGCAGGGCTACACCCCGGTCCTCGCCACCCAGACCCCGGGCGGCTCCACGGAGGACGAGCTCACGGAGATGCTCGTCGACCGGGGCGTGGCGGGCATCATCTTCGTCTCCGGGCTGCACGCGGACACCTCCGCGGACATGCAGCGTTACGAGCAGCTGCGGGCGCAGGGCGTGCCGTTCGTGCTCGTGGACGGGTTCTCGCCGAAGGTGCAGGCGCCGTTCATCTCCCCCGACGACCGCGCGGCGATGTCGCTGGCGGTGACGCATCTGGTGTCGCTGGGGCACAAGCGGATCGGCCTCGCCCTCGGCCCGAAGCGCTTCGTGCCGGTCCAGCGCAAGATCGAGGGCTTCGTCCGCACCATGCAGGACCTGCTCGGGCTGGCCGGGGCGACCGTCGAGGCGGACCTCGTCCAGCACTCGCTCTACACCCTGGAGGGCGGCCAGGCGGCCGCGTCGGCGCTCATCGACCGTGACTGCACGGCGGTGGTGTGCGCGAGCGACATGATGGCGCTGGGCGCGATACGGGCGGCCCGGCAGCGGGGTCTGGAAGTGCCGCGGGACGTCTCGGTCGTGGGTTTCGACGACTCCCCGCTGATCGCCTTCACCGACCCGCCGCTGACGACGATCCGCAAGCCGGTGCCGGCCATGGGGCAGGCGGCGGTACGGACGTTGCTGGAGGAGATCGGCGGAACGCCCGCGCCGCACAGCGAGTTCGTGTTCATGCCGGAGCTGGTGGTGCGGGGTTCGACGGCTTCGGCACCTGGGGATCGCACTCGTCCGTAGGGCGGAGAAGCCGGGCTTTCACCCGTGCGCTGGTAGGAGAACGGGACAGTCTTCCCGTCGTAGGACATGCGACCCGAACCCGCCCGCGGGATGATCGGTGGGGTAAGGCATTTCTGGCAGACTTCATGTCTATGGGTGACTCGACCGTGACCAGCCTGGAAGACCGCGGGACCGCGGCCGCTCCGGACTCCCTCACGGCCGCGGACCGGCCGGCTCTCCTTCGCCGCCTGCGCTCCCCGCGCCGCCCTCGCCTCTGGTTCGAGATCCTGCTGATCGCGGTGAGTTACTGGACGTACTCGCTGGTCCGCAACGCGGTGCCGGAGCAGAAGACGGAGGCGCTGCGCAACGCCGACTGGATCTGGCGGATGGAGCACCATCTGGGCATCGCGGTCGAGGAGTCCGTCAACCACGCGGTGAACTCCGTGACTTGGCTCGTCGTCGGCATGAACTACTACTACGCGACGCTGCACTTCATCGTGACGCTGAGCGTCCTGGTCTGGCTCTACCGCAGCCACCCCGGCCGCTACGCGGCGACGCGTCTGGTGCTCTTCGCGACCACGGGTGTGGCGCTGGTCGGTTACTACCTGTATCCGCTGGCACCCCCGCGGTTGATGAACGGCGGCAACTTCGTCGACACGGTCATGGTCCACCAGACCTGGGGCTCGATGGCCTCCGGCGACCTGAAGCACATGTCGAACCAGTACGCCGCGATGCCGTCCATGCACATCGGCTGGTCCGTGTGGTGCGGTCTGACGATCTTCGCGCTGGCGTCGGTGCCGTGGGTGCGCGTCCTGGGCCTGCTCTACCCGACGGTGACGCTCCTGGTCATCGTCGCCACCGCCAACCACTTCTGGCTCGACGCGGTCGGCGGCATCCTGTGCCTGCTGTTCGGCTTCATGGTGGCGCGGGTCTGGTACGGGGCGCTGCCGTACGGGTTGCCGAAGGTGGTACCGCCGAAGGCGAAGGCCACTCCCCGGCCCGCCAAGGCCTAGCCGGTGCCCCGACGGGCCGCACGCCGCTGCCCCTCAACGCCTGACCGGTGCCCCCGACAAGCACCGCGCGCCCCGTCTCGACGCCCGGCACGCTCCCGCAGAGGCGGTGCCCCCCACTCGCCGCACCGGACACCGCTCCTTGACGGGCAGTCGCTGCCTGCCGGGACACCAGGGCCTGTCCGGCGGATCGGGCCGACTTCCAGCAACGGTGCCTGATCAGTGCAGATGCGCGTGCCAGACCCGGCGACGTCGGCATCCGCCGGACAGGCCCTAGCTCGCGGCCGCGTCCCGGAGCGCCTCGACGAACGCGTCGAGTGCCGGTTGCGGCAGCGCGGTCTGCCGTACGGCCGCGTGGATCGCCCGTGACGGCTCCGGGCCCCGGATCCGCCGTACCGCCACGTCCGGATGCCGGCCCCCGAGGCCCAGCCGGGGGATCAGGGTCACCCCGAGTCCCGCGGCCACGAAGCCCTGTGCCGTGGCGTAGTCCTCGCTGTCCACGACGAAGCGCGGGTGGAACCCTGCCGTGGCACAGGCGGTGAGCTGGGCCTCGAGGCAGGGGCCGGGCCACTCGCTGCCCACCCAGGGTTCGTCTGCCAGGTCGGTCAGGTGGATCGATCGGCGGGCCGCGAGGGGATGCGCTGCGGGGAGCACGGCCAGGTACGGGTCGTCGAGCAGATGCAGCAGTCGTACGCCGTCCTCGTCCGCCGGTCCCACCACCAGCGCCAGGTCCGCCCGCCCCTCCCGTACGTCCGGCAGCGGGTCGGGTCCCGTCAGCTTCAGGTCGATCTGTACGCCGGGGTGTTCGGCCCGCAGCCGCGCCACCGCGGGGGCGACCAGATGGGCTCCGGCCGTGGCGAAGTAGCGCACCGAGAGCCGGCCCGTGCGGCCCGCGAGGAGGTCCCCGAGGGCCGTCTCCGCCTCCGCGACCTGCCGGCCGATCGCGTCCGCGTACTCCGTGAGCAACAGCCCGGCGGCTGTGGGCCGCACACCCCGCCCGACCCGTTCGAGGAGCTCGGTCCCGGCCTCCTTCTCCAGTGCCGCCACCTGCTGGCTGATCGCGGAGGGGGTGTAGCCGAGCCGGGCCGCGGCCGCCGTCACCGAGCCACTGCTCACCACGGCCGCCAGCATCTGCATCCGTCGCACATCAAGCATGTACTCCAGCTTAATGATGACTCCAGGATCTTTCACTTGTCCTGACAGGTCCGGCCGGGAGACCGTGGAGGACATGTCCCCCGCCTCCACTCTCCGTATGGCCGCCCTCGCCCTCCTCTGGGGATCCGGCTTCCTCTGGATCAAACTCGCCCTCGACCACGGCCTCTCCCCCGCCCAGATCACGATCGCGCGGTGCGTGCTGGGCACGGCCGTGCTGTTCCTCCTGGCCCGCGCGGCCGGTCAGCGGCTGCCCCGCTCCCGCTCCACCTGGGGTCATCTGGTCGTCGCCGCACTGTTCTGCAACGCCATCCCCTTCGCTCTGTTCGCGGTCGGTGAGCAGAGCGTCGACTCCGGCGTCGCGGGCGTCCTGAACGCGACGACCCCGCTGTGGTCCCTGCTGATCGGCGTCCTGCTCGGCACCGACCGCGGCCTGCGCCCCCTACGGCTGACCGGCCTGCTCCTCGGCTTCGCAGGCACCGTGCTGATCTTCGCCCCCTGGCACCGCTCGGGTCTGCTGACCTGGGGCGCCCTGGCCCTCCTGGCCGCCGCCGCGAGCTACGCCGTGGCCTTCGCGTACATGGCACGCAAACTCACCTCCGGGCAGGCGCCGTTGGCGTACTCCGCCGCCCAACTCCTCATGGCGACCGGCTGGACGACCCTGTCCCTCCCGTTCGCGGGCCCCGTGGACACCGACCTCACCGGGCTGGGGGCGGTGACGGCCCTGGGGGTGCTGGGCACGGGGGTGACCTTCTACCTCAACTACCGCCTGATAGCGGACGAGGGCCCGGTGACGACGGCGACGGTCGGCTACCTGCTGCCGGTCGTGTCGGTAGCTCTGGGCGCGGTGGTGCTGGACGAGCGGGTGGAGTCGAGGGTGCTGACAGGCATGGCGATCGTATTGACGGGGATCGCGCTGACCCACTTAGGGGCGCGAGGAACTGCGCGACCAGCCCCCACCGCCCCGCAGCCGAAGAACAAACCCCACTACGCCCCGTAGAACAACTCCTCCACCACACCCCGAGCCCGCCGAGCAGTCCGCCGGTAGTCATCGAGCATGTCCCCCACATGTCCCGCCTCATACCCCAAGTACCGCCCCACCGCAGCAAGTTCCCGCGTCTCGGAAGGAAACGTGTCCCCGGCCCGCCCCCGCACCAGCATCACCGCGTTCCGCACCCGCGTCGCCAGCACCCACGCCTCGTCGAGGACCTGGGTGTCCTCCTCGGAGATCAGCCCGGCCGCCCGCGCGGCGGAGAGCGCCGCCCGGGTGCGGGTGGTCCGCAGTCCCGGCTCGCCGGCACCGTGCCGCATCTGGAGGAGCTGGACCGTCCACTCGACGTCGGACAGCCCACCGGGCCCGAGCTTGGTGTGCAGCTTGGGGTCGGCGCCGCGAGGCATCCGCTCGGACTCCATGCGCGCCTTCAGCCGCCGGATCTCGCGTACGGCGTCGTCGCCGAGGCCCGCCGCCGGATAGCGCAGTGGGTCGATCAGTTCGACGAACCGGCGGCCCAACTCCTCGTCCCCGGCGACTGGTTCGGCCCGCAGCAGGGCCTGTGCCTCCCAGACCAGCGACCAACGGCGGTAGTAGGCCGCGTACGACGTCAACGTGCGCACCAGCGGCCCGGACTTGCCCTCCGGGCGCAGGTCGGCGTCGATGAGCAGCGGCGGGTCGGCGCTCGGGATCTGGAGCAGCCGGCGCATCTCGGAGACGACCTTGTTGGCGGCCTGGGAGGCCTCCCGCTCCTCGACGCCCTCGCGCGGCTCGTGGACGAACAGGACGTCCGCGTCGGAGCCGTAGCCGAGTTCGTGACCGCCGAAGCGGCCCATGCCGATGACGGCGAACCGGGTGGGCAGGGTGTCGCCCCAGCCCTCCCGGACGACCGCGCGCAGGGTGCCGGCGAGGGTCGCGGCGGTCAGGTCGGAAACGGCGGCGCCGACGCGCTCCACCAGGGCGCCCTGGTCCGGCTCGGCCGGCTGGGTCTCGGTGCCGTAGGAGCCGACGATGTCCGCGGCGGCCGTACGGAAGAGTTCGCGGCGGCGGACGCCACGGGCCGCCGTGACGCCCTGGACGGCGCCGTCCGCGCGGCCGACCGCGGAGAGTATCTCCTGCTCGAGACCGGCCCGCCCGCGCGGAGCCAGTCCGCCGCCGTCGCCGTCCCCGAGGAGCGCCACGGCTTCGGGTGCGCGCATCAGCAGGTCGGGGGCGAGGCGCCCGGCGGACAGGACGCGTGCGAGGTTCTCGGCGGCGGCGCCCTCATCCCTCAACAGCCGTAGATACCAAGGGGTCTTGCCCAGCGCGTCCGACACCTTGCGGAAGTTGAGCAGTCCGGCGTCCGGGTCGGCGGACTCGGCGAACCAGCCCAGCAGGACCGGGAGGAGAGTGCGCTGGATGGCGGCCTTGCGGCTGACGCCGGAGGCCAGGGCCTCCAGGTGCCGCAGGGCGGAGGCCGGGTCGGCGTACCCGAGCGCGACCAGCCGCTCGCGCGCCGCTCCGGCGCTCAACCTGATCTCGCCGGGGCCGAGTTGGGCCACGGCGTCCAGCAGCGGCCGGTAGAAGAGCTTCTCGTGCAGGCGTCGTACGACGGAGGTGTGCCGCTTCCACTCGCGGTTCAGCTCGGTCACCGGGTCGGCGCGCAGGCCCAGGGAGCGGCCGAGGCGGCGCAGGTCGGTCTCGTCCTCGGGGACCAGGTGGGTGCGGCGCAGCCGGTAGAGCTGGATGCGGTGCTCCATGGAGCGCAGGAAGCGGTAGGCCTCGTCGAGCTGTGCCGCGTCGGCACGGCCGACGTAGCCGCCGGCGACGAGAGCCTGCAGGGCGTTGAGGGTGGTGCCGCTGCGCAGCGAACGGTCCTCGCGGCCGTGCACCAACTGCAGGAGCTGTACGGCGAATTCGACGTCTCTGAGCCCACCGGGGCCGAGCTTCAGTTGCCGGTCGAGTTCGGCGACGGGGATGTTCTCCACGACCCGGCGCCGCATCTTCTGCACGTCGGCGACGAAGTTCTCGCGCTCGGCGGCCTTCCAGACCAGGGGTTCGAGGGCGGCGACGTACTCCTCGCCCAGCTCGAGGTCGCCGGCGACCGGGCGGGCCTTGAGGAGGGCCTGGAACTCCCAGGTCTTGGCCCAGCGCTGGTAGTAGGCGAGGTGGCTGGCGAGGGTGCGGACGAGGGGGCCGTTTCTGCCCTCGGGCCGCAGGTTGGCGTCGACGGGCCAGATGGACCCCTCGACGGTGGTCTCGGAGCAGACGCGCATCATGTGCGAGGCGAGCTTGGTGGCGGCGCGGAGGGCCTTGCCCTCGTCGGCCCCGTCGACACCTTCACCGACAAAGATCACGTCCACGTCGGAGACGTAATTCAGCTCGTGGCCCCCGCACTTGCCCATCGCGATCACCGCGAGCCGGCACAGCGCCGCGTCCTCCGGTGCGGCCGCCCGCGCTATGGCGAGCGCGGCGCGCAGGGTCGCGGTGGCGAGGTCGGCGAGTTCGGCGGCGGTCTCGGCGAGGTCGGTGGTGCCGCACACGTCACGGGCGGCGATCGACAGCAGACAGCGGCGGTAGGCGACGCGCAGGGCGACGGGGTCGGTGGCCTCGGCGAGCCCGCGCTCGAACTCCTCGACGCCGGGGTGCAGATCGCGCGGCTCGTAGGTGACGAGGGCTTGCCAGTCGCCGGGGTGCCGGGCGAGATGCTCGGCGAGCGCGGCGGAGGCGCCGAGCACCCCGAGCAGCCGGTCGCGCAACGGCTTCGCCGCTATCACGGTGTCGAGCAGCTCCCGGTCGGGCTGCGCCTCGAGGAGCCGTACGAGACCGTGCAGGGCGAGGTCGGGGTCGGCGGTCGCGCCGAGCGCCTCCAGCAGTACCGGGTCATCGCGTACGCCGCTCAGCTCGCCGCTGTCCAGCAGCCGCTCGGCGGCCGACGGATCGGTGAAACCGTGCCGCAGAAGCCGCGTGAAGGTACTGCTCCTGCGCCCCGGCGCCGCCGTCATCCCAGCCTCCCGCCCGATCAAGGTCGTATCGATTGAGCCTAACCGGAGAGTTGGGGATGAGCGCCGGGGCGCGGATGGGGGGATTTGTGGGTGGGGGTCTGGGTGGGGCGGGGACGACGATCCCCGGGCGCGAGTCCCGGCGGGAGCGAGAGCGGGTGCCGGTGATCCCCGGTTGTCGTCCTGGCAGGGGCGGACGGACAATCCCCTGGTGAGAGTCCCGGCAGGGCACGGACGGGCGGTCCCCGGCCGAGCACTCCCGCAGGGCACGCACTGCTGGCTCCCGGCCTGGGCCCCTGCGCGTCAGCGGATCACCGTCACCGTGGTCGGTCGGGAGGGGTCCGTGAGGATCTTGTCGCCCGGTAGGCGGCCCTGGGCGCGGCTGCCGTCGGTGGGTGGCAGCTCGGCCACCGGGGCCGTGTGGCCGGCGACCGGTATCTCGATCGACCGCACGGTGCCCCGGGGGCCACCGCCGGGCATGGAGACGTACTGGACGTCGAGGCACCGCTCGCGCAGCCGCGCGAGGACCTCCGGGACGGCCGCGCCCGACTCGACCTCCGGGAGGACGACGTACCGGTTCACGACCGGGTCGACGCCCTCGCACGCGCGGCCGTCCGGCAAGGGCCGCCTTCCGCGCGGTCCGGACAGGGTGAGGTGGGTGCGTCCCACGGCGCCCGCCTTCGTCGCGTCGACGCGGATCGTGTCGCGGCGCAGCCACTGCACCGGGTGACCGTCGAGCTCGGCCAACGCCCAGTCGCCGGTGTCGACGAGGTAGGCGCTCTCGATCGCGGCGTCGTCCGGCGGCGGCAGCAGGCGTACCGCGTCGCGTGCGGCCCGCTGCCCGGACGGCGACGGCCAGTGCCTCAGCACCACGAGCAGCTTGCCCGGGGGCCGGTCGAAGGGGTACGCGCGGCCCCCGGTCACCGTGCGGTCCCCGGCCCGGGTGACCGCCGTACGGGACGTGCCGGCGACCTGGATGTCTCCGCGGGCGCCCAGCGTGAACCGTACGGACGAGAACGACGCGTCGGTGGCGGTAGGGGCGGTCGACGTCTCGCAGCCAGTGGCCAGCAGGGCGAGGGCCAACGGGACGGCGCCCGCGACCAGGGCCGCGGGTCGGTGCGGATGTGAACGCATGAGCTGCCTCCGGGTCTGCGGGCGGCCGGACCGGTCGCCCGAGACGAGCGTGCGCGCTTCCAGGCCAGTGGCCCATTCGTCATTTGGCGAATCCCGGGGTGGCCCGGACGCGTCGGGCGTAGCGTCGGTCCAGGCATCCGAATCGGCCCGGGGAGGCCGAAATGACCCCACCCCACACCACCGCCGAGGCCCATCTGCGCCGCATGGCGGACGTGCTGGAGGAGGCCCGGCAGGATCTCGCGCGCGGCGGAGTGCCGCCGACGTGCCTGTTGCCGGGGCTGATGCGGCTCATCCCGTGCGACGCCGCGAGCTTCAGCGAGCTGGACATCTCCACCAGGAGACAGCTCAACGCCCAGGAAATAGGCGACGAGGACGCAGACCTCGACATGGACGCGTACTGGCACTGGCGGCACCAGCACACCCAGTGCACCCAGGTCTCCCGGCCGCACGACATTCCCGAGACGACACAGATGGCCGACTTCCGCTCGGTCCGCGAGCTGCGGAGACTCCCCATCTACACGGAGTTCCTCGCCCCGCACCCGACCATCGCGTGCGTCGCCCTGCCGACCGCGCCGAACCGCACCCGGGTCTTCCAGCTCTTCCGGGAGGACGGGAAGGCCTTCACCGACCACGAGATGACCACACTGCGGATGCTGGCCCCGCACCTGTACGAGCTCTACAAGGACGCCGCCCGCCGCCGCAGGGAGCCCGTCCACCTCACCCACCGCGAACTGGACGTGCTGCGCTGTGTGGCCCTCGGCATGGGCACAGCGCAGATCGCCGCACAGCTCGTCGTCTCCCCCAGCACCGTACGCAAGCATCTGGAGAACGCCTTCGGCAGACTGGGAGTGTCGAGCCGGACCGCCGCGGTGGCCCGGGTGTTCCCCGAGCCGGAGGCTCTTTGATGACCGAGAAGGAACCCGAGACCCATCTCGACCCCCGCTACAGCGACCCCGATGCGACGGCGCACTCCTGGGCGGACGCCGAGTCGCTGCTGGCCGCCGCCGAACTGTTCTGGATCTCGACGGTACGACCGGACGGGCGCCCGCACGTCACGCCGTTGCCGGGCGTGTGGGCGCACGGGGCGCTGCACTTCTGCACCGGTCCCGAGGAACGCAAGGCGAAGAACCTCGCGCACAACGCGCACGTGACGCTGACGACCGGCACCAACATCTGGGACAAGGGCTACGACCTGGTGGTGGAGGGCGAGGCGGTGCGGGTGTCCGACGACACTCGTCTGCGGGAGCTGGCCGCCGCATGGGAGGCCAAGTACGGCGACTTCTGGCGCTTCGAGGTGAGGGAGGGCTACTTCCATCACGGACCGGGACACGCCCTTGTCTATGCGGTGGCGCCGCGCACGGTTTTCGGCTTCGGTAAGGGACAGCCGTTCAGCCAGACGCGGTGGCGCTTCTGAGAACGGCCCTATGCACTGACGTCGACAAGGGAGTCACGCCATGGACATGAGCCTCGAAGTGATCCTGCTGCCGGTCACGGACGTCGACCGCGCCAAGGAGTTCTACCGCGACAAGGTCGGCTTCCACGTGGATCTGGACGGCGAAGTGATGGAGGGGGTCCGCATCTGCCAGCTGACCCCGCCCGGCTCCGGCTGTTCCATCGCGCTGGTGGACGGCCTCCAGGTGCCGACGGGAGCCCCGCAGCCCGGGACGTACCACGGCATGCAACTGTGTGTGACGGACGCGAAGGCGGCGTACGAGGAACTCACCTCCCGCGGCCTGGACGTCAGCGAACCGGTCCAGTTCGCCCCGCAGGACGGCGCCACCTTCATGTACTTCAAGGACCCGGACGGCAACGGCTGGGCGATCCAGGAGTACAAGCGCCGCGAGACGGAGCCGCTGCACCAGGTACTGGCCCAGCAGGCGGCGCAGTAGCAACACCGAAGGGGGGCGCGGTCCTCCGCGCCCCCCTTCGGCAGGAATTCCCTACAGAACCGGCGTCGGTGTCGACGTGTCGCTGACCAGCGCTGGGACGGTCGTTGATGGTCGGCCTTCATCCGGGTGGCTCGACCACTGCACCGTCATGGCCATTCATGCTCACAAGAGGCGTGGGCGCGACCGGGGACGACGTACCGAAACCGCGCCAGGAGCCTTTCACATTCTCAAGTACGGCGTTTCCTTGCCGATCAATCATACGCGTCAGCGACTCTTGTCCGATACCGAACACAACCGCCCAACCGACAATTTGAGCACTATTATCCAACGCCGACAACCCCGGAATAAATTCACCGCGGATGAGGATCAGCCCAAGCACCGCAGACAACGCCCCGATGGGAAGTCTCAAGAGCAGCAATCCCAGAGGGACCATATACGGCATGGACGTTCCTTGAATCTTTCGCACTGACGCTGCACCGGCCAAGGCTGCTGCAGTCATTCCTACGACCGCAACCAGGAGAAGCGATCCCCCTGACGGCGTGGAGCCAATCGGACAAACCATCTTAGTGTTGTCGAGGTCATTCGGAAGCGGGTTTGGTGGATTGAAGCAGAGCTTCGCCGGTATACCTGCTGGTTCTCTATACCCCATCAGGACAAAAATGCCGGAAATGATTGTCGTGGCTATGAAAGTGAGGAGAAGGATGTTACGAAAACTTCGAACTCTGGATATTTCCGTCTCTTCGACGCTATTGGCGCCATACAAGACGCTGGCAGCGAGATCCTTGAAACGCTTGTCGAGGGAAAATGAGTTCTCTCGTAGATGCCCTTCCAGCAGCGCCAGTCGCGGATCCTCGGCTCCAAGGTGGTGGCGACCTTGCGTTAGTACAACGGCACCTCTCCAAGCCAACTCATGATCTGGCGTCAACTGCAGGAGGAGCACCTCAGCCTGATGCACGTTTGACGACGCTCGGTCCACAGCCGCCCCAGTCAGCCACGCCCAAAAACTCCGATCCTCGCTCGCATCGCGCGCAGCTTTCAGAAGGGAGTGTGCCTTGTCTGCCAACTGTTGATTACCAGGCGAAAGACCTCTTGCTTCGATCTTGTCGAGCTGCGCCTGAAGTGCAGCAACATGAGCGCTCTTTCGCTGACGCCAGGAGGCCGCCCTTCCTCGCGCAACCACGTCGCGAGATGCTTCATTTCGTCGCGCAACCACGTCGCGAGATGTTTCTCGCTCCTGTTCTTTGTCTGTCAGCCAGCGTAGTAGTACTTCGGCCTCGCGAATGTTTGAAGCTGCTCGACGCTTCTGGCGCATAGACAGCCAATCCGAAATACCCTTTTCTTGTGCGGCTTCTCGCGCATCAGTACAGGAGCTCACAAGCCTTTTCTGCCATCCCCTTTTCGGAATCCGGAATCCCTTTTGCTTGAATTCCCCCGAGTAGCGCTTGCAAGGTAACAGCGCGCGCACTTTCCCGTTCACGCCAAGACCAAGTCATTGCGGCACCACCATTCATCACTTCGGGTGCGGATTTTGCGGTCGCGCCGGCCAGCTCCAAAAGGACAAAGAAGTACCGCCTCGGCCCCATCGACCACCTCATAGCCAAGACCGGTCTCTTAACTACCGTAACTCCAGTCATTGAGGTTCTCTAGTTGACCCACTTGTTTCCGACGCATTCCCCGCGCCAATCGGCGGGCCCTGACCGCTCGCCGGAACCTTAAGGCTGACGGCTTCACCGCCAGATGAGGGCCACCGCAGGATCATCCCGCACTGAAACGCGGGCCGTCGTGCGTGCCAGGGTGCTACGCCTCAGGGAGTGACGCTCATTACGGTGAATCGCGGGGACAGATCAGGCCGCGAATCGGAGCCGCTCAGGAGCCGGCGTACGGTCCGTGAATCCGTGATCCGCCGTCGGTCGCGCCATCCGCTGGGCGAGCCATCCGGAAACCCGGGGTCCGCCGTCCACTGCTGTGCCCTCATGGACCGTACGAACGTGCGTGAAGCCCTGCGCGAGGTCCGCTGGAGTCTCTCGTTCGTCGTCCAGGCGTCCCACCGGAGCCATTGAGCACCCGCCCGGTGCGCACGGTCGCCAGCCCGGTCGAGCAGGCGCACACCGAGTCTCTGCCCGACGTACTCGCGTGGGACGGTGAGCTTGTTGACGAAGATCGACGGTTCGGCCAGTTCCTCGTCAGTCCACAGACCCTCTTCGGCCTCTGGGGTGAGCGTGATTGTGCCGAAGCGGAGACTCCCACCGACCTGCGGATGGCGGACTTCGCACACCTACGCCGTAGGGCCGACGGTTCGCAACCGTCGGCCCTACGTGTCGTTCTGGCGGAAAACCCGCTCTGACCTGCCCCTACAGCACCGGCAGGTTCTTCCGCAGCTCAAAGGCGGTCACCTCGGAGCGGTACTCCTCCCACTCCTGGCGCTTGTTGCGCAGGAAGAAGTCGAAGACGTGCTCGCCCAGGGTCTCGGCCACCAGGTCGCTGCGCTCCATCAGGGTGAGGGCCTCGCCCAGGTTCTGGGGCAGGGGCTCGATGCCCATGGCGCGGCGCTCGGAGTTGGAGAGCGCCCAGACGTCGTCCTCGGCGCCCGGCGGGAGCTCGTAGCCCTCCTCGACGCCCTTGAGGCCGGCGGCCAGGAGCAGGGCGTACGCCAGGTACGGGTTGGCGCCGGAGTCGATGGAGCGGACCTCGATACGGGCCGAGCCGGTCTTGCCGGGCTTGTACATCGGGACGCGGACCAGGGCGGAGCGGTTGTTGTGGCCCCAGCAGATGTAGGAGGGGGCCTCGCCGCCGGCGCCCGCGGTGCGCTCCGAGCCGCCCCAGATGCGCTTGTACGAGTTCACCCACTGGTTGGTGACCGCCGCGATCTCCGCCGCGTGCTTGAGCAGGCCCGCGATGAAGGAGCGGCCGACCTTGGAGAGCTGGTACTCCGCGCCCGACTCGTAGAACGCGTTGCGGTCGCCCTCGAAGAGGGAGAGGTGCGTGTGCATGCCGCTGCCGGGGTGCTCGGAGAACGGCTTCGGCATGAAGGTCGCCTGGACGCCCTGCTCCAGCGCCACCTGCTTCATGACCAGGCGGAACGTCATGATGTTGTCCGCCGTGGAGAGCGCGTCGGCGTAGCGGAGGTCGATCTCCTGCTGGCCCGGGGCGCCCTCGTGGTGGGAGAACTCGACCGAGATGCCCATCGACTCCAGCATGGTGATCGCCTGGCGGCGGAAGTCCATGCCGATGTTCTGGGGGGTGTGGTCGAAGTAGCCGGAGTTGTCGGCCGGGGTCGGGCGCGAGCCGTCCAGCGGGCGGTCCTTCAGCAGGAAGAACTCGATCTCCGGGTGGGTGTAGAACGTGAAGCCCAGGTCGGAGGTGCGGGCCAGGGCGCGCTTCAGCACATACCTGGGGTCCGCGAAGGACGGGGAGCCGTCCGGCATGAGGATGTCGCAGAACATCCGGGCAGTACCGGGGGCCTCGGCCCGCCACGGAAGGACCTGGAAGGTCGACGGGTCCGGCTTGGCGATCATGTCGGACTCGTATACGCGGGCGAAGCCCTCGATCGCGGAGCCGTCGAAACCGATTCCCTCGTCGAAGGCCTGCTCCAGCTCCGCCGGGGCCACGGCCACGGACTTGAGGAAGCCCAGTACGTCCGTGAACCACAGACGTACGAACCGGATGTCGCGTTCCTCCAAGGTCCGGAGCACGAACTCCTGTTGCTTGTCCATCTTCCGCTTCCCCATCCTTGCTGGTCAGGCCGCCTGTCTCCGTGTCCCGCAGGAGGCGGTCGGGCACCTGAGCATCACACCACAACAGCATTTCGTGCGCGTTGCCGACCTTGATCGTCCCGGCGACCCGGGAGTGAACGCCTCACGTGCGGCGGAGGTGCTGCTCTGCCGCCCATCTTGCCTGCTCGGACCGACATACGTAATGCCCGGCCCTCCCCGTCTCACCCCGCGCCCGGGTTTCCTGTGGGCTCCCTGCGAGAAGTCACCCCCGCCCCACTACGATCAGCAGACCGATCGTCACCATCCGACCCGCCCCTTTCCCCCAGAAGGACACACCTCATGGGTTCCGCCAAGAAGAGCACCAACGCGGCACGCAAGGCGCGCATAGAGGAGATGCGGCGCGCCGAACAGGCCAGAGAGCGCCGCAACCGGATCCTCACGATCGCCGCGAGCGTGGTCGTCGTCGCCGGCCTGGTCGTCGGCGGCGTCGTGCTGGTGCAGTCGCAGTCCGACGACAGCACGGCGGCCGACGGCAAGGGGAAGGGGCACTTCGTCACGGGCTCGGACGGTGTGAAGACCTGGAAGGGCACGCTGGGCCGCAACCATGTCGCCAAGACGGTGGACTACCCGATGGAGCCGCCGGTCGGCGGTGACCACAACCAGGTCTGGATGAACTGCAACGGCGACGTCTACACCAAGGCGCTCAACAACATGAACGCCGTGCACTCGCTGGAGCACGGCGCGGTCTGGGTGACGTACACCGACAAGGCCAAGAAGTCCGACGTCGAGGCGCTCGCGGCGAAGGTGAAGAAGACGCCGTACACGCTGATGAGCCCCGACGACAAGCAGAAGGACCCGATCATGCTTTCGGCGTGGGGCCACCAGCGGACGGTGACGGGGGCGAACGACCCGAACGTCGGCAAGTTCTTCGAGAAGTTCGTGCAGGGCGCGCAGACGCCCGAGCCGGGCGCGGCGTGCACGAGCGGTCTGTCGCAGTGAGGTCCGCGGGAGTGGCCGTGGCCGTGGCGGGCGTGCTCGTCGCGGCCGGCGCGATCACCTACGCCGTGGCCGAGGACAGCGGCTCGGCCGACACCCCGTCCGCCGGGTCCGCGGACGCCGGTTTCGCGCGTGACATGGCCGTACATCACCAGCAGGCCGTCGAGATGTCGTACATCGTGCGCGACCACACCAAGGACGTCGAGGTGCGGCGGCTCGCCTACGACATCGCGCAGACGCAGGCCAACCAGCGCGGAATGCTGCTGGGCTGGCTCGATCTGTGGGAGTTGCCGAAGGTGTCGGCGGATCCGCCGATGACGTGGATGGACATGGGTGACATGCCGTCGGCGGGCGAGGGTTCGCTGATGCCGGGCATGGCGACCGACAGCGAGATGAAGAAGCTGGGCACGCTGAACGGCAAGCAGGCCGAGATCTTCTATCTGCAGTTGATGACGGACCATCACCGGGGCGGCATCCACATGGCGAAGGGCTGCGTCGAGAGGTGCACGGTCGGTGTGGAGAAGCGGCTCGCGCAGGGGATGGTCGACGCGCAGCAGTCGGAGATCGACCTGATGGCGGGCATGTTGAAGGAGCGGGGCGCGAAAGCGCGTTCCTAGAGGGTCGCTGAGGGTTATCCCTCGGTCTTCGCAGCGTCTTAATCCTCAAATGGCCTTGTCATTAGGTTAATTGGGCTCTTCTTGGGATTCGCATTCCCCTGGCATGAACCGTTCATCGAAAGAGTGACGACGGTCGAGTGATCACTCGCGACGAACCGCACAGGGGGTTCCATGAGATCCAATCGCGCCAAGGTGCGCGCCGGAGTGAGCATGGCGGCGACACTGCCCATGCTCGCGGGCGCGCTGGCGCTCGGCATACCCGCGGCCCACGCCGCGGACAACCCGAACCGGGACACGCTGGCCGGGACCAAGCCCGCGTGGGCCACGGCCAAGGCCGACAAGGGCGCCACCTCGGACAGCTCCAAGGTCTCCGCCCGGGTCTACCTCGCCGGCAAGGACGCCACCGGGCTCGCCGCCTACGCGAAGGCCGTGGCCGACCCGAGCTCGGCGTCGTACGGCAAGTACCTGAACGCGCAGCAGGCGAAGCAGCGTTTCGGCGCCACCGCCGCCCAGGTCACAGCCGTCAAGTCCTGGCTGACGTCCGCCGGACTGAAGGTCACGGACGTCACCGAGCACTACGTCGCCGTCAGCGGTGACGTGGCCGCCGTCGAGAAGGCCTTCGGGACCCAGCTGCACAACTACACCAAGGGCTCGAAGACCTACCACGCCCCGGCCAAGGCCGCCTCCGCGCCGGCCGCCCTCGCCGGTGCCGTCCTGACCGTCACGGGCCTGGACAACGCGCCGCACAAGGCGAGCAGCAAGGACCAACTGCCGCCTCCGGACGCCGTGTTCAAGAACGCCGGGCCGTTCTCCTCGTACTACGGCTCGAACACCGCGAGCACGCTGCCCGCGGCCTACGGCTCGAAGATCCCGTACGCGATCAAGGGCTACACGGGCAAGCAGCTGCGCGCCGCCTACGGCGCGGGCGCGTACACCGGCAAGGGAGTACGCGTCGCCATCACCGACGCCTACGCCTCCCCGACCATCGCCTTCGACGCGGCCACCTACGCGAAGAAGAACGGTGACGCGGCCTACAACAGCGGCCAGCTGAAGCAGGTCCTGCCGAAGAACTACACCAAGACCGACGAGTGCGGGGCGGCGGGCTGGTACGGCGAGGAGACCCTCGACGTCGAGGCCGTGCACGCGGTCGCGCCGGACGCGAACATCACGTACGTGGGTGCCGCCTCCTGCTACGACGATGATCTGCTCGACTCGCTCAGCAAGGTCGTCGACAACCACCTGGCCGACATCGTCTCCAACTCGTGGGGCGACATCGAGGCCAACCAGACGCCGGATCTCGCGGCCGCCTACGACCAGGTCTTCCAGTTCGGCGCGGTCGAGGGCATCGGCTTCTACTTCTCCTCCGGCGACAACGGCGACGAGGTCGCCAACACCGGTACGAAGCAGGTCGACACCCCGGCCAACTCGGCGTGGGTGACGGCGGTCGGCGGTACCTCGCTGGCCGTCGGCAAGGGCGACAAGTACCTGTGGGAGACCGGCTGGGGCACCGAGAAGGCCACCCTGTCCGCGGACGGCAAGAGCTGGACCGGCTTCCCCGGCCCGTTCACCTCCGGTGCGGGCGGCGGCACCAGCAAGACGGTCGCCGAGCCCTTCTACCAGAAGGGTGTCGTCCCGGACGCGCTCGCCACGGCCAACAACGCCGCCGGCAACCGTGTCGTCCCGGACATCTCCGCGATCGCCGACCCGAACACCGGTTTCCTGGTGGGGCAGACGCAGACCTTCCCCGACGGCTCGCAGCAGTACAGCGAGTACCGCATCGGCGGCACGTCGCTGGCCTCGCCGGTGATCGCGGCCATACAGGCGCTCGCCCAGCAGGCGCGGGGCGGCAAGGCGATCGGGTTCGCCAACCCGTCGATCTACGCGAAGTACGGCTCGAAGGCCTTCCACGACGTCACGGACAACCCCACGGGGTCCGGACTCGCGGTGGCCCGCACCGACTTCGTCAACGCCTATGACGCCAGCGATGGTCTGACCGTCTCGGTCCGCAGCCTCGGCAAGGACAGCTCGCTGTCCGCGGTGAAGGGATACGACGACGTCACCGGCGTGGGTACGCCCGCGAACGGCTACGTGCAGTCGTTCGGCAGGCACTGACCCGGACGCGCGTTCCCAGGGGCCCGGTCCCGAAGGTGAGAACCTTCGGGACCGGGCCCCCGCGCATGTCCCGCCCGCCTAGTTTCCCGACACGCGGCCCGCTCGCCCGCGGCGGCCGGTCATCACGTGGATCACGCAACCCGCCACCAGCACGAGCGCCCCGGCGACGAGGAACGGAACAGGCATGTACTCGTCGGTGCAGGACTGACCGCCCGGCACCGCGTGGCACACCTCCCCCGGACCGCCCCGGTTCAGGTAAGCGAGGTAGAACAGCGGCAGAGCCACTCCCGAGACGCCGCCCACGACAGCGCGTCCGGGCCCACTGCGGAGCAGGAAGACCGCGGCCACCGCGGCGAGTACGACGAAGGCCGCGCCCACCGTCAGGATCGCCGCGAGGCCGATGCCGGCGCACGCTCCCACGAGGAGCCAGGCCAGGAACCAGCCCCATCCCGCCGCACGGCCCAGGCCGTCATCTCGCGTGCCGCTCATACCACTTATGCCGCTCATGCCGCTCATTGAAGGCAAGGTCATGACAATCCGGCAAGGGGCATCCAGGGATCATTGCCCGGCCATCACACAGACATGGCTTCGGGCAGACCGTCCTGCACCGCGCAGGCCCCCTCCCCTATCGCGTCGCTCTGACGATTACACTGATCGCGTGACTGCCTTGAACTTCTGGTCGATCTATCAGCACGGGTTCGCACGCGTCGCCGCGTGCACGGGTCACACCGTCATCGCGGACCCGCCCGCCAACGCCGAAGCGGTTCTGCGTCACGCCCGCCGGTGCGGCGACGAGGGGGTCGCCGTCGCCGTCTTCCCGGAGATGGGGCTGTGCGGCTACTCCATCGAAGACCTGCTGCTCCAGGACGCGCTGCTCGACGAGGTGGAGGCGGCGCTCGCGGAGGTGGTGGCCGGGTCGGCCGACCTGCTCCCGGTGCTGGTCGTCGGCGCCCCGCTGCGCCACCGCAACCGGGTCTACAACTGCGCGGTGATCGTGCACCGCGGCCGGGTCCTCGGTGTCGTACCGAAGTCGTACCCGCCGAACTACCGGGAGTTCTACGAGCGTCGGCAGATCGGCGACGGCGCCGACGAGCGCGGTGGGTCGATCCGTGTGGCCGGCTCGCAGGTGCCCTTCGGTGTAGACCTGCTGTTCGCGGCGGCCGACGTCCCCGGACTCGTGCTGCACGCGGAGATCTGCGAGGACATGTGGGTGCCGGTGCCGCCCAGCGCGGAGGCGGCCCTCGCCGGTGCGACCGTCCTGGTCAACCTCTCCGGCAGCCCGATCACCGTCGGGCGGGCCGAGGACCGCAAGCTGCTGTGCCGCTCGGCGTCCTCCCGCTGCCTCGCCGCCTACGTGTACGCGGCGGCCGGTCTCGGCGAGTCGACCACCGACCTGTCCTGGGACGGCCAGGCCATGGTCTACGAGAACGGCGTGCTGCTGGCCGAGACGACCCGGTTCCCGCTCGGCGAAGAGTACGCGGCGGCCGACGTGGACCTGGACCTGCTGCGGCAGGAGCGGATGCGGATGGGCACGTTCGACGAGAACCGGCGTACCCATCAGGAGCGGACCGGTGACTTCCGGACGGTGTCGTTCGAGCTCGACCCGCCGTCGGGCGACCTGGGCCTCAAGCGTCGCCTGGAGCGCTTCCCGTTCGTGCCGGCCGACGCCGACCGGCTCGCCCAGGACTGCTACGAGGCTTACAACATCCAGGTCGCGGGCCTCCAGCAGCGGCTCGCGGCGATCGGCGGTCCGAAGGTCGTCATCGGGGTGTCCGGCGGCCTCGACTCCACGCACGCGCTGATCGTCGCCGCCCGCGCGATGGACCGCGCGGGCCGCCCGCGCAGCGACATCCTGGCCTGGACGCTGCCCGGTTTCGCCACCAGCGACCACACCAAGGGCAACGCCCACAAGCTGATGCGGGCCCTCGGCGTCACCGCGGCCGAGCTGGACATCACGCCGACCGCACGGCTGATGCTCCAGGAGATGGACCACCCCTTCGCCTCCGGTGAGCCGGTGTACGACGTCACCTTCGAGAACGTCCAGGCGGGCCTTCGCACCGACTACCTGTTCCGGCTGGCCAACCAGCGCGGAGGGATCGTGCTCGGCACCGGCGACCTCTCCGAGCTGGCGCTCGGCTGGTCCACGTACGGCGTGGGCGACCAGATGAGCCACTACAACGTCAACTCCGGTGTGCCGAAGACGCTGATCCAGCATCTGATCCGCTGGGTCATCAGCAGCGAGCAGTTCGACGAGGAGACCGGCGACATCCTCGCCGCGATCCTCGACACCGAGATCAGCCCGGAGCTCGTACCGGGTGAGGAGATGCAGTCCACCGAGTCCAAGATCGGCCCGTACGCGCTGCACGACTTCACGCTCTTCCATGTGCTGCGCTACGGTTTTCGGCCGTCGAAGATCGCCTTCCTCGCCTGGCACGCCTGGCACGACGTCGATGCCGGTGCCTGGCCTCCGGGCTTCCCCGAGGCCAAGCGCGGGGCGTACGACCTGCCCGAGATCCGGCGGTGGCTGGAGGTGTTCTGCAAGCGCTTCTTCGCGTTCGCGCAGTTCAAGCGGTCGGCGATGCCCAATGGGCCGAAGGTCTCGGCCGGCGGTTCGCTGTCGCCCCGCGGTGACTGGCGGGCGCCGTCGGACAGTTCGGCGGGGGCCTGGCTGCGGGATCTGGAGCGGTTCGACTAGGGCGGTGGGGCGGGCGGCTCCGGAGTTCAGCTTGTTTCTTGCGAGGAACCCCGGGCGTTCACTCCCGGGAGGAATCGCATCCTGGGTCATGCGGCGCGGAGCGCAGCAGCGCCATGATGTCTGTCCGGCCGCGGAGCGGCCGGGTCTCTGGTCCGGTCAAGGGGCGGGCACACGACCGCGTGTGTCACTCGTTCAGGTGATCCACTTCGAACGTGCGGTGGCCTGTCGTGCGGGTGTGTACGTTCGGTGCTTGTGAAGCTGGTGGTGCAGGTCAGGCTGCTGCCGACGCCCGAGCGGGCGACGGCACTGGAGGCGACCCTGCACGCCTGCAACGAGGCCGCTACCTGGGTGAGCGAGGTGGCCTTCGCACGCGGGGAGTTCAAGAACTTCGCCCTGCGCCGACTCACCTACGACACCGTCAAGTCCCGCTGGGGCCTGGGCGCCCAGGCAGCCCAGCACGTCATCAAGAAGACCTGTGATGCGTACGCCACCTTGAAGGCGAACCTGAAGGCCAGAAACCTCGGCAGGCCCGGCTCCCAGCGCTACCGCCGGGCGGCCGAGAAGCCGGTCTCCTTCCGCCCGCAGGGTGCGCAGCCGTATGACGACCGCATGCTGTCGTGGCAGATCCCGGACCGCACGGTGTCGATCTGGACCACCGGCGGGCGGGTCAAGAGCGTGGCGTTCACCGCCTCTGCGGAGCAGCTGGCCACCCTGGCCCTGTACCGCGAGGGTGAGTCCGACCTGCTGGAGCGGGACGGCATGTGGTTCCTGAACGCCACCTGCGAGGTGCCCGAAGCACCGCTGAATACCGAGCCGGTGGACTTCCTCGGCATCGACCTGGGCGTCGTGAACATCGCCACCACCTCCGACGGCGAGATCCTGGCCGGGCGCGAGCTCAACCGGATCCGCACCCGAGAGCGCGGCCTGCGCGCCAAACTGCAGAAGAAGAACACCCCGTCCGCCAAGCGTCGGCTGAAGAAGCGGCGGCGCAAGGAAGCGCGGCGGGCGAAGGACATCAACCACAAGATCGCGAAACATGTGGTGGCCGAGGCGGAACGCACCGGTCGTGGGATCGCCCTGGAGGATCTGACGGGCATCCGCGAGCGGGTACGGCTTCGCAAGCCTGGGGGTACCTCCCACGCCCTTCAGGCAGTGGGGGAGGGCCACCCATTCCAGCTGGGCTTTCCACCAGCTGGGGCAGTTCATCGCGTACAAGGCCCGCAGGGCGGGGGTGCCGGTGGTGCACGTCGATCCGGCGTACACCTCCCGCGCCTGCGCCGAATGCGGCCACATCGACAAGGCGAACCGCGTCTCCCAGGCCTGGTTCGCGTGCCGGAGCTGCGGATTCGTTGATCACGCAGACCGCAACAGCTCCCGCAACATCCGCGCCAGAGCGTGGCAGTTGTGGCGACGCGGGGCCCAGTCAACGGCCCCTGCCCCGCCCCGGACAACCCGGGGCGGGACTGGACGCAAACGCACCATCACCGCCAGTGATGCCCGTTGTGCAAGCCCGGCGCTTTAGCGCTGGGTAGTTGACCCGTCCGTCCTGACCGGGGCGCTGCTGCGCCCACTCCCCCGCCCGGTCATCTCCGCGTCGAACGTCTCCTGCGCCACCTTCATAGCCTCCGCGTACTCCGGCATCCGCAGCCGTTTCCACATCTCCTCCTCGGCGACGTCCTCGACCTGGGCGACCACCCACCAGATGTTGCCGAAGGGGTCCTTGATCCGGCCGCCGCGCTGTCCGAAGGCGCTGTCCGCCAGGGAGGTGACGACCCGGGCGCCGGCCGCGACCGCCCGGGAGAACGTCTCGTCCGCGTCCGTGACGAAGACCCGCAGCAGGCTCGGCATGACCGGCCAGTCCGCGCTCCGGTCGAAGGCCAGGACGACCGTGTCGCCGATCCGGATCTCGCCGTGGCCGATCGAGCCGTCCTCGGTGGCCACCCTGGCGAGCTCCTCTCCTTCGAACACCTCGGTGACGAAGTCGAGGAAAGCTCCCGTGTCGTCGGTGACGACCCAGGGCGCGACGGTGGTGCAGCCCTCGGGCGCGGCGCTGGTCTGCTCGGACATGTCGGCTCCTTCGCGGCTGTCGGCTGTCGACGACCACGACGTTACGAGCGCAACAGGTCGGTTTCTGTCCTGGATACGGAACGCCCCGCCGACGGGGGAAGATCGGCGGGGCGCTGTGGTGCCGCTGTGGCTCTAGTGGACGGAGTGCTCGTCCAGCGGGAACGTACCGCCGACGACATCCTCCGCGAAGGCCTTCACCGCGTTGCCCATGACCTCGCGCAGGTTGGCGTACTGCTTCACGAACTTCGGCACACGGCCGCCGGTGAGGCCCAGCATGTCGGTCCAGACGAGGACCTGCGCGTCGGTCTCGGGGCCCGCGCCGATACCGACCGTCGGGATGTGCAGGACCCGGGTGACCTCGGCCGCGAGCTCCGCCGGGACCAGCTCCAGGACGACGGCGAACGCGCCCGCGTCCTGGACGGCCTTCGCGTCGCGCAGCAGCTGCTGGGCCGCCTCCTCGCCGCGGCCCTGGACGCGGTAGCCCATGGAGTTGACGGACTGGGGGGTCAGACCGATGTGGGCCATGACCGGGATGCCGGACTCCACCAGCAGCCGGATCTGCTCGTGGGAGCGCTCGCCGCCCTCGAGCTTCACGGCGCCGACGCCCGCCTCCTTGACCAGCCGGGTCGCCGAGCGCAGCGCCTGCACCGGGCCCTCCTGGTACGAACCGAAGGGCAGGTCACCGACGATCAGGGCGCGCGAGGTGCCCCGTACGACGGCCGCCGACAGCATGGTCATCTCGTCCATCGTGACGGGCACGGTGGTCTCGTACCCGAGATGGCAGTTGCCCGCCGAGTCACCGACGAGCATGACCGGGATGCCGGCCTCGTCGAAGACGGACGCGGTCGTCGCGTCGTAGGCGGTGAGCATGGGCCACTTCTCGCCGCGTTCCTTGGCGAGGGCGATGTCCCGAACAGTGATGCGGCGGGTGCCCTTCCCCCCGTACAGCGCCTTGCTGCCGTCGGAGGGCTTGGTGTGGGCAGCCGAAAGCTGCGTCATTGCAACGGCTCCTTACGTCATCTCGAGGCGCCCTCACGGCGTCCCCGGATCACCTCCATGGTGGCACCTCGTGCCAGTCAGGGCCAGAGGTGGTCGATGTGACCGTTCAGGCACGTAAGATCTCGGTAAAGACTTACGATACGAGACGGTTCCGTATCGTAATGCCGCTAGGCTCGCTCGCATGACTACCGCAGTCCCTGACTCACGGGTACCGGAAGCGGTGCACCGGCGCCGCTGGGCGATCCTCGGCGTTCTGATGCTGAGCCTGCTGATCGTGGTGCTCGACAACTCGATCCTGAACGTCGCGATCAAGACGATCTCGACTCCCGCGCCGACCGGCCTGGGCGCCACCCAGAGCGAGCTGGAGTGGGCGATCAACGCCTACACCCTGGTCTTCGCGGGCCTCCTGTTCACCGCGGGCCTGCTCGGCGACCGGCTCGGCCGCAAGAAGGTGCTACTGGGCGGTCTGGTCGTGTTCGGCGCCGGCTCCGCCCTCGCCGCCTTCTCCGGATCGCCGGTCCAGCTGATCACCTTCCGCGCGCTGATGGGCCTCGGCGCGGCGTTCGTCATGCCGGCCACGCTCGCCGTCCTGATGAACGTCTTCGAGCGCGAGGAGCAGCCCAAAGCCATCGGCATCTGGGCGGGTGGCGTCGGACTCGCCATCGCCATCGGGCCGATCACCGGCGGTGTGCTCCTCGACCACTTCTGGTGGGGCTCCGTCTTCCTCATCAACGTGCCGATCGTGGTGCTCGCCCTCGGGCTGATGCTGTGGCTGGTGCCCGACTCCCGTGACCCGAATCCCGGCCGGATCGACCCCGTCGGTGTCGTGCTGTCGGTCATCGGCCTGGTCCTTCTCGTCTACGGCATCATCAAGGGCGGTCAGCTCGCCGACTTCACGGACCCGACCGTGCTGGCCACCATCGGTGCCGGTCTCGCCGTGCTCGTCGCCTTCGTGGTGTTCGAGAAGCGCAGCGACCATCCGTCGATCGATGTCACCTACTTCAAGAACAAGGTCTTCTCGGCCGCGATCGGCGCCATAGGGCTGGTGTTCTTCGCGCTGATGGGCGTGACCTTCTTCTCGGTCTTCTACACCCAGAGCGTCCGGGGCTACTCGCCGCTGCAGACCGGTCTGCTGATGCTGCCGCTGGCCGCCGCGCAGCTGATCTTCGCGCCGCGCGCCCGGCTGGTCGTCGACCGCTTCGGCAACCGGGCGACGACCACGGGGGGCATGCTGCTGATCGCCGCGATGCTGGTCGCGTTCGCCGCGCTGGAGGCGGACACGCCGATCTGGCTCCTCGAGGTGATCTTCTTCCTCATGGGCACCGGCATGGCGCACATCATGACGCCGACCAGCGTCGTCATCATGCAGGCCCTGCCGCGCGAGAAGGCCGGTTCCGCGTCCGCGCTCAGCAACACCTTCCGGCAGGTCGGCGGCGCGCTCGGCATCGCCGTCCTCGGCTCGGTGCTCTCCACGGCCTACCGCAACAGCATCGAGTCCCATCTCGGGTCGGTTCCGGCAGGTGTACGGCACACCGCGGGCGAGTCCATCGAGGCCACCCTCGGCGTCGCCGCGAAGCTCGGCCCCCGGGGCGACGCCCTGGTCGGCCCGGCCAACGACGCCTTCCTGCACGCGATGCACGTCACCGCGTTGTGCGGAGCGGGCGTGGCCCTCATCGGTGCCGTCGTGGTGGCCCTGTTCCTGCCGGGCCGGCCGGCAGAGCCTCAGCAGGGACAGGAGGAACAGGACTTGGTACCCGCTAGCGAGTGACCCGGCCGGAGCGGAGGCGGGACGGTGGCGTCCGGGCCTGGGCGACCGGGCCGGGCAGAAGCCGGACGCCAACCACCTGACCAACCCGTCGGGGCCGGGAAACGAGGAGGTCACCGGTGCGGGCTCGGACCGGTCCCGTCCTGGACAACGGCCGAACCCCGCCCCTCCGCGCCGCAGTAGGGCAGGGAGAATCATCCTCATCCCACAGAGAGGACCAAGCGACGTGAGCGGCCTCGCCGAGAGTCAGCGCAGGCAGACGGGGCCCGTACGGGGCCGGCCCCGCAGTGAGGCCGTGGAGCGGTCCATCATCGAGGCCGTCATCAAGCTGCTCGAGGACGGCGTGCCGCTCGCCGAACTGTCCATCGAGCGCATCGCCCGTACCGCGGGCGTCGGCAAAGCCACCATCTACCGCCGCTGGAACGGCAAGGAGGAGCTCTTCGTCGACGTCGTGCGCACCGCCGAGCCCCCGGACGCGGAACTGCCCGGCACCTCGATGCGCGACGATCTCGTGGCGCTGCTCGAGCAGTTGCGCCAGCGGGGGCTGATGACCCGTTCCTCGGCGCTGCTGCACAGTGTCTTCGCCCAGATGAAGAGCAGCCCGAAGGTGTGGGACGCCTACCACGCGATCGTCGTCGCGCCCCGGCGCCGCAAGCAGGTCGCCATCCTGCGCCGGGGGCAGGCCAACGGCGAACTCCGGACGGACATCGACGTCGAGCTGGTCAACGACCTGTTCATCGGCCCCATGCTCTTCCGCACCATCATGCAGCCCAACGCCGCGCTGCCCGAGGGCCTCTCGGAACAGATCGTCGACACCGTCCTCGAGGGCCTACGCCCCGTCAGTTCCTAGAGCCTGTCCGGGCCCCGCGGCCCGAGTGTGCGCGTTTCGTCACAGAGGGCGCTTTCCCCGCCGGGACAGGGAACTCCGGAAGGCGACTTGTACGTCATCGCCCCCGTACGGTCGTCATGGGACGACGAGATGGGAGCCGATCATCCCCTAGGGTCGTATGGGGTGTCCGAGACCCCACGGCAACGGGGCGAACGGCGTGCACGGCAGGTAGTGAGGCGACGGTATGGCGCAGCAGGCATACATGACGGAAACGGCGGAAGGCGGCTCGGGACCCGAGCGCCGGAGAGACCGGTTCCGGCGCCTGCTCGGACGGGTGGTCTCCGGCTGGCGCGGTGACCGGCGGATCTGGCGCCGCGGCCTCGTCCTGACCGCCCTCGCGGTGCTCGTCGCCCTGGTGATGCTGCTGCACGCGCAGATCCCGAACGCCATCGGCAACCTCGGCAGTCTCATCGAGACCTTCCTGCCCTGGCTGGGCCTGTTCGTCCCGGTGCTGCTCCTGTGCGGTTTCCTCCGCAGGTCCGCGACCGCGCTGATCGCGGTGCTGCTCCCGGCGGCCGTGTGGCTGAACCTCTTCGGCGGGCTGCTCTCCGACAAGTCCGCCACCGGCGGCGACCTCACGGTGGCCACCCACAACGTCAACGCCGACAACCCCGACCCGTCCGGCACCGCCCGGGACGTGGCCGCCTCCGGCGCGGACGTGGTCGCCCTGGAGGAGCTGACCGCCTCCGCGGTGCCGGTGTACGAGAAGGCGCTGGCGTCGACGTACAAGTACCACGCGGTCGAGGGCACCGTGGGGCTGTGGAGCAAGGACCCGCTGACCGGCGTGAAGGCCGTCGACATCAAGCTGGGCTGGACCCGGGCCATGCGGGCCACGGTGGCCGCCCCGGACGGGCAGGTCGCGGTCTACGTCGCCCACCTGCCGTCCGTGCGGGTGAAGATGGAGGCCGGGTTCACCGCCCGGCAGCGCGACAAGAGCGCCGACGCACTGGGCGAGGCCATCGCCGACGAGAAGCTCCCCCGCAAGATCCTGCTCGGCGACCTCAACGGCACGATGAACGACCGCGCGCTCAACGCCGTCACCTCCCAGATGCGCTCCACGCAGGGCGCGGCGGGCAGCGGCTTCGGGTTCAGCTGGCCGGCGTCGTTCCCGATGGCGCGCATCGACCAGATCATGGTGCAGGGCGTGGAGCCGGTGAGCTCGTGGACGCTGCCCGAGACCGGCAGCGACCATCTGCCCGTGGCTGCTCGTGTGAACCTCGCCACCTCGTCGTAACCCGCCGGAGGCCCCCTGGAATACCGGGCCCGGGAGTATTTGTTCCGTACTTGAACATACACTCGTACGGAACTCCGCTCTCCCCTGAAAGGCTCGGCTCTTCATGCCCTTGGCCCTGCTCGCACTGGCCGTCGGCGCTTTTGGTCTCGGCACCACCGAATTCGTGATGATGGGCTTGCTGCCCGACGTCGCCGGCGATCTTGGAATCTCGATCCCCACTGCCGGTCATCTGGTCTCGGCGTACGCGCTGGGCGTGGTGATCGGCGCCCCGCTGCTCGCCGCGGTCACCGCCCGGATGTCCCGCCGTACGGTCCTCATCGGCCTGATGGGCCTGTTCGTGGCCGGCAACGCGCTCTCCGCCCTCGCCCCCGGCGAACACTGGCTGCTCGCGGCCCGCTTCCTGAGCGGTCTGCCGCACGGGGCCTTCTTCGGCGTGGGCGCGGTCGTCGCCACCGGCATGGTGGCGCCGGAGCGCAAGGCCCGCTCGGTGTCCCTGATGTTCCTCGGCCTGACCCTCGCCAACATCGCGGGCGTGCCCGTAGCCACGCTCATGGGCCAGCACCTGGGCTGGCGGGCGACCTTCCTCGGCGTCAGCGCGATCGGCCTGGCGGCGATAGCCTCCCTGGCTCTCCTCATCCCGCACGACCACGCGCACGCCCCCGCGGTGGGCCTGCGCCGCGAACTGGTCGCACTGAAGTCGGTGCCCGTCTGGCTGGCACTCGGCACGACGGTCGCGGGCTTCGGCGCGCTGTTCGCCGCGTACAGCTACATCACGCCGATGCTCACGGACTCCGCCGGCTACGCCGGCTCCAGCGTGACGCTGCTGCTCGCCCTGTTCGGCGTCGGCGCGACGGCGGGCAACCTGGTCGGCGGACGGCTCGCCGACCACTCGCTGCGCGGCACCCTGTTCGGCGGCCTGACCTCGCTGATCGTGGTCCTGGCCCTGTTCCCGGTGCTGATGTCGACGCAGTGGAGCGCGGCGGTGGCGGTCGTGCTGCTGGGCACGGCGGCCTTCGTAACCGGCTCCCCGCTCCAGCTGATGGTCATGGAGAAGGCCTCCGCGGCCCCCTCCCTGGCCTCCTCCGCCAACCAGGCCGCCTTCAACCTGGCCAACGCCGGCGGCGCCTGGATCGGCGGCCTCGCCCTGGCCGCGGGCCTCGGTGCTACGTCCCCGGCACTGACGGGGGCGGCCCTGGCCGTGCTCGGCCTCGGCGTCGCCGCGGTCGCCGCGGTCGTGGACCGGCGGCGCGTGGACGTGTCGCCCGGCCGGGAGCGTGTGGTCGCGACCCATCTGCCGGAGCAGGCGGAAGCCGTACGGTACTGAGCGGTCGTACGACGAGAAGGGGCGCCCGGTGAACGCCGGGCGCCCCCTTTTTTTTGCTCTGTCGGCGACCTGTAGGCCCGTGTAGGCGACCTGTCGGTGGTTTGTCGGTGGGGGCTGGCACCGTCCTCGGTATGACGCGAATCGACAAGAACCCCAAGAGCGGGGACTCCGCCGTTTCCGTGCGGGGGCTGGTCAAGCACTACGGCGAGACCAAGGCGCTGGACGGCGTCGACCTGGACGTGCGCGAGGGCACCGTGATGGGTGTGCTCGGGCCGAACGGCGCCGGCAAGACCACCCTCGTGCGCATTCTGTCCACCCTCCTCACCCCAACCGCCGGGCAGGCCACCGTCGCCGGTTACGACGCCGTGCGGCAGCCCCGTCAGCTGCGCCGGGTCATCGGGCTCACCGGGCAGTACGCCTCGGTGGACGAGAAGCTGCCGGGCTGGGAGAACCTCTACATGATCGGGCGGCTGCTCGACCTGCCCCGCAAGGAGGCCCGCACCCGGGCCGACGAACTGCTGGAGCGCTTCTCCCTCACGGACGCGGCGAAGCGGCCGGCGAGCACCTACTCCGGCGGTATGCGGCGCCGGCTCGACCTCGCCGCCTCGATGATCGGCCGGCCCCAGGTGCTCTTCCTGGACGAGCCGACCACCGGTCTCGACCCGCGCACCCGCAACGAGGTGTGGGACGAGGTCAAGCGGATGGTCGGGGACGGGGTCACCGTCCTGCTGACCACCCAGTACATGGAGGAGGCCGAACAGCTCGCCTCCGAGCTGACCGTGGTGGACCACGGCAAGGTCATCGCCGCCGGCGCCATCGAGGACCTCAAGGCGAAGGTCGGCGGGCGCTCGCTGCGGGTACGGCCCGTCGATCCGCTGCAGCTGCAGCCGCTCGCCGGATGGATCGACGAGCTCGGCATCACCGGGCTCGCCACCAGCACCGTGGACACCCAGAGCGGCACCGTCATCGTCCCGATCCTCAGCGACGAGCAGCTGACCGCCGTGGTCGGCGCGGTCACCGCGCGTGGCATCACCCTCTCCTCCATCACCACCGAACTGCCCAGTCTGGACGAGGTGTTCCTGTCCCTCACCGGCCACCGCGCCAGTGCCCCGCAGGACACCGTCCCCACCGACACCCGCGAGGAGGTCGCCGTATGAGCGCCGCCACCCTTACCGCCACGGAAGCCGACGCCCGTATCCCGCTGCGCGGCCACCTGCGCCACACCGGCGCTCTTGTCCGCCGCAACCTGCTGTGGATCCGGCAGGACCCGGAGTCCATGTTCGACGCCATACTGATGCCGGTCGTCTTCACCCTGCTGTTCGTCTACGTCTTCGGCGGCTCGATCGGACAGGCCCTGGGCGGCCGGCAGGACGGATACGTCCAGTACGTCATTCCGGGCATGATCGCGATGATGAGCATGACCCTGTCCCAGGGCGTGGGCACCGGCTTCAGCCAGGACTTCAACTCCGGTGTCATGGACCGCTTCCGGTCCCTGCCGATCGGGCGCGGCTCGGTGCTGTTCGCGAAGATCTCAGTGGAACTGCTGCGGATGCTGTTCGCGACCACCGTGCTGATGATCGTCGCCCTCCTGGTCGGGTTCGACATCAATCACTGGGCCGGACTGTTCGCGGCGGTGGGTCTGTCCGCCGTGTTCGCGTCCTCGATCATGTGGGTGTTCCTCACCCTCGGCGTGATCCTGAAGAACGCGCAGTCCGTGCAGGCGATGGGCTTCCTGGTGCTGTTCCCGCTCCAGTTCGGCTCCTCGATCTTCGCGCCGACGAACTCCATGCCGGGCTGGCTCCAGCACTTCACCGACTACAACCCGCTGTCCACGCTCGCCGACGCGGCCCGCGGGCTGATGGTGGGCGGCCCGGTCGCCCACGACCTGTGGGTGACACTCGGCTGGTCGGCGGCGATCACGGCGGTGGCGGCACCGTACGCGATCCACAAGTTCCGTACGAAGAACTGACGTTCGGCGCCGGTGCGCGTCACACCAGGGCGGCGGCCTCCTCCGGGGAGAGGCCGCCGCCCTCGGCGTACGCCGACTCGTAGGCCGCGTCGCCGAGCACCGCGCGCAGCTCCTGCTCGGCCCTGCCGCGCACGCTGCGCTCGACGGACGTCGGGAAGTGGCTGGGCGGCAGCAGCGCGTCCCCGGTCCTGAGGCAGCGGGCTCCGTCGCGGGCGCGGGCGCCGCCGTCGGCCCCGGCGAGGGCGAGCCCGGCGGTGTGCAGGTACATGGTGCGCATATGCGGGGCGATGGTCAGGGCCAGCGGATCCTCGGACTTCTCCAGCGCCCGGCGGGTCAGGGTCAGACACTTCTCGTAGCAGCCGTCCACAGCCTCCAGCCAGGCCTCCGAGCCGAGGATGAAGGCGTCGAAGATGACGAAGTGAGCGATGCCGAACTGCTGGCGCAGCAGCTGGAGTTGTTCGCGCGCCTCGGGAATGCGGCCGGTCAGGCCGAGCCGGCCGGCGAGGAACATCCGGGCGGCGGGCATCGCCTCGTTGCGGGCGCCGTCCTGGTCGGCGATCACCTCATGCAGCAGGAGTTCGCCGCGCTCGGCCTCCCCCGTCTCCAGCAGCGCGCTGCCCAGCCGGGCGTTGAGCACGGACTTCTGGGCGCGGGCGCCGAGTTGTTCGGCCCGCTCGATCGCCCGCTCGTAGTCGGCCGCGGCCGCGCGCCATTCACCCTTGCGCTCATGGGCTTCGGCGCGTGCGGAGAGCGCCTCGGCGGTGCCCCACAGATCGCCGATCCGCTCGTAGATCTCCAGCGCCTCCTCGGCGTCCTGGATGGCGTCGCCGGCCCAGTCGGAGCGGTTGGCGAGCAGGTTGGCCCGCCACTGGAGGGCCGCGGCGAGCTCCCACTCGTAGCCCGGGGTGACCCGGCAGGTGTCGACGGTCGCCTGGATGACCTCCCGCAGCCGCTCCATGTCCCCGGTGAGCATGATGGCGAAGAACCACAGGGAGCCCGGCATCCGGCAGGTCTGCGCCATGCCGGGCTCGTAGGTGGCGGCGATGGCCCGCAGCTTCGCCTGCGCGTGCTGGTTCTGCCAGGCGTCCAACTCGGTGTCCATGCAGGCGAGATGGACGAGGTGCGCGCCGCGCCGGGCCTCTTCCAGAACCTCGCCGGTCCACGGCGGCGGGGTGTCCGTGCAGCGCTCCCACACCGGCGCGGCGGGGCGGACCGGCTCGGCGAAGGGGTCGGGGCCGAGGCCCTGGACGTCACGGGACCAGTTGCGGGCCTCGATGCGCAGGTCGCGCATCTGCCAGTACCAGGCCAGCGACAGGACCAGGCACAGCCCCTCCTGCTCGTCGCGGTCGGCGACGGCCCGGCGCAGGGCGGTGCGGAGGTTCTCGTACTCGCGCTCCAGGCGCTCGATGGCGACGAGTTGGCGCGGGCCGCGCAGCAACGGGTCGGTGGTGCGCGCGAGTTCGCGGTAGTACGCCAGATGCGCGCGCTCGGCCTCGGCGCGCGAGCCGTCCGTCTCGTCGAGGCGCTCGCCGGCGTATTCGGCGACGGTCTCCAGGAGCCGGTAGCGCATCTCGCCGTCCCCCGAAGGAGCGGCCACCACAAGGGACTTGTCGACGAGCGAGCCGAGCGCGTCCAGCGCGAAGGGGCCGCACACGGCCTCGGCGGCGGCCAGATCACAGCCGCCGGCGAACACCGACAACCGCCGCAGAACGTCCCGTTCCTCTCCGTCGAGCAGGTCCCACGACCAGTCGACGACGGCCCGCAGGGTCTGCTGGCGGGGCAGCACGGTGCGACTGCCGGAGGTGAGCAGCCGGAAGCGGTCGTCGAGCCGGTCGGCGATCTGGCGTGGCGTCAACATCCGTAGCCGGGCGGCGGCGAGCTCGATACCGAGGGGCAGCCCGTCGAGGCGCCGGCAGATCTCCGCGCAGGCCGCGGCGGTCCCCTCGTCGCCGTCGACCCGGAATCCGGGCCGGGCCGCGGCCCCCCGGTCGGCGAGCAGCCGCAGCGCGACCGGCTCGGGCAGGGGCTCCACGGGCCGCAGCAACTCCCCCGGCACGCCGAGCGGTTCACGGCTGGTGGCCAGGACGGTCAGCCCGGGGCAGCGCTCCAGGAGCTTCTCCGTCAGACGGGCGGCCGCGTCGATCACGTGCTCGCAGTTGTCGAGGATCAGCAGCATGCTGCGCCGGCCGCAGTGCTCCGCGAGCCGCTCGACAGGGTCGTCCAGCCGCTCGCTCCCGGCGGCACGCATCGCCTCGGCACCGGCGCCGTACATCACGGTCTCGCGGGCACCGACGGCGGTGAGCACGGCCTCGGGCACGGCGTCCGGGTCGTCGACCGGCGCGAGCTCGGCCAGCCACACCCCGTCCCGCACCACGTCCCCCACGGCCTCGGCGGCCTCCTGCGAAAGCCGCGTCTTCCCGGCCCCGCCCGGCCCGAGCAGTGTGACGAGCCGCGCGGCCGCGAGGTCCTCGCGGATGGCATCGATGTCGGCCTCCCGGCCGACGAAGGAGGTGAGACGGGCACGGAGGTTGCCGGAGGGGGCTGAGGCCGGACGAGCGGATTCGCGATCGCCCGCTGCGCCGGAGCCGTTCTCCCGACGGCCACCCCTTCCGTCGTGTCCGCCCTGCCCGCCCTGGCCATCCGCAGCGGACGGCTCCGGTCGCAGCAACTCCCCGTGCAGCGCCCGCAGTTCGGCCCCCGGGTCCGCTCCCAGCTGGTCCGCGAGCAGCTGTCGTACCGACTCGTACGCGGCCAGTGCCTCCGCCGTGCGGCCCGTGTCGCGCAGGGCGCGCAGCCGGAGGGACTGGAGGGGTTCGTCGAGGGGGTGGGTGTCGCAGAGGGCGGTCAGTTCGGGGAGGGACTGGTCGGCGTGGCCGAGGGCGAGCGCGGCGGTGTGGCGGGCGCGCAGGGCGTCCAGCCGACGGGCCTCCGCGCGCGCCGCCTCGGCCGTACGGTCGGGCAGATCGGCCAGGGCCGGACCCCGCCACAGAGCGAGGGCGTCGTCCAGGACCACGGCCGCCTTCGCGGGGTCATCGTCGGCCAGCGCCCTCATGCCGTCACCGGCGAGCCGCTCGAAACGGTGCAGGTCGATGTCGTCGTGCCCCGCCGTCAGCCGGTAGCCGCCCTCCACCGAGGCGACCGCGTCCGCGCCGAGCGCGCGCCTGAGCCGCCCGACCAGCGCCTGCAACGCGCCGGTGGCGTCGGCCGGCGGGTCGTCACCCCACACCTCGTCCACGAGGAGGCTCACGGGGACGGTACGGCCGGGGCGCAGAGCGAGAACGGTCAGCAGCGCGCGCAGACGCGTGCCGCCGACCGGGACGGACGTACCGTCGGGACGGAGTGCCTGGGTGGTGCCGAGGATGCGATAGCGCACGGGTCCATTGTCTCCGGTGTGGTCGGGGCCGGTCACGGGGTTCCGCTCGCGGGGTGTTGACGGGTCGGCCGCCATCGGGTGCATGGACCGGGGCCGGGTCCGGGGAGTTGCGGTGAGCGCGGCCCGGGCCCCCACCACCGCGGGCTCACGCCCTGCTCAGCCCCGCCAGCAGGTCGGCGAGCTCGTCGGCCGGCAGGCCCTCGGTCTCCGTACCGGGCGGCGAGCCGGGCGGAATGCCCCGGGTCCTGCGGACGGTGCGCGACAACGCCGAGTCCGTGTCCGGGACCTCCAGGGTGACCACGAGCCCCGCCTCGGACCGCGCGTCCCCGCCGCCGGCGAACCACTTCGGGCTCGTGTCCACCGACCGCAGCGACCGGCGCCCCGGCACCGGCTCCCAGGTCCTCGAACCCGGCTCCGTCTCGCCGTACTCCTGCGTCACGACCTGCACGCACCGCACCCGGCCGCGAACCTCGGGCAGTCGGCCCCCGTGGGTCTCGACCGTGAGCAGCCCGACGAGCCGGGCCGAGCCGCCCGGTGCCGCAGCGCCACCCCCGACCCCGACGACCAGGCCGCTCCTGTCCCGCAGCACCCGTTCGGCGCCCTGTTCCACCGGACCTGCGAGCTCGGAAAGCTGGTCCCGCCAACCGCCCCCGAGGACGTCGTCGGCGGCACGGAACAGCAGCGGCCAGCCCGCCTCCTCCCCCACCGAGAACGGCGTACCGCAGCACTCCATCTGCCAGTCCGCGTAGAACATGTGCCACAGCCCCATGTCCCCACCCTTCCACGGAACCTCCGCCCCACCCCAAGACGTTTTCACCTGTGCCCGGTACCGTCGGGCCGTCCCACCGCGCGCAGGTCCAGTCCAGGGAGCCCCATGACCACCGCCACCACCCGCCACAGCGACCGGCGGATCAGCCCGGTCTTCATCGGGATCGTCGCCGTGACGGCGGTGACGGGCTGGGCCACCTGGACCGGATTCGGCGAGCGGACGGACATCGCCGTCTTCCTGTTCGTGACCGGCGCCTGGATCGTGTCCCTCTGTCTGCACGAGTACGCGCATGCCCGCACCGCCCTGCACAGCGGCGACATCACGATCGGCGCCAAGGGCTACCTCACGCTGAACCCGCTGAAGTACACCCATGCCCTGCTCAGCATCGTGCTCCCCGTCATCTTCGTGATCATGGGTGGCATCGGCCTGCCCGGCGGCGCGGTGTTCATCGAACGCGACAGGATCCGCGGCCGCTGGCGGCACAGCCTGATCTCCGCGGCGGGCCCCCTCACGAACGTCCTGTTCGCGATCGCCTGCACGGCCCCGTTCTGGCTGAATGCCCTCGACGGCGTACCGCTGGAGTTCAGCTTCGCGCTGGCCTTCCTCGCCCTGCTCCAGGTCTCCGCCGCGATCCTGAACTTCCTGCCCGTCCCGGGCCTGGACGGCTACGGCATCATCGAGCCCTGGCTCTCGCACGACGTCAAGCGCCAGATCGAGCCCTTCGCCCCCTTCGGCCTGCTGTTCGTGTTCGCGCTGCTGTGGGTGCCGCAGGTCAACGGCGTCTTCTTCGACCTGGTCCACTCGGTCCTGAACGGACTCGGGGTCAGCGAGGGGGAGGCGTCGATCGGCTGGAGCCTCTACCGCTTCTGGTAGGCGTCGTCGGCCTTGCCGCGCTTGACGTAGTACCAGCACATGTTGGACGAGAGCCCCGCCAGCAGCACCCACACGATCCCCAGCCAGCTGCCCTGTGTGAAGGAGACGACCGCGGCCGCGATGGCGAGGAGGCAGACGGCGAGGGCGTAGAGGGCGAGGCGGGGCATTTCGATGGGCTCCTGTCGGGGGGACACTGCTGTGCTACGCCGACCAGTGTCCCCCATCGGCTCACACGTCCGTGACCCGCAGCCCCGCGTGCGCCTTGTACCGCCGGTTGACCGAGATGAGGTTGGCCACCAGCGACTCCACCTGGTGGGCGTTGCGCAGCCGGCCCGCGAAGATGCCGCGCATGCCGGGGATACGGCCGGCCAGCGCCTGCACGGTCTCCACGTCGGCCCGCTCCTCGCCGAGCACCATGACGTCGGTGTCGATCTCCTCGACCTCCGGGTCCTGGAGCAGCACGGCCGACAGATGGTGGAAGGCGGCGGTGACCCGCGAGTCCGGGAGCAGGGCCGCCGCCTGTTCCGCGGCGCTGCCCTCCTCCGGCTTCAGCGCGAAGGCGCCCTTCTTGTCGAAGCCGAGCGGGTTGACGCAGTCGACGACGAGCTTGCCGACGAGTTCCTCGCGCAGCGACTCCAGCGTCTTGCCGTGGCCGTCCCACGGCACGGCGACGATCACGATGTCGCTGCGGCGCGCGGTCTCGGCGTTGTCGGCGCCCTCGACACCGTGCCCGAGTTCGTCGGCGGCGGCCTGTGCGCGGTCGGCGGCCCGGGAGCCGATGATCACCTTCTGCCCGGCGCGGGCGAGCCGGTAGGCGAGACCCTTGCCCTGCGGCCCGGTCCCGCCGAGCACGCCGACGACGAGTCCGGAGACGTCGGGAAGGTCCCAGGGGTCCTTGACGGGAGCCTTCTGTGCAGCACTGTCGGTAGAGGTCATGGGCCGACTTTACGTCCGCCCCGCTCGCCCCGGCCGGTGACCCGGGTCACGGGCACCCGCGGGGTGGTCGTCGGCAGGAACGGCTCCTCACTGTGCAGGGGCCGTGCCCCTGCCCCGGTTCGGGCGAATTCGGGGTGAACCACCGGTAACGGAGGTCCGCTTGCGGCAGGATGCGACCCCATGGACGCCGTACGGGTCGCGCTGCTGCGCGAAGTGCTCGCCGGGACCGAGTGGTTGGGCGCCACGCGACGCTTCGCGGGCGTACTGCGGGGGTCGGTGGTCTCGCACGGCGGCGGGCTGCTCCTGGTCGGCACACCGGAGTACGAACCGTGGCACCTGGCGGCCCATCTGGTCGACGAGGCCGCCTGGTCGGGCACACCGGAGCTGACCCCCACTCTCGTACGCCACGCCGCGCGCCCCACCGACCCCGCGCATCTGTCGGTCGGACCGGGCCGGCTCGCGGCGGCCCGGCGTGGCGAGACCCTGCTGGTGGTGTCCCCGGACCTGCCGGGCGCCCCGCTTCTGGAGCACGTGAACGACGCCCGACGGGCCGGCGCGACGATCCTCTCCCTCGGCCCCGGTGAGGGCGAACTCGCCGCGATGGCCCACGAGTCGCTGGCCGTACCGGAGGGCACGGATCTCGACCTGGACACCGTGCAGCACCTGGTGAGCGCGGCGGCCGGAGAGAACGCCGTGCCCACCCCCAGGGGCCGGCGGCGGTTCCGGGACCGGCTGTCGCGACTGGCCGACCAGCTGACCGCGCCGCCTCCCGCCCGCTGGTAGCCGCGAAAAGCAGTTGCCGGACCGGGAGGCCTGCCCCGACCATGGCCGGTCGTGACCGACGACGCCCCCGAACCTCCCTCCGGCCTGCGCGCCATGCTCCCCGACCTCGCCCCCTGGCGGGCCTCCCGGGACTTCCGGCGGCTGTGGTACGCGGGGCTGATCTCGAACTTCGGCAGCTTCCTGACCTTCGTGGCGCTGCCGGTGCAGCTGAAGGACCTGACCGGTTCGGCCGCGGCGGTGGGCGCGATCGGGGCCGTGGAGCTGGTCCCTCTCCTCGTCTTCGGGCTGTACGGCGGCGCGCTCGCGGACGCGTGGGACAAGCGGAAGCTGATCGTGTGGACCGAGGCCGGGCAGGGCCTGCTGAGCGTGGCCCTGCTGCTCAACGCCCTGCTGCCGCACCCCGCCGTCTGGCCGCTGTACGTCGTCGCCGCCCTGTCCTCGGCCCTGGTCTCCGTGCAGCGCCCCGCGCTCGACTCCCTCTGGCCCCGGATCGTGGCCCACGACCACCTCCCGGCGGCGGCCTCGCTGAACTCCTTCCGCTGGACGGTCGGCGGGGTCGCGGGTCCGGCGCTGGCGGGCGTGGTGGTGGCCTACGCGGGCCTCGGCTGGGCATACGGCGCGGATCTGCTGACCTTCGCCGTGTCCGTCGTCCTCGTCGTACGGATCGCGGCCTCCCCCGCCTCCCACGAGGCGGCCAAGCCTTCGCTGAAGGCCATCGCGGAGGGCGCGCGGTACGCATGGGGCCGCAAGGAACTCCTCGGCACCTACGCCGTCGACCTCGCCGCGATGTTCCTGGCGATGCCGCTGGCCCTGCTGCCGTTCCTCGCGGACGAGCTGGACGCGGACTGGTCGCTGGGCCTGATGTACGCGAGCGTTCCGCTCGGCGCGCTGCTGGTGAGCCTGGTCAGTGGCTGGACCGCGCGGATCCACCGGCATGGGCGGATGGTGGTTCTCGCGGCGGCTCTGTGGGGCCTGGCGATCGCGGCGGCCGGGACCATGAGCAACGTCTGGCTGGTGCTGTTGTTCCTGACCGTGGCCGGAGGCTGCGACATGGTCAGCGGGATCTTCCGGGGGATCATGTGGAACCAGACGATCCCGGACGAGCTGCGCGGCCGGCTCGCCGGGATCGAACTGCTGTCGTACTCGGTGGGACCGACCGTCGGCCAGGTCCGCAGCGGCGGTTTCGCCGCGTGGTGGGGCGTACGGACGTCCGTCTGGTCGGGCGGGGTGCTGTGCGCTGGCGCCGTGGGCCTGCTGGCTCTGTGCCTGCCGAAACTGATGACCTACGACGCACGCACGGACAGGCACGCGGCACAGGTGCGGGACCAGAGAGCCGCGGCCCAGGTGTGATCAGTCGTCCTCCCGGCCCCCCGCCGGGGCGTCGTGCCACTTGGGGTCGTTCTCCCACTCGAGGTTGCGCTCGCGGGCCGTCTCCATCGCCTGCTCGGCCTCTTTGCGGCTCGCGTAGGGCCCGAACCGGTCCTTGGCCGGGCACTGGGGCCCTTCCTCGACCTTCTTGTGCTCCAGGCAGTAGTACCACTCGCCCGGCTTGCCGCCCGCGCGCTTCTTGAACAAGGGCATGACCTGCTCCTCTCGCCAGGGACATGTTCCCCCATCGCCGCTGGATAGACTCGTCGCCATGTCTGGCCAGTCGCTGCTCGTGCCCGGGGAACTCTCCCCCATCCGTTCCGTGCCCGGAAACATCCGTCGTCCCGAGTACGTCGGCAAGCCCGCGCCGTCGCCGTACAAGGGTCCGGAGGTGCAGACTCCGGAGACCGTCGAGGCGATGCGGGTCGCCGGCCGTATCGCGGCGCGGGCGATGGCGGAGGCCGCGAAGCTGATCGCCCCCGGGGTGACCACCGACGCACTGGACAAGGTGGCGCACGACTACATGTGCGACCACGGCGCCTATCCGTCGACGCTCGGCTACCGGGGTTTCCCGAAGTCCCTGTGCACCAGCCTCAACGAGGTGATCTGCCACGGCATTCCGGACTCCACCGTGCTCCGGGACGGGGACATCATCAACCTCGACGTGACGGCGTACATCGGTGGGGTGCACGGCGACAACAACGCGACGTACCTGGTGGGTGACGTCGACGAGGAGAGCCGGCTGCTGGTCGAGCGCACCCGGGAGTCCCTGGCCCGCGCGATCAAGGCGGTCCGGCCGGGCCGCCAGATCAACATCATCGGCCGGGTCATCGAGTCGTACGCCAAGCGCTTCGGCTACGGCGTGGTCCGGGACTTCACGGGCCACGGCATCAACTCCTCCTTCCACAGCGGCCTGATCATCCCGCACTACGACAGCCCGCACGCGACGACGGTCATCCAGCCCGGCATGACGTTCACGATCGAGCCGATGCTGACGCTCGGGACGCACGAGTACGACATGTGGGACGACGGGTGGACGGTCGTCACGAAGGACCGGATGCGGACGGCACAGTTCGAGCACACACTGGTGGTGACGGAGACGGGAGCGGAGATCCTGACGCTGCCGTAGCGCGTCCTGGACCCGTCCTCCTGCGGGGACGGGTCTTTTCTTGGACACTTTTACCGACAGCGCGTCGGCAAAAGCATTGACTTAGGTAAGCCTAACCAGAGAAAATCTGCCCATGGACTCGTTCTCCACACTCATCCGCACCGCGTCCCACGAGCAGCACATGGAGGCGGAGACCTCGACGTTCATGAGCGACCTGCTCGGCGGCCGGCTCGGCGTCGACGCGTACGCGCGCTACACCGAGCAACTGTGGTTCGTCTACGAGGCGTTGGAGACCGGGGCCGAGAAGTCGGCCGCGGATCCGGTGGCGGGCCCCTTCATACGGCCCGAGCTGTTCCGGCTGCGCGCGCTGGAGCGGGACCTCGCCCACCTCAGGGGACCCGAGTGGCGGGCGAACCTGTCCGCATTCCCCGCCACACAGGCGTACGCGGATCGAGTGCGCGTATGCGCGGAGTCCTGGCCGGCCGGATACATCGCGCACCACTACACGCGCTACCTGGGCGATCTGTCCGGCGGACAGATCATCCGCGACAAGGCGGAGAAGACCTGGGGCTTCGAGAAGAAGGGCGACGGGGTGCGTTTCTACGTCTTCGAGGAGATCTCCAACCCCGCCGCCTTCAAGCGCAGTTACCGGGAGCTGCTGGACGCGGTGGACGCGGACGATCTGGAGAAGCAGCGGATCGTGGCGGAGTGCAAGCGGGCGTTCGCGCTGAACACCGGGGTGTTCCGGGCCCTGGGCGAGGAGTTCCCCCTGTCGGCGTGAGCCTCAGCGCTCCAGGAAGACCCTGCCTCCCACCTCCACCCATCCCCCCGGCTGCGGAGCTGTGAGGATCTGGGAGCCGGCGCCCTGGACGATGTTCAGGGCGCGGCCCAGTTCGGTGGTGAGTTGGAGAGCCGCGGCCCCCGTGGCCTCGTCCTCCTCGACACCGTCACCCCGGCCGGGAAAGCCACGGGCCCGGATCCGCCCGGCGGCCTCGTCCTCCCACGCCCAGGCGTAGATCCAGTCCCCGGCCGGCGGCACTGTCAGATCGTCCACCTCGGCGGCGGTGCCGTACTGGCGGAAGGTCCGCGGCGCCGCCCACTCGGCCCGCGCCTCGATCCAGCTGAACTCCCCGTCGAGCCGGGTACCGACGACCCCGGCGGGTGTGACGAGTTCGGGTACGTCGAGCAACCAGGCGGCCCCGACGCACGGATACCCGGCGAAGGCCAGCCGCACGGAGGGGGTGTAGATGTCGATGACCCCTCGCTCGGGATCGTCGACGAACACGGTCTCGCTGAACCCGAGCTTCGCGGCGAACGCCTGCCGCTCGTCCCGGTCCGGCATCACGGACCCCTCGCGGACGACTCCCAGCTCATTGCCGTAGCCGCCGTTCGGCGCGCAGAAGACACGCAGCACGTCGTAGTCACTCACGGGGGAATTGAAGCACCCGCGCAGGCCTGGCGCTTCCACGTGGCTCCGGAGCGGAACCTTTGAATCTCCTTTGACTTTTACTTGACGTTTATTTTAAGCCAAAGATAGATAAGCCTCAGATAAGTTAGGCGAGCCTCACCAACCCTCAGGAGCTCGTATGCGTGCCGCCAGACTGTCCGTCCTCACCTTCACCGCCGTGGCGGCCCTGACCGCCGTCACGGGGTGCACGGAGAAGGGAAGCTCGGGCGACAGCGACCGCGTCATCGATGTGACCGCCACCGACAGCAAGTGCGAGGTCTCCAAGAAGGAGTTCCCGGCCGGCCACGTGGAGCTCGCCATCGAGAACAAGGGCTCCAAGGTCACCGAGGTCTACGTCCTCTTCCCGGACGACCGGATCGTCACCGAGCGCGAGAACATCGGCCCCGGCACCAAGCAGAAGGTCACCGCCGAGGTGAAGGCAGGCGCCTACACGATCGCCTGCAAGCCGGGCATGAAGGGCGACGGCATCCGCCAGGAGGTCAAGGCCACCGGCGGGTCCGTGGCCAAGCGCGACCCGCGCCTCGACGCGGCCGTCGCCGCGTACCGCAAGTACGCGCAGGAGCAGGCCGACGCCACCCTGCCGCTCGCGAAGAACTTCGCCGCCGCGGTCAAGGCCGGCGATCTCGAGGCCGCCAAGAAGGCCTACGCCCCCTCCCGGATCGGCTGGGAGCGCACCGAGCCGGTCGCCGAGTCCTTCGGGGACATCGACCCGAAGGTCGATGTGCGGGCCGACGGGCTGGAGGGCGGGCAGAAGTGGACCGGCTGGCACCGGCTCGAGAAGTCCCTCTGGCAGGACAAGAAGATCAGCGCCGAGGACAAGACCCTCGCCGACCAGCTGATCACCGACCTCACCGACTGGCAGAACCGGGTCGGCAAGGCGGACATCACCCCGACCTCGATGGCCAACGGCGCCAAGGAGCTCCTCGACGAGGTCGCCACCGGCAAGGTCACCGGCGAGGAGGAGCGCTACTCGCACACCGACCTCGTCGACTTCAAGGCCAACGTCGAGGGCGCCGAGAAGTCGTACGCGCTGCTGAAGCCGGTCGCCGCAGAGAACAACGCGGCCCTGGTCACCGAGCTCGACAAGCAGTTCGCGGCGCTCAACACGCTGCTGGACAAGTACCGCGCCGACAAGACGTCCTACGACTTCACCTCGTACGACAAGGTCGGTGACGCCGATCGCAAGCAGCTGTCGGACGGTGTGAACGCGCTCGCGGAGCCGCTGTCCAAGCTCGCCGCCGCCGTCGTCACCAAGTCTTCCTGAGGCGGGGATCATGACGGACGCAGCAAAGGACCCGGCACCCTCGCGCCGCGCGCTCATCGGCTGGGGCGGGGCCGGGCTCGCGCTCGGTGCCGCCGCTGCCGGTGGCGCGGTCGCGATGACCCGTACCGGCGACGACATCGAACCGACCGCGGCCGAGGCCGGAGCCGCCGTCGAGTTCCACGGGGCCCACCAGGCGGGCATCGCCACCCCCGTGCAGGACCGGCTGCACTTCGCCGCGTTCGACGTGACGACGGAGGACCGCGCCGAGTTCGTGCAGATGCTCAAGGACTGGACGGCGGCCGCGCGGCGGATGGCCGCGGGGAAGGCGGTCGGGGAAGGGGCGTACGGCGGTCTGGCCGAGGCGCCGCCGGACGACACCGGGGAGGCGCTCGGGCTCAAGCCGTCGCGGCTGACGCTGACGATCGGCTTCGGGCCGTCCCTCTTCGAGAAGTTCGACCTGGCCGACCAGCGGCCCGAGGCGCTCGTCGACCTCCCCCAGTTCGCCGGGGACAACCTCGACAGGAACCGCAGCGGCGGCGACCTGTGCGTCCAGGCCTGCGCGGACGACCCGCAGGTCGCCGTGCACGCGATCCGCAACCTCGCCAGGATCGGCTTCGGCAAGGTCGTCATCAAGTGGTCGCAGCTCGGCTTCGGCAAGACGTCCTCGACGACGCCCGACGCGCAGACCCCGCGCAACCTGCTGGGTTTCAAGGACGGCACCCGCAATATCGCGGGCACGGAGACGGACCGGCTGAAGAAGTTCGTGTGGGTGGACTCCGCCAAGGAGGCCAAGGACGCCCCGTGGATGAACGGCGGCTCGTACCTCGTCGCTCGCCGTATCCGTATGCACATCGAGACCTGGGACCGCACCTCGCTGCAGGAGCAGGAGGACATCATCGGCCGGGACAAGGGCGAGGGCGCCCCGGTCGGCAAGGCCAAGGAGCGCGACAAGCCGTTCCTGCCGGCGATGAAGCCCGACGCGCACGTCCGGCTCGCGCACCCCGACTCCAACCACGGGGCGACGATCCTGCGCCGCGGCTACTCCTTCACCGACGGCACGGACGGTCTCGGCCGGCTGGAGGCGGGCCTGTTCTTCCTCGCCTACCAGAAGGACGTCCGCGAGGGCTTCATCCGGATCCAGCGCCATCTGGCCACCGACGCGCTCAACGAGTACATCCAGCACGTGGGTTCGGCGGTCTTCGCCGTCCCGCCCGGCGTCCGTGACAAGGACGACTGGTGGGGCAGCACGCTGTTCTCCAAGGAGGCCTGACCCGTGTTCTCCAACTACCTGATCGGTCTGCGCGAGGGCCTGGAAGCCAGCCTGGTCGTCTGCATCCTCATCGCCTACCTGGTGAAGACGGACCGCCGGGACGCCCTGAGGCCCATCTGGATCGGCATCGGTGTCGCGGTCGCGCTCGCCCTCGGTTTCGGGTGCGCGCTCGAATTCGGCTCCCAGGAGCTGACGTTCGAGGCGCAGGAGGCGCTCGGCGGCTCCCTGTCGGTTCTCGCGGTCGTCCTGGTGACCTGGATGGTCTTCTGGATGCGGCGCACCGCCCGGCACCTGAAGTCCGAGCTGCACGGCAAGCTCGACGCCGCTCTCGCCATGGGCACCGGCGCACTTGTCGCCACCGCGTTCCTCGCGGTGGGCCGGGAGGGCCTGGAGACCGCCCTGTTCGTGTGGGCGTCTGTGCACGCGGCGAGCGACGGCACCCCGCGCCCCCTGATCGGCGTCGCCCTCGGTATCGCCACGGCCGTGTTCCTGGGCTGGCTGTTCTACCGCGGCGCCCTGCGCATCAACCTGGCCAAGTTCTTCACCTGGACGGGCGGCATGCTGGTCGTCGTGGCCGCGGGTGTGCTGGCGTACGGCTTCCACGACCTCCAGGAGGCCGACTGGCTGCCGGGCCTCAACGACAGGGCCTTCGACATCAGCGACACCATCCCGCCGGACAGCTGGTACGGCACGCTCCTCAAGGGCGTGTTCAACTTCCAGCCGGATCCGACGGTCCTTCAGGTCACGGTGTGGCTGCTGTACTTGATCCCGACGCTCGCGCTGTTCCTCGCCCCGGTAGGGTTCGCCTCCGGGAAGGGGAAGGTGAAGGCACCTGATGAGCAGGGATCGCGGCCCTCGAAGGCTCCGCAGGCTTGACCGGAGCGCACTGATAGCAGCCTCTGTGACCGCTTTGTCGTTGACGGCGAGCGGATGCATGGTGGTGCACGGCGAGCGGGAGGTGCTTCCCGCGACCACCAAGGCGGAGGCCGCCAAGGCGCTCCAGCAGTTCACGAACGCGTACAACGCGGCGGACAAGGCGTACGACAGCTCGCTGGACGCCGCCCACGTCACCGGTGTGCTCGGCGCCATCGACGCGGCGCGGCTGAAGGCCGGCAAGGCCAACAGCCCGAGCGGCAATCCCACGCACACACCGCTGAAGCTGTCGGACGTGACGTACACCGTCCCGAAGAAGGCGGGCTGGCCGCGCTGGTTCGTCGCCGACGCGGCCGCCAACAAGGGCGGCACCGCGCGCTGGCTGTTCGTGTTCACCCGCAACGGCCTCGACAAGCCGTTCCAGGTGGCGTATCTGACGCTGGTGCCCGAGGGCAAGGTGCCGCAGTTCAAGAAGGACGCGGACGGCTGGGCCGAGACCGTGCCGGTGAACTCGGCCGAACTGGCCGTTCCGCCCGGCGAGGTGGGCGATGAGTACGCGACCTACCTCAAGAGCGGCGGCGACACCTTCGCGGACGGCGCGTACACCAGCACATGGCGTGCGGCGCGCGAGAAGGACGGCAAGCGGCCGGGCCTGGTCACCCAGTACATCGACGAACCGATGAACAGCGGCGACTACGCACCGCTGGCCCTGCGCACGACGGACGGCGGGGCGCTGGTGTTCTTCGCCACGCATCTCTACACGAAGCAGACGGCCGCCCCGGGCACCTCGATCCCCACCACCGATGACGTGGAGGCCCTGACGACCGGCGAGATCAAGCAGTCCCTGACGATGGAGATCGTCTCCAACTCGGTGGCCGTCGACCCGCCGAAGGGCGCGGGAGAGCAGCAGATCACCGTGCTCGGCCGGATCCAGGGCCTGACGTCCGCGAAGGGTTCGTAGAGACCTGCCCGCTCGCTACCGGCGCAGGGGCCAGGCCGCGTTCTCGTGGTCCGGCTCCTCGCCGACGTAGCGGGAGCAGGCGTCGGTGAGCACTTCCAGGAGGCTCAGCGGGTCGGGCAGCGGGTGTTCCGGGCCGCGGACCCAGTGCACGGCCTGGTCGCCGGGCAGCCGGGCGGGCGGTACGAGGACGTAGGAGCCCCGGCAGTGCCAGCGCAGGCCGGGGTGTTCGTCGGCCGTCTCGGGGTGGCAGTCCAGTTCGCACGGCCACCACTCGTCCTCCTCCTCGGGGGTGCCGCGGGTGAGGGTGAAGAACAGGAGCCGGCCGTCGTCGCTCTCGGCGACGGGTCCGACCTCGATCCCGGAGCCGAGGAGCCGCTCGAGCGCTTCCCGCCCGGCCTCCAGGGGGACGTCGAGGACGTCGTGCACCATGCCGGTCGCGGTGATGAAGTTGGCCTGCGGCTGGTGCCGGGCCCAGCGCTCGATCTGCGCGCGGTCGGTGGTCGACTGGGTCTGCCAGGCGAAGGACACCGGGTGCCGGGCCGGGGTGGGACAGCCGACACGGTCACAGGAACATCGGTAGCCGGGGGCGGGATGCGCGGCCGGCGCGAGCGGGAGCCCCGCTGAGGCAGCGGCCAGCAGCAGGGCCTCACGACCGCCTTCGTGCCCGGCGGCGGCCTCCTTCGGCCGGCGTCCGCGCAGCCACTGGGAGAGTTTGCCCTGCAGGCCGGTCCGGCCTCGCGACTCCGCGCTCATCTACCACCCTCGCCTCGCTGTCGTGCGGAACAGCATGCCCTATGGTCCCACCTTCCTCGGCTCCGGGTGCCCGGAACCGAGGTTGGGCATTCACCGGGGTGCGATGCCGTGGAGGGCGTAGTCGACGAGGGTGTCGGTGTAGTCGTAGGTGATCGGGCCGGTGTACTGGAGCCAGCGCTGGGCGAGAGGGGAGACCCAGAGTTCGAGGGCGATGCGCGGGTCGATCTCGGGGCGCACCTGGCCGGCGTCCTGGGCGGCGCGCACCCGGTCGACGTACAGCTGGAGCGACGGTTCGAGGAGCTTGGCCATGAAGGCCCGGCCGACCTGCTCGTTGACGACGCCCTCGGCGGCCAGGGCGCGGGAGGGGGCCTCGAAGCGGGGGTCCTTGAGCTGGTCCACGGTGAGCCGCAGTACGGCCTTGAGGTCGGCGGCGAGATCACCGGTGTCCGCAATGGTGTACGTCTCCTCGGGACCGGCCTCCCGTGCCGCCTGCTCGCTCAGGTCGAGGAAGGCCTCCATCAGCACCTCCGCCTTCGACGACCACCAGCGGTAGATCGTCTGCTTGCCGACACCGGCACGGGCGGCGATCCCCTCGATCGTGGTCTTGGGGTAGCCGACCTCGGCGACGAGGCCGAGGGCGGCGTCGTAGATGGCGCGGCGGGACTTCTCGCTGCGACGGGTGGTGTCGGGGGCGGACTGCTTGGAGCTCTGGGTGGCCATGGGGCGAATTTACCAGGTTGACAAGACGGTGCGTCTCGCCGGAGAGTGAGAGGGTCGAACGAGACGATACGTCTCGTTAAGTGCCGGGTATGTGAAAGGGGCGGTCATGGCACGAGGTGGAACGGGCGGCATGCTTGGAGTCGGCGGGACCCGCAGCAACATCAGCCGCAAGGCGCTGCGCGGGGGCAACCGCGACACCCGGATCGGCGGCGCGCGGGACCCACAGGCCCACAAGGTGACAGGGGCCCCGCGGACAGGCCCTACTCGTCCGCCGGGGGCCATCCGTCGCCCCACGCCGCGTCCCTCGCCGCTTTGTACAGGTCACCGTGCCGCTTCGTGATCGTGCGGCGGGTCAGCTGCTCGTCGGGCTCGCACAGGTCGAGGAGCACCTGTCCCTTGCGGATCTGCGGCCGTCGGATCACCCGGGCCGGGGCCGGAGTGGCCGGGAGTCGGGTCGCCGCCACGTAGCTGAACTTCTCGTCCTCGTACGGCAGTGAGCCGCCCTTGACCTGGCGGTGGAGGGACGACCGGCTGACCCTCGCCGAGAAGTGGCACCAGTCCTCGCCGGGGACGATCGGGCACGCGGCGCTGTGCGGGCAGGGCGCGGCGACCCGGAAGCCGGCGGCGATCAGGCGGTCGCGGGCCTCGATGACGCGGGTGTACCCGGCGGGGGTGCCCGCCTCGACGATCACGACCGTCTGTGCCGACGCCGCCGCGGTGTCCACGAGGGCGGTGCGGTCGGCGGGGGTGAGTTCGTTGAGGACGTACGAGACGGTGACCAGATCCGTGGCGGGCAGGGTGAGGTCCTTGCCGATCCTGGTGCGCTGCCATTGGGCGTCGCGCAGGGCCGGATTCGCGGTGGCGATCTCGCGGCCGAGGGCGAGCGCGGGGTCGGACCAGTCGAGGACGGTGACCGCGCGGTCGCCCGGCCAGGTGGCGGTGACGGCCCAGGTGGCGGCGCCGGTCCCGCCGCCGACGTCGGTGTGACTGGTGGGGGTCCAGTCGGGGGTGGCCTCGGCGAAGGCATCCAGGGCCGCGTGGACCGCCTCGAAGGTGGCGGGCATGCGGTACGCGGCGTAGGCGGCCACGTCCGCGCGGTCGCGGAGGATCGGGGTGTCGGTGGGGGTGGTTCCGCGGTAGTTGGCGATCAGGCGGTCCACCGCCTGGGCCGCCTGCTTCGGGGGGAGGCCGTCGAGGAGGGTGGCGAGGGCGGTGCGGAGGGATGCGGACGGGGGTGCGGGGGCGGTCACCCGAGGATTCTATGGGCGGCCGGTGCAGGCCCTGGCCTCGCGGTTGCTCGCCTGAAAAACCTCACGCCCCCCTCACCGCCCGCGCCACCCTCGTCGCCGCCTGCGCCCGCGGCCTGTGGTCCGGGGGGCGTCTTCGCGGGTGGACCGTGTTGGCCAGCAGCACCACGAAGGTGTCCGTCGCCGGGTCCAGGACCAGGGACGTGCCCGTGAAGCCCGTGTGGCCCGCCGCGCCCCGCCCCGCGAGCTCGCCCATGAACCACTTCTGGTCGATGGCGAAGCCCAGACCCGGTGGGGTCAGCAGCAGCTCCACGAAGTCCGGGCCGAGGATGCGGGCGGGGCCGTACGCGCCGCCCGCCAGCAGGGTCCGGCAGAAGATCGCGAGGTCGCGGGCGGTCGAGAAGAGGCCCGCGTGGCCTGCCACTCCGCCCAGCGACCAGGCGTTCTCGTCGTGGACCAGGCCCCGCAGCATCCCCCGGTCCGCCTTGGCCCACGGCCGGCGCTGGTCCTCCGTGGCCGCCGCCCCCGGGTAGGGGCCGAAGCGGGTGGCCGTCATGCCGAGGGGGCGGGTGATGCCCTCGTGGACGAGGACGTCGAGGGGGCGGCCGGTGATGCGTTCGAGGACGTGCTGGAGGAGGAGCGGGTTGAGGTCGGAGTAGGTGTAGGTGCCGGGGACTCCGATGGGCGGCTCGGCGCGCAGGAGGTTCAGGCGCTCCTCGTCGCTGCCGCAGTCGTAAAGAGGGAGTTCGGGGCGCAGTCCGGAGGTGTGGGTGAGCAGCTCGCGGACGGTGACGGAGTGCGTCGCGGCCGCCGTGAAGTCGGGCAGGTAGGCCCCTACGCGCGCGTCCATGCCCAGTGTGCCGCGCTCGATCTGCTGCACCGCGGCCACGGCCGTGAACAGCTTGGTGAGGGATGCGAGGTCGAAGGGGGTGTCCACCCGGACGGGGACGCGTGCGTCCGGGGGCAGTTCCACGCCCGCGTCGGCTTCGGGGTCGTAGGACGCGTAGCGGACGGCCCAGCCCGACGCCTCCTCCACGGCGATCACCGGGCCGCGCCCGGCGGCCAGGACGGCGCCCGGGGCCCAGGGGTGTGCGCCGGTGGTGAGGGCGTGGAACTCCCGGACGAGAAGCCGGAGTTCCCCGGGGTCGAGCCCGGCCCGTTCCGGTGTGTCGGTGCGCAGTCTCGGTGCGCTCAGCTCTCCGCTCCTTCCGTAGTCGCACGCCTGTTCCCAGAACGGCACATTGCCATGAAACAGGTGAGCGCGACCAGTGCTGCCGCCAGTTGGACGACCGCCATCGGGACGGCTGTGTCCTCCCCGGCCATCCCGACCAGCGGGGAGGCGATCGCACCGATGAGGAAGGAGGACGTGCCGAGCAGGGCGGAGGCGGAGCCTGCGGAGTGCTTGGTGCGCAGGAGGGCGAGGGACTGGGCGTTGGGCAGGGTGACGCCCATCGCCGACATCAGGACGAAGAGCGCGGCGGCGACGGGAGCCAGGCCCACCTCGCCGAAGGCCCCCGTCGCCATCAGCAGCAACGCCGCGGCCGCCGCCGTCACGACCAGCAGGCCCACGCCGAGGACCCGGTCCAGGCTCACCCTGCCCACCAGCACCTTGCCGTTGATCTGGCCGACGATGACCAGCCCTACGGAGTTCACGCCGAACAGCAGGCTGAAGGTCTGCGGGGAGGCGCCGTAGATCTCCTGGATCACGAACGGGGACGCGGAGATGTAGGCGAACAGCGCGGCGAAGGCGAAGCCGCCGGTGAGCAGGTAGCCGGTGAAGGGCAGGTCGGCGAGGAGACGGCGCATCGAGTGCAGGGCCTCGCCGACGCCGCCGGTGTGCCGCTCTGCCGCCGGCAGGGTCTCGGGCAGCCGCACCCAGACCAGGGCGGCGAGCAGCGCGCCGATGACCGTCAGGACCACGAACACGCCCCGCCAGTCGGTCACCCGCAGGATCTGTCCTCCGATCAGCGGCGCGACGATCGGCGCGACCCCGCCGATCAGCATGAGGGTGGAGAAGAAGCGGGCCATCGCCACGCCGTCGTACAGGTCGCGGACCACGGCCCGGGCGATCACTATGCCCGCCGCGCCCGCGAGACCCTGCGCCAGCCGGAAGCCGACCAGGTACTCCACCGTCGGCGCGACGACGCACAGCGCGGTGGCGACGACGTACACGACGAGACCGGCGAGCAGCGGGCGCCTGCGGCCCCAGCGGTCGCTCATCGGGCCGACCACGAGCTGCCCGAGGGCCATGCCGAGCAGACAGGCGGTGAGGGTGAGCTGGACGGTGGCGGCGGGCGCGTGCAGGGCGTCGGTGACCTCCGGCAGCGAGGGGAGGTACATGTCCATCGCCAGCGGTGGTGTGGCGGTGAGGCCGCCGAGGAGCAGGGTGACGAGCAGGCCGGTGCGGCGGACGGCGACCGTGGGTGGTGCCTTCTCCGCCGCGGCCGCCCGCTGCTCCAGGCGCGGTGTCGGTGCCCCCTGCTCGGGCATGTGCCCCTCCCTCTCCGAGTACTGCATTGTCCCGGAGGACCCCCCGGACCCCCGGCCACCTATGCTCTCAGCTCGTACAGAGTGCCGAGGGTCACGTGAGCGAGGGTGGGACCGGGATGACGACGGAGCAGAGCGTGCGCTGGGGGATTCTGGCGACGGGCGGGATCGCGGCGGCGTTCACCGCGGACCTGGTCGATCTGCCGGACGCGGAGGTCGTGGCGGTGGCCTCGCGGTCCGAGGCCTCGGCGAAGGCGTTCGCGGAGCGGTTCGGGATCGAGCGGGCCTACGGCGACTGGGGCGCCCTGGCCGAGGACGCGGACATCGATGTCGTGTACGTCGCCACCCCGCACTCGGCGCATCGCGCGGCCGCCGGGCTGTGCCTGACGGCCGGCCGCAATGTGCTGTGCGAGAAGGCGTTCACACTGAACGCGCGGGAGGCCGAGGAGCTCGTCGCGCTCGCGAAGGAGCACGACCGCTTCCTCATGGAGGCCATGTGGATGTACTGCAACCCGCTGATCCGGCGGCTCAAGGCCCTCGTCGACGACGGCGCGATCGGTGAGATCCGCACGGTGCAGGCCGACTTCGGGCTCGCCGGGCCCTTCCCGCCCGCGCACCGGCTGCGGGACCCGGCGCAGGGCGGGGGCGCGCTCCTCGACCTCGGGGTGTACCCGGTGTCGTTCGCACATCTGCTGCTCGGAGAGCCCTCGGACGTCACGGCGAAGGCCGTGCTCTCCGAGGAGGGCGTGGACCTGCAGACGGGCGCGCTGCTGTCCTGGGACAGCGGGGCGCTCGCCTCCCTTCACTGCTCCCTGACCGGCGGCACCGCCACGATCGCGTCGGTCACCGGCTCGCTGGGCCGGATCGACATCCCGAACGGCTTCTTCCACCCGGACCGTTTCGTCCTGCACCGCGACGGGCGCGACCCGGAGGAGTTCGTCGCCGACCCGGCCGACGGGCCCCGCAACAGCCTCAAGCACGAGGCCCGCGAGGTCATGCGGGCGCTGCGGGCCGGTGAGTCCCAGTCCTCGCTGGTGCCGCTGGAGGGCACCCTCGCCGTGATGCGGACGCTCGACGCGATCCGTGACCGCGTGGGCGTCCGCTATCCCGGCGAGATCGGTGAGACGGAACTCACGCCGGTGTGAGCCCCTGGTTCCCCACCTCCGTCACGAAGGACGCGGCCGTCGCGATCGGCGCCCCGGGCCTGGTCACGTAGGGCACGCTCCTGAAGTCGGCCCGGGCCCGCTCGCGGCCCAGCTCGACGGTCACGTAGCCGCGCAGCCCGTTGTAGAACTTCATGTGCGGGTTGGCCCCGGTGTACGTGTCCCAGGTATCGGGCTTGTCGGCGCCGTCCCGGCCGCTGGCGATCGACGATCCGACGATCTCCGTGCCGAGGGTGCGGGAGGCCGGGTCGTCGAAGTCGTCCTTGATGTCGTAGGCGTACGCGACATGCACGTCACCGGTGAGGACCATCAGGTTGTCGATGCCGGCCGCCTGGGCCCCGTCGAGGATCCGGCGGCGGGAGGCCCGGTAGCCGTCCCAGGAGTCCATCGACAGCCGGGCCGGGTCCGTGAGGTCGAGCTTGCGCTGCGAGAAGTTCACCTGCTGCGGTACGACGTTCCACAGGGCCCGTGAGTCGCGCCAGCCGTTGAGCAGCCACCGCTCCTGGGTCTCGCCGGTCATCGTGCGCGCCGGGTCGTCGATCTCGGGCCCTGGCAGGTCGAGGCCGTCGCCGTAGGCCTGGTCGGAGCGGTACTGGCGGGTGTCGAGGACGTCGAACTGGGCGAGCCGGCCCCAGTGCAGGCGCCGGTACAGCTGCATGTCCGGGCCCGCGGGCTGCTGCGGGCGGCGCAGCGGCTGGTTCTCCCAGTAGGCGCGGTAGGCGGCGGCGCGGCGGAGCAGGAACTCCTCGGGCGGCACGTCGTTCTCGGGGATGTCATCGGCGTAGTTGTTCTCGGTCTCGTGGTCGTCCCAGGTGACCACGAAGGGGTGTGCGGCGTGCGCGGCCATCAGGTCCGGGTCGGACTTGTAGAGGGCGTAGCGCAGGCGGTAGTCCTCCAGGGTCACCGTCTCGCGGTTGAAGACCGCCGGGAGGGTGCGGTCGGTGTAGTTGCGGTATCCGCCCACCGAGTTGACCGCGTACTCGTACAGGTAGTCCCCGAGGTGGAAGACCATGTCGACGTCCTCGGCGGCGAGATGGCCGTACGGGGTGAAGTAGCCGTCGGTGTACGCCTGGCAGGAGACCGCGGCGAAGGTGAGGGCCGCGGCGCGGCTGCCGGGGGCCGGTGCGGTGCGGGTGCGGCCGGTGGGGCTGATCCACCTGCCCACCCGGAACCGGTAGTGGAAGACGCGGCCGGAGTCGAGGTGGCCGACCTCGGCGTGGACGGCGTGGTTGAACTCGGGGTGCGCGACGGCCGTGCCGCGTCTGACGATCCGGCGGAACCGCTCGTCGTGCGCCAACTCCCAGCGGACCAGGACGCGTTCGGCCGGGAGGCCGCCGTCCGACTGGAAGGGGACAGGGGCGAGGCGGGTCCACAGGAGCACGGAGTCGGGCTGCGGATCGCCGGATGCGACGCCGAGGGTGAAGGGGTTCTCGGTGATCTTCGCGGCGTCGAATTCGGCGGCGCTCGCCGTGCCGGCGGCGGGCAGGTTCACGGAGAAGGCGAGCGCGGCGGCGGCGCCGGTGACGGTCAGGAAGCGGCGGCGGCCCATGTGCCGGGCGGCGGCGCGCAGTTCGGGGGCGTGTTGTGACGGGCGGGTGTCGAGTGTCATCCGGTCCTCCCCTGACTGATGGATGCAGGAGGCAATTGGAGTGGCCGGGAGCGACGACTGCTTGGCACGTACACAACACCCAGATGGCGGACGGATGAGTTCCGCATGGCGGACCCCGCTCGGGCCCTCCCGTACGCTGCGGGGGCATGAATGCCATGCAAACTGCGCAACATTCGAGGATCGCGGTGGTGACCGGCGCGGGCTCCGGCATCGGTCGCGCTGTCGCCGTGGAGTTGCTGCGCGCGGGCTGGTCGGTCGCCCTGGCGGGCCGGCGGACGCAGACGCTGGAGGGGACGGCGGCGCTGGCTCCCGAAGGCACCGGGGGCGCCTCGATCGCCGTACGCACCGATGTCTCACAACCGGACGACGTGGCCGCGCTGTTCACCGCCACCGTGGACCGCTTCGGGCGCGTCGACCTGCTCTTCAACAACGCGGGGACGTTCGGTCCCGGCGGGGTGCCGGTGGAGGAGCTGCCGTACGACGCCTGGCGGCATGTGGTGGACACCAACCTCAACGGGGCGTTCCTGTGCGCGCAGGCGGCGTACCGGCAGATGAAGGAGCAGGACCCGCAGGGCGGACGGATCATCAACAACGGCTCGATCTCGGCGCACACACCCCGGCCGCACTCGGTCGCCTACACCGCGACCAAGCACGCGCTCACCGGCCTCACCAAGTCGCTGTCGCTGGACGGGCGGCCGTACGGCATCGCGGTGGGGCAGATCGACATCGGGAACGCGGCTACGGACATGACCTCGCGGATGGGGACCGGGGCGCTGCAGGCCAACGGGGAGGTCGCGCCGGAACCCGTGATGGACGTGGCCGACGTGGCGCGCACGGTGCGGCACATGGCGGAGCTGCCGCTGGCGGCGAACGTGCAGTTCGCGACCGTACTGGCGACGGCGATGCCGTATGTGGGGCGTGGCTGAGCAGCCGATCTCCCCAAGCGGAATCTTCTCTTCCACCCCACTGCGGCCGGTTGGCGGCTTATGCTCATCACGCGCTCTCCACAAGAGCTTCACACTTGGGGGGTGGCGTTCCGTCGACCGCATCCGAGGGGGGAGCGCGGCGGCCATCCATGGACCGGGTGGGGGTGGATCTCGCGTGGGACCGCGGGGTACGCACCGGTCCGTGGACGGCCGCCGCGCACATTCTCAGCTCACGCACATCCCTTCTCAGCCGGCACATATCCCTTCCTCACGGCGCCGCAATGCTGCGTCCCTACCTTGAGGGCGCGCCCACAGCGGGCGCCAAGAACCTTCGAGGAACGGGATGTTTGGCATCTATCTCAAGCGCGAGCTGGGCCGGCGCAAGAAGGCGGCCCTGGTCATCGCTCTGGGTCTGGCGCTCGGTATCGCGCTGGTCATCACCGTGAACTCGGTGTCGGCCGGTATGACACAGGCTCAGGACAAGGTCCTGAAGTCGCTCTACGGGCTCGGCACCGACATGACCGTCACCAAGGCCAGGTCGGCCCCGACGTCCGGGAGTTCGGGCAGACCGAACTTCCAGTTCGACGCCAACTCCAACGACAGCGACGACACGCAGAGCTCCGACCGTGTGATGACCCAGGGCGGTCAGGCCCTGGCGTCGAGCGTGGTCACCAAGGTCTCCCAGCAGAGTGGCGTGGCGAGCGCGGTGGGCGCGCTGACCCTGAACGTCACCAAGGTCGACGGCTCCTTCACCCAGGGCAAGGCGCAGAGTTCCGGTGGAAACACCGGGAACGGCGGCCAGGGCGGTCCGGGCGGCGGCAGCAGTGGCAGCACCGCCGCGCCCCAGGTCCAGGGCGGCGGCGCCAACTTCGACGTGAACTCCTACTCCGTCGCCGGCGTGGACGTCAGCGACCAGACGCTGGGCCCGCTGGCCGGTTCCAAGATCACCACCGGCAAGACCTTCACCGCCGCGCAGACCGACGCGAAGGTCGCCGTCGTCAGCAAGGCGTACGCCAAGGAGAACTCCCTCAAGGTCGGCGGGACCCTGAAGATCTCCGGCACCAAGTACACGATCATCGGCATCGCGACGCCGGACAGCAGCGAGTCCACCACCGACGTCTACCTGCCGCTGAAGCAGGCGCAGACGCTGGCCGACGCCAAGAACCAGGTCACCACGATCTACGTCAAGGCGAGCGACTCGAAGCAGATCGACTCCGTCAAGTCGGCGATCCAGAAGAACATCTCCGGTACGACCGTCACGACCTCCGCCGACCTCGCGGAGACCGTCTCCGGGTCCCTGTCCACCGCCTCCAACCTCGCGACCAGTGTGGGCAAGTGGCTGTCCATCGCCGTGCTCGTCGCCGCCTTCCTGGTCGCCGCGCTGCTGACCTCCTCGGCGGTCTCCCGCCGGGTGCGCGAGTTCGGCACCCTGAAGGCGCTCGGCTGGCCGAGCCGCCGGGTCACCCGGCAGGTCGTCGGCGAGTCGATCGTGAACGGCCTGCTCGGCGGCGCCCTCGGCATCGGCCTCGGCCTCGCGGCCGCGTACGCCGTGACCATGATCAGCCCCAAGCTGACCGCGCAGCTCGGCAACACCGGCGGCGGCGGTGCGGGCGGCCCCGGCGGTGGCGGCGGTCCCGGACAGCAGGCCACCCAGAACACCATGGAGATCGCGCTGACCGCGCCCGTCTCGATGACCACCATCGCGCTCGCGGTGGGCCTCGCGGTGACCGGCGGGCTGATCGCCGGGGCGATGGGCGGGTGGCGGGCCTCACGGATGCGGCCCGCGGACGCGCTGCGCAGCGTGTCGTAACCGCTGCCGCCTTCCCCACTTCTTCTTCTCTACGGAGTTCTCATGTACAGACTCACCGGCGTCACCAAGCGCTACTCGCGCGGCAAGGAGACGGTGGAGGCGCTGCGGGGCGTCGACCTCACCATCGAGGACGGCGACCAGTTGGTCATCCAGGGCCCCACCGGTGGCGGCAAGTCCACGCTGTTGCAGATGATCGGCGGCCTGGACCGCCCGACCGAGGGCAGTGTCGAACTGGACGGCGTCGACCTGGCGAAGATCAGCGAGGCCAGGCTGACCCGGCTGCGGGCCGAGAAGATCGGCATCATCTTCCAGTCGTTCAACCTCATCCCGACGCTGACCGCGCAGGAGAACGTCGAGACGGCGCTGGTCCCGCTGGGGGTGAAGCCGGCGGAACGGCGTGAGCGGGCGGCGGAGGCGCTCCGCTCGGTGGGGCTGGGTGAGCGGCTCACCCACGCGCCCGCCGAGTTGTCCGGCGGGCAGCAGCAGCGGGTGGCCATCGCACGTGCGCTGGTCAAGAAGCCGAAGGTGCTGCTCGCCGACGAGCCGACCGGCAACCTCGACGAGTCGATGCGCGACGAGATCATGGCGCTGCTGGAGGGGCTGTGGCACGAGTACGGGCTGACGTTCATCCTGGTCACCCATGACTCGTCGATCGCTCGTCGGGCACCCCGCCTTGCGACCATCAAGGCGGGACAACTCACGTTGACCGAGCAGTCGTTGGCTCAGGGGTAGCCGTTCGAGGCGGGTCCGCTCACCGTTCCAGAAGGCTGTCGACCTCGGTCAGCTGATCGGCGGTGAGCGGCCCCTTCTCCATCGCCCCCGCGTTCTGTTCCGCCTGAGCCACGGACCGGAAGCCGGGGATGGGCACCGTGCGCGGGCTCCGGGCCCACAGCCAGGCCAGGGCGCCCTGGGCCAGGGTGCGGCCCTCGCTGGTGAGGATCTCCCTCAGCGCGTCGACGCGGGACAGCCACTCCGGGTCGGCGGACGAGCCGTCGCCGAAGCCCTGGAGCCAGGCCGGGGGCTTGCTGCGGATGTCGCCGGTGTCCTTGGGCCCTTGGCGCTTACCGGCCAGCAACCCCATGGCGAGCGGGCTGCGGTTGATGCTGGCCAGGCCCAACTCCTCGCACAGGGAGAGCATTTCGGGCGTGTCCTGCAGTACGTTGAGCGCGTGCTGTACGGCCGTGCAGTGCTCCCCCTGCGCGAACACCGCGGCGCGGGCCGGGTCGTCGGTGCTCCAGGCGTAGGCGCGGATAAGCCCTTGCTGCACGAACTCCTCGCACAGGTCCCGGAGTTCGGCCGCGCGCTCGGGGTCCAGGTCGTTCAGGTGCAGCTGGTAGAGGTCGACATGGTCGGTGCCGAGCCGGTCGAGGGACGCCGTGAGGGCGCGGCGGGCGTGGGCCGGGGTGTCGTCGACGCCGGTGCGGGTGCGGGTCTCCTCGTCGAAGACGTTGCCCCACTTGGTGGCGACGACGACGTCGTCCCGTCGCTTGCCCAGCGCCCGTCCGAGCACCCGCTCACTGTGTCCGGCGCCGTAGGTGTCCGCGGTGTCGAAGAAGGTGATGCCGAGGTCGAGGGCGCGGTGCACCGCCCGTACGGACTCCTCGTCATCGACCTTGCCCCACCCGAGGGGCTGTCCGTCTGCGTCCTGCCATTCGCCGCCGATCGCCCAGCAGCCGAAGCCGAGTGCGCTGACCTCGATACCGGAGCGGCCCAGAGTGCGTGTGATCTCCATGCCCGAACGCTAGGAGTTGAAGTGCGCTTCAGGGCAAGGGGTTCGGCGAGGGGGTTCTCGGGGTTTCAGGCCTGGCCGGTCTCGAAACGGGAGATCCTGCCGTCCTCCTCGACCGTGAAGTCCCAGCGGGTGCGCATCTCGCCCCAGGTGTCGTTGCTGTAGTGGGCGAGGAGGGAACGGCCGGCGTTGGACTCCTTGTCGACGTCGATGTGGCCGTGGGAGGAGAAGATCTCCCGGTCGATCCACTCGTCGAGGTCACGGTCGCTGCCGTCGTCCGCCATGGTCGCGCCGGGCGCGAGCAGGGACAGGAAGGCCTCGCGGTCATGGGCGTTGACGGCGGAGACGAAGGCGCGGACGGCCGGGTCGCTGAGTCTGGCGGTCTGAATCGTCATGCCAGCCAGACTCACACCACGCCCCCGGGGCCGCCACCCGAACGGCCGCGCGAGTATTCCGGGCAGGTGTGAGCGGTGCGACGGTGGAAACGCGAGGGGGGTCTCGTTCCACTTCTTGCGCTGGGAGTCATCGTGACCGCTTTCGACCGACGTGATCTGGGCCTGCTGCTTCTCCGGCTGGGAGCCGGGGGTGTGCTGGCCGCCCACGGCACGCAGAAACTGCTCGGCTGGTTCGGCGGGGGTGGCCTCGAGGGAACCGGCCAGTTCATGGAGTCCGTCGGCTACGCGCCGGGCCGGGCGAGCGCCACGGCGGCGGGGCTGGCCGAGGCGGGCGGCGGCACCCTGCTGGCACTGGGCCTGGCAACCCCGGCGGCGGGCGCGGCGGCGGCCGGCGCGATGGCCGGCGCGTCCGCGGTACACGCCCCCAACGGCTTCTTCAACGCAGGCGGTGGCTACGAGTACGCGGCCACGCTGGGTCTCACGGCGGCGGGCCTGGCGGTGACGGGGCCGGGCCGGATCTCCCTGGACCACGCCCTCGGCCACACGGTCAACCGGGGATGGATGGTGCCGGTGGCGCTCGCGGCGACGGGGCTGGTGACCGCGGCGGTCGTGGGGGCGCGGGGTCTGCGGCTGCGGGAGAAGGAGGACGGGGGCGATGACGCGCAGACGGCGCTGTTCGACGAGGAGGAGGCGTTGTTCGGGGAGTAGCCGAACGGGACCCACGCCGTGGGAAGCTGCTCCGCATGAGTGATCACGGCATGCCCTCTCCGGACCTCTGGAAGTCCGTCGACGCCCTGTGGGCCTGGCTGGAGGCGGATCAGCCGGTGAGCGGCCGCGAAGGCCTCCTCCTGCGCATGCTGAAGCTCTCCGAGGAGGTCGGCGAGGTCTCCGAGGCCGTCATCGGGGCGATCGGCCAGAACCCGCGCAAGGGTGTCAGCCACACCTGGGAGGACGTGCAGGGCGAGCTGTGCGACGTGGTGATCACCGCGTTGGTGGCGCTGCGCACGCTGACCCCGGACACCCGCGAGGTCTTCCACCGCCATCTGGCCCGGGTGACGGAGCGTTCACTCGGCCCCGAGGCGGCCTGATCCCTCACCCGGTCGGCCTACGCCCCCGGGCACCCCGCACCTCACTCCTCGGACGATGAACCGGACGACGGCAGCGGTCGGAGGAGCCCCATGGACGACACCCCCGTCCCCTTCACGGAAGAGGACTACGCGACCCGTATGTCCAGGGCGGCCAGGGACGCGGCCGAAACCCGCCTGGCCGGACTGCTCATCACCCCCGGCCCCGACCTGACGTGGCTCTGCGGCTACCGCCCCGCGACGACGGAACGCCTCACCCTCCTCGTCCTCACCCCCGGCTCCGAACCCCGCCTGCTGGTCCCGTCCCTCGAACGCCCCGACGCGGAGTCGGCGCCCGGCGCGGACGCCGTCCGCATCTTCGACTGGCGCGACGGCCAGGACCCGTACGCGGCAGCCACCGGCCTCCTCCTCCCCAACGGCCGCTACGCCGTCTCCGACACCACCTGGGCGCTGCACCTGCTGGGCCTCCAGGAGGCCCTCCCCCTCACCACCTACCGCCCCCTGACCGTCGTACTCCCGCTGCTGCGCGCCGTGAAGGACGACCACGAGGTGGCCCGCCTCGGGTCGGCGGCAGCGGCGGCGGACGCGGTGTACGAGGAGATCCTCGCCGTACGATTCACCGGCCGCCGCGAGTCCGAAGTGGCCGCCGACCTGGCGCGCCTGCTCCACGAACAGGGCCACAGCCAGGTCGTCACGGTGGTGTCCTCCGGCCGGAACAGCGCGAACCCGCACCACAGGACGGGCGAACGGACGCTGAAGAAGGGCGACATGGTGATCCTGGACTTCGCCGGTCTGAAGGACGGTTACGCCTCGCACCTGACCCGCACGGTCCACGTCGGTGAACCGGCGGAGGAGGAACGCACGGTCCACGATCTCGTCCGTACGGCCCAGCAGGCGGCCTTCGAGGCGGTCGCCCCGGGCGCGACCTGCCAGGAGGCCGACCGCGGGGCACGCCGGTGGATCGAGGACGCGGGGTACGGCGAGCACGCCGCCGAACGCACCGGCCACGGCGTCGGAGTCACCGCTCACGAGCCGCCGTACCTCACCGAGGGCGAGGAGACCTTCCTCGTCCCCGGGATGTGCTTCTCGATGGGGTCGGGTGTGTATCTGCCTGGCCGCTTCGGCGTCCGGGTCGCGGACGTCGTGACGTGTGCGGCGGACGGGGGGAGGCGGCTCAGCGCCACGGATCGCGGGATGGCGATCGTGGCATGAGAACGCCCGCCGCGTGCCTCCTCAGCCGCGCAGCCGGTCGAAGCCGAACGGGGCGAGGACCTCGGGGCGGCGGCCGGTGCGGATGTACTCGGCGAGCCGGTGGCCGGTGGCGGGCCCCAGGGTGACGCCGAGCATGCCGTGGCCGGTGGCCGCGAAGGCGTTCTCCAGGCCCGGCAGCCGGTCGATCACCGGGAGGCCGTCCGGCAGGAAGGGCCGGCCGCCGACCCAGGGGTCACGGATCAGGCTCACCAGGTCGTCGGGGTCGTCGAACCACCGGCCCAGGTAGTGGCGGCTGGCGAGCGCCACCGCGACGATCCGGCGCCAGTCGAGGCGGTTGTTGTTGCCGCTCAGCTCCATCGTGCCGCCGATCCGGGTGGTGGTGCCGATCGGTGAGGCGACGGCCTTGCGCTCGCCGAAGTACAGGGTGTGCCGGGGTGCCGGGTCCAGGTCCACCGCGAAGCTGTAGCCCTTGCCGGCCTGGAGCGGCAGCCGGTGTCCGAGCTCGCGCAGCAGCGCCGGGGACCGCATTCCGGCGGCGACGACGACGGCCGAACAGGGGATCTCTCCCCGGTCGGTCCGCAGTGCGGTCACCCGCCCCGTCCCGGGCCGGAATCCGGTGACCTCCGCGTTCTCGTGGACCTTCACACCCGCGGCGGAGAGCGCCTCGCCGAGCCCGCGGGCGAACCCCTCCGGATCGACCACGCCCTCGCCCTCGACGAGGTAGGCCGCGCGCACCTTGGACGAGAGCGCGCCGTCCAGCAGACGGGCCTCGTCGCCCGTGGTGATGTCGTCGGGCATCGGATAGTGGCCCTCCGCCATCTCCCGCTGGATCGCGAGGTGATGACGGGCCTCGGCCTCCGACAGGAACGCGTGCACCATGCCGGGCCGGGTCAGGGTGGTGGCCACCCCGGCCTCGCGCAGCCCGTCGAAGAGGTCGAAGGTGTCGTGGTTCAGGTCGGCGATCGCCGCGTAGCCCCGCCGGAAGGCGGCCGGTGCGCTGCTGCGCCAGAACCGCCACAGCCAGCGCAGGAACGCCGGGTCGGGAAGGGGCCGCAGATAGAGCGGCGAGTCCGGACGGCCCAGGGAGCGCAGGGCGTAGCGCAGCACTCCTGGGGACGGAACGGGCGTCGAGTGGCTGAGGCAGACCCAGCCCGCGTTGCCCCGGGACACCCCCGAGCCCAGCCCGCGCCGCTCGACGACCTCCACCGGAAGTCCGGCCGCCGCCAGGTAGTACGCGGTGCACAGTCCTATGACACCGCCCCCGACGACCACCACGGGTCCGTCGCCGGTGAGAGCCGGCGTACCGGTCATGACGGGGTTCCGTACGACGCGAGGAACTCCCGGGTGCGGGCCTGGGAGGGGCTGTCGAGCACGTCCTCGGGCCTGCCCTCCTCCACGATCCGGCCGCCGTCGACGAAGACGACGTGGTCGGACACCTCGCGGGCGAAGGGCAGTTCGTGGGTGACCAGCAGCATCGTCATCCCGTCCGCGGCGAGTTCGCGCATCACGCTCAGTACCTCCCGGGTCGCCTCGGGGTCCAGGGAGGAGGTGGGCTCGTCGAAGAGCAGCAGCTCGGGCTTGAGGGCGAGGGCCCGCGCGATGGCGACGCGTTGCTGTTCGCCGCCGGACAGCTGCTCGGGCCGGCCGAGCGCACGGTGCGCGACGCCGACCCGGCGCAGCAGCGTGACGGCACGCTCCAACGCCTCCTGCTCCGGGATGCCCGCCTTGCGCTGGGCCAGGACGACATTCTCGACGGCGGTCAGGTGCGGGAAGAGGTTGAACCGCTGGAAGACCATGCCGACGGTACGGCGCAGCCGGGGCAGGTCGCGGCAGACCGTGCGGCCGTCGCTGTGCACCACCTCTCCGGCGACCTCGATCGTGCCGCGGTCGGGCCGTTCCAGCAGGTTGACGCAGCGCATCAGGGTCGTCTTGCCGCCGCCGCTCTGTCCGATGACGCTGACGATCCGGCCGCGGTCGACCTCCAGGTCCACCTGGTCGAGGACGAGGCGGCCGTCGAAGGACTTGCTCAGGCCGTTGATCCGTACGACGGCCTCTGGCTGTGTCCGAGGCGTGGTCTGCGGGGTGGTGACCGACTCGGTCATACGGCACCTGCCTTCATGTCGGCCTCCACGGCCGGGGCGAGCAGGGCGCGTGCCGCCTTCAGGCGCCGTCGTCGCCACGGGGAGAGGGGGATGCCCGCCCGCACCTTGCGTTCGAGGAGCAGGAGCAGCTGGGAGAGCGGGTAGCACAGGGCGAAGTAGATGGCCGAGATGACCAGGTACACCTCCAGGGCCCTGAAGGTGGCCGAGGTGATGAGCCGCCCTTCGGACATCAGCTCGGCGGCGGAGACGGTGACCAGCAGCGAGGTGGACTTCAGCAGGTCGACGAGCATGGTGTTGGTGCCGGGCAGCGCCTGCCGTACGGCCTGCGGCAGCACGATGTGCCCGAAGATTCCCGCCCGGCCCAGGCCCAGCGCCTCCCCGGCCTCCGTCTGTCCGGCGTGCACCCCGCTGATCGCGGAGCGGAAGATCTCGGACAGGTAGGCGGCGTAGAAGACGACGAGGCTGAGGCAGCCGGCGGTGAAGACGTCCAGCCGGATGCCTGCCGAGGCCAGGCCGAAGTAGGTGAGGAAGATGATGGCGAGGAGGGGGACGTTCTTGAACACCTCGGTGTAGACGGCGGCGACGGCACGCGCGGGCCACGCCTTGCTGAGCCGGAGCAGCGCCACCGCGAGACCGAGCAGGACCGCGCCGACGAAGCTCACGACCGTGTAGGAGACGGTGCGCCACAGGGCGTCGACGAGGTCGGGCCGGTAGTCGGACCAGGGAACCTGAAAAAGGCCGGACATGTCGTCCCCTCACTTCGCGATGGTCGGCGGGTTCCAGTCCTGCGGCCGGTCCACGCCCCGGCGCGCGGTGGCGACGTCGGCGGCCGGCTTCAGGAACTGTTCGGGGTCGCCGCCGTACTTCTCGACGAGCTTGGCCATCTCGCCGTTCGTGTACATGGCGTCGATCTGCGCGGAGATCGCCTGCTCCAGCTTGGTGGCCTTCTTGGGCAGGTAGAAGCCGGTCTGGTACGGCTGGAAGTAGGCGTAGGCGGGCTTCGCCTTGACCTCGGCGGCGGTCGGCGGGGTCAGGTACTGGGTGCTGATCTTCAGCTCCGGGCGTTCCTTCTGCGCGGCGATGATGAGGAGCGGGTCGAGGAAGCCGACGTCGACGCGGCCCGCGCCGAGGTCGTCGAAGACGCCGTTGGCGTCGGGGTAGGCGTGCAGCTTGGCGCCGGGGACGGACTGGATCGACTTGACCCAGACATAGCCCTCGACGGTGCCGAGGCTCAGATTCTCGAGGTCGTCGACGGTCTGGTACGTCTTGCCGTTGCGGACGGCCATCGCCGGGGGCGAGTAGTAGGGCGGGTCGGTGAACAGCCCCTGCTTCTGCCGGTCCGCGGACCAGGCGACACCGCCGACGGTGATGTCCACGCGGCGGGACTGCACCCCGGCGAGCATGCCGGCGAAGTCCGTGACCTGGGGTTTGACCTCCAGGCCGAGCTTCTTGGCCACGTAGTTGAGGATGTCGCCGTCCAGGCCGACGATCTTGTCGCCCTGGACGCTGGTGTAGGGGGCGTACGGCTGTACGGCCACCTTGATGACGCCGGGTGTGAGGGTGCCCAGCGCGGCGGTCTTCGCCGACACGTTCTTGGGGCCGTCGTCGTCACCGGAGCCGCAGGCGGCGGTCCCGAGGAGCAGGAGGGCGGCGGACAGAGCGACGGCAAGCGGACGCATACGGATCATCGGCATGGGCCTTCCGTAACGATGCTGAAGGATGCAGAGGGGAGCCCGCCGACTCACCGCGCTGTGCCCCCGGCGGGGATGTGAGGGGGATGGATCGGGGAGGTGATTGCGGATGCGATTGGGGCCATACGCTACGAACCGGCTCCGGTTACGTCACCGTGTACTCCGTACAGACTTGTGGCCGAATTCGATCGATCCGCTGTACGGTGCGTCCACCCGGGCCCGCCCTCGACGGGAGAACCCCTCATGCTGAGCCCGTCACTCGCGCAGGAGATCGCCTCCGACACCACCGCCGTCATCGGCTTCAACGTGCTGATCACCGACGCGGGCGGCCTGGTCATCGGCAGCGGCGACAGCAGCCGGGTGGGCAGCTTCCACGAGGCGTCCGTCGAGGTCGTCCGCACCCAGGAACCCGCCACGCACAACGCGTCGCAGGCACAGCAACTGCGCGGAGTACGCCCGGGAGTCACCCTGCCCCTGGTCGCGAACGGAAAGGCCGTGGGCACGGTCGGGATCACCGGAACGCCCGCGCAGGTGCGCCGGTTCGGGCTGCTCGTCAAACGTCAGACGGAGATCCTGCTCAGGGAGTCCGTGATGCTGCGCTCCCGCCTGCTCGCCGAGCGGGCGGCGGAGAAGCTGCTGGCCGACGTCGCGTCGTACGACCCGCAGGTCGTGGAGGGCGACTTCCTGCTGTTCCGGGCCGCCGAACTGGGCTTCGACCTACGGCTGAGACGGGTCGCGGTCGCCATCGAGGTACGGGTCCCCGACGCGGGCACTCGACGCCAGGGCGCACCTACCCGGGACATGGCACTGGTCCGTTCGGAGCTGCTGCGCACGGTCCGCGAGGTCTTCGCCGACCCCCAGGACATCATCGCTTCCACGGCTCCCGGCTGGATCGGCGTACTGCGCAGACTCCCGGACCGGCGCCCGGTGACCTCCTTGCTGGACGACTGCCGGCGGACCACCGACGTCATCGCCGCGCAGGACGGTCTCGTCGCCCGAGCCGGTATCGGCGAACCGGCCGCCTCCGTGAGCGGACTGCACGACTCCTACCAGGACGCCTGCGACGCGCTCCGCCTCGGGGCGCGCGTGGCGAGCGACTCCCCCGTCCACCTGATCACCGAGCTGCGCGTGCACCAGGCCCTCACGGCGGTGTCCCAGCCGGCCCGCAACCGCCTGATCGAACGCACCACCGCGAACCTGCGCGACCAGCCGGACTGGCCGGTTCTGCGCGACACCATCACGGCGTGGTGCGAGAGCGGATTCAACCTCGTCCGCGCCTCCGAGGCCCTGCACATCCACCGCAACACCGTCGTCTACCGGATGAACAAGATCGAGCAGACGACCGGCCGACCGCTGCGGGACCACCGGACCACGATGGCGTTGTATCTGGCCTGTCTGGCCGATCGGTTGGGCGGAGGGACGGGGGCCGGCGACGGGGGCGAGTGAGTCTCCGCCCCGATCGCCCCGATCAGCCGGAGGCCGTGGTCGCCTCTGGGTCTCGCGGGCGGGTCACCGGTGTCCGCACGCCGAGGCTGGGCGGTATGACGATGTGGGGTCTCTCGCCGGATGCCGGGATACCCCCAGAGCGTGGCCGGGCCCCGGATCCGTCGGGGGGCGGTCGGATCCGGGGCCCTGGTGTGGTGGTGGTCAGGCGATCTGGCGCAGCTTCGGGACGATCACATGGCTGACGTGCTCCTGGACGGTCTGCATCGGGACGCGCTGCGCCTCGAGGACCACCGTGCCGTGCGGAGCGGCGTGCTCACGCACCGGCGGACGGGACTCCCACTCGACGCCGCTGCCCACCAGGACCGCGATGAACCGGCCGGTGTCCAGCAGGGAGAGCGCCTCCTCGTCACGGGTCACGCCCACCGCGTGGAAGCCGTTGGCCTCGATGATGCCGGTGGAGGCGTCGACCAGATGCCGCTCTCGGCCGAGGACCAGGACGTTCTTCTCGTTGCTCATGCCGTCACCTCGGTGGGCTCGGGGCTCACGGCGGCCGCGTCGGCGGGCCGCGAGTGCTTGGGCAGGGTCAGGAAGCCGGCGGCGGCGATCACCAGGATGCCGGCGTCCAGCAGCAGGACGGTACGGAACGCGGAGGAGTAACTGACCGAGTCGGCGCGGGCGATGGCCCCGCCGAAGGCGCCGGCGACCTTGGGGTCGTCCTTGCGGCAGTCGGCCGGGACCTCGCTCGGGTCGACGGAGTCGGCGCGCTGTTGCACACAGGTGCGGAAGTCGGCGAGCAGTTGGTCCTGAGAGGTGACGCCGGCACTGCTGAGGGCGGACTTCAGCGCCGGGGCGGCCTCGTCGGCGGCGTCACCGGACGCGCCCGCGACCTGAGCGAAGAAGACGACGCCGGTCAGCGCGACACCGAGCGCCATCCCGAGCTGCTGGACGGTGTTCAGCAGGCCCGAGGCGTTGCCCGCCTGTTCGCCGGGGACCTGGCCGAGCAGCAGGTCCAGGGTCGGCGCGACGATCAGGCCGAAGCCGATGCCGGAGACGATGTGCACCGGGATGATCTGCCAGGACGCGAGGCTGTGGCCGTAGTGGGCGACCAGGACGGAGAAGGCGACGAAGCCGATCGCGTTGACGATGCCGCCGGCCACCAGCACGTTGCGGCCGAACTTGGGGACCAGCTTGTCGGGGGCGTTGCCCGCGCCGATGCCCACCCCGATGGCGAAGGTGGCGGCGGTCAGGCCGGCGTGCATCGGCGTCCAGCCGAGACCCTGCTGCAGGAAGAGCGTCCAGACGAAGAAGAATCCGCCGACCGCGATCCAGAACAGGAACCACACCGCCATGCCGATGGAGAACGAGCGGGAGCGGAACACCCCGAACTCGACCAGCGCGGAGCCGACCTTGGCGAAGCGGCGCTTCTCGTAGGCGAGGAAGACCGCGAGCAGCACCAGGGCGCCGGCGATCATGCCGTAGGTCCAGGCCGGCCAGCCCAGGCGGCGGCCCTCGGTGAGCGGGTAGACGAGCAGCGCGACGGCGGCGAGGGCCAGCGGCATGCCGAGCAGGTCGAGCTTGGGGCGCTGCGGGGCGCGGGACTCGCGGATCACCAGGGCGCCGGCGATCAGCGCGGCGATCCCGACGGGGACGTTGACCAGGAAGATCGGGCGCCACTCCCAGCCGAAGAGGTTCCACTGCACGACCACGCCGCCGAGGGCGAGGCCGAAGACCGCGGAGGAACCCGTGACCGCGCCGAAGATAGCGACCGCCTTGCCGCGCTCGCCCGGCGGGAAGACCACGTGCAGGATCGCCAGGATCTGGGTGACCATCAGGCCTGCCATGGCGCCCTGGACGAACCGGGAGACGATCAGCATCTCGGGGTTGACCGCGACGCCGCACAGCAGCGAGGCGATCGTGAAGCCGGCCATGCCGATCAGGAAGACGCGCTTGCGTCCGAAGATGTCGCCGAGCCGGCCGCTGAGGATCAGCAGGGCGGCGAAGGAGAGCACGTACGCCGCGATGACCCACTCGATCTGGGCGAAGTCGGCGTGCAGGTCGCGCTGGATGCTCGGGACGGTGACGTTGACGATCGTCGTGTCGACCAGGTCCATGAATCCGGCGATCAGGACGACCGCGAAGGCCAGGCGGCGCTTCGGGTCGGGTGCGGTGCCACCCGCGGCTTCCTGCGGCGGGGCGGCGGGAGTAGATGCGGAGATGTCTTGGGTCACGGAACAAGTATGCACATCGAGTGACTATCCCTCAAGGTGATAATTCCTCGGAGGTATCATGGCGGGCGTGAGTACCCCATCGCTGTTCGACCACCCCGCCTGCGTGGTGACCCACCTCAGCGCCCATGTGCAGGAGCAGCTCGTCGACGTGCTCGCGCCCCTGGGCATCCACCCCCGCCAGTTCGGCCTGCTCGACCTGCTGATCGAGAAGGACGGCCTCAGTCAGCACCAGCTCGCCGGACCGTTGAACGTGCACCGGAACGTGATGGTCGGCCTGGTCGACGAGCTGGAGCGGCGCGGCCTGGTGGAGCGCCGCCGCCACCCCACCGACCGTCGCGCCCATGCCGTCCATGTGCTCCCGGCCGGCCGCGAGCTGCACACCGAGGCCGAGTCGCTCATCAGCGGCTTCGAGACCCGCCTGCTCGGCGGACTGGAGCCGGAGGAGGCGCGGACCTTCGTCACCCTGCTCAAGCGGGTCTTCGCGCACGCCGGACTCGCCGGCGACCTGCACCCCGGGCTCCTCACGTCCGAGGCCACCCTCGCCGAGAGCCGCTGACGAGGACGGTTTCGTACGAGGGTGCCCGGACGAACGCCGAGGGCCTGCCCGCCGACGATCCCGGCGGACAGGCCCCTGGTGAACGTGCCCGGTCAGGCGCGATCGGCCAGCCGTTCGGTGACCAGGTCGGCGGTGCGCAGGGTGTAGGAGTTGATCAGGTTGAGGCTGGTGTGCGCCTCCCTGGGGTGCACCTCGAGCGAGTGCCGGTCCGACCACGCGCGGTCGAGGTCGTACAGCCCCTCGATCGGGAAGATGTCGTCCAGCGCGCCGCAGATGCTCACCACCTCGGTGGCCGGAGCCGGGCCGGGGTCGATCGCCAGTTCGTCGAAGCGCGGCTGCAGGTCGGTGCCCGGCTCGGCGCCGAAGGCGAACCGGAAGTTGTCCTTCAGTCGGCGCGGCAGGCCGTCGAACTTGGCGATCGCCGGTCCGCCGCCGAAGTTGACGACGCATCGGAAGTGTTCACCGAGCTCTCGGGCCACCCGCAGCGCCAGGTAGCCGCCGAAGCTGATGCCGGCGAAGGCCAGCCGGTCGGCGGCGATCCCCGGCTCGGTGCGCAGCTTCTCCAGCAGCTCGGCGACCACCGGTTCCATCTCCACCAGTACCGGCGTGCGGCCCAGCCGCAGCCCCTGGCCCGGGCCCTCGAAGAGCACCGCGGCGATCCCGCGCTCGAGGTAGGCCTCGGCCAGCGCCACCACCTCGACCTCGGTGGCGGAGTCCAGCCCGTTGGAGAGCACCACCGCGGGCAGCGGCTCGCCCGATGCGCGCATCGCCTCGGTGCGCAGCACCCAGTAGCCCCCGCCGGTGCCGGGCAGCGACCCCTCGGTGACCTGGAGGTCGGTGCCCGCCAGGCTGCCCAGGAAGCAGTCCCGGATGCGCTGCCGCAGCCGCTGTTTGACGGTCCGGTCGTCGAAGTACTGGAACTCCGCCCAGTGGTAGGCCGCCGCGGCACCGCGCAGCGCGCGGCTGCGCCCGGCCACCGTGCCGGACGCCTCGGCGAGGGCGGTGTAGCTCTCCGCCCGGTCGGTCCAACGCTCGCGCCAGAGGTCCCAGAACCCGGCGGAGGCGAGGTCCAGGTCGTCGGTGGGGAAGCCGTCCAGCGCCGCCGCGATGTCGCCCCAGTGCACCTGCGGGGCGTAGCGCGCGTTGAGGAACATCAGCCGCGGGAAGAGATAGCCGAGCGCGCGGTACATGTGCTCGGGCACCCGCAGGCGCTCCGTGGTCTCAGTCATCGGAGCCGCCCTTCAGCAGCACGACCCGGGCCGGGTCGACGGCCGCGGCCACCTCACCGCGCATGATCTTGCCGTTGGCGCTGCGGGCGAACGGCTCAGAGGTGGCCCAGATCCGGTCGGGCCACTTCTCCGGTGCCAGCGCGCGGCGCAGTTCGGCGGTGACCAGCTCGCGCAACTCCTCGTCGCCGCGCTCACCGATCGGGCCGCACAGGCAGGCGACCGGCAGCTCGTGCGGGCCGTTCGGGTTCGGAAGGCCGACCAGCACCACCTCGTCCGCGCCCGGGGTGTCCGCGAGCACCGCCTCTATCTCCTCGGGGTAGATGCGGTGGCCGTTCTCGCTGAGCAGCACCCCGGCGAGCCGGCCCTTGAGGACCAGGTCGCCGTCGGGGCTCCACTCGGCGAGGTCGCCGGTGCGCAGCCACTCGCCGACCGGCTGGATCACACCGGTGGCGACGTCCACGTAGCCCTCCATCACCGAGTCGCCCCGGACCCAGATCTCGCCGACCCCGTCCGGGTGGCCGGCCACCGGCTCCAGACGCACCGTCAGGGAGTCGTCGGGCCGGCCGATGCAGTAGACGTGCTTGAGGTAGCGGGCTTCGGCGTGGCCCTGCTCGGCCAGGAAGCAGAACGGGCCGTAGGTCTCGGTCAGCCCGTAGCCCTGGATCCAGTCGCACCGCAGCAGTGCGCGGCCCTGCTCGAGCACCGCCCTGGGGACGGCCGCCCCGCCGTAGGAGACCACCCGCAGGCAGGACAGGTCGTCCTCGCCGGTGGCCGCTGCGGCCACGAACTGCTTGAGCGCCACCGGGCGCAGTGCCAGGTGGGTGGCCCGGTGGCGGGCCACCTGGGCCGGCCACTGCGCCGGGTCCGGGGTCTCCGGGAAGACCACGGTGGCGTCGTGCAGCAGCGCGCCGAAGGAGTTGATCACCCCAGTGGTGTTGTTCATCAGGCCGGTCATGAAGATCCGGGCGGTCGGGCCGTAGCCCATGGTCCGGGTGACCCAGCCGATCCTGGCGACGATGTGTGCCTCGTTGACGCTGATCGCCTTCGGCTTGCCGGTGGTGCCGCTGGTGAACAGCGTCAGGAAGTGCTCCACCGGCTCGGAGTGGAGCACCTCCACCTCCATCTCCGCCTCGGGTGCCTCGCCGGTGGGGAACGGCAGCTCCACCACGGTGGCGCAGCGCTCGCGCAGCACGTCCAGGCCGGTCCGGTCGCGCTTGAAGTGCAGGACCACGTCGGGCTCGGCGGCGTCCGCGATGGACAGCCACTCGGGCAGCGCCGCCGCCTGCAGGCCGTAGGGCATCAGCAGGCGCAGGCCCAGCGAACTGGCGGCGGCGAGGAAGAACACCGCCTCCGGCCCGTGGTCGAGCAGCGCCAGCACCCGCCTGCCCGGGGCCAGGCCGTGATCGAGGAGGACGGCCCGGGTCCGGGCCACCTCGCGCCGGACCTGGCGCCGGGTCAGCGAGCGGTCGCCCGCGACCATGCACACCCGGTCGGCCTCGGCGTCCGGTGACAGCGCGAGACCGACCAGCTTCGGCGTCGGGGTCATGGGCGCCGCACCACCGATGCCGCGTACGCGCAGGCCGCCCCCATGGTGGCGCGGCTGTTGGCGCTCAGGGTGTCGCGGGCGTGGGCGCACGCCTGCTCGAAGGTGGTTCCCTCACCGAGCACCCGCTCCACGGCGGCCGGGTCGACCGCCACGGTGTGGTGCGAGACGATCGCGGTGCCGCCGTCCGACTTCTCGAACTCCCAGCGGCCGCTGTGCCCGGACAACAGGGCGGGCAGCACGGTCTGCTTGTAGGCGATCCGCTCGCCCGGCACGCACAGCCGGACCGAGGCGGTGGTGTGGGTACGGCCGTCGGAGGTGACGGTGTCCATCTCCATCCGCTGCACTCCCGCCGGGTCCTCGGTGAGGTCGACCCGGCCGACGTGCGGCAGCCGCTCGGGCCACAGGTCCGACCGGTGCACGAAGTCGTAGACATCGGCCGGGTCCACCCCGGGCTCCTCCAACCTGTCGCTGAAGGAGAAGGCCAACTGCTCCAGCGGATGCGGGCGTTCGGCGAAATCACCGAGGGCGGCCAGCTCCTGGACGCTGTTGCGGTCCACCGCTTCGGCGATCCACTCCAGCGCCTCGGGTGCGTCGTCCACGGCGGTGAAGGCGTGGGTCAGCACGATCCGGGTCCGGCCGTCGCCGGCCGGATGGAAGGACCAGTCACCGGACATCGAGGCGACCGGCGCGGTGGAGCGGTCCTGCCGGAAGGCGATCCGCAGGGACCGCGGGTCCAGGGTGCGGCGGGAGGTCCAGGTCGCCACCTTGCCGTTGGTCTGCGCCCACAGCTCGATCCGCTCGTCGGCGCCGTGCCGCTCGATCTGCCGTGCCCACAGGCACGGCCCGAGCAGCACCGGCCAGCGGCTCACGTCCGCGACCAGCGCGTACAGCCGGTCGGCGGGGGCGCGCACCACCCGGCTGTGCTCCATTTCTCGGGTGCGCGGGCTCATGCGGCGGCGGCTTCCTTGGCGGAGCGGACCAGCTCGGCCAGATCACGCGGCGTACGGGCTTCGAAGAGCAGATCGTCCGGCACCGACACGCCGAACTCGCGCTCGATCGCGGAGGCGGTCTCCATCAGGGCCAGCGACTCGTAGCCGAGCTCGTCGAAGGAGGTGTCGGCGAAGTCGGCCTCGACGACCCCGGCCTCGGGGGCGCCCGCGCTGGCGATGATGATACGGCGGATCTCGTCCACGGTGATGTTCACAACTGTCTCCTCAGGAAAGGTCGTTGGTGGCGTCGGCGTCCCAGGCGCGGACGACGACGGCCGAGTTGAAGCCCCACAGACCGCGGGCGACCACGAGTGCGGTGCGTACGTCCGCGTCGCGGGCCCGGTCGCGGACCAGGTCGATGCCGTACTCGGCGGGCACCTCGTGGGTGCCGGCGGTCGGCGGGATCACGCCGTCGCGGATCGACAGCAGCGCGGTGGCGACGTCCAGCGCGCCGCCGCCCGCGTAGGTGCGGCCGGACGCGGCCTTCGGTGCGGTCACCGGCACCGCGCCCGTGCCGAACACCGCGCGCAGCGCGGCCGCTTCCGCCCGGTCGAGCTCGGGCACACCGACCGCGTCGGCGAAGACCACGTCGACTTGGCCGGCCGTCACCCCGGCGTCGGCGAGTGCCGCCTCGATGGTGCGGCGCAGCGCCGGGGGCCGGCCGGAGCCCGGCGCGGGGTCGAAGCCGCTGGCGTAGCCGGCGATCTCGCCGAGGATGTCCGGGGCGCCGCGGCGCAGCGCCGCCTCGGCGTCCTCCAGGACCAGCAGCGCGCCGCCCTCGCCGGGGACGTAACCGCCGGCGTCCCGGTCGAAGGGCAGGTAGGCGCGGTCCGGGTCGGTGCCGGTGGACAGCCGGCCGCCCGCGATCTGCGAGGCCCAGCCCCAGGGGTCGAGCGCGGAGTCCACGCCGCCCGCCACGACCAGCGGGGTGCCGCGGCGCACGGTGCGCCGGGCATGGCCGACGGCGTCCAGGCCACCGGCCTGCTCGGTGACCAGGGCGCTGGAGGGGCCGCGCATGCCGTGCCGGATGGAGATCTGACCGGCGTTCACCGCGTAGAACCAGGCGAAGGATTCGTAGACGCTGACCGTCTGCGGGCCTTCGGTCCACAGTTTGTGGAACTCGCGGTGGGTGAACTCGAAGCCGCCGAGCGCGTTGGCGGTGACCACGCCCATGTCGTAGTCGACCAGGCTGGCCGGGTCGACCTTGGCGTCCTCCAGTGCCCATCCGGCCGCGACCAGCGCGTACCGGGTGGAGACGTCGGTCTGCGGGAGCAGCCGGTCCGGCAGGTGCTCTGCCGCGTCGAAGCCACGGATCTCACCGGCCAGTGTGGCCGGGTACGTCCGCACGTCGAACCGGGTGAGTTCGCCGAGCCCGTGCCGGCCCTCCCGGGTGGCGGCCCAGTACTTCTGGGTGCCGAGGCCGTTGGCGGCGAGCGCGCCGATCCCGGTGACTACGGTCCTGGTCATTCCCTCTCCCCCGTCGGACGCTGCAACACCATCGCGGTCTGGAAGCCGCCGAAGCCGCTGCCGACCGTCAGCACGGTCCGCACGTCCCGCTCCCGCGCGGTCAGCGGTACGTAGTCGAGGTCGCACTCGGGGTCGGCCTCGTGCAGGTTGGCGGTGGGCGGCACCACGCCGTTCTTGATGGCGAGCGCGCAGGCGGCGATCTCCACCGAGCCGATGGCGCCCAGCGAGTGGCCCACCATCGACTTGATCGAGCTGACCGGCGTGCGGTACGCGTGGTCGCCGAGGGCGCGCTTGACCGCGGCCGTCTCGTGGCGGTCGTTCTGCTTGGTGCCGGAGCCGTGGGCGTTGATGTAGTCCACGGCGGTCGGGTCGATGCGGGCCTGGTTCATGGCGACCCGGATCGCCTCGGCCATCTCCCGGCCGTCCGGCTTGAGGCCGGTCATGTGGTAGGCGTTGCAGCGGGTGCCGTAGCCGGTGACCTCGGCGTAGATCGGAGCGCCGCGGCGCCGGGCCGACTCCAGCGTCTCCAGTACGAACACCGCGGCACCCTCGGCGAGCACGAAGCCGGTGCGGGAACGGTCGAACGGGCGGGAGGCGGTCTCCGGCTCGTCGTTGCGGGCGGTGGTCGCCTTGATCGCGTCGAAGCAGGCCACCACGATCGGGGTGATCGGGGTGTCGGTGGCACCGGCCACGATGACGTCGGCCGAGCCCTCCTGGATCAGCTGCAGGGCGTGCCCGACCGCGTCCAGGCCGGAGGTGCAGCCGTTGGAGACCAGCGACACCGGTCCCTCCGCGCCGACCTTCCACGCCACCTCGGCCGGCATCACGCTCGGCGCGAGGTAGTCGAACATGTGCGGCGACAGCCACTCCTCGCTGTCCACCAGCCAGTTGCGGCCGGAGTCGGACAGCACCAGGTACTCGCGCTCCAGGCTGGTCGCGGCGGCCACCGCGCTGCCCAGGGTGACGCCGATCCGCGCCGGGTCGATGCCCGCGAAGTCCAGGCCGCTGTCATGCACGGCCTCCTGGGCGCAGACCACGGCGAATTGGGTCGCCCGGTCCATGCGGCGGATCTCCCGCTGGCTCAGCCCCTCCCACACCGGGTCGAAGTCCGCCTCGCCGGCGATCTGCGACCGGTACGGCGACGGGTCGAAGAAGCTGATCCGCCGGGTCGCGGTACGACCCGCGGTGAGCAGATCCCAGAACTCCTTGGTGCCCCGGCCACCCGGGGCGCGTACGCCGATGCCGGTGATGACCACTCGTCGGCTCATCCCAACCCCCTCTCTCAGAAACCGTCGTGGTCGACGAGCCGCTCCTGGTTGCGCAGCCGCCCGTCCTCGCGGACCAGGGCATCGCGCACCACACAGCTGCGGACCATCTGCGGACCGTCGCCGGGGCGGGTGGTCAGCACCAGCGCGTAGCAGGTGCTGCGGAGCCGGCCGTCCGCCAGCTGCTCGACGTCGACCATCGTGAACATGTGGCGCCGCTGCTGCGGGTCCGCGGCGAGCCTCTCGCGCACCTCGTAGAGGTCGGACAGGATGCCGCCCCGGGTGCGCGCCGGCTCCCGGCCGGGCGTGTGGCCGAAGACGGCGTCGTCGGTGAACGTGTCGGCGTACTCCTCCACCTTGCCCGCGTCCAGCGCCTGCATCTGGCGCGCGTAGTACTGAAGAACCTCTGCGTACAACTCGGCGCTGACGCCGGTCGACTCCATCTCCTCGAACTCCTTCACGCGACCGTTGATTGCGCTCAGTCTTCAATCACGCCCAAGAGCCCCGGTCGAGACCGGCTCAACGCCCTCGCCGCCGGTCTGGAGCGGGGCTCGACCGGGGCGCGAGGCGGGACGGCGACGGTGGGGTGCATGGACACATCGACTTCCACCGCCACCGAGCGCCGAGTCGCGCTGGTCACCGGTGCCACCAGCGGCATCGGCCACGAGATCGCCCGCACCCTGGCCCGCCAGGGCTACGCCGTCTACCTGTGCGCCCGCACCGCCAAGACCCTCGAGGACACCCTCGCCGAGCTGCGCGCCGAAGGTCTCGACGTCGACGGCAGCACCTGCGACGTCACCTCGCCCGAGCAGGTACGGGCGTTGGTCGCCGCCGTCGTCGAGCGTTACGGGCGGCTCGACGTGCTGGTCAACAACGCCGGCCGGCCGGGCGGCGGCGCCACCGCCGAGGTGCCCGACGAGCTGTGGTTCGACGTCATCGACACCAACCTGAACAGCGTCTTCCTGGTCACCAAGGCGGCGCTGACCGGCGGCGGCATGCTGGAGCGCGGCACGGGACGCATCGTCAACATCGCCTCCACCGGCGGCAAGCAGGGCGTGGTGCACGCCGCGCCGTACACCGCCTCCAAGCACGGCGTGGTCGGCTTCTCCAAGTCGCTGGGCCTGGAGCTGGCCAGGACCGGCATCACCGTCAACGCGGTCTGCCCGGGCTTCGTGGAGACCCCGATGGCCGAGCGGGTGCGCGAGCACTACGCCGGGATCTGGGGTGTGGACGAGCAGGAGGCGCACAGCCGGATCACCACCCGGGTGCCGCTCGGCCGCTATGTGGAGCCGAGCGAGGTGGCCGCGATGGTCTCCTATCTGGTCTCCCCGGGCGCCGCGGCGGTCACCGCGCAGGCGTTGAACGTCTGCGGCGGCCTCGGCAACTACTGATCGGCCCCTCTGCCATGCGTAACGCCCGGGTGCCGGGACCTCGATGGAGGTCCCGGCACCCGGGCGTTACGCATGAGCGGGGGGTCAGGCCTTGAGCACCTGGTCGACCCAGCCCCGGGCGGCCGGCTCGAACTGCAGCGCCACATGGGTGGAGATGGCGGTGACGTCCCGCCACAGCCGCTGCATCGGGCCGGAGAGCGCCTGTCCCCGGGTGCCGGACTGGCGGAACAGCCGGTCCACCGCGGTCACCGACAGGTCGACGGCGAGGGCGCAGTCCCGCAGGTTCCGGGTGGCTTCCAGCGGGCCGGCGACGGCACCCTCGTCGGCGAGCCGGGCGGCCCGCCCCAGCAGCAGCCGGGCCGCGTCCACCTCGCCGGCCGAACGGGCCAGCGCCTGCTCGGCGGAGCCCCGTACGCCCTGCACCCCGGTGGTGCCGGGCAGGTTCGGGGCGTTGCCGACCTTCTCGGCGAAGTACGCCGAGAAGGTGCGGACCATGCCGAGCGCGGCGCCGACCGCCGGTGCGGCGAACATCAGACCGTTGACCGCCTGGAGGGGGGCCCGGTGGCAGGCCGCCGCCACCCCGCCCCAGGCCTCACTGGTGCGCCCGGCGAACAGGTCGGCCCGGTCGAAGGAGAGGTGCTCGGGCACGAACACCTCGTCGAGGACCAGGGTGTTGCTGCCGGTGGCGGCCATGCCGACGCTGTGCCAGGTGTCCTCGACGCGGTACGCGGAGCGCGGCAGGGCGAACAGCCGCGCCTCACTGCCCGTCCCGGTCTCCACCAGGCCGCACATCAGCGCCCAGTCCGAGTGGGCGACGCCGCTGATGTACGGCCAGCGGCCGCGGACCAGCCAGCCGCCGGGGGCCGGCCTGGCCGTGCCGAACGGCGTCACGGACCCCACCAGCACCGCGTCCGGGCCGGCCGCCCAGATCTCGGCCTGGCCCTGCTCGGGCAGGAAGGCCCCCGCCATCCGGGCGATCGAGGCGATCAGCGAGGCGCACCAGGAACTGGCGGGGCACTCCCCTGCGATCACCTCGACCGCCTCCACCAGTTCGGTGAAGGAACCGGCGGTGCCTCCGACGGCCGCGGGGGCGAAGTGCCGGGCGAAGCCCGCCCGGACGATCTCCTTCAGTACGGCGGGGTCGACGTCGCGGGCCCGTTCGGAGGCCTCGGCGCGGCGGCCGGCGGCGGGTGCGAATGCGGCCGCGGCGGTGGACAACCCGGCGGTGGGCATCTGTCTTCTCCTCACTACTCGGTGCTCAGGAGGCGGCCGGCAGCCGGTGGAAGGTGTTGCGGAAGAAGGTCAACGGCCCCTCCTCGCGCTGCACGGCCAGGTCGATCACCTCGCCGATGACGATCACGTGGTCGCCACCGTCCACCTCACGGTCGATCCGGCACTCCAGATAGGCCAGCGCATCGGAGAGCACCGGCACGCCGGTGATCCCCGGCCGGGTGTCGGCCTCGACGCTGTGCCGGGTGTGCCGGCTGGCGAAGGACCGGCACAGCTCCTCCTGGTCGGCGGCCAGGATGTTGACCGCGAAGGCGCCGGTCCCCCGGAACACCGGCAGTTCGCCCGAGTCCTTGTGGATACAGACCAGGATCAGGGCCGGGTCGAGCGAGACCGAGGTGAAGGAGTTCACCGTGAGTCCCACGGTCCGCCCGGTGGCGCCGGTGGTGATCACGGTGACGCCGGTGGCCCAGTTGGCGCAGACGCTGCGCAGCGCCTGCGGGTCCACCAGGGCCGGTTCCGGCTGCAGCACACTCGCCGCGCGGTGCTCGCTCATGCCGCACCGTCGAGCAGCGGGTCGACGAACAGGCCCTGGCTGCCCTCGGAGATCTCCTCCGCCTGCGCCAGGGTCAGCAGCACCTGCCCGCTGTACAGACCGTCGCTCTGCCAGTCGTCGGGACGCAGGCTGATCGCGTACGGGTTCACCGGCACCTCCGGGTCGGGGGTGACGTCGAGCTTGCGGGCGGCCCGGTGGAAGACGGCGACCGCCAGCGCCTCGGCGACCCTGACGTCGCGGGAGAGCTCGGCGGCCAGTTCGTCGTCGGTGTAGTCGACGACCAGGGTGGCGTGGCTGTCCTTGATCGCCTTGGCCGGCACATAGGCGCCCGCGGGGCCGTCGGTGACGACCTTCTCCAGCTCGTTCCAGTCGCGGAAGATCTGCTGGATCCGGTCGTTGAGCGTGAACAGCTTCTCGAGGTCGCCGCGCACGCGCCGCATGAACCCGTAGTCCAGGAAACGGTCCTTGACGAAGGTCAGCACCACGCCGACGTGGTTGAGCATGGCGTCCCAGCACAGCTTCGGCACCATCACCGCCGGGTTCCCGAAGGCCGGGTAGTGGTCCTCGACCTTGGAGAGCACGAACTCGAAGGTGCGCAGGTGGAGTTCGTTGTAGAACTCCAGCCGTTCGGTGATGTCCTCGCCCGCGAAGTCCCTGCTGACCAGGTCGGTGGTGACGCTGTTGCCGTAGCCGATCATGTCCGAGCCGGGAGAGTAGAAGGCGTCCGCGAAGGCGCCGGCCTCGCCGACCAGCATCCAGCGGTCCGGCGAGTACACCCGCTCGGTACCGAAGGCGAAGTCCTTGAGGCTGATGAAGTCCGCGACGTCGCCGGTGCGGCCGTCGACCACCTCGGCCAGTTGCGGCTCGTTGGCGCGCAGCCACTCCTGGACCTTCTCGAAGGTCTGGATCCCCTCGTACGGGTGGATCCGCGGGTCCGCGCAGACGCCGACCGAGATGTGGTCCGAGCCCAGCGGGATCAGCCACACCCAGTAGCCCTCGCCCATCAGGTGGTTGGTGGAGAACTTGCGGATGCCGGGGCGGTTCATCCGCGCCATCCACCGCGGGTCGTCCGTGCCCCACTCCTCCAGGTCGATGCCGCCGGTGAGGCGGAACCAGGAGGCGTTGATGGTGTGCGACACCTCGCGGGACAGGCCCAGCTTCCGCTTGACGAAGTGGGCGCGGCCGGCCGCGTCGACCAGCCAGCGGGCGGCGATCGTACGCTGCTCGCCACCCTGCGTGTAGGACACCGTGTGGTCCTGGTCGCCCTCGCGCAGCTCGATGTCGGTGATCGCGGCGCCCTGGCGCAGGTCGGCGCCGGCGTCCAGCGCCATCCGGGTCAGCTCGTTCTCGAACCGGCCGCGGTCGATCTGGTAGTTGTTGTGTGCGGGGAACTCCCGCGGGCCGAGCTCGATGCGCCGGGTGAGGTCCTGGTTGCCGCCCGCGGGCTGGAAGAACCGCAGGCCGTTCTTCTTCAGGTGGAACTTCTCCAGGTGCTCCTTCATCCCGACGGTCTGTGCGAAGTAGTGCGCGCCCGCCGGCACCGTCGACTCACCGACCTTGAACGCCGCCTCCGGCGCCAGGCCCTGCCGCTTGTCGAGGATCACCACGTCCGTCTCCGGCCGGGCGTTCTTGAGCTGGACCGCGAGCGTGAGACCCGCGAGCCCGCCGCCGAGTATCACCACGTCGGTCGTAGCCTGATCCACCATCGCTCCTCCTGCTGGTAACAAGTCGTCAAGAAGTCTGTGCGGGCGCTCTCGCGCCCCGCTCAAGCCCGCGTGGAAGCGGCCGGATGCCGGTTCACACCACCTCGGCGGCCACCTCGGCGACCACCTCGAACAGGCCCGGATTGGCCGTGGCGTACGGCGGGTTGACGGCCTTGCGGGCCTGGAACTCGGGGTCGGCCTGCAGCGCCTTCCACGCCTCGACGCTGGCGTAGTGCGCGACGTTCACCAGGGGCAGCGAGGCCTCGCCGAGCGCCTGGTGCATCCGGAAGTCGACGAAGCCCGGTGACGCGCTCGCCCGCTCGGCCCGGGGCCGCCAGGCGTCCAGGAACTCCTCGACCCGCTCGTTCGGCAGCTCGAAGGCGTTGACCATGGTCACGCCCGCGCCGTCCGCCCGCTGCCCGGACGCGACTTCGCCGATCACCCGGTAGACGCCCCGGTGGACGGTCTTGGCGTACGCCTCCGCGCCCGGGCCGCCCCGCTCGCCGGCCGCCGCCGCGGCCAGGTCGGCGGTGCTCGCCCAGTCGGCGACCGCGACCAGCTGGAAGCGGTGCTCGGCGCGCAGGGCCCGGTGCAGGCGGGCACCGCGGAAGCCGGGCGCGGTGCGCAGCAGCTCCAGGTGGGTGCGCCAACCCGCGATGAACTCCTCGGTGTTCTCCACCGGCGCTTCGAGCACCGCGATCAGGGTGACCGGGCCGCTCTCGTGCTTCGTGCTCACTTGTCCGTCCTCTCCCCGTGGGGGTTGGGAAACGTGTCGTCAGGCGTGGCAGGCGGGGAAGCCGCCGTGCAGCTCCGCCATGCCGCGGACCATCTCGTCGATGCCGGCGAAGTCCTCCGGGCGTCCACCGCGCAGTTCGCCGTACGCGCGATACAGGTTGGGCACCAGCCGTTCGGTGTCCAGGAAGTCGGCGAACTCGCCGAGGTCGGCCGCGCGGGCCGCCTCCAGCGGGTCCAGTCCCCCGGCGAGGCCGGCCTTGGCCACGTCCAGCAGCCAGGCGAGGTAACGCTCGGTGGTCTCAAGGAGCTCCGGGCCGCCGACAGGGCCGTGCCCGGGCACCACGGTGACCGCGTCGAGCGCCCGCAGCCGGGCCACGGCGTCGCGCAGACCGCTGACCGAGCCGGTCAGTACGAACGGGGTGACCGCGTTCATCACCAGGTCGCCGGCGAACAGCACCTGGCGCTCCGGCAGCCACACCACCGTGTCGCAGGAGCTGTGCGCCGGGCCGAAGGCACGCAGCCGCACCTCCTGTTCGCCGACGTGGAGCGTGAGCTCCTCGGCGAAGGTGACCTGGGGCGCGGCCGGTTCGACCGCGCCCCAGTCCACGTCGGGCCACAGGCCGGTGAGATGCAGTCCGGTACGGATCGCCTCCTGCCGGGTCCGCTCGGCGGCCACCACCACCGCTTCCGGGAAGAGGTGGTTGCCGAAGGTGTGGTCGCCGTGCGAGTGGGTGTTGACGAGCAGCCGCGGGAGTTGCGGCGCGGTGCCCGCGACCAGCTCGCGCAGCCGTCCGGCCCGCGCCTCGGTGGCGGCGGTGTCGATCAGCAGCGCGCTGCCGCCGTCGACCACCAGCCCCGCGTTGTTGAGGCACCAGCCGCCGTCGGGCTGCAGGAAGGCGTGGACCCCTTCGGCGACCTCTTCGAGTCTCGGTGCACCGGTGAAAGCTGCCATACGGCCACTGTCGTCCGGGGCGCTCGACGGTCACTCGAAGCGGACCTGATCAGCGGGCCAGACGCCAGCTGTGCCCCGGCCGGAACCCGGCGGTGCGCTCCCAGCGGTACCAACGAGCCGTGCCGGGCCCCGGCGAGCTCGGCCGGGCCTCGGCGGCACGGGCCGCCGCGACCACCAACAGCGCCGCGGTCAACGCCGCCGTCTCCTCGGGCGTCGGCCGCCCGCGTTCGATCCGCACCAGGAGCCGCTCCTCGGCGGCGGGCCCGGTCACTGCGGCGGGTTGCCGTGCTTGCGCATCGGCAGGTCGGCGTCCTTGGTGGCGAGCATCTCCAGGCCCCGCACCAGCACTGCCCGGGTATCGGCCGGGTCGATGACATCGTCCACCAGGCCGCGCTCGGCCGCGTAGTACGGGTGCATCAGCTCGGTCCGGTACTCCTCGGTGCGCGCCTTGCGCACCGCCTCCGGGTCCTCGGCGGCGGCGATCTCCCGCCGGAAGATCACGCCTGCGGCGCCGTCGGCGCCCATCACGGCGATCTCGTTGGTCGGCCAGGCCAGCGCCAGGTCCGCGCCGATGGAACGCGAGTCCAGCACGATGTAGGCGCCGCCGTAGGCCTTGCGCAGCACCACGGAGATCCGTGGCACCGTCGCGTTGCAGTACGCGTACAGCAGCTTGGCGCCGTGCCGGATGATGCCGTCGTGCTCCTGGCCGACGCCCGGCAGGAAGCCCGGCACGTCGACCAGGGTGACGATCGGGATGTTGAAGGAGTCGCAGGTCTGCACGAATCCGGCCGCCTTCTGCGAACTCTCGATGTCCAGCACGCCGGCCAGTGAGCGCGGCTGGTTGGCGACGATGCCCACCGCCCGCCCGCCCAGCCGCGCCAGGGTGCAGATCACGTTGGTCGCCCAGCGCTCGTGCACCTCGAGGTGCACCCCGTCGTCGACCAGCTCCTCGATCACCGCCCGCATGTCGTAGGGGCGGTTTCCGTCGCTGGGCACCAGTTCGTACAGCGCCTCGCCGCGCCGGTCGGCCGGGTCGTCGGTGACCACCGCCGGCGGTTGCTCCCGGTTGTTCTGCGGCAGCAGGGACAGCAGATAGCGCACCTCCTCCAGGCAGGTCTGCTCGTCGTCGTAGACGAAGTGCGCCACGCCTGACAGCTCCGCGTGCACATCGGCGCCGCCGAGGCCGTTCTGGGTGATCTTCTCGCCGGTGACGGCCTGTACGACGTCCGGGCCGGTGATGAACATCTGGGAGGTCTCGCGGACCATGAAGACGTAGTCGGTCAGCGCCGGCGAGTAGGCCGCGCCGCCGGCGCACGGGCCGAGCATCACCGAGATCTGCGGGATCACCCCGGAGGCACGGGTGTTGCGCTGGAAGATCCCGCCGTAGCCGGCCAGTGCGGAGACACCCTCCTGGATGCGGGCGCCGGCGCCGTCGTTCAGCGACACCAGCGGGGCGCCCGCGGCGATCGCCAGGTCCATGATCTTGTGGATCTTCTGGGCGTGCGCCTCGCCCAGCGCACCGCCGAACAGCCGGAAGTCGTGGGCGTACACGAACACCGTGCGGCCCTCCACCGTCCCCCACCCGGTGATCACACCATCGGTGTGCGGACGGTTGCCCTCCAGCCCGAATCCGGTGGCCCGGTGCCTCCGCAGCGCCTCGACCTCCTGGAAGGAGCCCTTGTCGAGGAGTACGGCGATCCGCTCACGCGCCGTCAGTTTCCCTTTGGCGTGCTGCCGTTCGGTGGCCTCCGGACTGGGCCCGTCCAGGACGAGCTGCTTCAGCTCGTGCAGTGTGTCGACGCTCCGGCGCATCGGACTCGTCGGATGTGTTGTGTCATCGTCACGCATCGGATCCCGCCCCGTTTCTCATGGCTGACGTGTCCCGGCCGTTCCCTGAGTCTGGGAGGGGGCTTCGACCGGGAGCAAGCCGCCTCCAGGGGTCTGCGAGAGCCGGTCGAGCCGCAGCAGACGCAGCAGCGGGTCGGTGGCCACGGTGGTCACCAGGGTCATCACCACCAGCACCGCGAACAGCCGGGAGTCGATCACCCCCAGCGACAGACCGACGTTGAGCACCACCAGCTCCGTCAGGCCACGGCAGTTCATCATCACGCCGAGCCCCAGCGACTCCCGGTTGCCCTCACCGGCCAACCGGGCCGCCGCGAACGTCCCGCCGATCTTGCCGGCCACCGCCACCAGCAGCACCAGGGCCAGCACGCCGAGCGCCGAGAGCGAGAACACCGACTGCAGCCGGGTCTGCAGGCCCACCGCGGCGAAGAAGAACGGCAGCAGCAGCCACAGCGCCAGGCCCTCGGTCCGGTGCGCGAAGTCCCGCACCGTCCGGGAGGAGCGCGGCATGACCACGCCCGCCAGGAAGGCGCCGAAGATCGCGTGCACCCCGAGCACATTGGTGGTCACCGCGCAGATCAGTACGAAGAAGGTGATCAGGGTGCCGACCGGCAGCGCCCCGCTGTGCCGGCTCTCCAGCACTCGCAGCACGTGCGCCAGCGCCGGGCGCACCGCGAACCACAGCAGCAGGGTGAAGGCCACCACCTCGGCCACGGCGACCAGCACACCGAGCGGCGAGTCGCTGCGCACCTCGGCGACCACCACGCCCAGCGCACACCAGGCGGTGACGTCGCCGACGCCGGCCATGGCCAGGCCCATCGCGCCCAGCCGGGTGCCTATCAGGCCCCGGTCGGCGAGGATCCGGGCCAGCACCGGGAACGCGGTGACCGACACCGACAGCGCCACGAACAGCAGAAAGGGCCCGGTATGCACCCCGTCGGGCTGGTACTCGTCGCGCAGTCGCAGCGCGGCGAGCATGCCCAGCAGGAAGGGCACGGCGAGCGCCGCGTGCCCCGCGGAGAGCACCTTGCCGCCGAGTCGGCGCAGCATGGTCAGCGGCATCTCCAGGCCGATCAGGAACATGAAGAAGACCACGCCGACCTGCGCCAGGTTGTTCATGATCGGCGTCACCGCCGCGGGGAACACCTCCTTGGAGACACCGGGTGCCAGCGCCCCGAACACCGAGGGTCCGAGCAGCAGGCCGGCCAGGATCTCGCCGACGACCGGCGACTGGCCGACCGCGCGGGCCGCCAGACCCAGCAGCCCCGCCGCCGCGACCACCACGGCCCCGGCCACCAGCACCTGACCGACCAGGTCGGCCGGCTCGGCCGCCTTCGTCGCGCCGGTGATCTCCTTCACCGGATGATCGACGCCGTATCTCAGCAGCAGCAGCGCCAACGCCAGGGGTACGAGGACCAGCAGGCCGTAGCTGATCAGGGCGCGGGCGGCGCCGTGGAAGCGGGGTGGATCGCCCCCGGGTTCGTTCACGAGGGACGAGGTTGGATCATGCGTCATGGCCAGGTTCTCCTCACAGGACGATGACTGCGTCAGGACGATGGCAGCGTCGCCGCTCCTGGAGCCGGGGCGGTGCGGCCGGTCCGCGGGCAGCCGGGCCGGTGTAGTCGGTTCGCGGCAGCCGGTCTGCGGTCAGCCGGGACGATGGGTCCGGTCCGCGGGCAGCCGCGGACCGGTCCGGGACGGAGCCGCCGCTCCGTCCCGGACCTGTCGGGTGGGTGACGCCGGGTCAGCCGGTGCGCAGCAGGGCGGTCACGGAGCCGCCGTGCACCCCGTTGAGCACCTCGGCCTGAAGCCGCTGCACGTCCGGGGCCGGTTCGAGGCCCAGCTCGGACTTGAGCACCCTGCGCAGATCCTGGTACGCCCGCAACGCCTCGGCGCGGCAGCCCACTGCGCGCAGTGAGTCGATCAGCTGGGCGTGCAGCCGCTCGTTGAGGCGGTGCTCCGCGACCAGCGACCGCAGTTCGGGGATCAGGTCCTGGTGCCGGCCGAGCCGGGCGTCCGCCTGGATGCGCAACTCCAGCATGCGCAGCCGCAGTTCGCACAGATGCGCCTTGTGGATCGTCAGCTCCGGCCCCAGGTTGATGTCGGCCAGCGCATGGCCGCGCCACAGGCCGAGTGCCTGCCGCAGCCGCTCGGCGGCCTCCGCGACATGGCCCTGGCGCCACAGGCAGCGACCCTGCTCGGCCACTGTCAGGAAGCGCTCGGCGTCGGTCTCCCCGGTGCGCAGGACGTAGCCCGGCGCTTTGGTGACGATGTCGCAGCGCCGATCACCCTGGGGTATGGAGTCCAGGATCCGGCGCAGCTGGTAGACGTAGGTCTGCAGTGTGGTGGCCGCACTGCGCGGCGGCCGGTCGTCCCACAGCTCGGCGAACAGTGTGTCCGTGCCGACCACCCGGTTCGCGTTGAGCGCCAGCAGCGCCAGCACCGCCTTGACCCGCGGTGCGGTCGGCGCCAGGTCGCGCCCGCCCGCGATGACCTCCAATTGCCCTAGCACATTGATCGTGACCACGATCTTTTCCCCCGTTCATAGTTGTCTCGCTCCCCGTCGTTGCGGAATCGATTCACTTTCAACCAATTACCTGTCGATGCCGCAGAGGCAACAATGCCTTTTTAACGGACCCCGCGCCAGAACCTCTCAAGCCCACCTCGAGCCGCACTTGAGAGCTGAGGAATATTGGAAGTGCAGGGCGGGCACTCCTTTAGATAGTGCGGCCACGGAACTCCACCAGAACTTAGTAAAATCGGGTGCCTCGATTGTGAATTCCCGGTTGCCGGTAGGAGCACTTGCCCAGGAGTCATGACACAGGCGAATATCAGACGACATGTCTATATTTCGACGCCTCGATTTTTGCTCCTGTGCAGGTGGGAGCGCCTGCTGAAGTCGGGAAGCACCGGCCCCCAAGCCGCCCACCCCCGAAGGCACCGCGCGCCGAACCATCGGGTGTGTGAAATGGCACACTGGATCCGCACACTCAAATAAGCGGAAAGAGGAATTCCACCTCGCAGCATGATTGACCGCTCTACCAATGATTTCCGGATCATCCCGACTTCCTGATTACAGGGTCGGTACAGATGGAAAGCGCTTGAGTGCCGCCGCGTCGAGTGGACAGACGAGTCGTGCTGTATGCCGGCCTGTAGAAATCTCAACCAACAACGGCGAAAGGTACCGCCGGTAGCCCCCTGAGTTGCCTGAGCCCGGTCGGCGCGGCGGCGTCCGGACGCTCGTCGGCTCGGGTCAGACGAATCCTGAAGGCCGGGGCAAGTACGGCTGGAAGATCCACTTCACCACTGAGCGGACTGGTCTGCCTCTGCCCGTCGTGTCTCGCGTGCCAACGTCCACCACGGTAGGCCTTCAGCCTGCTCGTCCAGGGCGTGCCGCCTGTCCGCTCGCGGCGCGACCGGCAAAGTCGCAGGCCGAACAAGCTCCGTGACTCCCCCCGGCTGAAGCCGGGGGCTTCTCGTCAAGCCGGGTTGGCGTGGCGACGGACCAGCCCGGCCCGTAGAACGTTGGTGGCTCCCACGGTGTCGGCGTGCGCGTGGTGGCCGCAGGTGACGCAGTGGAACTTTTCCTGGGTGGGCCGGTTCTCCTTCGCAGTGTGCCCGCATTGGGGGCAGGTGCGGGAGGTGTTGCGGGGGTCCACTTCGATCACTTCTCGTCCGGCGCTTTCAGCCTTGGCGTGCAGGATCGTCAGGAACACCCCCCAACCGGCATCGTGGATGGACTTGTTGGGCCCGGCCTTCGCCCCGGCCCCGTTGGGCAGGAACGCGCCCGGCCGGTCGCTGTCGGGCCTGGGTTGTGGGGCGGCCTTGCTCATGTGGCGGATCTTGAGGTCTTCGTGCGCAATGAAGTCGTGTGCGCGGACCAGGCCGAGGGCGGTCTTGTGTGCGTGGTCGAGCCGCTGGCGACGCACCTTGCCGTGCAGCTGGGCAACCTTGTCCACGGCCCGCTGGTGGTTGGCGGTGCGGTCCTTCGCCTTGCAGCGCGGGAACCGGGACAGGGCCTGCTGCGCCGCCTGGAGCTGGTCAGGGGCGCGAGAGGCCCGCCATGCGGTCTTCCGGTGGGTCACCCGCTACAACACCAGAAGGAGACGCTCCAGCATCGGTCAGATCAGCCCGATCGCCTACGCGCAAAGATCCAATACGTTGTGCCCGATGAGTAAGGCAGCCATGCCAGGTCTACAGCATTGAAACCAGTCTGGATCGATACAACAGGAGACTGAAGTGTCTACATCAGTGCTCGATATGTCGGTGTCTCTCGACGGGTACATCGCCGACCCTGACGACTTCCTCGGCGGTGAGGACGGCGAGCGGCTGCACAAGTGGGCCGACGCCAAAGGCGAGTCCGCTCGGACCGCCGCGCGGTTCCAGGAGGGATGGAACGCGGCCGGTGCGGTACTCGCGGGACGACGGACCGCCGAACTCATGGATCACTGGGGCGGTGATCATGGAGGTCTCCCGATCTTCGTGCCCAGTCACCGCCCACCCGGCCCGGCCGCCCGCTGGGGCTATCCGTTGGTGACCTACGTGAACGACGGGATCGAAAGCGCGATGGCCCAGGCCAAGGCCGCCGCCGGCGACAAGGACGTGCAGGTGCGCGGTGCGTACACGGGGCAACGAGCGCTGGAAGCCGGAGTCCTGGACGAGGTGCAGATCCACCAGATCCCGGTGCTGCTCGGCGGCGGACGACGACTGTTCGACGTCCTGCCCTCGGAGATCGAGCTGGAGATCGCCCAGGTGATCGACACGCCGGAGGCCACCCACATCCGCTACCGCGTCCGTCGCTGATCCGGTCGCCCAGCAGAGCAGTCCGATCGCCTACGACCAGAGATCGCCGTCGGAGACGTCGGAGACGATGTGCACCGAAGCCGTCCTGCTCGCTGAGGCCACAGCCTGGGCCGACGCAGGAGTGACGCCGTAGAGGCCATTGACGCCTGGGTTGTTCGCGAGGATGGCCTCGCTCCGAAGTGGCCGTACTGGCCTGGCGGTTGTCGTCGGCCTTCTGGGGCGACCGTGATCTTGGTGCCCTTGAGCGCCGCCTCGGAACAGTTGAGCCAGATGACCCAGACGGCCACCGACAACTGCTGAGCCCACGCAAGACAGAAGAGGTCCTCCGTCTCATCAGTGCAGTGGCCATCTGGAAGCCGTAGGTATGTCCGGGTTGCCGTAATACGCCTCGGGCCCGTGTTTGCGGGTGTAGTGGCGCTCCAGTAGATGACGTGGTGGTGGGGCGGCTGGGGACAGAAACAGGGTGTGGAGGGCGATGTCGGCGACCGCCTCGCAGATGATCGCGTGTTCCAGGGACTTGCGGGCGGTGGTGCCCCAGGTGAAGGGGCCGTGGTTGGCGACGAGGGCCGCCGGGACCTCGACGGCCTTCTGGTCCTCCTCCCCCAGTAGATCCACGATGACGACGCCGGTGTTGTACTCGTAGTCCTTCGCGCACTCCTCGGGGGTGAGGTCACGAGTGACCGGGATGGGTCCATTGAAGGTGTCGGCGTGGGTGGTGCCGAGGACCGGGATGTCGCGGCGGGCTTGGGCGAAGGCCACGGCGTGGGTGGAGTGGGTGTGGGTGACGCCGCCGATGGAGGGGAAGGCGCGGTAGAGGCAGCGGTGGGTCTCGGTGTCGGTGGAGGGGCGCAGGTCGCCGTCCACCACGGCGCCGTCGGACAGACGGACCGTCACCAGGTGGTCGAGGCTGAGATCTTCGTAGGGCACCCCGGACGGCTTGATCACGAAGACACCGGCCTCCCGGTCGACGCCGCTTACGTTTCCCCAGGTCAGTGTGGCCAGGCCGACCTGAGGGATGGCCAGGTTGGCGTCCAGTACCTCTTGCCGCAGGCCGTCGCGGACTCGTACGGTCATCGGTTCTCTCCCGGGACGGATGTCACAGAGCCTGTGCAAGGCGGTGGTACGCGGCGTTCCAGCGGATCTCCTTGGCGAACTGGTCGGTGCTGGTGTGCTCGTCGATGGTGAGCAGTTCGACGCCCGTCATGGCCGCGTAGTCGGTCAGCGTCTCGACGTCGACCGCCGAGCTGAGCACGGTGTGGTGCGGGGCGCCGGCCAGCAGCCAGCTCTCGGCCGACTCCGCGAGTGAGGGGCGCGGCTTCCATACCGCCCGGGCCACGGGGAGGTGGGGCAGGGGCTCGCTGGGGCCGACGACGTCGACGGCGTTGGCGGTCAGCCGGAAGCGGTCGCCGAGGTCACAGAGGCCGACGACCACGGCGGGGCCCTCGGCCGCGTCGAAGACCAGGCGGACCGGGTCCTCGCGGCCGCCGATGGACAGTGGGTGGATCTCGCAGCGGGGGCGGGCTGCGGCCACCGAGGGGCAGACCTCCAGCATGTGCGCGCCGAGGATGCGCGGGACGCCGGGGCCGAGGTGGTAGGTGTAGTCCTCCATGAAGCTGGTGCCGCCGGCCTGTCCCTGGCCCATGACCTTCATCGTGCGCAGCAGCGCGGAGGTCTTCCAGTCGCCCTCGCCGCCGAAGCCGTAGCCGTCGGCCATCAGGCGCTGGACGGCCAGGCCGGGCAATTGGCGCAGCCCGCCGAGGTCCTCGAAGTTGGTGGTGAAGGCGGTGAAGCCGCCCTCGGTGAGGAAGGTGCGCAGACCCAGTTCCTGGCGGGCGGCGTAGAGGAGGGAGTCGTGGCGGATGCCGCCGGGGCGCAGGGAGGGGACGACGTCGTAGGACTCGACGTATTCGGCGGCGAGTTCGGCGGCCGCCTTGTCCTCGACGGCGTCGACGACGGCGACCAGGTCGTTGACGGCGTAGGTGTTCACCGAGAAGCCGAAGCGCATCTGGGCCTCGACCTTGTCGCCCTCGGTGACCGCGACATCGCGCATGTTGTCGCCGAAGCGCGCCAGGCGCAGCGTGCGGGCCGCCTGGCGGCCCGCGGCGGCTCTCGTCCAGGCGGCGACGCGCCGGATCACGCGGGGGTCGGTCGCATGCCCGGCGACGATCTTGCGGTCGATGCCGAGCCGGGACTCGATGTGGGCGAACTCGCGGTCGCCGTGAGCGGCCTGGTTGAGGTTCATGAAGTCCATGTCGATGCTCGACCAGGGCAGCGACAGGTTGTACTGGGTGTGAAGGTGCAGCACGGGGCGGTCCAGCGCGCTCAGGCCCGCGATCCACATCTTCGCCGGGGAGAAGGTGTGCATCCACACGATCACCCCCACACAGCTGTCGGAGGCGGAGGCCTCCTGGCACAGCCGACGGATCGAATCGGCGTCGGTGAGCACCGGTTTCCACACGATCCGCAGGGGGATCGGCTCGGCCGCGTCGAGTCGTTCGGCGATCTTCCGTGCCTGGTGGGCGACCTGGTTCAGGGTCTCCTCGCCGTACAGGCCCTGGCTGCCGGTGAGAAACCAGATCTCCTGGCCGGCGGACGGTATTTCGGGAGCGGTCATGACGGAGGTTCCTTTCGAAGGGGGCTACTGGGGACGGGAGTTGGGGCCGTTCAGGCGGAGACCTCGGCGCGCAGACGCCGTAGCCGGTGCATGACCTCATTGGCTCCGCGGCCGAAGTAGTCGTGCAGAAGCCGGTATTCGGCGTAGAGGCGGTCGTAGGCCGCGGCGCGTTCCGGGTCCGGCTGGTAAACGCCGCGGTCGGCCTTGCCCATGGACCGGGCGGCCGCCTGGATGTCGGGGTACGCCCCCGCCGCTACGGCGGCGTGCATCGCCGCGCCGAGAGCGGGGCCCTGGGCGGAGCCGATGACGCCGAGGGGGCGGCGGGTGACGTCGGCGTAGATCTGCATCAGCAGGGCGTTCTTCGTCAGGCCGCCCGCGATGATCAGCTCGCCGACCGGCACCCCGGACGTCTCGAACGCCTCGATGATGGTCCGGGTACCGAAGGCGGTGGCCTCCAGCAGCGCGCGGTAGACGTCCTCGGGACGGGTCGACAGTGTCAGGCCGACCATCACACCGCTGAGGTCGTGGTCGACCAGGACGGAACGGTTGCCGCTGTGCCAGTCCAGCGCGATCAGCCCGTGCTCGCCCACCTGTTGCCCGGCGGCGAGAGCCGTCAGGTGTTCGTGCGCGTCGCGCCCGAGGGCGGCGGCCTCTTCGGCGTACGACGCCGGGAACCCGGTGCGCACGAACCAGCCGAAGATGTCGCCGACGCCGCTCTGTCCGGCCTCGTAGCCCCACAGGCCCGGCAGGATGCCGCCGTCGACGACGCCGCACATGCCGGGCACCGTCTCGTTGCGGTCGGAGCTCATCACATGGCAGGTCGAGGTGCCCATGATGGCCACCATCTGGCCCGGCTCCACCGCGCCCGCCGCGGGTGCCGTCACATGGGCGTCGACGTTGCCCACGCAGACCGCGATGCCCTCGGGCAGTCCGGTCCAGGCCGCCGCCTCGGCCGTCAACACACCTGCAAGACCGCCGAGTTGGCCGATCGGCTGCTCCAGTTTCTCCGTCACGAAGTCGGCGAAGCCCGGGTTGAGCGCCTCCAGGTAGGCCCGGGAGGGGTAGGCGCCCTCCTGGAGTTGGCCCTTGTAGCCGGCGGTGCAGGCGTTGCGGACGTACGTGCCGCACAGCCGCCACACGATCCAGTCCGCCGCCTCCACCCAGCGCTCCGTGCGCTGGTAGATCTCGGGGTCCTCCTCCAGCACCTGGAGGGCCTTGGCGAACTCCCACTCGGAGGAGATCTTCCCGCCGTACCGCGGCAGCCACGTCTCCTTCCGTTCGGCGGCCAGTGCGGTGATCCTGTCGGCCTGCGCCTGGGCCGCGTGGTGGCGCCAGAGCTTGACGTAGGAGTGCGGGCGGGAGGCGTACTCGGGCAACTCACACAGGGGTGTGCCGTCGGCCAGGACCGGCAGCACCGTGCAGGCGGTGAAGTCCGTGCCGATGCCGATCACCTGCTCAGGGCGCACACCGGCCGCCGCGAGCGCTGCCGGCACCGCGTGGCGGAGCACGTCGACGTAGTCCGACGGGACCTGGAGGGCCCAGTCCGGGGGCAGTCCCGTACCGTCCGGCAGTTCCCGGTCCAGGACCGCGTGCCGGTACGCGTGCTCGGCCGTCCCCAACTCCGCGCCGTCCCGCACGCGGACCACCACGGCCCGTCCGGACAGCGTTCCGAAGTCGACTCCTACGACGCAGGGTTCGGGGTTCGTGGCTGTCTCTTGTCCGGCGTTCACCGGCGGCCTCCTCCACACTGATGTGTTCGACATATCGATCTACGTTCGAAGAAATACGAGCGAAGGGTCGGCGAAGTCCACCAGCCCGACGTACTAACTCCGACTCCTGCCGAAGTAACGAGCGCGCGCCCGGTCCAGCAGGATGGCGACGCCGAGGACCGCTCCCTGGACGACCTGCTGGTCGTAGGGGCTGACCTTGAGGGCGAGCAGGCCGTTGGTGATGAACTCCAGCAGGATCGCTCCCGCCGCGATCCCCGCGATACGGCCCTCACCGCCCGAGAGTGACATCCCGCCGACCACCGCGGCGGCGATCGCGGTCAGTTCCCAGCCGGCGCCGACCGAGGGGTCGGCCACGTTCATACGGCCGATCACCAGGATGCCGACCAGGCCGGCGAGGGCCGCGCTGGCGACGTAGGTGGAGGTGATCCGGCGGGCGGTCGGGATGCCTGCCAGCCGGGCGGCCTCCTTGTTGCCGCCGACCGCGTAGATCTGGCGGCCGACGTAGGTGCGCTCCAGGACGAACCAGGCGACGGCCGCCGCACCGACGAAGAACAGGGCGGGGACCGGTATTTCGCCGAGGTAGTACTGGCTCAGGTTGCTGAACATCGGGTCGAGGTTGTTGATGGGCGAGCCGCTGGTGATCGCGAGCGCCGTGCCCTGCGCGACGGTGTAGGTGACCAGGGTGATCACGAAGGGCGGCACGTTGAGGCGGGTGACCATGACGCCGTGCCAGAGACCGACGCAGGCGGTGATCACCAGCGTGAGCAGGATCGCGAGGGGGGCGGGCAGGCCCTCGTTGACGTTCATCCAGCCGGCCAGGATGCCGGCCAGACCGGCCAGCGCGCCCACCGACAGGTCGATGCCACCGGTCAGGATGACCAGCGCCTCACCGATCGCGAGGATCCCGACCTGCGAGAGGTCGCGGCCCATCACCTGGAGGTTGCCCACGGCCGTGTACGTCTCCGCGTTGGCGGCGATGGCCACGAACACCACCACGCAGGCGATGATCACGCCGGCCTCCGGGGAGGCGGCGAGTCTGCGGGCGAGGGTCGATACGGCCGAACGGGACGGCGGCGCGACCTCGTTCGGGGCGAGCGTGGTCTGCGCGCTCATGCTGTGGCTCCGTTCGTCACTTGGTGCTCGTCGAGGGAATTCGTCGGTCGGTGCTCATCGAGGGAGGAGGTGCCGGCCGCGGCCGTCATGATCCGCTCCTTGGTGGCGTCGGCCCGGTCGATGACCGTGACCACCCGCCCGTGGTTCATCACCGCGATGCGGTGGCAGATCCACAGCAGCTCCTCCAGTTCGGAGGAGGCGACCACGATCCCCATGCCCTGCTCGGCCGCCTGGTCGATCAGCTTGTAGATCTCCGCCTTCGCGCCCACGTCCACGCCACGGGTCGGCTCGTCGAGCAGCAGCAGGCGCGGTTCGGCGGCGAACGCCCGGCCGAAGATGGCGCGTTGCTGGTTGCCGCCGGACAGCGAGCCGATCGGCTGCTCCACCGACTGCATCCGCACGTTGACGTTCTCGGTGATCTTCCGTGCCTCGGCGCGTTCGCGGCCCGGTGCGAGCAGACCCCGGGTGCTGATCCGTTTGAGCACCGAGACGACGACGTTCGCCCGGATGGACGCGAACAGGACGAGCGACTGCTCCTTGCGGTCCTCGGGGATCAGTGCGATCCCGGCCGCCACACCGTCGCCCGCGCCCCGTGGCCGGTAGGGCGTGCCGCCGAGCAGCATCCGGCCGCCGGTCGAGGGCTGTGCCCCGGCGATCGTGTGGACGAGGCGGCTGCGGCCCGAGCCCATCAGCCCGGCCACGCCCAGGATCTCGCCCTCGCGCACGTCCAGGTCGACCGGTCCGAGGCCGTCCGCGGTCAGGCCCTCGGCCTGGAGCAGGACCGGGCTCGTCGCGGGCGGTGCCTTCGGTTCGCCCTGCGCGACCTCGCCGCCGACCATCTCCCGGATCAGCCGTTCCTCACCGGCCTCGGCGGGTTCGAGGTCGGCGACCAGCCTGCCGTTGCGCAGCACCAGGACCCGGTCGCTGATCTCCCGCACCTCGTCGAGGCGGTGCCCGATGAACAGCACGGTGCCCCCGCGATCGGCGAGTTGGCGGGCCAGGCCCAGCACCATCTGGGCTTCGACCGGCCCCAGTGAGGAGGTCGGCTCGTCCAGGATCAGCAGCTTGGGTTCGCGGCCCCAGGCCTTGGCGATCTCGATCATCTGGCGGGTCGGCACCGGAAGGGTGCGGACCTCCCGGTTCACCTCGATCGTCCCGGCGGACAGGCCGATCTCCTCAAGCATCGCCTTCGCCTCGGCCCGCTGTGCCGTACGGTCCACCAGCAGCCGTCGCTTCGACTGGCGCGGGCGGCGGCCGAGGAGCAGGTTCTCGGCCACCGAGAGCTGTCCGACCAGCGGGAACTCCTGGGAGACCATGGCGATGCCGAGCTGCCCCGCGGCCTCGGTGGACCCGGCGGCGAGGGGCTCCCCGTCGATCAGGATCTCGCCGCCGTCCCGGTGCACCGACCCGGCCAGCGTGCCCATCAGCGTGGACTTCCCGGCGCCGTTCTCGCCGACCACACCGATCACCTGGCCGGCGTAGAGGTCGAGTTCGGGCAGGTCGAGGACGCGCACCGGTCCGTAGGACTTGTGCACCCCCCGCAGCCGCGCGGTGACCGCGCGGTCCGGGACGTTGTCCGGGACGTTCTTCGTGGCCGTCATGCTCAGCCGATCCCGAGCTGCGACTCGAGGGACTGGTACGCGCTCAGGTCGGACTTGGTGACCAGGCCCACGCCGGAACTCAGGGTCGAACCGTCCTTCTCCAGGTACGGCTTGACGAGCGCCATCGTCTTGTCCTTGCCCAGCACCTTCTCGGCGGCCAGGATGTACGCCCCGGTGTAGCCCTGCTGGTACGGCATCTGCACGACGGTCCCGGAGATCACGCCGGACTTGATGAACTTCAGCGTCTGGGCGTCGGAGTCGTCGGAGACGATGTGCACGGACGAGGTCTTTCCGGCCGAGGTGACCGCCTGCGCCAGTGCGGGACCGTCGTAGGAGTAGACGCCGTACAGGCCGTTGACGTCCGGGTTGTTCGCGAGGATGGTCTCCGCGTCCGAAGTCGCCGTACTGGCCTGAAGGTTGTCGTTGACCTTCTGGGCGACCGTGATCTTGGAGCCCTTGAGAGCGGCCTCGAAGCCGGCGATGCGCTGGGTGGCGTTGGAGGCGGTGAGGGAGCCGACCAGGATCGCGACCTTGCCCTTGCCGCCGAGCACCTGCTTCATCGCGGTGCCCGCCTGGAAGCCGGCGGTGTAGTTCGGGGTGCCCAGGTAGAGCGAGGCGGCGTCGGTGCCCGGCAGCGGGGAGTCGATCGCCAGGACGCCGATGCCCTTCTGGACGTCGGTGTGGATGGTCCCCGCGGCCGAGGTCGGGTCGATCGCCGAGATCGAGTAGCCGGTGACGCCCTGCGAACGCAGGGTCTCCAGCTCCGAGTTCTGCTCGGTCAGCTTGCCGCCGGGCGGGGCGAAGTAGGTGCACTTGCTCTTCGCGATGCCGAGGTCGGAGCAGCCCTTGAGGAAGCCGACCTGACCGGCCTTCCAGTAGTCGGCGGCCACGTTCACGACCATCGCGATGTCGACCTTGGACAGGTCCTTGCCGGCCAGCGCGGACTTCAGCGCCGCGTCGAGCTTGGCGAGGTTCGTCTGGTTGAAGGTGACCGAGCCGGCCAACGCGACCGGGGCGGCGGCCTTGGTACCGGCCGAGCTGGACGCGTCGGAGCCGCCCGCGCTCTTGGAGCAGCCTGCGGCGGCGAGCGAGAGGAGCACCGCGGTCGCGGTGGCCAGGGTGCGGGACCTTCTGGTGCGGAGCATGGGAATCAGCGCCCTTCTTGGCGTGTCTGGTTGGCGTGTCTGTCTGGTGTCTCGGGATGGGTAGGAACGCTGGGAACGCACACCGGTTCACGGGCATGCCGGTGCCGGGGAGGCGGGGCAGGTGTGGGGGCCGCTTGGAAGCGGTACGTGGCGGAGGGCGTCGGCGTCGCCGGGCGGGGGGCTCACCGGGGTGAGCGCGGCGAGGGCGCGGGATGCCTGACGGAGTCTCAGGACCGGGGAGGAGCCGACCCCTCGGGGTGGTCGGCGGGGGCGGAGCCGTCGCGTGTCGGGGACGTCACGGCCGATCGCTCATGGTCGGCGCGGCGGCTGCCCGAACGCCACGCTGCTCACAACAAAGCTTGTCGATGAGGGAGTTGGCACCGGAGCGCTAGCAGGGACGGGTTCGGGTCATGTGGGACTTTCCGTTCGGGGTCGCGGGCGGGTCGCCGAGGTCCGCACCACGAGGCTGGGCGGTATGACGATGTGGGGCCTCTCGCCGGATGCCGGGATCCCGGCATCCGGATCACCGACGAGCTCGACCAGCGCGCGCAGGGCGCGGCGGCCGAGTTCGTCGAAGTCCTGGCGGACAGTGGTCAGCGACGGGCCGAAGTACTCGGCCTCCGGCATGTCGTCGAAACCCACGACGCTGATGTCCTCCGGCACCCTGCGTCCTGCCTGCTGCAGGGCCCGCAGCAGGCCGAGGGCCAGGTGGTCGTTGGCGCAGAACACCGCGGTGACCTCGGGGTCGGCGGCGATCCGACGGCCGTGCTCGTATCCGGTACGAGCCGTCCAGTCGGCGCCGGCCGACGGTTCGGGCACGGGAGCCCCCCGCTTCTCCAGGGCGGCGCGCCAGCCGGCCTCGCGTTCCTGCGCGTCGAGCCAGGAACGCGGCCCGACCAGGTGGTGCACCGTGCGATGGCCGAGGTCGAGCAGGTAGGAGGTGGCCAGTTCGGCACCCGCCTCGTTGTCCACGGCGACCGAGACCAGCGCGGTGTGGGTGCCACAGCCGACCGCGACCAGGGGCACGTCCGCCGGCACGTTGGCGAGTGCGCCCACCGCGGCGGTCTGCGGCGCGATGACGACGATCCCGGCCACGTTCTGGTCGCGGAGCCGGTCCACGGCGTCCAGCACCGAGTACCGGTCGAGGGTGCCGACCGCCGCCACGGTGACGGAGTACTCATGCTCCCTGGCCGCCTGCTCGATGCCGTAGAGCATGCAAGCGGGGCCGTACAGCGTGGTGTTGAAGCTGATCACACCCAGGGTGCGGGTGCGGCGGGACGCCAGGGTGCGGGCGGCGGCGTTGGGCCGGTAGCCGAGTTCGCGTACGGCGGCGAGCACGCGTTCCCGGGTGCGGGGCCGGACGTTGGGGTGGTCGTGGAGGACCCGGGAGACGGTCTGGTGCGAGACCCCCGCGATCCGGGCCACGTCCGCCATCACCGGTGCGCGATCGCCGTCCATGTCCCGCCTCCTCACACACCGTCGTGTTGTTGTCGATGGTCTGCTACTCCGGTGGGAGCGGCACGCCGTTGAGCGAATTGTTAGCGCACACATTCTTCAGGGGCAAGGCAGCTCGGGCCCCTCGATCACGGGTTTTCCGGACTTCGACGAGCAAGCAAAGAGCCTTGTGACCTGGCAGTACGTCCCAGCCGAACGTCCCTTCCGGCATCGCCGCGCACCCGGGTAAACAGACGGCACAGCTTTTGTTTCCGCACTCTTGACTGTTCGACCGTGTTGACCCGGTATTCATCCGGCCGTAAAAAGACGGTGCCACAAAAGCGGCCGTCCAGCTCGCCGACCACGCGAGAACGGCACCCGCACAAGTCCCCCACCCCGGACCGATCCACCGCCCTGACCAGCAGTGACACTCCCCACGACGCTGCTCGATCCGCGGATCACCCAGTCCGGTCCTCCCCCCTCCCCTCCCCTCGCCCTCCAGTACGGCTCGCATCTGCGCCGATCTTCGAGGGCCCGAAATGTTAGCGCCCACATTTCTCCCGGAGCACATGGCCCCGGACGAGAGAAGAACCCCCACGACGAAAGAGGTTCACCGTGACAGGTCGAGTGAGTCGAGTGAGTCGAGTGACAGGCCGAGTGAGAAGTCGGCTGCGAGGCCCGCGCCGGAGAGGGCTCCTGCTGACACTGGGCGCGATCCTCACGCTCGTCGGAGGCGTCCTCGCCGGGGTCGTAGGCACCGCGGGCACAGCAGCGGCCGCTACGTCCCTGCCCTGCGACATCTACGCCTCCGCGGGCACACCGTGCGCCGCGGCACACAGCACCACACGGGCGCTCTACGCCTCCTACGGCGGCTCCCTCTACCAGGTCAAGCGCGCTTCGGACGGCGCGACCACCAACATCGGCGTCCTCAGTGCCGGCGGCTACGCCAACGCGGCCGCCCAGGACTCCTTCTGCTCCGGGACGACCTGCACCATCACCAAGATCTACGACCAGAGCGCGAATCACAACGACCTGACCATCGAGGGGCCAGGCGGCAACGGCGGCCAGGATGTGGGCGCGATCGCCGACGCCCTCCCGGTCACGGTCGGCGGCCACGCGGCGTACGGCGTCTTCGTGTCCGCCGGCGTCGGCTACCGCGACAACAGCACCACCGGCATCGCCACCGGCAGCTCCGCCGAGGGCGCGTACATGGTGACCAGCGGCCACCACGTGAACAACCGCTGCTGCTTCGACTACGGCAACGCCGAGACGTCCGGCAACGACACCGGCAACGGCCACATGGACGCGATCAACTTCGGTACGGAGTGCTGGTTCTCGTGTTCCGGCGCCGGATCGGGCCCCTGGGTCGAGGCGGACCTGGAGAACGGGCTCTTCTTCGGAGGGAACGGGTCGAATTCGAACAACAAGGGCAACTCCAGCGAGTACGTCACCGCCTTGGAGAAGAACAACGGCACGACCACCTACGCGATCAAGGGCGGCAACGCCCAATCAGGCTCACTGACCACCTGGTACAACGGGGCCTTGCCCAACCTCGGCGGATACACCCCGATGCACTTGGAGGGCGCCATCGTCCTCGGCACCGGCGGTGACAACAGCAACGGCTCCGACGGCTCCTTCTTCGAGGGCGTCATGACCTCCGGCTACCCGACCGACGCCGCCGACAACGCCGTACAGGCCAACATCACCTCCGTCGGCTACACCACCCCCGCCGCGAACTTCCCTGTCACCGGCACCGCCTACCGCCTGACCAACGCCAACTCCGGCAAGGTCCTGGACGCGGTCAACTGCGGTACCGCCAACGGGACGTCGATCGACATCTGGGCCTCACTCGGCAACACCTGCCAGCAGTGGAAGTTCGCCGGCGCGGGCAACGGCCACTACACCATCAGCAACGTCAACAGCGGCACGGTCCTGGACGACAAGAACTGCGCGCAGAGCAACGGCACGGCCGTCCAACTCTGGGCCTCGCTCGGCAACACGTGCCAGCAGTGGGACGTCACCAAGTTCGGCAGCCACTACACGATCACCAACGTCAACACCGGCATGGCGTTGGACGTGGCGAACTGCGGAACGGCCAACGGCACGGCGGTCCGCCAGTGGCAGCAGCTCGACAACGCGTGCCAGCAGTGGAACATCGCGCCGTGACCTGACGGTCGGGGCCATCGCGGGCCCGTCGGCCCCCTCCCCGCCGACGGGCCCGCGCTTCATCGGTTCATCTGGTTCACCTGGTTCTGGTTCACCTGGTTACATCTGACACGAAGGAACTGCGCATGCCCTCAGAAGCCGCCGGACCGTCCCGCAGGACCGTCCTGACCGCCATCGGTGTCACGTCCCTGGCCGGGACCTTCGCCGGATCCGTTCCCGCTGTCGCCGCTCCCGCAGCCGTGGCCGCTCCCGTCGCCCTCCCCGCCGCGGCCGCACACTGGAGCTTCGACGAAGGCTCCGGCACCACCGCCGCCGACGCGTCCGGCAACGCCCACACCGCCACGCTCCAGGGCGCGGCCGGCTGGGACACCGGCAAGGTCGGCGCCCACAGCCTGAGCCTCACGGCAGGCGGCAACGCCACCGCGTCCGGACCGGTCGTCGACACCTCGAAGGCGTTCTCGGTGGCCGCCTGGGTCAACCTCGCCCAGCTGGGCGGTTACCAGACCGCAGTCAGCATCGACGGCACGGTGGTCAGCGCCTTCTACCTGGGCCTACGAGACGACACCGGCACCTTCGCCTTCGCCCGGCTCGCGTCCGACGCCACCCAGGGAGCCGCCGTCGCGGCCGCCGCCTCCGCCCCGACCGCCGGCACCTGGACCCACCTGGTCGGCGTCAGCGACGCCGCGGAAGGCGTCACCCGCCTGTACGTCAACGGCGTACTGGAAGGGGAGACGGCGTACACGGCAGGCTGGGCCGGCACTGGCACCACCGCCGTCGGCCGCGCGCTGTACGGCGGCGGACAGGTAGACCAGTGGCACGGCCTGATCGACGACGTACAGCTGTTCCCGACCGCTCTCACCTCGGACCAGGTGGCGACGCTGGCCGGCGTCCCGGTGGAGTCGACGACACCGCTGCTGAGCGTGGACGTAGCGAATCCTGCTCACGCGGTCTCCCCCATCCTCCCGGGCCTGATGTTCGAGGACATCAACCACTCAGGCGAGGGCGGCATCTACGCCGAACTGGTGCAGAACCGCTCGATGATGGCCAGCGACACGTCACCGAACCACTGGTCCGCGGTGGGCGGCACGACACTGACGCTGGACACGGCCACGCCGTTGAACGAGGCGCTGAACCGCTCCCTCAAGGTGGTGCTGCCGAGCGGCACAGGGGCTGGCAGCCGAGCCGGTGTTGCGAACGACGGCTTCTGGGGCATCCCGGTCCGCCCCCGAACCACGTACACGGCCCGCCTGTTCGCGAAGGCGTCACGCCGCATTGGCCCGCTCACGGTGTCGATCGAGTCGGCGGACGGCGGAACGGTGTACGCCTCCGCGAGGATCGCGCACATCGGTACGACCTTCCCCGACCGCCCCTTCGAACTGACCCTGCGCACAGGTGCGGGCGCCCCGGTAACGGGCGACGCAAGGCTGACCGTCACCACGGCCGACCCGACCGCCGCGGGCGAGACGCTGTGGCTCCAGCACGTCTCCCTCTTCCCGCCCACCTACAACAACCGCCCCAACGGCCTGCGCATCGACCTGATGGAGAAGTTGGTAGCTCTGAAGCCGAAGTTCCTGCGCTTCCCCGGCGGCAACTTCCTGGAGGGCAACACGATCGCGACCCGCTTCAACTGGAAGAACACGATCGGCCCGGTCTGGGAGCGCCCGGGCCACATGGACGACGCGTGGGGTTACTGGTCCACGGACGGACTGGGTGTTCTGGAGTACCTGCAGTGGGTCGAGGACATGAAGGCCCAACCGGTCCTGGCGGTCTTCGCCGGCTACACCCTGAAGGGCGAACACGTCACGGGCGACGCGCTCAAGCCGTACATCCAGGACGCCCTGGACGAGATCGAGTACGTCACGGGTCCGGTCACCAGCACATGGGGCGCCCGGCGTGCGGCCGACGGCCACCCGAAGCCGTTCCCGCTGGAGTACGTGGAGATAGGCAACGAGGACTGGTTCGACGGGTCGGGGTCGTACGACTCCCGCTTCACGGACTTCTACGACGCGATCAAGGCGAAGTACCCACACCTGAAGCTGATCGCGACGACAACGGTGACGAGCCGCACCCCGGACCTCATAGACGAGCACTATTACCTGGCCCCGTCCGCAGCCCAGGCCGCCACCCACAAGTACGACAACAGGGACCGCGCCTCGACAAAGGTCTTCGTAGGCGAGTGGGCCGCCCAGGAGGGCCGCCCCACCCCCGACCTCAACGCGGCCCTGGGCGACGCGTCCTGGCTGGCGGGCTTGATCCGCAACTCCGACCAGGTGTTGATGGAGTGCTATGCCCCGTTGTTCTCCCACGTGAAGAACAACGTCTGGGCGACGAACCTGATCGCCTACGACAACCTCACGAGCTACGTCTCGCCCAGCTACTGGGCCCAACAGATGCTGACAAGCAACCTGGGAGACACGGTCCTCCCGGCCACGGCCCGCGCGCTGCCGGGCCTGGCGACGGTGGTCACGCGCTCCGGGAAGCGGCTGTACCTGGCGATGGTGAACTACGGGACGGAGAAGGTGGATGTGCCGGTGGAGCTGCGGGGCTTGGCGAGGGGGGTCAAGAGGAGCGCCACGGCTACGGTCCTGACGGGTTCATCCCCGACGGCGACGAACACCCTGACCGACCCCGACGCACTCGTGCCCACTTCGCGCACGGTGACCGGCGCTGCGGCAACCTTCACGAGCACCCTGCCACCGCTGTCGGTGACGGTCCTGGAACTCACCTTGACCTGATACCTGTATCGCCTCAGCCCTGCTGGATGTCGGTGATCTCCACGGAGAGCTCCGTGCTGCTCGCCGAAGCGGTGCTGATCAGAGACGGTCTGTAGCTGAGGCTGGTCTGGTTCGTCAGCTCGGCGGTCTGGATGACCGGCCCGGACTCGTCGCCGTGGATCTCGTAGGTGATCTCGTAGACGGCGTCCGGGTCGAGGTCGCCACTGCTGCCCAGGTAGGTGAGCTCCGGTTCCACGGTCACGTTGCAGCCCGCTGATCCGAAGCACTGGCGCGCGGTGGTGCGCAGGTCGATCGAGAAGCTGTCGGCGTCGACCTCGACGTACGTCGGTTCCGGGTCCGGCTCCCTGACGGGGCTGACGGCGTCCGCGTCCGGGACGCTCGATGCCGCGACGCCGGCCGGCTTGTCGTCGTCGTTCGTGGATTGCACGACGACAACGCCTGTGGTGACGATCGCGGCGATCACGGCGGCGGCCGAGCCGATGACGATCGCGCTGGTGCGGTGCCTCCTCGGCGGAGTCGGCACCTCGGGCGGCGGGAAGGCGGGCGGCGGCGGAGTGGTGAGCGGTTGCGGAGTGGTGGGCGGTGGTGGAGTGCTGTCGATCATCGTCAGTGCCACCCTCCCAGCAGGCCCGGACTGAGCTGGGCCATACAGATGTTGTAGTCGCCGGCCGCGTGGGCCTTCTTCGTCTTCCCGCCGGCCGTGACAGAGCAGTGGATGTCCCCGGACCCCTGGAGCTGCGCGGTGACGTTGAAGTAGATGGCGTCGTCGTCGAGGGGCAAGGTGGCCTCGAACTTGCCGTTCTTGAAAGCGCCGTCGCGGTTGTCGGAGTCGGACCCGTAGGTGATGTTGAGTGGTCCGAGGGCGCCCGCGGGTGCGGTGCCCCACACCTTGAAGACGACGACCTTCTTGTCGGCCTTCGGCTCGCTGTCGACCTTCTTGTCACTGCCCCCTGAGCCGTCGGCCGCCTTGTCACTCTTCGGCGTCGAGCCGCTGGCCTTGGTGGTGTCGGCGCTCTTGGAGTCGTTCGAGCCGGAGCCGCCGCCCGCGACGGCGCCGATGAGGGCGACCAGAACGAAGAGACCGACGAGACCGAGACAGCCCAGCCCGATGACCTTCCCCGTGCTGGCCTTCTTCTTCGGCGGAGGCCCGAACGGTGGCTGTCCGAAAGGCTGTTGGGGGCCACCCCATCCGGGCTGCTGCGGCGGGTACTGCTGCTGACTCATTGTCCCCCCTGGGGCATATGTCGTGCAGTGCAAGGTGTGTGACTTGCACAGGCCCTGCACGGTTTCCTCAAACCAGATGGATTCACCCGATCGTGGTGAACTCAACGCAAATCAACACCTTGGGCGTCCGGCAAGGAGGGGTCCTGCCGCCGCAGCTGATGGCGAAGCCAGGTCGAATCTTGAGTAGCTTCACTTGAGCAAGTCGGCCCCAGACCGGATCACCGACCACCTCGGTCCACTGCCGGCCCTCCGGCAGCGCCCTTAGCGGCCCGCCGCCTTCTTCGCGCGGTCCCGGCCTTGCCCGTCGGCGCCGACGTGTCGGCCGACCGCAGGGACCATGAGTCGACGATCATCGCCGTCGCCGTGCGGTTGCAGGCGTACACTTCTGAGCAAATGGGCGTTAATTGCTCCATATAGGCAATTCAGGCAGAAGTGTCGTCAGAACTGTCGGATCCGGCGTCCGATCTGCCTGGGAGGTCCGCAGCGAGTGGCCGTCGGCAGCCTTGGGAGGCGCGGGCGGATCACACAGGCGCCAGGAGGATTCTCGATGACCCGGCGCGATGACCCGCGCACCGCGGCGGCCCGGGTGTTCGCCGAGGGCGGCCCGTTCGGCGAGCTTCTGTCCGGGATCGACTGGGCGGCGACGCCGCTCGGGCCCCCCGTCTCCTGGCCGGGGCCCCTGGTGGACACCCTGCGCCTCATGCTCACCTCTGACCATGGGATGGCTCTGTACTGGGGGGCGGAATTCGCCACGCTGTACAACTTGGGCTCCACGCCCATTGTCGGCGCCAAACACCCCTGGGCACTCGGCAGGCCCTATAAGGAGGTGTTCCCCGAGGTCTGGGCCCACCCCGTGAGCTCCCACTTCCACTATGTGACCGACACCCGCAAGCCCCTGCTGGTCCCGGATGAGCTGCTCATCATGGAGCGCCACGGCTTTTTGGAGCAGTGCTACTTCGACTCCGCCTTCCAGCCCGTGCTGCTGGATGACGGCACCGCCGGCGGCGTGCTGCAGATCCTCACCGAGACCACCGGCCGGGTACTGGGCGAGCGCCGGCTGCGCCTGCTGAGCGAGACCGGCACGCGCACGGCCGGGCTGCCCACTCCGGGCGAGGTCGCCCGCGTGGTCGCCGAGGTGGCGGGCTCCTACCCCGACGAGATCCCGTTTCTGGGCATGTACCTGGCTTCCGAGCCAGGGATGCAGCGGCCGGCGGCCTCCACCGGGCTCCGGTCGGCGCCCGAGACCGTCTCGCTGAATGCGGCCGACGGGCCGGCGGCGGCCATGCTGGCGCAGGTGGTCGACAACGGTGCCCCGGCCACGCTGCCGGCCGCCGCGTTCACCGGCGGCAGCATGGCCGGGCAGCACGCCGCGGCCTCCCGGCTCCCGGTCGAGCAGGCGCTGGCCCTTCCGCTGCACTGCGCGGGCCAGGTGGAGGGCGTGCTGGTGGTGGGCGTCAACCCCTGCTTCCCCCCGGCCGGGGCCTACCACGACTTCCTGGAGGTGCTCGCCTCGGCTGTGGCCGGGGCGCTGTCGGCCGCGCTCGCGCACGAAGAACAGCGCAGGCGGGCGGAGGCGCTGGCCGAGCTCGACCGGGCCAAGACCACCTTCTTCGCCAACGTCAGCCACGAGTTCCGCACCCCGCTCACCCTGCTCCTGGGCCCGCTCCAGCAGGCCCTGGCCGACGAGGACCGGCCCGAGCGGCGCGAGCAGCTGGAGCTGGCCGAGCGCGGCGCCCTGCGCCTGCTGAAGCAGGTCAACACCCTCCTGGACGTCGCCCGTGCCGAGGCCGGGCAGACGCGCCCCGCCCTCGAGCCGGTCGACCTCGCCGGCGCCACGGCCGAGCTGGCCGGGGTGTTCCGGTCCGCCTTCGAGGCGGCAGGGCTGACGCTGGACGTGGACTGCCCGCCGCTGCCCAAGCCGGTGCCCCTGGACCGGGAGATGTGGGAGAAGGTCATCCTCAACCTGCTCAGCAACGCCCTGAAGTTCACCTTCACCGGCGGCGCCCAGGTCCAGGTGGCCGCGGCCAGCGACTGGGCCAGGCTGACCGTGACCGATACCGGCACCGGCATCCCCGCGGACGAGCTGCCGCGCCTGTTCGAGCGCTTCCACAGGGTCCGCGGCGCCCGCTCCCGCTCCCACGAGGGCAGCGGCCTGGGCCTGGTGCTGGTCAAGGATCTGGTGGAAGCGCACGGCGGCACCGTCGGCGTGGACAGCCGCCTCGGCCAGGGCACCACCCTCACCGTGGACCTCCCCTTCGCCACCGCCCAGCGGCCCCGCCCGGCCCCGCCCGAGGCCGACGCCGGATCCCCCGGGGAGATCCCCAGGGAAGGCGGAGGCGGCCGGCCCGGCCGCAGGGCGGCCTACGTGGACGAGGCGCTGGGCTGGCTGGCGGCCGACCCCGTCCCCGCCGCGGCCACCTCCGCGGCACCCGCCCCGCACGCCCCCGCGACCCACGATGCCCTCCATGGCCCCAGCCCGCACGAATCCGACCGCCCCCACCGGGCCCGCCTGCTGGTCGTCGACGACAACGCCGACATGCGCGCCTACCTCACCCAGCTCCTGCAGCCCGACTACGACGTGCTGCTCGCCGCCGACGGCCGGGCCGCCCTGGAGATGGCCCTGGCGCAGCCGGTGGAGATGGTGCTCAGCGACGTGATGATGCCCCGCATGGACGGCTTCGAGCTGGTCCGGGCGCTGCGCGCCGACCCGCGCACCGCCCGGCTGCCCATCGTCTTGCTCACCGCCCGCGCCGGCGAGGAGGAATCCGTGCAGGGTCGGCACGCCGGCGCCGACGACTACCTGGCCAAACCCTTCTCCGCGCGCCAGCTGCTGGCGCGTGTCCGCACCGGGCTGGAACTGTCCCGGCTGCGCGAACAGGCCCTGACCGAGACCCGCAACCAGCTGGCCGTGCTGGCCTCCCTGGCCGACGCGGGCCTGCGGCTGTCCGCCACCCTCGACCCGGACCAGATACTGCAGACTGCCGGTCAGATCCTGCTGCCCGACTTCGCCGACCAGATCAGCATCCACCTCACCCCTGCGGCACCCGCCCCGGCGCAGTCGCCCCCGCCATACATCGCCGGCACCCCCCTTCTTGCCCGCGAGGCCCTGGCCACCGCCGCCACCCGCGCGATCAACGGCACCGCCCCAGCCTCAGTCGGCCCGCACCAGGCGCCCGCCGCCGTGCTGGCCCTGCCGCTGCACGCCCACGACCAGACGCTGGGGGCCCTGGTACTGGTCCGGCACACCGGCGGCTATTCCGCGGTCGAACACAAGTATCTGGAGAACCTCGCCCACCGCCTGGCCCTGGCCTACGACAACGCCACCCGGTACCACAACGAGCGCCGCCTCGCCCTGACCCTGCAGCGCGCCCTGCTGCCCCACCGCCTGCCCCAGCTGCCCGGAGTGCGCCTGGCCACCCACTATCGGGCCAGCAACCGCGGTGCCGAGGTCGGCGGCGACTGGTACGACGTTCTCGCCCTGCCCGACGGCGCCGTGGGGCTGGCCATCGGCGACGTCATGGGCCACGACGTGGAAGCCGCCACCCTGATGGGCCAACTCCGCTCCGCCCTGCACAGCCTCGCCCTGGAGGGCGCCGGCCCGGCCCAGGTGCTGACCAGGCTGGACGCCTATCTGCAGTCGCTCGCCACCGACCGCTTCGCCACCTGCCTCTACGCGGTCTACGACCCCAACCAGCACCGCCTGCGCTACGCCGCCAGCGGACACCTGCCGCCCCTGCTGGTAGCCGCCGACACCGCCTATCTGGAGCTGCCCCCGGCGCTGCCGCTGGGTCTGGGCAGCACCCCGGTCGACCGCGAGGTGGCGTTCCCGCCCGGCACCAGCCTGCTGCTGTACACCGACGGCCTGGTGGAGAACCGGGCGCTGTCCCTGGACGACGGCCTGGCGGCCCTGCGCCGGACCTGCGCCGCGCTGCCCGCCGCCGCCCGCTCCGACCCCCAGCGGATCACCGAACGGGCCCTGGAACTGCTGAACACCCCCGACCGGGTCGACGACGACGCCGCCCTGCTCGCAGCCACCGCCGAACCATCGCGTGGAACCGGCGCCCCGCAGACCGACAGAAGCGCCATACAACCGACCGCTACGACTCGTAGTCGTTGCTGAGGAAGCTGCGGATTTGCCAATTCACTGCTACCGAACTGTCTTCATTGCTACTGAGCCCACCTCACGCCACGATCGCAGAGACCCGCACCAAGATCGACGGAACTATGATCTGGCCCGGGTAAGGCGTCCCCCGTGCCTCTGCGGCAGTGACTCTTCAGGGACTATTAGCCCTGCCAGAGGGACTTCGGAGGGACTTTCCGCCGCCTAATACTCCAGCCGTAGATCGCAATCTCGCTGGTCAGGGGCGGCGTGAAGGCGGGTACGGTCTGCGCAGAGCCCCTCCCACCGGCTAAGATCTCAGGTCGACGCAACCGACGACATCAGCTCCTCCAGCTTGTTGAGGCCCTGAGTCCAGCCTTCCTCGTGAAGAGCTTGGCGCCGCTCAGTGGCGAAGTCGCCCTGGGTGAAGACCAGTTCGGCCGAGGTACCGCCGATGTCGCGAAGGGACAGCGTCACCACCGTCTCACGATCCTCGGGATCGGGATCCTCCCACCGGAAGGTGTAGGACAGTCGTTCCGGAGGGTCCACCACAAGGAATTCCCCCACCAGGTAGAACCGATCGCCTTCCGGAGGCTGCATCGCGATCCGGTAACCACCTCCTGGCCGAAGGTCGCTTTCCACACCCGGGGTGGTGAACCCGTCGGGGCCCCACCACTTGGCCAATTCCTGCGGTTCGGTCAACGCTCGGAATACGACCGGACGGGGTGCGCGGAGGACACGTTGCATGTGCAGCCTCAGCCCGCCATCGTGCGTCATCACGAACCTCCTCCGGCCGAAGGCGTCGGGATTGAACACCGCACTTATCCTATGTATCCCCGCCGTAGGCTGCGATCTCACAGGTCAGGGGCGGTGTGGGGGCAGGTGCGGCCACCGGTGATCATCGCGTGTTGTGTGGACAAACGAAGATCAAGCGGTGGCCGCAGGCCATAGCGCAGCCCCCGCTCGCTGGCGGGAAACTGTTCGATGCCCTGATGGGCCGGATCGCGGGCCGATTCGCGCGGGTCGAACCGCGACGTCGCGCACGGTCCCTCGTCCCGGGACTGTTGTCGGACCTGCCACGGAAGAATTGCTGGACGATCGCCGAGCATGCCGGACACGCCACACCGGACGGCCTGCAGCACCTGCTGGCCCGGGCTAAGTGGGACGTCGAGGCAGCCCGCGACGACCTGCGCGGATACATCGTTGAGCACCTCGGCGGCCAGGACGCCGTATTGGTCGTCGACGAGACCGGCGATCTGAAGAAGGGCACCCCCACGGTCGGCGTGCAGCGCCAGTACACAGGCGCCGCGGGCCGCATCGAGAACTCCCAGGTCCGCCAGCTTGGCCAGGCTCCAGGTCTAGAACGGCAGGCCGTGCTCGGCCGGCCTGGACTTCGCGATCTTCTTGGTCTCCCGGCGCTCGGGAAGGGTGAAGGTCCTCGGCCGGCCGCCCTTGTACTTCGGATGGAGCCGATGCCGCCCCGTCCCGACCGTGTCGCCGGTAGCTGGTCCTCAGCGTTGCATCTCAGCGGTCTTCCGCGGATCGTCCGCCAGAATGCGGTCCGTCAGCCGCCGTACCTGCTCCTCCACGGGGTGATCGCGGGTGACGAACAACTCGTACCGGTAGAGATCCGTACGCTCGCCTGGCCCCCGGACCTGGTGGAAGTCGACATCAACACCCTGGGGGCTGGTGAACTCCTCGGGGAGACCGGGCTGCTCACGCCGTGGCCGGCAATCCGTAAGAACGCAGCCCCACCGTTCGAACCAGCCGCTGTCCGCAAGCGTCTGATCGAGGAGCCGGGCAATGGTGTCCACTGGCTCTTCCCAGCTACGGTCCGCAGCGGCCCGCGCGAGCTCAGCCTCGTACTGCGCACTGTCGAAGCGGAAGTCCGCCGGCACCGCTGTGATGTTGCTGGTGTTTTCCCAGGCGCCCCAGATCACCTGATCGCCCTCGCGACGTATCGTGACGTACAGGGCGCCGCAGCAGCCCGCCGTGCAGACCGGCTCGGTGATCATGATCCTGCGGGGTTCCTCCGTGACCGCCAGCGGCCAGCTCTCGGCCGGCCCCCTCCAGTGTCGGCAGCTGAGCCCGAGGCCTTCCGGATGGACTTCCTTCAGGACGTCCACGCCGTCGATCAGAGGATGCACTTCGGCCCAGGGATCCGCCGCCCAGTCGTCCGGAATCCTGTGCTGCAGAGTCAAGGTGCTGATCGTCAGATGTTCGGCCACACCCCCCATGATCGGTCGAGACCACGCAACTGCACACTCATTTTCTGGCTGTGATCATCCTCGGCGAGCGCACCGCGCTCGGTCATCGTTCGTGATTCGGCTGAAGCTGCTCGAACAATGCCGTGGTCAGCGAGGCCGACGACTGGCATTGACGGTCCCCGAGTACCCGTCTGATCTGTACCTTGAGGGCCGGATCGGCTGTGACCTGCTAACGCGATGCGCCTGAAGTCGCACTAGCGGCGTACCGAGAACCTCCTACGGCTCCGGGTCCGGCCGAGGCCGTGTACCCGCCGGGCTGCCCAGGCCCAGCCGTGTGAGGAACCGCTGCAGGGTGAAGGCCGCCATGCCGAGGGCCACGGCGTTGCCCGGGACCTGGGACGGCTCCACGGTGAGGCCCTGCAAGGAGCCCGGCATGACGTGGTCGGGGAGTTCGGCGCGCACGGCGGGGACGAGCCACCGGGCCAGGGCCGTGGAGGTCCAGCCGGTGAGGGTGACGCTGGGGATGTTGAGCAGGTTCACCAGATCGCCGAGGGCCGCCGCGAGGTAGCGCGAGGTGCGCAGGGCCAGTTCCTTCAGCGCAAGGTCGCCCGCGGCCAGACCGTCGGCGACCGCCTCGACGAAGTCGCGCTGCCGTGACTGCCCGAGCGTGGGGTGGTCCGGGTCGATCTCGGCGAGCGTCGTGCGCAGACCGGGGGCGCCGAGGTACGCCTCAACACAGCCACGCCGGCCGCACCGGCACGGTCTGCCGTCCAGCCGCAGGAGCGTGTGACCCCATTCCCCGGCGTTGTTGGTGGCGCCGCGCATCAGTGACCCGTCGATGGCGATGCCCGCGCCGACACCGGTGCCGAGATTGACGACGGCCATGCTGTCGACGACGCGCCCGACACCGAACCACATCTCCGACAGGACGACCGCCTTGAGCGGGTTGTCGACGTACACGGGGACCGGGAGCACCTTCTCCAGCAGCTCCTCGATGCGCACGTCGTGCCAGTCCCAGTTCGGCGCGAAGACCGAGACGCCGGCGTCGGGATGGACATGCCCCGGCATGCTGACCCCGACGCCGAGGATGCGCTTCTGCTCGACTCCCCCGTCCGCGACGGCCGCCTCGATCGCGCGGACGATTCCGTCGACGACGTACGAGGGGTCGTTCTCGTGCTCGTCAAGTGCGACCTCGCCATGCCCGAGCACGCCGAGTTCGAGGTCGTACACCGTGGCGTCGACGTATGTCTCGGCCACGTCGACGCCGACGATGCGGCCGCGCTCGGGGTCGATGGTGAGCCGCTCCTGCGGCCGTCCACCGGTGTTGTTCTCCACGGTGGCGACGCGCAGGACACCTTCGGAGAGGAACTCGGTGACGATGGTCGCCACGGTCGCCGGGCTGAGTCCGGTGTGCCGGGCGAGCTCCTGCCGGGTGGAAGGCCCGAGTTCGAACAAAGCGTGCAGAACCTCGAAACGGTTCTCGCTCCGGAGATCCCGGGCCGTGCGCCGCGCCACCGCGCTCCCTCAGTCGTCTGGATACTCCATCCGCAGTGTGCGGAGCTCCGGATTGCCCGGTCCGGCGGTGCCCCGCACCAGCAGGGTGAGGCCGGACCAGCCTGACGGTATCCATAGTATGTTCGAGTCCCCGCCGGAGAAGGCGGGCCGGCCGTCGGCCCAGACCCGGCCCAGGCACTCCCCCGCGGCCCATCCGGTCACGCGGATCTGCGTCCCGGCCGGCCGCACCGCGAAGCCCTTGTCGGACGGCGGCAGATGCGACAGATCGACGTCGAGCCACGCCTCCTCACCCGGCTCCAGGGCCAGCGGCAGCCGGATGTCGTACCGCTCGGGGTCGGCGGGGTCGGCCTCGCCAGCGAACCTCGTCAGTACGTCGTCGTTCTGGACGGCGCAGGTCCAGCCCGTCACCGGTTCCAGGCCGAGCAGTTCGGCGCGCAGGCCACCGCCGCTGGGGTGGTGCGGCAGCATGACGGAGACCCGGTGGGTTCCGGCGGGAAGCAGGACCCAGGGATCCTCCCTGTGGACAGTGCGCGGTTCGCCGTCGTCCACGCTCACCCGCACCGGCTCGACCACGCCCCTCAGGTGCAGCGCCGACGCGGTGGCCGACCGGATCTCGCGGCGGTAGGTGACGGGGATTCCGACCCGCGTGCTGCTCCAGCCGCCGAGCCCGCGGACGGGCGCGGGCAGGCCCGCCCAGTGGCCATGCACCGTCCACAGCGCCGACACGTCCGTCACGCCCCGGACCGTCCACAGCGAGCCGAGCCCACGCAGCGCGCCGAGTCGGAGGGCCGGCAGCCGCGCGTCGTCGAAGTTCGCGTGCCCCCAGATCTCCACGACGGCCTCGACGCCGACCCGGCCGCCCACTTCCCGGACGTCGATCCGCTGTGCCGCGCCGAACCCGGCGATCGTGGGATGCACCCGGCCGCCGACCGACAGGTCGACGATGTCTGCGGCGCCGACGAGTAGGAGTTCGTCAACTCCCGTCAGATCAAAGGTGGTTCGGTAGGCCCCACGCCCCCGGTACACACCGAGTGCCTCCAGCGCGGGCGGCACCTCATGGGCACCGGCCGGCTCCTCGTGGGCCCCGGCTGCCCGCCGCCGGACGTCCCGTACCTCGACAGACGGCGCCGCACTCGGCAGGGGTGCCGCATCGGCCAAGCGCACCGTTCCGTCGCGCTCCGTCGCCGGCAGTCGTACGGCGTCCCCCGGCGCCAGCGCGACAAAGGTCAGCCCCTCGACCGTCACCCGCTCGGGCGCGCCGACCGCCGGAGCCGGGATCTCGACCCGGTTGCCGCCGAGGACGACGGTGACCGGCACCTCGGAGGCGAACGTCAGCACACCGTCCGACGCGGCCACCAGATCCGCGGAGGCCAGGGTGAGCGTCCCGTCATGGCCCCAGGGCCGCAGCGGCACGTCCGTCAGCATCAGCGGGCACGAGTCCGCGGCGACGGCGACCGGTACGCCGTTCACGACCGCCGTGCCCGGTGCCGCACCTGCCGTGCCGAGATGCGGTACGGCGATGAGCTGCCCGCCTCCGTCGAGGTCCCGAGCCGAAGGTGAGGAGCTGGTCGGGAAGTCGGCGGTGACCGGCACGCGGGGCACGGACGAGCCGGCGAGTGCCAGCCGCGAGCCCAGAGCGTCGATCACGCGCGCGAGCAGCTGGGCCTGGGCGTACTCGGGGCGTTCGGCGCCGGTGGAGGAGACGTAGCCGCCGAAGTCGTAGCCGTGGCTCATGAAGTTGCCGGGGTCACCCCAGTTCCCGGTGGACGGCGTGTACCCGAAGTTCCAGCCGGACGACTGGAGATAGGGCGCGATCAGCGAGGCGCCGCTCGCCAGGAGCCGCCGCAGTGTGCGGTGACGGCGGTTGGTCTCGGTGATGAGCAGGGGCAGATCACGGTCGGCCAACACCTGTGCGTATCGCCGGACTTCGGGCTCGATGTCCGGGGAGTCGTCGTCCGGGTAGAAGTTGCACGCGGGGATGACTCCGGGGACGTCTCCGGTGGCTCCCTCGATGTCGCCCTGCCCGGAACAGGCGATGAGGGGCACGGTGATGCCGTGACGCAGGGCCTGGTCGCGCAGGGCGGTCAGGTAACCGGCGCGGTCCTCGCAGTCGAAGAAGTCGAGCTCGTTCTCCAACTGCACCATGATGACGGGGCCGTTGGCCGGGTACTGGCGCTCGGCGAGCAACGGCAGCACCTGGTCGAACCATGCGGTGACCTGGGCGAGGAAGCGCGGCTCGTGCTGTCGTACACGGAGGTCGGGATCGAGACCCAGCCAGGCCGGCAGCGCGCCGCCGTCCCACTCGGAGCAGATGTACGGTCCGGGGCGGGCGATCACGTACAGTCCGGTCTCCTGCGCGAGGTCCAGGAAGGCGGCGACGTCGCGCCGCCCCTCGAAGGACCAGCGGCCGGGTGCCAACTCGTGGAAATTCCACGGCAGGTAGACGTCCACGCAGGTGTAGCCGGAGTCCCGGACCTGTTCGAGCCGGGCGCGCCACTGCTCCCGCGGCAGACGGAAGTAGAACAGGGACGCGCACAGCACGACACGATCGGTGCCCTCGATCCGGATGCCCCGGGCGTCGAGCTCGATGCCGCTGCTGACTGTTGTCGGACGACTCACTTGACTCCCGCGCTTCCGCCGCTGATGTCCATTTCGTACAGGTACCGCTGGCCCAGGTAGTAGACGGCGATCATCGGCAGGGTGAGCAGGATCGAGCCGACCATCACCAGGTTCCACGGCGGCGGCTGGCCCGCCACGGCCGTCGTGGTGATGTACTGCACGCCCAGCGCCAGCGGCATCTTCGACTCGTCGTTGAGGTAGATCAACGGCCCCATGAAATCACCCCAGTTGTAGGTCAGGGTGAAGATGCCGATCGCGATCAGCACGGGCCACAGCATCGGGAGCATGATGCGCCGGTAGATGCCGAAGAATCCGAGCCCGTCGACCATGGCGGCTTCGTCGAGCTCGCTGGGCAGGCGGGAGACGAACTGCCGTACCAGGAAGACGTTGAAGGCGTTGGAGAAGAAGTTCGGCACGATCAGCGGGAGGTAGGTGTTCACCCAGCCCAGGTCCTTGAACAGGATGAACTGCGGGATCATCGTGATCTGTGTCGGGATCATCATCGTCGCGATGACGACGAGGAACATGACGTTCTTGCCGGGAGCCCGAAGACGCGCGAACGCATAGCCCACGAGTCCACTCGACACCATCTGGCCGATGACCGAACCGAGGGCGATGAGCAGGGAGTTGACGAGGAACCGGCCCATCGGCAGGTCGCCTTCGAAGACCTTGGTGAAGTTCCGCCACTCGAACTCGTGCGGGAAGATCGTGAACGCGTTGGTGGTCACGGTGTGGTCGGTCGACAAGGCGATCGACACGGCGAACACCAGCGGCACGGACAGTACCGCCGAGACGATGATCAGGGTCGCGTAGGTGAACGGGGTCGCCTTGAAGACGCCGAGAACGCGACTCGTACCGCCCTCGGGCTCCTCGTCCTTGTCGGCCCGGCCGCCCTGTTGGGGTGCGACGGTGGGTGCGAGGGTCGCCATCACTTCACCTCGGTCTCGTAGAACACCCAGCGGCGGGTGGTGCGGAAGGCCAGCAGGGTGAACACCAGGATCACGGCGAACAGCAGCCACGAGATCGCCGAGGCGTAGCCCATGTGGTAGTAGGAGAAGGCCTGGTCGAAGAGGTAAGGCACCATCGTCTGGCTGGCGTTGTAGGTGCCGGGCTGGGAGGCCTTCGGCATGAGGATGTACACCTGCGAGAAGACCTGGAACGCCGCGATGAGCCCCATCACCAGGTTGAAGAAGATGACCGGAGTCAGCTGCGGGACCGTGATGGACCAGAACTGCCGCACCGGCCCCGCGCCGTCGATCTCGGCGGCCTCGTACAGCTCGCGGGGGATGCCCTTCATGGCGGCGAGCAGCAGGACGGTCGCGCTGCCGGCGCCCCACACCGACAGCAGGATCAGCGCGTACTTCACCCAGGACGGGTCCAGCAGCCACTGTGGCCCCTTGATCCCGACCCACCCGAGGACGTCGTTGAGCGGGCCGGACGGGGCGAGCACGACCCGGAAGGCCAGTGACGCGGCGACCAGGGGGACGAGTGTCGGCAGGTAGATGAGGGTGCGGAACAACTTGCGGGCCCGGACCTGCTTGTTGAGCAGATTGGCCAGCCACAGCCCCACGAGCAGCCCCAGCGGAACAGAGACCGCTGCGTAGAAGAGGGTGTTCCCGAGGGCCTTCCAGAAGATGGGATCGTCGGTCAGCAACTTGGTGTAGTTGTCCAGACCGACCCATTTGGGCGGGGTGAAGGAGTCCCAGTCCGTCATCGAGAAGTAGATCGAGGAGATCATCGGCCCGAGCAGGAACGCGAGGAACCCGATCACCCACGGTGAGACGAAGACGTAGAACCAGAGCGCCTCACGGCGCCGCAACCTCGACATGGCCATGGGCGGTCATCCCGCGGACTTGATGATGGACTCGAGGTTCTTCTGGAGCGCGGTGAGCGCCTTCTTGGCGCTGCGCTCCTTGCCGAGCCAGAAGTCGGCCGTCGCGGTGTCGATGGCCGCGAGCATCTCGTTCCACTCGGGGATGAACGGCGCCTTGAAGAGGAACTCGCTGGACTCGGCGAACACACCCATGTTCACGTCCGACTTCATCCAGGCGGGCTTGAGGAACGCCTCGCTCTTCTGCACCTCGAGGTTGGCCGGCACGTCCTCGGCGGCGGCGATGATCTGCTGCTGGGCCGCGGGCGAGGTGAGGAAGTCGATCGCCTTGAAGGCGTTGTTGGGGTTCTTCGCGGTACGGGAGATGGCGAGACCGCTGCCGAAGGAGGCCACGGCCTGCTTCTTGCCGCGCCACATCGGCGCGATGTCCCACTCGAACTTGGACTCCGCCTGGCCCGCGATGGCCCAGAACCCGGTGGCGTTGACCGCGACCGTGCCGGCCGCGAAGGCCTGGTCACCGCCGACGTCCGTGCCCATGTCGGCGTACTGCGCCTTCGTCGGCACCACGCCGTGCTTGAAGGTCAGGTCACCGACCCACTGCAGCGCCTCGACGACCTCGTCGCTGTCCGCCGTCGGCTTCCCGTTGGCGTCGATGATGGCGCCACCGTTCTGGTACGCCATGCTCCACCACTGCGGCCACCAGCCGGCGCCTCCGTAGCCCCAGGTCTTGCCCTTCTCCGTCAACTCCTTGAAGGCATCGAGGGTGTCGTCCCAAGTCCACTCGGCGGTAGGAGCCTTGATGCCCTTCTTCTCGAAGAGGGTCTTGTTGTAGTAGACGATCATCGCGCCGGACCGGTCCGGTATCGCGTAGAGCTTGTCCTCGTACGAGTAGAGCGACCCGATCGTCCCGAACCGCTGCGTCAGGTCCAGCCCCGCGCTCTTGGCGAGGTCGTCGAGCGGCCGGAGCTGGTTCTTGCTGGAGTAGACGTTGACGTTCTCGGCGACCTGCATGATGTCCGGGCCCTTGCCGCCCGCGATCATCGTCTGCACCTTCTGCGCGTACGACTCCGACGGGATCAGCTGGAGCTTGACCTTCAGCTCGGGGTACTTCTTGACGAGGAGGTTGATGCGCTTCTGGTACGTCGCCCGGTCGGTCTCCCCACCCCACACGGTCATCACCAGCGGGTCATCACTCGACCCGGCGCCGGATCCGCACGCCGTGAGCGTGATGACCCCCGCCGCGACTCCGAGACCCAGAAAACCCCGACGCGAAAACTGCGCCCTGTCAAGCGTCATGGCACTGCCCTTCCTTGAAGCATGCACACGCCGTGGAGACGCCCGGGTGATCAGGTCGGGCTTCGAATGGCGGTTAAACTAACCGTCGTTTTAAGTCGGGGGCAAGGGCTTGTTTCGTGCGAGTTTCAACGGGGACCGGCGGGGGCGCTCGCGAATCCTCAGATAGGAGGGTTAGCGGTAGCTAAACATGACAATGGGCGCTGACCAGCCATCAGACCAGGTCAGGGCGCTGCGGTCTGCCTCGCGCCGTTGCTCATTCGCGTTACCTCCAGCCAGGTGAGCCAAGACGTCGAGGACCGACGCCTCGACGAAGAGCCTCGCCGGGGGCAGTCGGCGGCGGTACGCCGTCAGCACGCCGTTCGTCCACCGTCCGGCGGCGCGCGAAGCGGCGGAGGCGCGGCGTACCGCCGCGGCACAGGCGCGGGGAGGCTGAGCGATCCAGTGCCAAGCGGAAACGAGAAGCGGCGATGGACGCGGTGGACGAAGAGCGCCTCTGCAGGCGGACGCCAGTACGGCGTCATTGTGTCAAGCTGGCCGATTGCACCGAGCCTTCGGGGCTCGCGCGCAGACACGTACGCAAGTTCCTCGAAAGGTGCGCCGCGCCGGAGCGGGTCGACGCGGTGATGCGCGCACTGGTCAACGAGATTGCCGCGGGGCAGTCCGTGGGCTCGTTCAGCGCTGTCGTCCCGGAGTGAGGACGGCCGCGGATATGGTCGACATGGAGGGCAATGTCTTCGCGTGGGACGGTGAAGCCCAGTTGCGCGGCGAGTTGGACGCGTACTTCTTCCACCTGTAAGGCATCTCGGCCGAGGACACCAGCTACATTCCGAAGACCTTCCAGTCGGAGTCGGGCAGTCTGAAAAACAACGAGATCGCCATGGACGGCGAGTACCGCACCAAGCGGCTGGTGCTAACCGAGCACGACCGCATGGCCACCGCTGGCCTGAGCCTGGAGAAGCCCCTTGTGGACGGCGAGACCTACGCCTCGCCCCTCACCCCGCCCCCGGGCCACGGCCCCCGCCACCCGGCAGCCTGACGCGCAGCACGCCTACACGGCCCGGACCGAGGAGAGGAGAGCACCCCGGTCCGGGCCGCGACCCGAAAGGGAGTGACCATGGATGACGAGATTCAGCTGATCAGGGACGGCGATGGCCTAGCGGTCATCGGGAATCAAGCGACGGTCGAACGCTTCCTCGTCTCTGAGGGGCTGTCCTCGAAGGACCTCGAACCGCGACGGTTCCGATCCGCCCTCGGCAACGCGGCCGGAGCCGCGCAGGCAGGTTCCGATATCGCCGCCGGGTCAGGTCGCTGGGTGAAGTTGACCAAGGAGTCCGCGCGGCGTGTCGACAAGTACGGGCTGAGAGAGAGTTCCCCGACGGGTCTCAGCACAGGTGTACTGAAAGGGGACAGCGGCCAGATCAAGGGATTTGTCGAGTTCGCGAAGGGGCCGGGACCGCTTCGGGCCAACCCGGCGGTTCTGGCCAATGTCGCGGCGGTCATGGCGCAGCTCGCGATGCAGCAGGCCATGGACGAGATCACCGACTATCTCGCCACGATCGACGAGAAGGTCGACGACGTGCTCCGCGCCCAGGAGGACGCCGAGTTGGCGAAGATGGTCGGAGCAGAGTTCGTGATCGAGGAGGCCATGACCATCCGGGAGCAGGTGGGTCGAGTCTCCGAGATCACCTGGTCGAAGGTGCAGAACACGTCAGAGACGATCGCAACGACCCAGGTGTACACACTCCGCCGGCTCGACGCGCTCGCGGAGAAAATGGAGCGCAAGGCCAAGATCGGTGAGCTCGCCACGGCAGCCGAGGAAGCCGAGTCCAAGGCCAGGCAGTGGCTCGCCGTCCTCGCACGTTGCTTCCAGCTCCAGGACGCGATGGCCGTGCTCGAACTCGACCGGGTGCTGGACGCGGCTCCGGAGGAGCTGGACCGGCATCGCAACGGGATCCGGATCGCCCGGCGGAATCGGTTGGAGCTCATCGCCCGGAGCACCGAGCGCCTGGTGACCCGGATGAACGCGGCCGCCGACGAGGCCAACGCGAAGGTGCTGCTGCACCCGACCAAGTCCCCGGCCGTGGTCCAGTCGAGCAACCAGGTCGTGGCGGGCGTTCATGACTTCCGCGAGCGGCTCGGTATCGAGTCCGGTCGTCAGTCTTCGGAGACGAGACGCTGGGCGGCCGCGGCGGCGGAGGTGAGGGACAAGGCGTTTGAAACAGGAGCGAAGGGCGTCGGAGCCGCCAGAAGCCTCGGCAACGAGACCCTCGACCGGGCAAGATCGACTACGAGCAGGCTCTCCAGCGGGATCGCCGAGCGAGCGCGCCGCCGGCGCGGGGACGAGGAGGAACGCGACGCGGAAGGCTGAGCGAGCGGCACCCGTCGGCCACGTGGGCTTCTATCGGACTGGACCAGCAAGCTCTTCGGCCCGGGATGCCGCCGTCGGCCTCATGTGAGCCGTTTCCGATCTCATCAGCGGCCACCTCGGCTGAGCACCCCATGGTGACGGTGGGCCGGTCGCTGCTGGAGGTCGGCGGCGCCCCGAACTCAATCGCTCCCGAGGTCGTATGCGTGCGGACGGCGCCGGCCCCGGCACCTTGGTGACGGTGCGCAGCCGGCCCCGTACGACGGCCACGCGCCGTAGTGAGATGTCGTCGGGTCGATGCCCTCGACGAGCAGCCAGAGCACCTCGTACTGGTCTTCCGGTCAGCATGGCGCCTACGCGCTGTGGTGCGCGTGTTGGACGAGAACTGAAGCATTGCCGTGACTGTAAGCGGGAAGCCCTATGGTCGTTCCCACGTGCCACGACCGCATCAACTGCCAAGGGGGGACCACGATGCAGGCGAAGGAGACGCTGTTCGCCGATCTCGTGCAGGGGAGGGCCCAGCAGTTCCAAGTGCCGCTCTACCAGCGGACGTACTCCTGGACGGAGAAGCAGCTCAAACAGCTGTGGAGCGACATCCTGGAGCAGGCCGAGTTGATCGAGCGCGGAGAGAGGGCGAACACGCATTTCCTGGGGTCCGTCGTCCTCGCGCCGTCGCCGCAGAACGATGCGACGTTCCCTCGCTGGCTTGTCGTCGACGGCCAGCAGAGGCTGACCACACTCTCCCTCGCCCTGGCCGCGATCCGCGATCACGTCAGGGACGCCAAGCCGCGCGACGCCGAGCGCATCGACGAGCAGTACCTGATCAACAAGTGGCAGAACGGCAGCGACCACTTCCGGCTGCTGCCGACCCAGGCGGACCGGTCGCAGTTCGCCGCGCACGTCCGTGGCCCGCTCACGGAACAGGCCGCCGGCGGCGGTGTCGCAGCTGCCTACTCCTTCTTCCGCCGCAAGCTGGTCGAGGCGGCCGATCCCGCCGCCCCGCAGGACGTGTTCCGCATCGAGCAGGCCATCACCTCCCGGTTGACGCTGGTGACGGTGACCGCCGAGCGCGGCGACAACGTGCACCGCATCTTCGAGTCCCTGAACAACACCGGACTCAAGCTCAGCCAGGCGGACCTGCTGCGCAACTACCTGTTCATGAAGCTGCCCACCCGCGGTGAGCATGTCTACGAGACCTACTGGCTGCCGCTGCAGGCCAGCTTGAGCAACGAAGAGCTGGAACAGCTCATGTGGCTGCAACTGGTCCTCGACGGCGACGACCGGGTGCGCCGCCAAGACCTCTACGCGGCTCAGCAGCAACGCTTCGAGCGCGGCAGGGCGAGCGAGGAGGACATCGAGGCCTACATCGGGGAGTTGCACCGCAGTGCCGCTCTCTTCCGCCGCCTGCTGCACCCCGAGGAGGAGCCGGACACATCGGTCCGCGCCCAACTGCACCGCTTGGACGCCTGGCAGGCGCAGGTCACCTATCCCGCGCTGATGCTGCTGCTCGACCGGCGCGAGCGGGGGGACCTCGACTCCTCGGACGCGGCCCGTGCGATGTCGTACATCGAGAGCTTCCTAGTGCGCCGGATGATCTGCCGGGTGCCGCCCAACAACCTCAACAGGATCTTCCAGGCCGTTCCCGGGCAGCTCCCACTCGACGTGCCCGTCGCCGACGGACTGCACCAGTTGCTCTCCGCCGACAACCGGTTCTGGCCCACCGACGACCAGCTGCGCGAGAAGATCCGGAAGGCACCCTTCTACCAGTTCGGACGGCCGCAGCAGCGCAAGATGGTGCTACAGCGACTGGAGGAGAGCTACGAGCATCCGGAGCCGGTGGACTTCGCCGCCGCGCAGCTCACCATCGAGCACGTCATGCCGCAGTCGCCCGGCGACGAGTGGCTACAGATGCTGGGCGAGGATGTGGCCGACGGAGAGCGCGTGAAGGACCTGCACTCCGGGCTGCAGCACACCCTCGGCAACCTGACGCTCACCGCGGTCAATTCGGAGCTGTCGAACCACCCCTTCGAGCGCAAACAGGGCCTGCTCCACGGCAGCCACCTGGAGATGAACCGTCGCATCGCCGCCACCGAACGGTGGGGCGCGAAGGAGATCTTCGCGCGCGCCGACGAACTCGCCGACCGTGCGGTCGCGTTGTGGCCGGCCCCTCTGCGCGGAGTCGGCCGCGCCGAGCGCAGCCGGGACTGGCACCTGGCTCACCAGGTGCTCGCGGCACTCCCCCACGGCATGTGGACGTCGTACGGGGATCTCGCCGCGTTCCTCGGCTCCGGAGCCCAGGCTGTGGGCAACCACCTGGCGGCAACACCGGGGGTGGCCAACGCGTACCGGGTGCTCACCTCCGAGGGCAGGGTCTCCGAGGGATTCCGCTGGGCATCTGAGGACGAGGGCGGCGACGTCCGTTCCCTGCTGACGGCCGACGGCATCCGGTTCACAGTGACCGGATCCGCCGATCCGGTCCAGCGCCTCACCGCCGACGACCTCGCGCTGCTGGTCACTGACGACGACGACCGGGCTGAGAGCGAGGACACCGCACAGCGGACGCCGGGCAGCAGCCAGGGCGAGGAGACGCGCGCCGACCGGTTCTTCCGCCAGCTCGCGGCGGACGACTCCCCCGAGACGGTCGAGGCGGTGCGCGCCCTCTTCGCCCGATGGGAGAAGCTCGGCGGCTGGATCGGGCACGGGGCGGGCCAGGTCATGACGAGCGCGTTCCTCATGCTCGGGGAGGCGGGCGCGCCGGGCCGCGGCATCTGGCCGCTGACGCTCTACCCGGGCGGTGGACGGGGCGGCACGGCGGAGGTGGTGTTCCAGTACCTGGCCGCCCGCGAACCGTTCACCGACCGAGCACTGCGCGCCGAACTCCTCACCCGGCTCAACGAATTGGAGGACGTAGACATCCCGGAGGGCAAGCTGGAGCTGCGCCCCAACTTCCGTCTGTCAGTGCTGGAGAAGGACCGCAACCGCGAACTGCTCGCCGAGACCCTGGCGTGGTTCCAGGGCCGCTGGGAGGAGCGGGGCACGGCCTGAGCGCACTAGCCTGGACACGGGGTCGCTGACTGGCTACGGGCGGCGCTCGGCGAGCGAGACTCCACCTGACCGACCCCTCCCCCGCCCCCTCCCCGTGATCGACTCGCTCACCTAGGATGGCGAGCAACATCTCAGCGGCCCGACGGGCTTCCTGATCCGCCTACTTGGCGGACTCCGCAGGACATGCCCCCACCCGCACGAGTCTTCTTCGTGCTGCATGGGGGCTTTTTCTTGCTGTTCCGTGAGTCCGCGGCGTCCGTGGCCGCCCGCCTCCTCGAAGGGTCGCTGGCGCTGCATCTGACCGAGAACTTCCGTCACCAGCACGGCCGAAGGCCCGCACAGGCGGAGATACGGTCCTGGGAGCGCAGCCTCCCCGCCCTCGTCAACGCGCTCATCGAGGCCGGGCTCGACGATGTTGAGGTCCTCGTCGAGTACAGCCTTCCCCTGACCAGCAAGCGCGCGGACGCCGTACTCGCCGGCGTGCATCCGACCACAGGCGAACCGTCGTACGTCGTCGTGGAACTCAAGCAGTGGAGCGCGGCCTACCCGGAGGAGGACGAGCCGCTGCTGTGCCGGATCGACGCGTACGCTCAGCCCGTCCTCAACCCGATCGAGCAGGTACGGGGCTACTGCGAGTATCTGCAGTCGTTCAACGGTGCGTTGGAGCGGATGCCCAACTCGCTGGCCGGCGTGGCGTTCCTACACAACGCGACCGAGTTCCAGATCGCGGGACTGAGGAACGTCGAGGAGAGCCAGTACGGGCGGATGTACACCGGAGAACAGCGCGGCGCCTTCCTTGACTTCCTGCGCTCGCGGCTCGCCGCGAAGCCCGGCGCACACGTGGCCGACGTACTGCTCGACGCCAAGGTGCGGCCGTCGAAGCAGCTGATGTCCGTCGCGGCAGCCGAGATCCGCGACCGCGAGCAGTTCGTGCTCATCGCCGAGCAGCGGGTCGCGTACGAGAAGGTGATGTCCGCCGTCCGCAAGGCCAAGCGCGGCAACCACAAGCAGGTGATCGTGGTGACCGGCGGTCCCGGATCCGGCAAGAGCGTCATCGCGTTGTCGGTCCTGGGTGAGCTGTACCGCCGCGGAGTACCCGCGCTGCACGCGACTGGATCGGCGTCGTTCACCAAGACGATGCGCAGGGTCGCAGGGCACAAGAAGCGTGAAGTGCAGCAGCTGTTCATGTACTTCAACAGCTTCATGGACGCCGAGCCCAACGACCTCGACGTGCTGATCTGCGACGAGGCCCACCGTCTGCGGAAGACCTCCGCCAACCGCTACACCAAGGCGGCACTCCGCACCGGACGCCCCCAGGTGGCGGAACTGATCGACGCGGCCCGGGTCCCCGTGTTCCTGCTCGACCAGCACCAAGTGGTGCGACCCGGCGAGATGGGGACCAGGCAGGAGATCGAACGGGCCGCCGCCGCAGAGGGCCTCGACTGCACGGTGGTGGAACTGGACGGCCAGTTCAGGTGCGGCGGGAGCGACGCGTACGAGAAGTGGGTCATCGACCTGCTCGGCCTCGACGGCGGCACGCCCAGCCAGTGGGAGCCCGACGGCAAGCTGCAGCTACTGACCGCCGAGACCCCTCAGGAGCTGGAGGACTTCCTCGTCGCGCGCCGGGAGGAGGGCTACGGCGCCCGCATGTCGGCCGGCTACTGCTGGAAGTGGACCACGAAGATCACACCCGACATGACGACACTCCCCGAAGATGTCGTGATCGGCCAATGGTCCCGCCCCTGGAACCTCTACGGCGACCGCTCCGCCCTCGGCGCACCACCCGCACCCCTCTGGGCCACCGACCCGGCCGGCTTCGGCCAGGTCGGCTGCGTCTACACCGCGCAGGGATTCGAGTACGACTGGTCCGGCGTGATCATCGGCCCCGACCTGGTCTGGCGAACGGACCGCTGGGTAGTGGACCGCTCGGCGTCGAAGGACCCGTCTTTCACGAAGGCCACACCGGACGACGACGTCGACCGCCTCATCCGCAACACGTACAAGGTGCTCCTGACCCGGGGAATGGTCGGGACAATCCTCTACTCGACGGATGCGGAGACACGCGAGAAACTGCGGTCCCTCATTCATCCGGCATCGCGGGCCGAGGTGCCGGAACTCGTGTAGTTCGGTGTGCGCGGGAGGTGCTCAGCCGGTGGCGCCGGGATTGCGTGATCGCTGGCTCCCCGTGAGGTTCGTCCGGTGTCGATGCCGTCTCATACGAGGCGGTGCACTTCCGGACGACGCCCTCATGCGGCCAGAACATGGGTAGGGCCTTCAGTCCCACCCAGGTTCGGCGGGCACCCGGCAACGCACCTGCTTCCCAATCGCCGACCTCCGCACGTCCCATCCCGGCGCAAGCAGCTCGACTAGGCCCAGCCCACGTCCGCCTTCTGCTTCCGCGCTATCGAGCGGCGTTGCCCGGCGCATCGGCAGCGCGCCGGGGTCCGGGTCATGAACGTTCACCGCGACGCCGTGCGCCGTCACGTACACCTCGACTACGAGCGGTACGTAATCGCCGTAGGCACGTACCGAGTTGCCGACGAGCTCTGAGAGGACGAGTTGCGCAGAGTCGACGGCCTCGTCCTCGATGCCCTGAGCCAACAGTTCGGCGCGGGCCAACTGCCGTACAGCGCAGAGATTCTGGGGTGAAGCGCAAATGTGAGCGGCGAAGCCGTGGGGGCGAGGACGGAGGTAAAAACCGAGGGTCGGTGGGGTGAGTGGTGATGCGTGTGCGGTGGTACCGAGGAGCGCTGGGTGAGCAACGAGGGGCGGAGTGGGGTGCATGTCGCTTGGCCTCCGGGTTGGTTGACGGGACTGCCCCAGCTTCAGCCCCAAGCACAACTTTCCCCCTCAGGTAGAAAACTTCCAACCCGAAGGAGTGAAGTTCTCGCTACGCTGTGCGATCCACGCGAAGGCGTTGCCAGACTCCCCACATGCCCAACTCACCACTCGTTCCGACCGTTCGACGCCGCCGACTGGGCGCGAGCCTGCGGCGCCTTCGCAGTGACGCCGGCATGACACTCGAGGCCGCTGCCGGCGCCATGGGCTGGAGGGCACCGAAGCTCTCGAAGATCGAGGGCGCCACCCAGTCGATCAGCCCAGCAGACGTTGGTTCCCTGCTGTCGGTCTACGGCGTGGAAGACGCACAGGTAAGGGACGCACTGAGCGACCTCGCTCGGGACGCTGGAAAGAAAGGCTGGTGGCAGACGTACAGCGCGATCGTCTCGCCTTCGTACGCCGACTACATCTCCCTCGAATCAGACGCCGAGACGATCTACACCTGGTCCCCGCTGGTCGTACCAGGCCTGTTGCAGACAGCCGCCTACGCGCGAGAGACGATCGCTGGCGTGACGACGTCACGCACACCGGAAGAGGTGGCTGCCCTGACTGAGGTACGGATAGCCCGTCAGTCCGTCCTCTCCCGCCCGGGCACAGCTCCAGAGCTGTGGACCATCGTCCACGAGGCAGCACTGCACCAGCGCTTCGCCGTACGCCCCGCGATCATGCGTGAGCAGCTCCGGCGGCTGCTCGACGTTTCGGAGATGCCCAACGTCACCGTGCAGTTGATGCCGCTGGACTCCACCGCGCACCCCGGCGTCGTGGGCGGCTTCACCCTGACTGGCTTCCCCCAACCGATGCCCTCCGTAGTGCTCTTGGAAAACCTCAGCGGCGCGACATACGTTGAGGGCGACGACGCGACGCCCTTCGCCAAGGCCTTCGAACGCATCCGCGCGACAGCGCTTCCCGTGGAGGACTCGCTCGCGAGAATCGCCGAGCTGGAAGAGGGCCACCGGAAGTGAACGACCCCAGGGCTGAGCTGTACGCGTACGACCTCACCGAGGCGATATGGCGGAAAGCATCCGCCAGCGGCGCGGAACACGACTGCGTCGAGGTCGCAGAACTCCCCTACGGCGCAAGGGCCGTCCGTGACTCCAAGAACCCCAGCCGCGAGCCCCTCCGCTTCACAGCCTCGGAGTGGGCTGCCTTCCGCTGGGGCGTCATCTCCGGAGAACTCTGACTCAGGCCGAAGCAGACGGCGGTCTCCAGTCTCACTCAGGGGCCCGAGCCGCGATGGGGATCAGGCCTCTGACCCGGTATTTCAGCGTCGGGATGACGGGATGTGAACCCACGACCTCTTCGTCCCAAAGGACGGGCGACCGGTGAGCGAGGTCCACCAGGTCATCGCTGCGGATAAGGCCGCCTACCCGGGGCCCTGCTGTGCCGTGTCCTGCGCGTGGTCCGCTCCTCGTTCACGCCTGGCTGGAAGCGGAGAGAAGGTCCTGTCCTGCCATCCGCCACCCCCCGACCAAACCGCAGAACGCGGCTCTGACCTAGGGAAACAAAGAGCGGCAGACGAGTCGGGCTGTACGCCGGGGACAGCTGCAAGGCATGTGAAAGCGGCCGCTGAGCTGCGCGGCCGTTGCGCGTGACCAGAGACCGTGCCCATCGCGTGCACACCGGCCGGAACAGGCTCGGCTTCGAGGACAGGTACCGGCAGTCCAGGGGATCCGCGACCAAGGAGGGGCGGCCGAGGAACTCATCGAGCAAGCCGGGCTGCGGCTTGCAGCCCGGTCAAGCAGTTCGCATGCCGCTCGGTCGCTTGCAGCCACTCCGCCCCGCAGACCGGTCGTGCCCCTGCACGCCAGTCGCGTCCTCATCCCCGCACGCCGGTCGCCGCCTCGCCCCGGCACGCCAGTCGCCGCCTCGAACTCCGCAGGCCGCTCGCGACCTGCCCGGAACCGCTGGCCTGACACCGCGAAGCCCTCATGCCGGCACCCGCGCGTCTCGCCGGGTCCGCCATCGCGAGCGCGCCGCCCCGGCCGCTCGGGGAGATCTTGACGGACGTGCGTGCGGACCCCGTTTCCTGAAATCGCCCCGCTCCGTGCGACGGACCCGCCGCCCTGGCACGTAGAGCAGACGACATCAGTTCACCGGGAGGGGAGCACGACGTGGCAGGGCACAGAGTCAGAGGCGCCAGGGGTACGGCGATCGCGGCGGCGACCATGGCGGCTCTGACCGCGTCACAGGCGCCGGCGGCGCTTCCGGCACGGGCCTCCGTACCCCCGCGGCAGGCGCCCGCCGAGCACGGGCCGAGCGTGTCGGGCGACACCCGGTACCGCACCGAGCTCCCGCCGCTGCGGACCCGGAAACGCAAGGGCGGGGCGTCGGTGGCGGGCGCCGCGCTGCCGGTGAGCGTGTTCGCCGCCTACCGGCAGGCCGAGGCAGAGCTCGCGCGCACCGCGCCCGGCTGCCGGCTGCGGTGGCAGTTGCTGGCCGCGATCGGCCAGGTGGAGTCCGGGCAGGCGCGTGGCGGTCGGGTGACGGCGGACGGTACGACCGTGGCGCCGATCCTCGGGCCGCGACTGGACGGCGGCCTCTTCGCCGTCGTGCGGGACACCGACGGAGGCGCGTACGACGGGGACCCGGCCTACGACCGGGCGGTCGGACCGATGCAGTTCATCCCGTCGACCTGGGTCCGCTGGGGCACGGACGGCAACGGCGACGGGCGGGCCGACCCGGACAACGTCTTCGACGCGGCGCTCGCCGCCGGGCGCTACCTGTGTGCGGGCGGGCGAGACCTCTCCGACCCGGCCGAACTGGACCGGGCGGTCCTCGGTTACAACCACTCGCAGGACTATTTGCGCACGGTCAGTGCCTGGTACGCGTACTTCCTGGAGGGGCACCGGGTGGTGCCGGACAGCTCCGCGAAGGCGTCGACACGCCCCGAGCCGTCGCGGCCGAAACCCACGCCGGAGCCGACATCGTCCCCCTCCCCCAGCGCCTCCCCGTCCCGGACTCCGTCCGCGCCTGACTCGCCGGCCCCCACCAGGTCACGTCCGGCGGGCGGGGCCGAGAGGACCGAGGAGCCCCAACTCCCTCCGCCCGGCACGGACATCGAGCTGCCCGGCGACGATCTGCTGCCCAGCGACGGTCCGCTGACCAGCAACAATCTGGATTTGATGGCCTCCTCCCCCTCCCCAACCGCGGATACTGGGCGGTAATGTCGCCACCCGCCGGACGGCACAGGACCGGCGGGTGAGCGCAAAGGGGCCCTCATGGCGACGGACATGCCGGACATGCCTGCTGAGATACAGGCGGCCCACGACCGTTGGCAGCGCATGTGGAGTCACCGCGAGCAACTGCTCAAGGTGGCCCGGCGCAGGTCGATGAGCCCGGAGGACGCCGAGGACGCGGTGCACGAGGCGATGCTGCGCGCCGCGGAGCGCCCCGACCTGGACGACGAGCGCCTCGGCGGCTGGCTGACGACCGTGACCATGCGGCTGTGCGTCGATCGATACCGCCAGGTCAACCGTGAGACCGAGGTACACCGCAGCCCCACACTCGCCGCGCCGGGTCCGGTGCCCGTCGAGGAGGCGGTGTGCGACCGGGCCGAGGCCAGGTGGCTGGCCGTGCGCAGCGGGGAACTGCCCGCGCGCCAGGCCGAGGCACTCCGGCTGAAGTCCGAGGACCTCGACGTCGGCCAGGTCGCCGTGCGCATGGGGCTGAGCTATCGCACCGTCGAGTCGCTGCTCGCCCGGGCCCGGCGCACGCTGCGCAACTCGCTGGCCGGAACGCTGGGGCTCGCCCTGTTCCTGTGGGGGCGCGGCAGGCTGCGCGCGGGCGGACACGCGCAGGCCGTGGTGGTGACCTCGACGGCCGCGAGCCTGGTGGTGGCGGGGTTCGTGTTGCCGTACGTCCACGACGGGGACGGGCAGGGCACAGCTCCCCGTCCCTCCGTGTCCCGCATGGCCCAGGCGACCACGGAGACCGGGCCCGACAGCGTCAGCCGGGTCGCCGCCCCGAACGCCCGTGATCTCTCGGCCGCCTCGACGTCTCCCGCAGCGACGCCGGCGGTGCCGCCCGGCGATCACGACCGGTCGCTGCTGCCTCTGTCGGTGCCACCGCTTCCGGATGCCTCGCTGTCACCAGTGCCGTCCGTCCCCGACGTCCCCGGCGTGTCCGACCTGCCTAGCGTGTCCGGCCTCCCCGATCTGCCGGCCACGTCCACGGTCCCGACGACGCTTCCGTCCCTCCCGAAGGCTCCCGCCACGCCCCCCGCCCCGGCCGACGTACCGACCCCGACCGCGCTGCCATAGCACCGCTGGAAGAGCACTGCCCTAGCACCGCCGGAAGAGCACTGCCGTAGAACCAGCGGAAAAAGCGCGGCCGCCGAGCCGCCGGAACCCCGGCCGCAAGACCCCCGAAAAAAAACCGCCTCCGTCGCGACGGACGCCCCGCCCCTCCCCGTAGAGCAGATGTCGAAGCTGCTCCACGGCCGAAGGGTGGACTGGATGGGTGTCGAGATCTGTGTGGAAGGGCTGACCAAGTCCTTCGGTCACCAGGTCATCTGGCAGGACGTCTCGCTGACGCTGCCCGCCGGGGAGGTATCGGTCATGCTCGGCCCCTCGGGCACGGGCAAATCGGTGTTTCTCAAGACGCTCGTCGGACTGCTGAAGCCGGAGCGGGGTTCCGTGAAGGTCGCGGGCCGGGACGTCACCAAGCTGCGCGAGCGCGACCTGTACGAGGTGCGGAAGCTGTTCGGGGTGCTGTTCCAGGACGGCGCGCTGTTCGGCTCGATGAGCCTGTACGACAACATCGCTTTTCCGCTGCGGGAGCACACCCGTAAGTCCGAGAGCCAGATCCGGCGCATCGTGCTGGAGAAGATGGACATGGTCGGGCTGATCGGTTCGGAGGGGAAGCTGCCCGGCGAGATCTCCGGCGGCATGCGAAAGCGGGCCGGTCTCGCCCGAGCCCTGGTCCTCGACCCCGAGATCATCCTCTTCGACGAACCCGACTCCGGCCTCGACCCCGTACGCGTCGCCTATCTCAACCAGCTGATCGTCGACCTCAACGCACAGATCAATGCGACCTTCCTGATCGTCACCCATGACATCGCCTCGGCCCGCCAGGTGCCGGACAACATCGGGCTGTTGTTCCGCCGTGAGCTGATCATGTTCGGCCCCCGCGAGAAGCTGCTGACCAGCGACGAGCCCGTCGTACGGCAGTTCCTGAACGGCCGGATGCAGGGCCCCATAGGGATGGCCGAGGAGAAGGACGCCGCGCAGGTCGAGCAGGAGCTGGCCCAGCTCGGCGACGGAGCGCACACAAAATCTCCCGGCAGCCAGGCTCTGACTCCCCGCCTGCTGCCGGGACCAGGCATCACCAGGCCACCCCGCTGGGAGGCGATCGCGAGACGCGAGGCCGAGCTGCGCCAAAAGGCGGTGACCGGCGCATGAGGCTGTCACCGACCGGAGCCCTCAGACAATCCGGGAACCTCTTCGCGTTGGCGCTGGACGTCGTCCGGACCATCCCCCGACGGCCCTTCCAGGCACGGGAGTTCATCCAGCAGGCCTGGTTCGTCGCGAGCGTCACGATCCTGCCGACGGCCCTCGTGTCCATCCCCTTCGGCGCGGTCATCGCGCTGCAGATCGGCAGCCTGACCCGGCAGCTGGGCGCCCAGTCCTTCTCCGGAGCCGCCTCGGTCCTTGCGGTGTTGCGGGAGGCCTCACCGATCGTCACCGCCTTGCTGATCGCGGGCGCCGGCGGCACGGCGATCTGCGCGGACCTCGGGGCCCGGAAGATCCGCGAGGAGATCGACGCGATGCAGGTGCTGGGCATCGACCCCATCCACCGGCTGGTCGTTCCGCGGGTCCTTGCGTCGATGGTGGTGGCGGTGCTGCTCAACGGCCTGGTCTCGGTGGTCGGCGTCGCGGGCGGCTACTTCTTCAACGTCGTCCTGCAGAACGGCACACCCGGCGCCTATCTCGCCTCCTTCACCACGCTCGCCCAGCTCTCCGACCTGTGGGCGGCGGAGATCAAGGCGCTGGTGTTCGGTGCGATCGCCGCGATCGTCGCCTCGTACAAGGGACTCACCGCGAAGGGCGGTCCGAAGGGTGTGGGCGACGCGGTGAACCAGTCGGTGGTGATCACCTTCATGTTGCTGTTCGTAACGAACTTCGTGATGACCGCGGTGTACTTCCAAGTCGTCCCGCAGAGGGGTTAGCCGATGCGACGGATACGACCTCAAGGACTCCTCGACCACCCACTCCGTTCCCTCGAAGAGCTGGGCGCCCAACTCTCCTTCTACGGCCGCTCGTTGGCCTGGACGGGCCGCACCCTGCGCCGCTACAAGAAGGAGATCCTGCGGCTGCTCGCCGAGGTGAGTTTCGGGCGCGGCGCCCTCGCCGTCGTGGGCGGCACGGTCGGCGTCATCGCCTTCCTGTCGTTCTTCACCGGCACGGAGGTGGGCCTGCAGGGGTATGCCGCGCTCAACCAGCTCGGCACCTCCAACTTCGTGGCGTTCCTCTCGGCGTACTTCAACACCCGGGAGATCGCCCCGCTGGTGGCCGGGCTCGCGCTGTCCGCCACGGTGGGCGCCGGGTTCACGGCGCAGCTGGGCGCGATGCGGATCAGCGAGGAGACGGACGCCCTCGAAGTCATGGGCGTCCCCTCGCTGCCGTTCCTGGTGACGACCCGGATGATCGCCGGTTTCGTCGCGGTGATCCCGCTGTACGTGGTCGGGCTGCTGTCCTCGTACTTCGCCGCCCGCACCATCACCACCGGCTACTACGGGCAGTCGGCGGGCACCTACGACCACTACTTCCAGCAGTACCTGCCGCCGGTCGACGTGCTGTGGTCCTTCGGGAAGGTGCTCGTCTTCGCCGTCCTGATCATCCTGGTGCACTGCTTCTACGGCTACTACGCGAGCGGCGGCCCGGCCGGCGTCGGCGTCGCCGTGGGCCGCGCCGTGCGCACCTCGATCGTCGCGATCAACGTCCTGGACTTCTTCCTGTCGCTCGCGATCTGGGGCGCCAACACAACCGTACGGATTGCGGGGTGAGCCGAATGAGGGTGCTGAGACTGCGGTTGTACGGCGTCGTGTTCCTCGCCGTGCTCGCGCTGCTGCTGTCGCTGTCGGTCGCCGTGTACCAGCAGGTGTTCACCCCGGCCGTACGGATCGAGCTGGAGGCCGACAGCCTCGGCAACCAGCTCGATCCCCGCGCCGACGTCAAGCTGCGAGGACTGCTGGTCGGCGAGGTGCGCGCGGTGCACGCCGACGGGACGAAGGCGACGCTCGACATCGCGCTCAAGCCGGAGTACGTCACGCACATCCCGTCCGACGTGCACGCGCGCCTGCTGCCCAAGACGCTGTTCGGCGAGAAGTACGTCGACCTGGTCGCGCCCGCGCGCCCCTCGGCCAGGCCCATCCGCGCGGGGGACGTCATCACCCAGGACCGCACCCGCGTCGGCATCGAGCTCCAGCAGCTGATGAACGACCTGCTGCCGCTGCTGCGGACCGTGCAGCCCGGCAAGCTCAACGCCACGCTCTCCGCGTTCGCCACCGCCCTCGAAGGGCGCGGCGACCGGATCGGCGCCAACCTCACGCGCGTGGGGGACTATCTGCACCGGCTCAATCCTCACCTGCCCTCCCTCACCGAGGACTTCGCACGCCTGGCCGACGTCGCCGAGGTGTACGGCGACGCGGCTCCCAACCTGATGGAGATCCTGCGCAACACCGTCACCACCAGCCGCACCATCGTCGAGCAGCGGGACCGGCTCGCGGCCGCGCTCACCACGACGGCCACCGCCGCGGCCACCGCGGACGACTTCCTCGACGCGAACGGTGACCGGCTGATCACCCTGGGCCGGGTCTCCCGCCCCACGCTCGCCCTCTTCGCCCGCTACTCGCCCGAGTACCCCTGCCTTCTCGCCGGCCTGGTCCATGAGGAACAGGCCTCCGAGCAGGCGTTCCGCGGCGGCAAGATGCACATCACGCTCGAAGTCGTCCGCCGGCAAGGGGCGTACGAACCCGGTGAGTATCCCCGCTACGACGACCGGTCGGGGCCCGACTGCCGCGACCTGCCCCATCCCCCGGTGCCCGCCCCCGGGGTCCACCTCAACGACGGTTCGGCGAAGGGCAGTTCGTCCGGTCCGGTCGGCGTCTCCGCCACCCGGGCGGAGCAGCGCTCCGTCGGCTCGCTCGTGGCGCCCGTCATGGGCGTACCCGCCGACGAGGTGCCGCCGGTCGCGACCCTGCTGTTCGGACCGATGGCGCGCGGAACGGCGGTGAGCGTCGCATGAGGACGTCAGGAGCCCGGCAGGCCGCCGCCCCGCTGATCAAGTTCAGCCTCTTCGCCCTGGTGACAATCCTGGCGACCGCCCTGCTCGCCGCCACCATCGTCAACATCTCCCTCACCCCCGAGCACACGTATCGCGCGGTGTTCAGCGATGTGACGGGCCTGGAGAAGGGCGACGACATCCGGGTGGCCGGGGTGCGGGTCGGCGAGGTCGAGGGCATCCGGATCAAGGACCGGACGCTGGCGGAGGTCACCTTCACCGTCAGCGCGGAGCGTCCGCTGCTGAACAGCACCGGCGCGGTCATCCGCTACCGGAACCTGGTCGGACAGCGCTACGTCGCCCTGACCGAGGGCGCGGGAGACGGCACCCTGCTGAGGCCAGGCGCCGCGATCCCTCTGTCGCGCACGCAGCCCGCGCTGGACCTCAACGCGCTGCTGAACGGCTTCAAGCCACTGTTCGCCGCGCTCAGCCCGCAGGACGTCAACCAGCTCGCCACCGAGATCATCCGGACTCTCCAGGGTGAGGGCGGCACCGTCAACAGCCTGCTCGTGCACACGGCTTCGCTCACCACGACCCTGGCCGGCCGCGACAAGCTGATCGGGTCGGTGATCGACAACCTCAACACCGTGCTGGAGACGCTGGACAAGCGTGGCGCCCGCTTCTCCGGGCTCCTCAAGCAGCTGCGTCGGGTGATCTCGGGGCTGTCCGCCGACCGCAAGCCCATCGGACAGTCGCTGGTGGGCATCGGCGACTTGACGGACGCCACCGCGGGGCTGCTCAAGGACGCACGTCCGCCCCTGAAGGACGACATCGCAGAGCTGACCGATCTCACCGGAACGCTCAACAAGAACGAGAACACCGTGGAGGGCGTCCTGAAGCGGCTGCCGAACAAGCTCAACGCGCTGACGGGGACGGCGTCCTACGGCTCCTGGTTCAACTTCTACCTCTGCGACTTCGACGGCCGGATCGTGCTGCCGAAGACGAAGCAGGTGCTCACACCGGAGCTGCACGTGGCGAGGGCGAGGTGCGGCGCATGACGAAGCACTTCCTTCCGCGCAGGACCCGCAAGCGCCGCCCGGAGCCGCTGGTCAAGGTCCGCATCGACCCACCGAAGCTCCCGAAACTACGGCTCCTGCCGCGCCGGGCACCACGCCCCCGCCGCCCCGACCCCCTGGTCGAAGTTCGCGTCGACCCGCCCAAGCTGCCCCGCATACGGATACGCCGCCCACGCCTGACACCGTTCCGCGACCGCAACCCCGTGGTGATCGGAGCCGTCGGCCTCACCATCCTCGGGCTGCTGACCGTGGCCGCGTTCAACGCCGACAGCCTGCCGCTGATCGGCGGCGGCGAGACGTACAGCGCGGCCTTCTCGGAGGCGGGCGGCCTCAAGCCCGGCGACGAGGTGCGGATCGCCGGCGTCAAGGTCGGCAAGGTCGAGGACGTCGATCTGGACGGTGATCATGTCAGGGTCACCTTCAAGATCAAGGACGATCCGGGGTTCGGTACCGAGACCGGCGCCTCGATCCGGGTCAAGACGATCCTCGGCGCGAAGTACCTCGCGCTGCACCCCAAGGGACCGGGACAGCTGAGGCCCGGCAGTGAGATACCGCTGACGAGGACGGTTCCGGCGTACGACGTCGTGCAGGCGTTCAGCGATCTCACCACGACGACGGAGAAGGTGGACACCGACCAGTTGGCGAAGGCCCTGGACACCATCTCCACCACCTTCCAGGACTCGCCCGCCGAGGTACGGGCGTCCATCAAGGGCCTGTCGAAGATCTCCCGGACGGTCGCCTCGCGCGACAAGGCGCTGGGTGAACTCCTCGACCACGCGAACGGAGTCACGGGCGTGCTGGCCGAGCACTCCGAGGACTTCTCCGCGCTGGTCAAGGACGGCGACAAGCTGTTCAAGGAGATCAGCATGCGGCGCGAGGCGATCCACAAGCTGCTGAAGAGCTCGGCCATGCTCGGCATCGAGCTCTCCGGCCTGGTCGCGGACAACGAAAAGGAGATCGGGCCCGCACTCAAGGGCCTGAACCGCGTGGTGCAGATGCTCGAACGGAATCAGTCCAGCCTCGACCGGAGCGTCAAGCTGCTCGCGCCGTACGTCCGGGTCTTCACCAACGCCGTCGGCAACGGCCGCTGGTTCGACAGCTACGTCCAGAACCTGGTCGCCGCTCCGGTGGTGCCGCGGACGGGAGGCGCGCAGTGAAGAACCTGAAGAGGCGCGTGGCCGTGGTCACCGCACTCGCCCTCGCCGTCGCGCTCACCTACGTGCTGTGGCCGCGCTCCGAGTCCGTGCACGTCACCGCGTACTTCCCGCGCACCGTCGGCATCTACCCCGGCTCGGACGTCCGCGTCCTCGGCGTCCGGATCGGCGAGGTCGAGAAGATCACGCCGGAGGGCGACCGGGTGCGGGTGGAGCTGGCGTACGACGAAGGCCGCAAGGTCCCGGCGGACGCGAAGGCCGCGATCATCAACTCCTCGGTGGTCAGCGACCGTTACCTGCAGCTGCTGCCGGTGTACCGAAAGGGCCCGGTGCTCCAAAACGGCGCCGTCATCCCCGAGACGCGGACCGCCGTGCCGGTCGAGCTGGACCGCATCTTCGACAGTCTGCACACGACAGCCGACGCGCTCGGCCCCGAGGGCGCCAACAAGGACGGCTCGCTGTCGCGGCTTCTCGGAGTGAGTGCGGACAACCTCGACGGCCAGGGCGAGAACCTCAACCAGACGGTCGAAGACCTCTCGCAGGCCGTCACCACGCTGTCCGACGGCCGCAAGGACCTCTTCGGCACGGTCCGGAATCTGCAGGTGTTCACGGCGGCGCTGGCCGCCGACGACAAGAGCGTGCGGTCGTTCAACACCAGCCTCGCCGAGGTCGCCGGGCAGCTCGCGGGCGAGCGCGAGGACCTCGCGGACGCGCTCAAGAACCTGGGGACGGCGCTCGGCGACGTGTCGGACTTCGTGAAGAACAACAAGAAATCGCTGACCTCGAACGTGCAGGGCCTGAGCAAGGTGACCAAGGTGCTCGTCACCCAACGGGCCGCACTGGACGAGTTGTTGGCGGTCGCTCCCACTGGTCTGTCGAACCTGAACAACGCGTACAACCCGTCCGCGGGCACCCTCGACACCCGCAACAACGCCCAGCAGGCGCAGGATCCGGCCTCGCTGCTGTGCTCCGTGCTGAAGACGACCGGCGACGAGGGCGGCAGGAACCCCGACTGCGAGGAGCTGAAGGATCTCTTCGACTCCCTGCCGAAGGTGCCTCAGGGCTCCGCGGTGACAGGAACGGTCGACCGGACACTCGGCGGAATTCTGGGGGCGAGCGCATGAGCGCACTGCGCGGAGTCGGGGCCCTCGCGTGGGCCGCGGTCGGAACGCTGCTGTTGTCCGGGTGCGAGTTCAACGGTTGGTACGACGTCCAGCTGCCCGGTGGAGCCGCCGCCGACGGCCACGCTTACCACGTCACCGTCGAGTTCCGCGACGTCCTCGACCTGGTGCCCCAGTCGGCGGTTAAGGTCAACAACGTCACCGTGGGCGCGGTCGAGAAGGTGCAGCTGGACGGCTGGCACGCGCGCGTACGGCTGCGGGTCGCCGACTCGGTGAAGCTGCCCGCCAACGCGGTCGCGGAGCTGCGGCAGACCAGCATGCTCGGCGAGAAGTACGTCGCGCTCTCCGCCCCGTCCGGCACGGCCCCCGTGGGCCGGCTCGGCGACGGCGACCGTGTCCCGCTGTCCCGCAGCGGCCGCAACCCGGAGATCGAGGAGGTGCTGTCCGCGCTGTCGGCGCTGCTCAACGGCGGCGGAGTGGCCCAGCTCAAGACGATCACCGTGGAGCTGAACAAGGCTCTGAACGGCCGGGAGAACCGGGTCAGGTCGCTGCTCAAGGAGCTGAACACGTTCATCGGCGGTCTGGACGACCAGCGCGAGGACATCGTTCGCGCCCTCAAGGCCGTCGACCGGCTCGCGGGGCGGCTCGGGAAGGAGAAGAAGACGATCGCCCAGGCCGTCGATGCGATGCCGCCCGCGCTGAAGGTCCTTGCCGACCAGCGGCGCGATCTGACAAAGATGCTCACTGCCCTGTCGAAGCTGGGCAAGACGGGCAGCAAGGTGGTCATGGCCTCGCACGACGACACGGTCGCGAACCTCAAACAGCTGCGGCCGATCCTGAAGCAGCTGAACAAGGCGGGTGACGATCTGCCCAACTCCCTGGAGCTGCTGACCACTTACCCGTTCCCGCGCAACGCGGTGGACGCCGTCAGGGGTGACTACGTCAACCTCGACATCACGGCCGACCTCGATCTGTCCGACCTGTACGGGAACTTGACGGGCGGGTCCGGCAAGTCCGGGGAGGGGAACGGCGATTCCAAGCAGCCCGAGACCCCCGATATACCCGACCTCCCGGACCTGCCGGCCGTCCCGACCCCCACCGCGCTGCCCAGCACACCGAGCCTGCCGTCGTCCCCCTCGGCCCCGTCGGCCCCGTCGGGCGGCGGCGGTCCGTTGTGCCCGCCGGTGTGCACCAGCAGCTACACCACCCGAGGAGAGCTGCCCGAGGGGATCGACCTCGCGCTCGCAGAGCTGATGCTGAAGGGGGTTCAGCCGTGATCACACGTACGGTCAAGGCCCAGTTGCTCGCCTTCGCCACCGTCACCGCCGTCGGGGTCTCGTATGTCGGCGCCGAGTACACGGGCCTGGCGGACGACGTCCTGGGCGGCGGCTACACCGTGCGGGCGGACTTCGCCGACTCCGGGGGCATCTTCCCCGGCGCCGAGGTCACCTACCGTGGGGTGCCGGTGGGCCGCGTCGGCGCACTGCGGCTGACCGGCTCCGACGGCGTCTCGGTCGCCCTCGACATCAAGGACGGCGCGCCGCGCATCCCGGCGGACACCCTGGCCGTCGTGGCGAACCGCTCGGCGGTGGGCGAGCAATACGTAGATCTACAGCCGCGAACTTCGCATGGCCCGTATCTCCTCGACGGCAGCGCCATCCCGCGCGGCAGCACCCGCGTGCCGCTGGCAACGACGGACTTGGTCCTCAGCCTGGACGGACTGGTGAACTCCGTCGGCAAGGACGATCTACGCATCACCGTCGACGAGCTGGGCAAGGCATTCTCGGGCACCGGCCCGAACCTGAGCCGGCTGGTGGACTCGGGCAACGCGCTCGTGGAGTCGGCCTCCGAGTCACTCCCCCAGACGATCTCGCTGATCGAGGACTCGCGAAAGGTCCTCAGGACACAGGCCGACCAGGGCTCGTCCATCAAGTCGTTCGCGCACGATCTGGCGGCGCTCAGCGCACAGCTGAAATCGAGCGACGGGGACCTGCGCAAACTGATCGGCAACGCGACGCCGGCCGCACAACAGGTGAACTCTCTGCTGAAATCCACCGGCCCACGCCTGTCGGTCCTGCTGGCCAACCTGATCAGCGGCGGCCAGGTCACGCTGGCCCGACTGCCCGGCGTGGAGCAGTCCCTGGTCACCTTCCCGGCGCTGGTCGCGGGCAGCTACACAGTCGTCCCGGGCGACGGCACCACCCACTTCGGCCTGGTGGTGAACGCCGACGACCCGCCGCCATGCACCCAGGGATACGGGACAACACGGCGTGATCCCTCGGACACCAGCACGCGCGAGGCGAACACCGACGCACGCTGCACCGCCCCGCTCGGAAGCAAGACGTCGGTGCGGGGCGCACAGAACGCCCCCGGCACGTCGACCACGTCCGGCGGTGCGAACCAGGCGGCGTACGTCACGCCGTACGACCCGGAGACCGGCACCACAACCGGCCCGGACGGAAGGCCCGTCGAGATCGGCTCGACGGGCGGTCAACAGGCGATGTTCGGAGGGGAGTCGTGGCAATGGCTGCTAGTCGGACCGATGGCATGAGCAGGACCATGAGAGGTGCCCTGTCGGGCAGAGGGACGGGCAGAGCCTGGTCGGTGGGGCTGGTCGTGGCGACCGTCCTCACCACCGCACTGACGATCTGGCTGAGCTTCGGGCTCTACAACCAGCGCGAGGCGGAGCAGCGGCGCCAGGACCTCCTGGCCGCTGCCCGCCAGTCGGCGCTGAACTTCACCTCGCTCGACTACCGGCACTACGACCGGGACAGCGCGAACGTCATCGAGAGCGCCACCGGCGACTTCAAGAAGCAGTTCGCCGCGCAGACGGAGGAGCTGACGCAGCTGGTCGCCCAGAACAAGTCGGTCTCCGAGGGCCAGGTTCTGGAGGCGGGCATCGTCCGGTCCGACGAGCACTCGGCCCGCGTCCTGGTGGTCGCCGACAGCAGGGTGACCAACATCGCCGCGCCCAAGGGCGAGGCGCGCACCTATCGGCTGCAGCTCGACCTGGTGCACCGGGACGGCCGCTGGCTGACCTCCGACGTCGAGTTCGTCGGCTGACCGCGGGTCGGCTGACCGCGCCCCGACCGCCGCACGCCCCATGAGTACTTGAGGAGCAAGACCGTGACGAAGACGACCACCCGAAGCCGCGGCTCCGGTTCCGGATCCGGCACCGGGCGCACCATGACCGCAGCCGCCCGCGCGGCGGCCAAGCGCGCGGAGCGCGGCCACCGCGAACCGGACCCGGCGGCCACCGACAAGGAGACCCCGGGGCGGCCGGAGGCGTCGGAAGTCGGACGCACCGTGCTCATCGAGCCCAAGGGCGAGAACGGCTGGGACGACCCGCCCGAGCCCTCGCCGGAGTCCTTCGAGGAGGACGCGCCGCAGCGGGAGGGCGAACCCGGCGGCCCCGCTGCGCCAACGCGGCACGGTCGGCGGCGCCTGCTCACCACGACCCTGTGCGTCCTGCTCGTGGCGGGCCTGGTCGCGGCCGCCTTGCTCGGATGGCGGTACCGGGAGGGGGCGCGGGCCGAACAGGCCCGGGGACAGGCGCTCGCGGCCGCGCGGCAGGCGGCGCCCGTCGTGCTGTCGTACGACTACCGTCACCTGGACCGCGACTTCGCCGCGGCCCGCGCCCGGCTCACCGGCCACTTCCGCGACGAGTACGCGAAGACCACCACGGCGGTGGTCGGCCCGACGGCCAGGAAATACCACGGGGTGGTGAAGGCGACGGTGGCGGCTCCCACCGGCGGCTCCCCGGCAGCCTCCGTGATCTCGGCCTCGGCGGACCGCGCCGTCGTCCTCCTCTTCGTCAACCAGGTGACCACGAGCACCCAGGTCTCGGGCTCCCGCGTGGACCTGAACCGGGTGCGGATGACGCTGACCCGTACGTCCGACGGCTGGAGGGTGAGCGCGGTCGACGCGCTCTGACATCCGTATCTTCCGGACCGCGGAGGGCAGCCGAGTCGGACTGGTGTTCCAGTCGATCACCTGCATCTGGTCGATCTGCGTCGCGACGACCGCGCCTATCGCTGGCGCGTAGACGTACCGCCTCAGAGGCGTCCCTCACCCCTCCGCTCCAGGGACCTTTCAGGGACTTCCAGTGCTGCCCGGGGGACTTTCGAGGGACTTTTCGCCACCTGACGCGGCAAGCCCCTGAAAGATCGGAAAGGGCCTCCGTCGCAGGTCAGAGGCCCTTTACCAGGCAAAGCCGCAGGTGGCGGCAGACGAGTCGGGCTGTACGCCGGGTTCTGTTCTGAGGGGTTCTCGCGAATCCCTCAGCGACGGCCATCCATCTAGGACCGGCGTTGCCGCCGGTCTCGTGCGGTCTACCCGGGGACTCGGGCGGGCAGCCCTCGAACGTCCCCGCAGAGTGCGTGTTACCGCGCTCCTTTTGACCTTGCTCCGGGTGGGGTTTACCTAGCTGCTCAGGTCGCCCTGGGCACTGGTGGTCTCTTACACCGCCGTTTCACCCTTACCGAGGACCGAAGTCCCCGGCGGTTTGTTTTCTGTGGCACTTTCCCGCGGGTCACCCCGGGTGGCCGTTAGCCATCACCCTGCCCTGTGGAGCCCGGACGTTCCTCGGGAAGCCCTCCAAGAGGGGACTTCACGCGGCCGTCCGCCCGGCTCGTCTGCCGTGTCGACCATGTTACCGGGCGGGTGGCGGCCCCCTGACCCGAGGCGGTCGCCAGTACCGAGCCCGCAAGGATCAGGGTGAAGGCCGCCAGGATGGTCGCCGTCAGTGGCTCGGACAGGAAGATCGCGCCCGCTGCCACCGCTACCGCCGGGTTGACGTACGTGAAGACGGTTGCCCTGGTCGGGCCGGCCTCCTTGATCAGCTCCAGGAAGGCCACGAAGGCGACCGCGGTGCAGACCACGCCCAGGGTGGCCAGCGCGATCAGGACCGAGGGGGAGGGCATCGCCGACGGCCAGGTCATTGCCGCCGCCGGGGCGTAGACCAGGGCCGCGAGGGCCAGGCAGGGGGCGATGAGCTGGAGGGTCGGGACAGCCTTGAGGTAGCGCGCGGCGATCAACGGGGCCGTCGCGTAGCCGATCACCGTTATCAGCACCTCGGCCAGGGAGCGGGCGTCGCCGCCTGTCAGGTGCGGGACCGTGAGGACTCCTACGCCGGCCAGGCCCAGGCCGAGCCCGGCGACGCGCCGCACTCCCAGCCTCTCCGTTTCGCCGAAGAAGCGGGCCAGGGCCACTCCTACGATCGGGACGCCCGCGATCAGCAGGCCTGCTGTCGAGCTGGACAGGTGGCGTTCCGCGTCGGTCAAGGTCCACCAGGGGCCGATGATCTCGATGCACGCGAAGGCCAGCATCGGGCGCCAGTGGGTGCGAACGGTGGCGGGCAGGCCGCCCTGCCGTATCGCGAAGGGCAGGAGCAAGGCCGCACCCAGCGCGCAGCGCGTGAACACCACCATCGACGGGGACAGCGGGGCATCCACCGCCACCTTGATCAGCAGGTATGGAATGCCCCAGACCACTCCCATCAGGGAGAACAGGAACCAGCCGCGTGCAGTCATGCGGCCATGTTCGCCACGTCAGCGGCGGCCGTCTTGAACGCTGTTGCGGTACGCCGCCGGGGTGACCCCGAGGACCCGCCGGAACCAGCGGGTCAGGTGCGCCTGGTCGGCGAAGCCCACCAGGCCCGCGACCTCGGCCGGCTTGAGTCCGGATTCCAGTAGTCCGCGGGCCCGGTGTACCCGGTGCTGCGCCAGCCAGGCGTACGGGGGGATCCCCATCGTCGTACGGAAGGCTCGGAGGAGTTGGTAGCGGGACAGGCCCAAAGCGGTGGCGAGTTCGGCGAGGGAGGGGGGCTCCAGGAGGTCGTCGGCCAGGCGGTCCCGTACCGCGTGGGCGATGTGTGCGGCGCCCGGCACCGTGTCGTTCGTCGCGCGGGCCGTGGAGTGGCGGCGGGCGAGGGCCGTCAGCAGCCACGGGAGGCGGGACTCCGCCTCCAACGGGTCGGGGCAGGCGCTCAGTTCGGCGTGGGCGCGACTGAGGGCGGTGGCGAGTTCGGGGTCGTCGAGGAGGGGTTCGCGGAAGTACGGGAGGCCGCCGCCGAGGGTGCCTTCGGTGAGGAGGGCAGGGTCGGGGTACAGGGCGCGGTAGGCGTAGCCGCCGACGGAGGCTGCGGGACGGCCTGTGTGCATTTCGCCTGGGGCCAGTACGACGATCGAGCCCGGGCCCGGGCGGAGGTGGTCGCCCCGGTAGTCGATGACCTCGGAGCCGCCGACGCAGATGCCGATGCTGAACTGCTCGTGCGTGTGTGAGGCGTAGACGTGGCGGTCGAAGCGGGCGGTCAGGAGGTCCAGCGGGGGGCCGCAGCGGCCCAGCCGTGCCCTGGTCCACAGAGCCTGTTCCCGTGCGCTCATTCCCGTACCCCCGTCCACCACCCCCGTGCACCGCTAAGGGTGCAACGACTTCAGGCCCCTCTTCCATGCCGCGTTCAGGTCCGCGTCGTCCGGAAACCTGCCGTGGATCTCCAGGATCACCATGCCGTGGGCAAAGGCCCAGACCGAGCGGGCCAGGTTCAGGTCGCCGTCGCAGGCCCGCATCAGCGGCATCGCGGCGCGGTCCTCCAGGCCCGCGGGGAGGGCGGGGCGCGGGAGGGGGCGTTCGGTGCTGAGGCAGTAGAGGTGGGGGTGGGCCAGGGCGTACGTCCGGTAGGCCTCGGCCAGGGCCTGCAGGGAGCCGGGGGATCGTTCTTCGGCCGACTCCAGCGCCTCCGCCGACTCCTCCAGCATCTGCGCGATCAGTTCGACCTCCACGGCCTGCTTGTCCGGGAAGTGCTTGTAGAGGGAGGGCGCCTTGATGCCTAGGCGGTCGGCGAGGGCCCGCAGGGTGAGGGCGGTGGGGCCGGACTCCTCCAGCAACGCGCGCGCGGCCGTCACGATCTCACGGGCGCGGGGGGTGAGACGGTCGGCGGCAGCGGCCCCCTTCCCCGGTTCACGGTCGGCGGTCGTCCTCCCCCGTTCACCGTCGGCGACAGCGGCCGTCCTCCCAGCTTCACGGTCAGCCACGCTGGAAGCCCTCCTTCGTCCGCAGTCCGTAACCGAAGGCGCGATCGTACGAGATGTGGGCGAGCCAGCCGCACAGGGCCGCGAAGAGCGCCGGCGCGGTGACCGGGCCGACCGTGTACAGAGCCATCAGCGCCAGCGGGACCAGAGCCCGGTGCATCGCGTTGTAGTACGGCACCGCCCGCGGCGGCAACTGGCCCTTCGCCATCCCGGGCGCCTCGTCGAGGGCGACCAGGAAGGTCAGGTCCGGGACGACGAAGAAGGTGAGGGCGAGGGTGCCCGCGAGCCAGCCGTGGTTGACGGCCTCCAGGACCGAGAACGCGGACCAGAACAGCGCCCCCGCGAGCCAGGCCGTACGGCGGACGACAGTGAAGACGCGACCACCCCGACCCACACCCTGGGCGTGGACTGTGGCTGTGGCGACAGTGCTCATGATCCCCTCCGACAAGCTCGGCTAACGTCGTTAGCCAGAACAGTATGGCTAACGGCGTTAGCCGTCAAGGGGTGCTCCAGCGCACGCGGTCACGCAGGCGCGAACCGCACCCTCGCCCCTCCCCCACTCACCGGATCCGCCTCCGTCAGCCGAACCCTCAACCGCTCCCCCAGCTCAAGCCCCGCCCCCTCCACCCGTCCGATCACCGCCGGTGTCTCCAACTGCACGGTCCCGACGGCCGGTCGGCGTTCCTCCACGTCCACCACGCAGCCGTCGAACACCTCTCCCACCCGGTCCTTCAGCAGCGCCGCCTCGACGATGTCGACGCACTCCCGTTCGGCCGTCGCGGCGAGTCGACCGCCCGCGGCCATCTCGCGAGGCAGCGCCTCGAAGGCCGCGAGCACCCAGTCCGGTACGGCCGACCCCGCCACCGCCGCCAGGCAGATCTCCGAGGCGTACCGGTCGGCCAACCGCCTCAGCGGGGCCGTGCAGTGGGCGTAGGGGGACGCCACGGCCGCATGCGTGGTGATGGCCGGCAGCACCCCGTCCCGGAAGACCGTGTAGCCGGCGCCGCGCAGCAGGGTCGTGCACTCCTGGAGGAAGGCCGCGTGGTGGGGGATCCGCGGGTCCAGGGAACGCACCAGCGCCGCGTACGACACATGGTGCGGCCAGTCGATGTGCAGGGCGTGGGCGGTACGGCGCAGCCGTCCCACCGCGCCGTCCGGGGCGGCGGGCAGGGTGCGGAGGACGCCCGTGCCGTACGCGAGCATCAGGTCGGCCGCCGCCATGCCGGTCAGCAGGGAGATCTGGGCGTTCCAACCGTCGACGGGAACCCCGGCGCGGTACGTCAGTTCGTACGTGCCGTCAACCTGGACTATCTCCTGCTCCGGCACGTTCAGCGAGATACCGCCGCGCTCCACCTCCAGCCGTTCCCGGAGCTCACCGACCTCCTTGAGCAAGAAAAGTGGCTCCTCGGCGGCGCCCGAGTCGATCCCCTTCTGCACGCCCTCGTAGTCGAGCCTGGCCCGGCTGCGGACGAGGGCGCGGCGGACGTCGGCGGCGGTCGTACGGCCGTCCGCGTCGAGGTCGATCGTCCAGAGGGCGGCCGGGCGGACCTGGTCCGGGAGGAGGCTCGCGGCGCCCTCGCTCAGTACCGGCGGATGCAACGAAATGCGCGTGTCCGGGAAGTACAGGGTCAGCACGCGCCGGTGGGTCTCCGCGTCCAGCGCCGATCCGGGTACGACGAAGGCGGCGACGTCGGCGATGGCGTACCGGACGCGGTAGCCGGTGCCCCGCCGGGACAGGTGCATCGCCTGGTCGAGGTCGGTGGAGCCGGGTGGGTCGATGGTGAAGAGGGGGATGTCGGTGGCGTCGTCGTACGCCTTCAGGAGAGGCGGCCGTTCCGCCTCGGCCGTCACCTCGGGCGGGAAATCCGACGGCACGCCGAGTTCGGTGCGCAGGGCCGTGAAGGCGCTCCTGAAGAGGGCGTCGGTCACGCGTATGCGGCGACGGGGCATACAGCGAGCGTAGGACCGGGACCACCTAGGGGCACGCCGTACGCTGTCTCGGAGCTCAACCGAAGGAGATCGATCCCGTGCTTGTCCTGCTGCCTCCCTCCGAAGGCAAGGCGTCCTCCGGTCGTGGCGCCCCGCTGAAGCTGGAGACGCTGTCGTTGCCGGGGCTCACCGAGGCCCGTGCGGCGATCCTCGAGGAACTCGTCGAGCTGTGCGCCGGGGACGAGGAGAAGGCCCGCGAGGTGCTCGGGCTGAGCGAGGGACTGCGCGGCGAGATCGCGAAGAACACCGAGCTCAGGACGGCGGGGGCCCGGCCGGCCGGGCAGATCTACACAGGCGTGCTCTACGACGCCCTCGACCTGGCCTCCCTGGACGCGGCTGCGAAGAAGCGTGCCGCGCGTTCGCTGCTCGTGTTCTCGGGGCTGTGGGGAGCGGTCCGGGTGACGGACCGGATTCCGTCGTACCGCTGCTCGATGGGGGTGAAGCTGCCGGGGCTCGGAGCGCTGGGCGCGCACTGGCGTGCGCCTATGGCCTCCGTGCTCACCGAGGCCGCGGGGGACGGGCTCGTGCTCGATCTGCGGTCCTCCGCCTACGCGGCCGCGTGGAAGCCCAAGGGTGAGGTCGCGGGGCGGACGGCGACCGTGCGGGTGCTGCACGCGCCGACGCGGAAGGTCGTCAGCCACTTCAACAAGGCGACCAAGGGGCGGATGGTGCGCAGTCTGCTGTCGGCGGGGATCGCGCCCACGGACCCCGCCGAGCTGGTGGAGGCGCTGCGGGGGCTGGGGTACGAGGTGGAGGCCGAGGCGCCCGCAAAGGCGGGGGCGGCCTGGACGCTGGATGTGCTGGTGGACGAGGTTCACTGAGCGCCCCCAAGACTGCCCCCAGACATTAGATTGCAACATGTGCAACACCCTTTGCGCATGCTGCACACCGGGGGCAGGATGACGCCATGGCCCCCTCGCTCCTGGACCTTGCCCCCGTCGTGCCGGTCGTCGTCATTGAGGACGCGTCCGACGCCGTACCGCTCGCCCGCGCGCTGGTCGCCGGCGGGCTGCCCGCGATCGAGGTGACGCTGCGAACGCCGGCCGCGTTGGACGCGATCCGGGCGATCGCGGAGGAGGTGCCGGACGCGGTGGTGGGTGCGGGGACCGTCATCACGCCGCAGCAGGTGAAGGACTCGGTGGCCGCCGGTGCGCGCTTTCTCGTCAGCCCGGGCTGGACGGACGTACTCCTGGAGGCGATGCGCGGGTCCGGGGTGCCGTTCCTGCCCGGGGTGTCGACCACCTCGGAGGTCGTGGCGCTGCTGGAGCGCGGCGTCACGGAGATGAAGTTCTTCCCGGCCGAGGCCGCCGGAGGTACGGCGTATCTGAAATCGCTCGCCGGGCCGTTGCCGCAGGCGCGGTTCTGTCCGACGGGGGGCATAGGTTCCGCCAACGCGCCCGACTACCTTTCCCTGCCCAACGTCGGCTGTGTGGGCGGGACTTGGATGCTTCCGGCGGATGCGATCGCCGCGCGGGACTGGGGGCGGGTGGAGGCGCTGGCCCGCGAGGCCGCCGGGCTGAAAACGCTACGGGCGCAGGTGTGACGTGTCGTTGAGGAGCCGCACGCTCGCGTTGCCGTCGGCGTAGTACGCGACCGCCGACAGGGAGGCCGCCGAGAGTTCCATGCGGAACAGGGACTCGGGCGGGGCGCCGAGGGCGAGACGTACGAACGTCTTGATCGGGGTGACGTGGGTGACGAGCAGGACCGTGCGGCCCGCGTACGCCGCGACGAGCTTGTCCCTGGTCGCCGCGATCCGGGTCGCCGTGGCCGCGAAGCTCTCGCCGCCGCCGGTGGGTTCGGCCTCCGGGTCGGACAGCCAGGTGTTCAGGTCGTCCGGGTAGCGCTCGCGCACCTCGGCGAAGGTCAGGCCCTCCCAGGCGCCGAAGTCGGTCTCGATCAGGCCGTCCTCGACGGTGACCTCGATGCCCAGGCGCTCCGCCACGGCGGCGGCGGTCTGCCGGGTACGGGTGAGCGGCGAGGCGAGGATGTGCTGGATCGTGCCCCGGCCGGCCAGGGCTTCGGCGGCCCTCTCGGCCTGTTCCCTGCCGATCTCGGAGAGGGCGGGATCGGTACCGCCGCTTCCCGAGAACCGCTTCTGGGGGGTCAACGGGGTCTCACCGTGGCGCAGCAGCACGAAGGTGGCCGGAGCACCCATGTCGGCCGGCGCCCAGCCGGGGGCGGCCACCGCCTTGGCGGCCCGCACATCGGCCTCGGCCTTGGCATCAGCGACAGCATCAGCTTCAGCAGCAGGAGCCGGCTGCCGGACGGAACTCGCGGAGCCCCCCGAGTCCATCGCCTCGTTCGCCAGCCGATCCGCCCGCTTGTTCTGCTCGCGGGGGATCCACTCGTACGTCACCCGCCCCGGCGGGAACACCCGCCCCGCCTCCAGGGCGAGCGGCTTCAGGTCCGGGTGCTTGATCTTCCAGCGCCCCGACATCTGCTCGACGACGAGCTTGGAGTCCATGCGGACGTGCACGGAGGCGGACGGGTCCAGGTCGTGCGCGGCACGCAGGCCGGCCAGCAGACCCCGGTACTCGGCGACGTTGTTCGTGACGACGCCGAGGTACTCGTAGGTCTCGACCAGCGTCTCCCCCGTCGCCGCATCCAGCACCACGCAGCCGTAGCCGGCGGGGCCGGGGTTGCCCCGCGAGCCTCCGTCGGCCTCGACGATGAACTCCCGCACGTCCACTGCTCCTTACAGGCCGGACTCGGACGTGCGCACCAGGATGCGGCGGCAGTTCTCGCAGCGGACCACGGTGTCGGGCGCGGCCGCCCGGATCTCGTTGATGTCGGTGATGGCCAGCTCCTGGCGGCAGCCCTGGCAGGTGCGCTGGTACAGCTTGGCCGCGCCGATGCCGCCCTGCTGCGCGCGGAGCTTGTCGTAGAGCTTGAGCAGGTCGGCGGGGACGGTGGCGGAGATGACCTCGCGCTCCTTGGTCACCGAGGCGATCTCGCCGTCCAGCGACTCGAGGGCGGCGTCCCGGCGGGCGGTGGCGTCCTCGATCTTCGACTGGACGGAGGCGACCCGCTCGGTCAGCTCGGCGACCCGCTCCTGCGCGGACTCCAGACGCTCCATGACCTCCAGGACGATGTCCTCGAGGTCGCCCTGGCGCTTGGCGAGGGAGGTGATCTCGCGCTGGAGGTTCTCCAGGTCCTTGGGCGAGGTCGCGGCTCCGGAGTCCAGGCGCTGCTGGTCGCGGGCGGCGCGCTGGCGCACCTGGTCCACGTCCTGCTCGGCCTTGGTCTGCTCGCGGGCGGTGTCGCTCTCCTCGGTCTGGGCGGCCACGAGGAGGTCGCGCAGCTGGGTGGCGTCCTTGGTGAGCGACTCGATCTCGGCGTGCTCGGGCAGCGACCTGCGCTTGTGGGCGAGCTGCTGGAGGCGGACGTCGAGGTCCTGGACGTCGAGAAGTCGGATCTGGTCGGCGGGCGCGGCGTTCAGTTGGGGGCTCCAGGTGAAGGGGAGTGGCTGGTCCAGGGGTCGGTGACCGTCCTGGAGACGTGCACGCGCAGGTCCCAGCCGTGGCGGTCGGAGATCTCGTCGAGCTGGGCGGCGGCCAGCTCGCACCAGGGCCACTCGGTGGCCCAGTGCGCCGCGTCGAGCAGCGCGAGAGGACTGTGGGCACGCGCCTCGGATACGGGGTGGTGGCGTAGGTCCGCGGTGAGGAAGGCATCGACGCCGGCAGCGCGGACCTGGTCGAAGAGGCTGTCGCCGGAGCCGCCGCTGACGGCGATCGTGCGGACCGTGGCCTCGGGGTCGCCGGCCACGCGGATGCCCTGCGCGGTGGCGGGCAGGCGCTCGGCGGCCCGCGCGGCGAGCTCGCGGACGGTCATCGGGGGGTCGACCTCGCACACGCGCCCCAGCCCCCGGCGCCCCGAGGTGTCCGTCGGGTCCGGCACCAGCGGCCCTACGACCCGGAGGTCGAGCGCGCCCGCGAGCGCGTCCGAGACGCCGGGGTCGGCGCTGTCCGCGTTGGTGTGGGCGACGTGCAGCGCGATGTCGTTCTTGATGAGGGTGTGGACGACCCGGCCCTTGAAGTGCGAGGCCGCCACGGTCGTCGTACCGCGCAGATAGAGGGGGTGGTGGGTGACCAGCAGGTCCGCGCCCAGCTTCACCGCCTCGTCGACGATCTCCTGGACCGGGTCGACGGCGAAGAGGACCCGCGTGACCTCCTGGTCGGGTTCGCCCACGACGGTGCCGACCGCGTCCCAGGACTCGGCCCGCTCGGCGGGCCACAGGTTCTCCAGCGCGGCGATGACTTCAGACAGACGGGGCACGGGGAAAGGCTACCTGCCTGGTCTGTCCTGCTGAACCTGTGCCGCCGGTCGACGGGAACCCGTGCCCCGGCGAGCACAGTCGCCTCGGTTTCCTCAGGCGAATCGTTCCTGGGCCACCCCTTTGTGTGAAGGGGAAGCGCGGCCGTCCCACGCCTGTGCGTGCGAAAACTACCTTCGTGGCCGGAGGTGACCGGACGATGACGGCCTGTGCCATCGAACCCGCGGCGGCGAACGACGACAACGAGGACGGGCAGACCCCGCGGACGGAGTACGCGATCGCCGAGAACGGGAACGAGAACAGGAAGACGCCGCGGACCGAGTGTGTGATCACCGTCGACGGCTCCTACGCAGCCCGTCTTGCGCAGGACGGCGGCTCCTGGTTCCCGGAGCGTTGGACGCTGGACGGGCCGGAGCCCTACGCGGTGCCGCTGCCGGGCAACCAGCCCGAGGAGCCTGGCACCGAGGTGCAGCCGATGGGCGACGGACGGGTGCTGATCAGGCGGTTCGCGGCCGGGCGGCACAACTTCTCGCTGCTCTACCCGACCGGCCCGACGACCGGCGAGCTGCCACTGGGCGCGGTCGAGTGCCCGGGGGAGGAAACGATCCTACGGCTGCTGCCGCCGGCGCCGGGCGGTGAGAAGGCGTACGCCCTCGCCGTGGGCCCGCACTCCAGTGCCGTGTGGCTGGTGGCGGGCGGTGCCTTCGGCCCGGAGCACCTCGCGGAGATCCCGGGGCGCTGCTCGGGCGGGGTGTGGCTGGACCGGACCGGGCGGATGCTGGCCCTGGACCGGGAGGCCGGCGGGCGGACCAAAGCGGTCGTGGTCGATCTGGGGCGCGCCGGGCAGGTGTCGCCCCTGCTGCAAATCGCCGACGGCAGCGATGACCGGCTGCTGCTGGCCGACCCGGACAGCGGGCTGCTGCTGATCTCCTCGGACGCGCCCTCTCCGGGGTACGCGCGGCTGGGCTGGGGGGTGCTGGGCAGCACGTTGCCGGTGCGGTTCCCGGAGTGCCTGCGGGTGCCGGACTGCACGGTGACGCCGTTCGCGATCCAGCCCGGGCAGGTGCTGACGCCGGAGTGCTGCGGGGTGGCACTGCGGATCGACGGCCCGATGGGCGGCTGGGTGGGTGTGTGGCGGCCGGCCGCACGGCAGGTCCAGCATCTGCCGGGGCCCGAGGGGTGGTTGGCGGGTTCCGGGCTGTGGACCGAGGCCGGTGAACTGCTCCTGCCGTACGCGACGGCGGACGCGCCGTGCGGGGTGGCGCGGTGGGCGGCGGCACCGAGGAGCGGGGCCCTCACCGGGGAGGCGGAGGGCCCGGGGGGAAC